>JAEZQK010000089.1 GCA_023413135.1 Bacillota bacterium
TGCTGTTCCTTCCTTTTCCGCGCTTATTCAATTGGCTGTTTCAAACTTTCTCCCATCTGGCTCAATCGGCGCGCTGACTCGCTGCCGCTCGCATCGCTTGTTTCGCCAGCCTCCTCCACACCGCCCACTTCCGCCACTGGCGGGGGCGGTGTTCCGGAGCCCCTCAGGATGACAGCACGCGGAGCACACTTACTTTATACGGGCAGGTATTGATCCGGCACAGGCGGGCGATTGATAATCGTCCCTACGACCATTATGTTTGTTGGCTTCTCTGCCGGAGGTTGCGCCTGCATGAGAAACCCATTCAACTTTGCCCAAGCAGTAGGGGCGATTATCAATCGCCCGCATAGCACCGGCCACCGATAGGCCGGAGGATGACACGCGCATCCGATCATAGCTCTATCCATGCAAATATGGTTTGAGTTGGAACAAAGTACCGGCCTGAATAACGATCCATATTTTGACAGGGGGAATACAACGCCGCCAACATCTTGTTCCACAAATAAAGCTGGCGTGGCCGCGCCCATACAAAGGAGGCTGTATTGAAACACAAAGGATTATGGATGACTTTCGCATGTTTGCTTTTGATATGCACAAACGCGATCCCTACACCGGCTTGCGGCAGCTCCGATTATCTCGTCCGGGATAACACCGGCACCACCCGGGTGCTTCTAACCCTTACGGGGGACTGCGTGCTGGGCGGCGAGGAGAAGGCGCGCAAAAGCGAGCGGTCCTTTGATTCGGTGATTGCCGGAAAGGGAATGGAATGGCCCTTCTCGGGGCTTAACGAAATATTTTCCCGGGATGATATCACCCTGGTGAACCTGGAAGGGGTTTTGCAGGATCACACCAAGGGGCGTCTGACCACCAAGCAGTATACCTTCCGGGGCACGGCCGCCTATACGAAGGTCCTGCAGCTGGGCAGCGTGGAACAGGTGAACATTGCCAACAACCACTACATCGATTACGGGAAGACCGGCCGGGACAGCACCCGGGAGGCGCTTTCGGCGGCCGGCATTCCCTTCAGCGGATTTCAGGAGCTGTCCGTAGCGGAAATACGGGGCAGGAAGATCGGCTTTGGCGGGATCCGGGAAACGGTCTACCGCCAGGACAAAAAGATCATGACCAGGGATATTGAAAAGCTCAAGGAAATGGGCTGCGACGCCATTGTGTATTCCTGCCACTTCGGCAAGGAATACAGCCGCACCCACAACGCATTGCAGGAAAAAATGGCCCGCCAGGCCATCGACTTAGGCGCGAACCTGGTGGTGGGCCACCACCCCCATGTGGTGCAGGGGGTGGAAAGTTATAACGGCGGTGTCATTTTGTACAGCCTGGGGAATTTCGTATTTGGGGGCAACCTGGATTTAACGGAGTTCGACGGCTGTGTCGCGCAGGCGGAATTTATATGGAAGGAGGAGGAATACGAGGGCGTGCAGATCCGCCTTATACCGGTGCTCACCACCGGGGCCGCGCCGGACAACGACTTCCGCCCCGGTTTGGCAAAGGGGGAGGATAAGGACCGGATCCTTCAAAAAATGCAGGAGGACAGCGTGATTCCATTATCGGAGACCATGTATTTCCCCGCACAAAATAAAATTTCAGCAGAGGATGAAAAATGATGATGAATGGTTTGGCACTTTCGCAATCAAATAGGATGATCCTTCCTGAACCCGGCATTGCCATCGATGAAAACGGCCGCCGTGTACAAAGGGACGGAAGGACCATCGATCTTAAGCCCATGGAATTTTTGCTGATGCTGGCGTTTGTCAAACATCCCAACACGGTGCTATCCCGGAATCAATTGCTTCGCGAGGTATGGGATATGGATTTTTTGGGCGCGACAAGGACGGTGGATGTGCATGTGTCATCCCTGCGCAAAAAGCTGGGCTGGGGAAGCCGCATCGTTACGGTGCGCAATGCCGGGTATAGGCTGGAGGTACGCAACGATGTGGCAGCCTCTTTAAGCACCAGCCGGCCGGGCGTCAGCCGTTTCCCGGCCCATACACCACATAGCTGACCTCCCCTGTTTCGGCGTATATATATCCGGTGAAACCATACATTTCAACAGCGGGAGGCAAAAGGGTAAAGATGGGCAGTGGCTTATGTTCCCTCCCGCAGCAATTGCAAGTAAGCTTCGTAGGCAAAGGTTCTGTTCCGGCGGTCTCCGGCTGTCTTTACGAGAATGCCGGCGTCGGATAGCCTCCTGACGGCGTCCGATACGGTCTTAAAAGTTGTGCCAAGCGCATCCGCCGTTTTTTGGATGTCGATAATGGGGTTTTCCTCCAGGTAGCTAAACAGCTGGATAGCCGTTTTCGCACCGCGCCCGAAGCTTGCGGCAATATTCATGTTTTTGTCGTGCAAGGCAATCAGCTTGTCGATTGTAACGGTTGCATCCTCAGCCGATTCGTAGATGGCCCGCAGAAAAAACTTTATCCACTGCTCATAATCTCCTTTGTTTCGAACCTCAGTCATGCGGTCGTAATACTCAATGCGGTTTTTTTTCAGGAAGTATGAGATATACAGAACAGGTGTGGACAGAACGCCCATTTCCATCAGGAAGAGTGTGACAAGAAGCCGCCCGATCCTTCCATTGCCGTCGAGGAAGGGGTGGATGGACTCAAAATGATATTGGATAAGAGCCGCGCGAATCAATATGTCGAGGCTGTCATTCGCATGGATGTATTTTTCAAGGCCGGACATGGCCTTCATCATATCTTCCGGCTCCGGTGGGATATAGCGGGCGTTTTTCAGTGTGCTTCCCTGACCTCCGATCCAGTTCTGTGAATGGCGGAATTCCCCCGGGCTTTTTTCCTGCCCCCGGACACCCTCCATCAGCACCGCATGCGTTTCTTTTATAAGCCGGTTGCACAGGGGCAGCTCCTTTAAACGACGTATCGCAAAATCGGTCGCCTTGATGTAGTTGATGACGTCCATGACGTTCCGGTTGGCATTTTCATCGATCAGCGGATCAAGGATATCCTCAAGCGTTGCCTGCGTACCTTCAATCTGTGAAGACATCAGGGCTTCCTTGCGGACGTACATTGATACAAAAAGATGTACACTAGGAATACGCGCCGCGATCCCATCAAGCAAAGCAAGCTGTTTATTGGCTTTCACAAGCAGTTCCACAGCTTCATCGTCCAGTTGGACGGGCGGCTTGGGCGGCAAGGGGGATGGAACAAAAGATTTATAAGCCAGTTCACCGGCCAGGTTCGTTTTGAACTTACCCGCTCTTTCAGTCACAATAGCCGCTCCCTTTTGAAAAACTAAAATTACAACCAATAGTATACCCGATTTATTTTAGTTTATCAACCGAAAGTAAAGTAAAGTAGATATCGTTGATTTGGTTGACATGGATTCCGCCATCTGGTATAATGGCCCAAAAGTTTGAGGTGTTGGGTATGGTACATTCCGTTTTCGCAGCCACCACTACTACTACTCCGGGCTACCCTTGACGTAAGCTGTTTTTGCAGCCGGCGGCAAGGGTAAGCCCTGTTGGCCGTGGCTGCAAGTAATATAGAAGATATACGCCTTGCATCAAAAGTGCAAGGTGTTTTTGTTTGGAAAGGGGGTGTTTGCTCCGATGAAAAATGGAATGGTTCTGCTATATTCCAAGGAGCGGCTTACCGCGTCCTCCCCATTTTTTGTTCAAAAATAAGGAGGAGGCATTGTGTATGGAAAGCTACAAAAAGGTTTTGGCCGCCAGGCTGTCCGCAGCCGTGCAGCAATATTTCGGCAGCGCAGCGTGCGTTTGTTACGGGGAAAGCAATGAGGGGTTCTACTGTGATTACGACATCCCGCCCCTTCATCCCGAGCGGTTTTTGGAAATAGCGAAAAGCGTTGACGCATCCCAAGCGGACTGCGCCTTTGAGGTGAGCCGCTTTTCAGGCGTCTATGAAGACGGGAACGCCGAAAACCGCATGCTGCAGCGCATTTACGTGACCGCCTTCCCCTCGGCGGCAGAACTTGCGGAATATAAGAGCTTTGTGTTGGAAGCGTCAAAGCGCGACCACAAAACGCTTGGCAATGAGATGAAGCTGTTTTCCAGCTCCAATGAGATCGGGCAGGGCCTGATCCTGTGGCATCCCAAGGGGGCTATGATACGTTACCTGGTGGAAAGCTTCGGGCAGAAGGCGCATATCCTCAACGGCTATGACTGGGTGTACACGCCCCACATCGGCCGGGCGGAGCTTTGGAAAACATCGGGCCACCTTGATTTTTACAAGGATTCCATGTACAGCCCGCTGGTCATTGACCAGGAGGAGTATTACTTAAAGCCCATGAACTGCCCGTTCCACATCAATATCTACAACAGCGAAATACATTCCTACCGCGACTTGCCCGTAAAATATGCGGAATACGGGACGGTATACAGGTACGAACTATCGGGGGCATTGAATGGCCTGACAAGGGTAAGGGGCTTTACGCAGGATGACGCGCACATCATCTGTACGCCGGAGCAGGTGGAAAAGGAGGTCACAAACGCGCTTCAATTCTCGCTGTACATGCTGCGTTCCTTCGGGCTTGATACATTCCAGGCGTATATTTCCACAAAGCCCAAGCGCAAATCTGTGGGCGAAATAAAGGATTGGGAGATGGCCACGGATGTGCTCAAAGCGGCCGTTGCCGCCGCCGGCCTTGAGTATAAGATAGACGAGGGTGGCGGCGCGTTCTATGGCCCGAAAATCGACCTGAAGCTGTATGATTCGCTGAACCGGGAATGGCAGTGCAGCACCATACAGTTTGATTTCAACCTGCCTGACCGCTTCCGCATGTTTTATGTGGGCGCCGACGGGCAGCACCATACGCCGTATATGGTGCACCGGGCGCTGTTCGGCAGCCTGGAGCGCTTTATGGCGCTTTTGATCGAGCACTACAAGGGGGATTTCCCCCTCTGGCTGGCCCCTGTGCAATTGGGGATCGTGCCGGTGAGGGAAGAACACAACCGGTATGCCAAGCGCTTGTCCGGGGAGCTGAAGGCACTGGGCCTGCGCGCCAAAGCGGACGTTGGCAGCGATCACATGCGCGGAAAGATCAAGCGCTTTCAGCTTGAAAAGATCCCTTACATCCTCGTCGTTGGCGACAGGGAAGCGGAAAGCGGCACCTTTTCCCTCCGCGGCCGGAAAGAGGGGGATCTTGGTGCCATGGATATCGCGTGCCTGCAAAAATACCTGCAGCCGCAGCTTGCGCAAGGGATCCCCCAATGTATATTTGAAGAGGAGTAGACGTTTTTCATCCTCATGGAAAAATTTTTCCATTGTACTGGACAATGGGCTTGTTTGCGTTGTCCAATAGATGGGGAGGTGATCAGGCCGTCATGATGGACAATGCTTTGGCGCCAGGCAGCGTCCGGGAGGAAAGGTTGGAAAACTGGATCGCCTCGTATGGAGACGATATTGTTAGAATCTGCTTTTTGTATCTTTGCGACGCGGCCCTTGCGGAGGACGCGGCGCAGGATACCTTTTTAAAGGCATGGCGGAGCATGGACCGGTTTGAAGGCCGGAACAACTGCACGGAAAAAACATGGCTGATGCGCATCGCCATCAACACCTGCAAGAACTACAGGCATTCGGCATGGCTTAAGCATATGGATTTTTCCAGGGCGGTAGAGGACCTGCCCGATTCTTTTCACACAACCTCCCGGGAGGATCAGGCCTTCTTTCTGGATATCCTGCGCCTGCCTAAAAAGTACAGGCAGGTGATCATCCTACACTATTACCAGGATGTGCCGCTTGCGGAGGCGGCGGATATGCTGCATATCAGCCGCTCCGCGGCATACCACCGTTTGAACAAGGCACTTAAGCTGCTGAAGATCGTGCTGGAAGGAGAGGATTTCCATGAAGCCAGATGACGTGAAAAGAGTCATAGGAACAAGCCTTTCCGGCCTTTACATGACCGGGAGCAGCCGTGATGCCATCATGCATGCGGTCAAAGGAGGAAAGGTTATGAAAAAGAAGGCGTCCGTATCCCTTGCTTTTATCCTGCTGCTGGTTTGCGTTTCCGTTACCGCGCTGGCGCTGGGCGGGTATTTCACCATGCAGGAGTATTTCGGCAATAAAGACATCACGAAAGAATTTGAAGAGAATGTCATTCCCATCGGAAAGACCTTTGACAACGACTATGTGCGCGTGACCGTCGGCGATGGATACTTTGACAGCGAGCGCTTTGCCCTGACGCTGAATCTGGAAAGCAAGGATGCAAAGAAGCCCGTCTACCTATACCCCAAGCTGTGGGGATACTGTGGCGACAGGCAACTGGATATCGATGTGGAAGGTATGCGGGGCGACTTTATGTCGGGCTTCCTGTACCCAAACCTCATAAAGGACGATATTTGGAAGGGTGAATTTGGTTTTGAAGGCTGTCTGTATGAGGATGAGGCGGATAGCGATGTGCGCTGGGTATTCACCATGCAGGTGCTGGCTCCCAACTGGCCGCTGATTGCCATAGAACCGCCTGAGTATGATCAGTCCCTGTCACAAGAAGAGCGGGACGCGCAGGATGACGCATACATGCAGCGCTACCGTGACGCGTATGACAGCCAGAAGATCCTGGCGAGTTTTGGCGACAGTATGGTTGAATTCAGCGCCATTTTGCCCATCCCGGCGGGCATGACCCAAGAGGAATGGTGGCGTGTGCCGCTGGGCGATCAACTGGTTCAATGCGGCGCCTTTACGCTGGTGGATACCATTGAATGCACATACACCACCAAGCAGGCGGAGAGCAAATAAGCAGAACGGGGGACAGGGAATGCTACGGCTTTCTCTGTTCCCCATAATTGATGGCGTTTGCCTATGCGGGCAGCAGGCGTTTTTCCGCATGAATGCCTGAACACCGTAGGGGCGGGGCTTTGCTCCGCCCGCTGCGGTAGGCAATGTTTCTCATCGGGCGGTTAAGAAGCCCCGCCCCTACGGCGTTGTTTGTTTATTGGATTATCTGCCGGGGATTATGAAATTCGTAACTTCTGTAGTTGACAGACCACCAGTATTCATCCGTACATCATCGGTTGCATTCTCTCTGTTTTGTATTGCCTTCTGGGCTTGGACATATACTTGTAACCGGGCGGGGAAACCATTATAATAGAACAAATACAGGAAGACGGTATGGGAGCCATCCTGCTCATATATCCTTGTTTTCTTCCGCCCAGCCAAGGAGATGCCCATGGGAAGAACGAACCGTCCCACCATCAAGACGATCGCAAGGGAAGCCGGCGTGACCGCCAATACCGTTTCCCAGGCCCTGCGTGATTCGAAACTGGTCACGGCGGATACAAAGGCCAAAATACTGGAAATCGCCCGCAGCCAGGGGTATGTGCCCAACGTGCTGGCGGAATCGCTGCGCTCCGGCCGCAGCCGGACGGTAGCGCTGGTGTTCGGCAATCTGGGCAATCCCCTGTTCGCCATGAAAACGCAGAAGATGGAGCACCTGCTCCGCACGCTTCAGTATCAGGTGCTGATCTTAAACAGCAATGAGGACAAGGATCAGGAGTTGGAGGTTATACAGACGGCCATCAGCCGCAAGGTGGATGGCGTGGTGCTCTGCCCCAGCCAAAAAAGCCGCGCTCCGCTGAACCTGCTCAAAAAGCATGACGTGCCCTATGTGCTGGTAGGCCGCAGCTTTCAGGAAATGCAGGAGGATGCGGTGGTATGGGATAACGAGAAGGGCGGGTATCTGGCCACCAATCACTTGATTTCGTTGGGATGCAGAAGGATCCTGCACATTTGCGGGGCGCGGTATGTAACCACCAGTTGGGAAAGATATCAGGGATACGTCCGTGCGCTGCATGAGGCGGGGCTTGAATTGGACAAGCGGCTTGTGATATACCCTTACGATACGGAGGGCGGCCTGGTGGCCGCGCTGAATTCGGTGGAAGTTCCGTACGACGGTATTTTTGCCTTCAGCGATATGCTCCTTTGGGAGACGGCCTGCCATGTGCCCTCGGGCATCAGGATGGTGGGGTTTGACAATGTGCAGAGCTTTTTTGCCGTGCCCATTCAATATTCCTCCATCGCCACCGATATGGATGAGGAAACAAATCAGGTAATCGATCTGCTGCTTAAAAGAATCGAAGACCCTGACCGCCCCACCCAGAAGATCGTTTTGCCGGTGCGGCTGGTAGCGAGGTAGCGGATATAAAAAATAGAGCGGGCCTGCCTTGCCGGATTAAATGCCGGTTTGGCAGGCCCGCTATTAAAGCAAATTGGAATGTGCCGGATCGATAGGCGGGCGATTGATAATCGCCCCTACGATTGCAAAGAGTGTAATGGCTTTTCTTCCGGCTCCCATATGCCCCGGTAGTGAAATCAACAAACATACGGCGTCGTAGGGGCGATTATCAATCGCCCGCTCTGCCACTGCAAGAATCATGTCTGGGATCATCCGGCCCACTGGCACCCGTTTTCATTCCTTGGGGTGATGCTTGCATCACGGGTATCTTATTTCACTTCTTCCGCCCAGACAAGGTCCATGCCGAAGCCGGGCTTTTCGGGAACCGTAAAGAAGCCGTTTTTCAGCGCATAGCCGCTGTAATCAATGCCCTCGGTATAGCCCAGCACCGTTTCCACAATGGGAACGAACTGGGGATAGGCCGCGGCCAGATGGCAGCAGTAATGGGTCTTGACCACTTCGCCCCAGGCGTGGGGGGAGGAGAGGTAGCCCAGGGGCACGATTTGCTTTAACAGCTTGCGCCAGGCGGTAAAGCCGTAGCCGCATACATCCGGCATCCAGATATCCAGCAGCTTCTTTCCGGCCAGGTCCATAAGCAGCGGGATATCGGTAAACGATTCGCCGTCGGCAATCAGCGTGGCAGGCCTGTTTTTATCAAGATAAGCGCGCAGGGCGCGGTTTTTGTCCTCACACTCCCTGAAGGGCTCTTCAAACCAATAAAGCGGCGTATTGTCTATGCCGTCCAGGAAGGCGTAGCAGTCATCCAGCGTATAGCCGTCGTTGGCGTCCACCAGCAGCATCACATCCGGGAAGGCTTCATGGATGGCGCGGACGATTTCGATATCACGTTTCAATCCGGCCTTGTGCTCCATCCACATATGGCCGCGGCCGATTTTCACTTTCATGCTGCGGTGGCCCAACGCGTAGTCATAGGCGCAGTCGTTCAGCACTTTATCGGGGCCGAAGGGGTTGTCCTCCGGGATAATATCGTTCATATAAATGGCCCCGTCATATGCCTTGACGCTGCTTACTGCCTTCTCCTCAATCATGCGGCTGACGGGAATGTTCAAAATGCGCCCGGCCAGGTCATGCAGCGCGATATCAAAGGGCAACAGGGAGTCGTCCAGGATGCCGGTATCGGCGCGGAAAATAGTCCCCAAGGAGACGTTTTTGAGTTTATCTTCCACCTTTTGAGCTTCGGGAATCCTCCTGCAAAGGGTGGCCCAGCCGCTGGCGCCCTGGTCGGTTGTCAGCCTGGCAATATGCAATGTGCCGCCAAACCCGTGATACCCCTTGATGGCATTCTTTCCGTGGAGCCTGGGGTAGATGGCGCGCGGCATAAAATATTCGATTTTTACGATTTTATGCTGGTCCAGACTCCGCTGCCGTTCTTCATTAATGTTCATAAATTGGTTTCTCCTTTTCGATATAGCGATAGGGGTATCGGGGATCATTCTTTTCATTGATGCATTTCATGGCTGAACAACTCATCCGGCGCTGCCGCCCTACCTTGGTTCGATGCATTTATGTTTTGGAACAGATACCCATGATGCACGCATCACCCCAATGGATGAAAACGGATGCCGGAAGGGAATTGCCTAATCCCAGACATGGTTCTTACCGCAGCTTGGCGGGCGATTGATAATCGCCCCTACGGCATAAAATAGGCGGGCGAAGACAGTTCGCCCCTACTTTTGGTTCCTGAACGTCCCGGCTGATAAAGTCAACAAACACATGGTGTCGTAGGGGCGAACTGCGTTCGCCCGCCCTCGCATGCCTGACACAATCCGCTTGTTTTCAGAGCAGTATAACGAAAAACCCTCCGAAATTTCGGAGGGCTCAAACTTACAGATCGCTCACCTTATGGGGATTGAGTATGTGATCCGGATCAAAGGCGTCCTTGATGGACCGCATCAGGTTAAGTAATGCTGGGTCCTTGGCCTTTTCAAGGTAAGGCCGCTTGGCATGGCCGATGCCGTGCTCCCCGGACACCTCCCCTTTCAGCTCCCTGGCCTTTTCATAGATCCGCTCCATGGCCCGGGCCATGCGCTCCTCCCACACATCGTCGGAAAGCTCATCCTTCAAAATATAGGCATGCAGGTTGCCGTCCCCGGCGTGGCCGAAGGTCTTGATGCGGATATGCACCTCCTGCTGCAATTGATGCACAAATTCCACCAGCTCATGTACGCGGCTCCTTGGCACCACCACATCCACCTCGTCCATATAGGTGGTGGAAGCTTTGATGGCCTCCAGGAAGGCGCCCCT
The DNA here is from genome assembly GCA_023413135.1 of Bacillota bacterium. GTDB lineage: Bacteria > Bacillota > Clostridia > Christensenellales > Aristaeellaceae > JAEWAH01. The sequence goes on from JAEZQK010000089.1 coordinate 10,432, forward strand.
GGCTTTCCAGATGGAATCGTCCCGCTCCTGGGTATCGGAAATCAGCACATCCATAGCGCCCTGCGAAAGGCAAAGCCGGGCCGTTTCCTCGTAGTTCTTTTCAATATCCTCCACGGTAACGCCGTCAAAGCGCAAAAGCAGATAGGCATCCGCCGAATGGTCCGGGAATTTCCGGCCCAGATACTTTTCCGCGTCCAGAATGACCTCATGCTCCATGAACTCGATGGCGGTGGGGATAGCCTTCGATTTTACGATCACCGGCACGGCGCCTATGGCCTGCTTGAGGCTGGGGAAAGGCACCAGCAGGCTGACGGTGCGCTTGGGCAGGGGCAAAAGCTTCAAAACGGCCTTGGTGATGATGGCCAAGGTCCCTTCGGAACCAATGATCAGGTCCTTTAAGGCATAGCCGGTGCTGTTTTTGACCACCTTGCCGCCCAGCTCCACAATGTCGCCGCTTGGCAGCACCACTTCCAGCCCCCGCACATAGTCCCTTGTAACGCCGTACTTCACGGCACGCATGCCGCCAGCGTTGGTGCTGATGTTGCCGCCGATGGTGGCCGTTTTCTCGCCCGGGTCGGGGGGATAGAAAAAGCCCCGTTCCTCCACATAGGCCGACAGCTCCATCAAAAGCACACCCGGCTCCACCGTCAATGTCAGATTTTCCTCGTCCAGCTCCAAAAAGCGGTTCATGCGGCTCAAGTCGATCAGTATGCCATGCTCCATGGGCACGGCGGCTCCCACAAGTCCGGTGCCGGCTCCCCTGGGGGTCACGGCGATCTTTTGACGGCTTGCATAGCGCATCACTTGGGATACTTCGCCGGCATTCAGCGGCAGTACCACCACATCGGGAAAGCTGACGGCGCCGCCCAGCTCATCATGGCTGTAATCCTCGCTGATGTCTTCACCCCACAGCACCCGGTCAGCATCCTTTATGATGGCCCGCAAAGCGTTCACATCATCCTGCGTTACCTGCTTATAGGTCATACGTTCCCCTCCCCCTTCCCCTTCAAATCGGCGATCAATTGGGGAACGATCTCATACAGGTCCCCCACCAGGCCATAATGGGCCACCCGGAAGATGGATGCCTTTTCATCCTTGTTGATGGCTACGATCGTATCTGCATGGTTCATGCCTGCCACAAACTGTATGGCTCCCGATACGCCGCAGGCAATGATCAATTTGGGCCGCACCGTACGGCCGCTCAAGCCCACCTGCCGCCTGGCTTCCACCCAGCCGCACTCCACCATGGGCCTGGTGCAGGCCAATTGGCCGCCTAACAAATCGGCAAGCTCCTTGAGCATATCAAGATCGCTTTCCTTTTTAATACCCCGGCCCGCCACTACAAGCACGTCGGCGCTGTCGATGGATTGCTCCATGACCTTTTGCGAAACGGATTTTATCTGGATCCTGCTTTCCAGCTTATCCTTGGACAGGGTGAAGAAAAGCAGCTTTCCGCAAGGGGCATGGCTGCGCGTGGGCGCGTCCATCACCTTGTAGCGCACGGTGGCCATCTGCGGCCTATGGTTGGGCGTAAAAATCTGCGCCATGATGTTGCCGCCAAAGGCGGGACGGATCTGAATGAGGTCGGTATTTTCCTTGATTTCCAGCTGCGTGCAGTCCGCCGTAAGACCCGTGCGCATCCGGGCGGCCACCCGGGGCGCCAATTGCCGGCCGACGGTGGTGGCCCCTACGAGAATGGAGGAAGGGCGGACCCTAATAACAAAGTCCTCAAACACCGCCGCATAGGCTTCGATATTGAAGCGTTCCAGCTCCGCCTGGTCGTACAGGTGGGCCTCCTGGGCGCCGTAATGAAGAAGCTCCCTGCCGGCCTCTTCCAGGTGATAACCGGGGAACAGCGCATATACCGGCTGATTGGTCTTTTCCGCCAGTTCCCTTGCCTTGCCCATGAGTTCCAGGGAAACGGGATGGATACCGCCGCCGGAATATTCCACATAAACGGCAATGCCCCGCCACTTGCTCTTATCCAGGGCGGGTTTTTGATCCTCCACATATTCTACGGCGCCGGTCGGGCCCTTTTTGATGCAGAGGCGGCACATTTTGCACGCGTCGTTGATGGAAACGGAATCGCCCTCGGGCACGATGGCGCCAAAGGGGCACAATTTGATAAGCGCATCCCTGTCGGTAATCTTCTCCGGATGAACGATCAGCTTTGCCATCAGCCGTTGCCCCCCTTCCGCTGCGGCAGCATCTTTTGCTTAAGCAGCATATCATGCAGCCTTTGGGCCAACTCCTGCCCGCTGCCGTGCCAGATTTCCTGATGCACATGGCTTTCCGGCGGAAAAATGCGTTGCACCTGGGTGGGGGAACCGGTAAGGCCGTAGTGCGTTTCATCCCGGTCGTTTAAATCATCCAAGCCGATGCATTCGATAGGCATGTCCTTTGTGGCGGTCTTGCGCACATAGGAAGGAAGCCGGGGCTCATAAATATCCTTTTCCACGGACAAAAGGCATGGAAAGGATATACAGGCCTCCTCCACATCGCCGCCCATGTCCGCCTGCACGGTAATATCGTTCTCAGTGGCCGAAAGGATGGCCGTCACGTTGGCCAAGCTGGGAATATTCAAATATTCCGAGATCTCCGGACCTACCTGGGCCGTATCCCCGTCGGTGGTCTGCTTTCCGCACAGGATCAAATCGAAGCGGCCGGCCTTTGCAATGCCCTGGGAAAGGGTATAGCTGGTGGCCAACACATCCGCCCCGCCAAAGCGGCGGTCGGTGAGCAGCATGCCCCGGTCGGCCCCCATGGCATAGGCTTCCCGTATAATTTGCTGCGCCTGGGGCGGGCCCATGCTGATCACGCTGACGCTTCCGCCATGCGCACTGCGCAGCCTGAGCGCCGTTTCCAGCGCGTATAAATCATAAGGATTCATCTTGGAAGCGATGCCGCCGCGCTTTAAGACGCCCGTTTTAGGATCAACCTCCACCTGGTTGGTTTCCGGTACTTGCTTGATGCAAACGAGAATTTCCACGCTTTGCCGTCTCTCCTTTATTAAATATTTAAAGCGGCCTTGCCATCATGGCAAAGTGGCACACCACGTGCAGCCCGGCCCGCTCATAAATCCGCCGCGCATGGTTGTCCGCCCCCGTGAACAGCGTCGTGAAGGATGCGCCCTCGTCCACAAACTCCTGCATCAACAAATGGAACAGCACTTCACCGATGGAGCGGCGGCCGAAATTCGGGTCCACGCAAATGCCGGTAAACCAGCCCCGCCCGCTTTTTTGCTTGTCCACGGGGCCTGTGAACCCTACGATATGGTTTTCATACGTCGCCGCCAGGATCGGCCTGGGGCCTGAAGGCCTTATGCCATCCGGCCACAGGTCCGGATCCTCATTGGGCAGGCCCTTTTTACATGCTTCGGTTTCCGTTTTCAGCACGTGGCGCCAGTATTCGCTATTCACCCGGTCGCACATGCCGTCAAACTCATAGCGAAGGCGCGCGTCATAGCGGCCCGTATAAATGCCTTCGCTTTTTAGCTTCTCCCGCGCCAGCGTCATATTCTCCGGCCACGCATAATCCTTCAAATCCATGTACATGGCGATCTCATGATGCTTTGGTTCAAACCCCAACTTTTGCAAAAAAGGATACCCCGCGCAGCCTTCGTCCACGCCGGGGGCCTTGTTGTGGTCATGCCCCGGCGTGCCGGGTATGCGCCATGTCAAATGCAGGGGATTCTCCTCGGAGCAGGCGGCGGTCTTTTTCCCGGCCCGGCGGAACGCATCCATCAGCAGCTCCGCCAGCCTCCTGCCGATCCCACGGTTCCGGTACGCCATGTCCACAAAGATCACCGTCAAATAGCCCGGCGTGTTTTCATGGGTCTGGTTGGGCAAAAAAACCGCCTTTTGCGTGCCATGAACGAAGCCCGCAAGCTTTTCCCCATCCATGGCCACAAAAGCGTACATGTTGGGCTGCAAAAAATCCTTTTCAAAATTGCTTTTCTCAACCGGTGCATACACCACCTCGCCGCTTTCGCAGCAAGCGTTGTACAGCGCGACGGCCTGGGAAATATCTTTTTTATCCAGCGGCCGGAAGACAATGCGGTCGTTCATCATTTTTCTCCTTATTCGTACAGAAGGAAGGGCTGCACAGCCTGTGAAAACGCCGCCACGCCCGACGCATGCTTGGACACCATTTCATCGGCGGACAGCCTGCTAAGGCGAAACGCATCGGTGCCCAGCAGCTTATCCAGCGAATGGGTCGCGCCGCCATCCCAACTGAGATATTCCAGCTTATCGGGGTACATGTCCCGTATGGTTTCCAATAGCTGGAGTCCGGCCAGAAAGACTTCCGCCCCGCCGCGGTCTATGACATGCACCTGCACGCCGTGGCACAATTGCCCCTGGTGCTTGCTGAAGGTGGGCTTGAAGGAGGTGCGCCGAAAGTGCACGCCCTGAAGCTGCAATCCGGCCATGCGCTTTTCCAGCCTGGAGGAATCGATCCACGGTGCGCCGATCACCTCAAAGGGCAGCGTGGTGCCGCGGCCCTCCGACACGTTCGTCCCCTCAAAGATGCACGTGCCGATGTAAACGATGGCCGCGGAAAGGTCCGGACAGTTGGGCGAAGGCGCGACCCAGGGAAGGTCGGTATCGTCCAGGTACATGTCCCGCTTCCAGCCGGAAAGCGGCACCACCGTAAGGTCCAGGTCCAGTTTCAGATAATGGCGGATGTAAAGGGCATATTCGCCGATGGTCAGGCCCAGTTGGGTGGGCAGTTCATAATCGCCCACAAATGAACGGAAGGAAAGATCAAGAATGGTGCCGCTGCGCTTCACGCCGCCGATGGGGTTTATGCGGTCCAGCACCAGCATGCTTTTGCCGGCCTTTGCGCATTCCTCCATGGCGTAGGAAAGAGAATACAGATACGTGTAAAACCTGGCGCCCACATCCTGGATATCGAACACCAGCACGTCGAAAGCGTCCAGCATTTCCTGGGATAAGCGGTGGGACTTGCCGTACACGCTGTAGACCGTCACCCCGGTTTCCGGGTCCACATACGTCTCGATCGCATCGCCGGCCTGTGCATCGCCGCGCACGCCATGCTCGCAGCCAAAAAGCGCGCTCAGGCCATACCTTTCGTGCAGTATGTCTATGGCGCTTTTCAAATGATGGTCGATGCCGGTGGGATTGGTCATCAACCCGATGCGCCGCCCGCGCAATAGACTGTCATACCGGCCGATGGAATCCAGGCCACTTAATACATGTGCCTTCATTGATGAAATCCTCCCATTCAAAATGTCATAAGCGGTACACCACATAGGGCACATCATCACGCCGGGCCGCATAGCGGCTTTTTTTCATGCATTCAAAGGACGCATTCAGCTCCCGCCGCTCAAAAAGCTCGCTGATTTCAAGCTCAACCGCATCCAAAGCAAAGGCGTCGATCAGCTCGTTGCGGTGTAATGTACTCAGAGGCAATGACGCAAGGTAAGCATACCGTACCGACAGCTCCTCCCGGCGGATGCGCTCCCGGTGGACAGGGTCCGTTGTAGCCTGAAGCGCCGCCCCAAACAGCCGCATGCCTTCATGCAGGAATGGTCCGTCAAGGTAAGGTGCGTTCACCCCGTCGAACAGGCTCATGTGCGCGCCGCAAGCGGCCTCGCGGGACAAATCCAAAAACGCAAGCAGCATTACGGAAGCCGGTTCCCCATAATAACCGCGCACAAAGTTTTCGATCAGGCCGTCCACATCCTCGTCGGGGTCCCACAGCAGCCTGGAGATCACGTATATCTTCAGCGGGGCAAAGGCGCTTGCCCTGCCCGGGGCATAGTTGCCTTGCTCAAACACGCCGCGCACCCTATTTTCACGGAACAGCCGCAGATTGGGCTGTATGACGTGCAGGTTGGGAAAGGGCTGCAGGTAGTTGGAAAAGTTCGTGGTATAGTCCCAAATATACAGCGTATCACAAATACGCGACCAATCCTTCAAGTCCTGCCTGAACAGGCGGCTTTTTACAATAAACGGCTGGGCGCTGGTTGTTTCCACATCGATATGGTCCACCGCGTGATCACACTCCGCCATGGGGTGGGAAAAGCAGCATTCAATGGAGCACAGCCGAACGATTACATTCTTGCGCGGGCGCAGGGTGCGGGGCGGCTTGCGGCAGTAAAGATAGGCAAAGGTGTGAATGCGGTTGTCCGGAAATTCTCCGTATACCGCGTCCGCCACGGCGTTGACGAAGGCGATCATGGTACCGGCATGGCTTTCTTCCTTTTCATCCAGCGCTTTGCAATCCGGGCACTCACACGGGCTGTACCAATCGTTCATGGCCACGGAAAAAATGGTGCAATCCCGGTGTTCGCGCATCCAATGCAGCACACGGGCTGCAACGATGCCAAGAACATCGGGATTCGTAAGGCATAATTGGCTTTTGTCGCGCTGCCTGACGCCCTTCACCATAGAAAAATACTCCGGGTGTGTATCAAAGAACTCTTCGGGCGGGACAAGCTGCTCGAAGGTGTGGCTGTAGTTGTAGAACATCACACGGCCGCCCCATTCCGGCAAAATATCCGCCCGGGCCGAATTTAAACGCATCTTCATAGCGAAGCGCCCGTCAAGCGCTCCGCGCCAGTAGGCCTCGCGGTATTCAAAGGCAGGTGCTCCAGCAAAGGCGCCGGGCCGAAGCTCAACGGGCGCTTGGGGGATGATCTCGCAATCCTCCGCCAAAAAACGGCAGCCCAGGCACTTTTCCAGGAACGCATACGTGCCGTACACCGCGCCGCGCACGCTGCCGCTTGTGATTTCAGCGCCCATCTCCGATACCGAAACATCATACCCTTCGCCTCCTCCGCCCGTTACCCGGACGCGGATGGGGTAGCCGCCGGACACAGGCCCGCGCCCCGTGATCATGGTGATGTAGCGTGTAAGCTCCTCCCGGATAAAGGACACGTCCGATTGTACGGTCACATCGCTTGGCAATTGCATATGGTATCTCCGAAAAAAGGGGCTTGGCCGTCAAGGCCAAGCCCCCTTGACTATGATTGTACGGACCGGTTTGCGGGGATGTGAAAATGACTTGCCGTTTTCCCGATTACTTTCCGGTCAGCTTCGCGTAGGCTTCGGTCCCCTGGTCGATGATCTCCTTAAGGCCCATGCCCTTCAAGGCTTCGTACTGCTTGAAGAAGTCATCCACGGTGATCTGGCCAGCGATGCACTGGTCACGGATGACGCACACGCCCGTGGTGATGGTCTCGGCGCGGTATTCGGTGTAGGCTTCGGTAGCCAGCGTCTGGGGCATGGTATAGAAGTAATCGTTGTTCACAACGGCCAGGCCATTGTAGAAGGACTGGGAGGCGTCGTCCAGATCCTCGGCAGACTTGCCGGCAAACAGGCATTGGGTGAACGCGTCGGTCAGCCACTTGCCGCCGAAGGGCTCATATTCCATGCCGGTCTTGCGGTAGTCTACAAACCCGTTGGCCACGAATTCGGGGCGCAGGACGCGCTTGCCGTCCACCAGGTCGTGATGTACGCCCTCGATGCCGTAGTTGTAGAGGGTGACGCCTTCTTCGCTGAAGTTCCAGTTGAACAGCTTCAGAATGTCTTCCACCTTGCCGGCTTCCTCGGCCGCGGTGGTGATGCACCATACCTTGGTGACGGCGGCGCGCTCCTGGGTCATGCGGTCACCGTGAGGTCCAGTGATGGGGGGAACGCAGGTCCACAGCGCATCCGTATCGCCGGCTTCCCGGTTGGAGTAGGTGGACAGCTTGGCGCGTTCCGCCCAAGTCATGCAGGAGCCGACCAGGTTGGAATCCATGGCCGTGAACAGTTCGGCCTGGGTACGGGTGGCAAACTCTTGGTCCAGCAGGCCTTCCTTGTACAGGTCCTGCACCGCCTGGATGAATTCGGGATAGCGGGGATGCTCGTACACCAGCGTATAGGTGCCGTCTTCCAGCACGCAGAACTGCGTGTTTTCGGAGCAGGCGATGCCAAAGGCGTTGAGCAGGCTGGCCAGGCAGCGCTCGCCGTCATCGCCCTTTTGCAGCGCCAGGGGGATCTCGTCACTTAAGTCGCCGTTGCCGTTCATGTCCTCATCCCGGATGGCGCGCCACAGCGCAAGCCAGTCTTCCCAGGTTTCGGGGGCCTTCATGCCAAGGGCGTCCAGCCAGTCCTGGCGGACCATCATGGACTGGGAGCCGGGAACGTTCACGATCGTGGGAATGGCGTAGATGTGGCCGTCCGCCTCGCGCCAGTTGGCCATGCGCTCTTCGCCGACGGCCTCCACAATGTTGGGGATCTGGTCGATGTAATCATCCAGCGCGATGATCGCGCCTTCGCTGACCAGGTTGGAAATGCCGAAGGCGTTGGCGTTGATGATGTCGGGCAGCTTGCCGGATGCCAGGGTGGTGGCGACCTGGGTGGCATAATTGTCGACCACGCGCCAGTCGATGTTGATGCGGGCGTTGGTGCGCTCCAGGATCGTGGGGAAGAAGAAGGTGCCGTCAAACTCGATGGGATAGTTGTTGAAGTGCACGCCCAGGCCTGTAATCGAGAGCTCGTTTTCGAAGTACAGGTTGGGGCTCTTCTCTGCCAGCGCAGTGGCGGCGGACAGCGCAAGCAACAGTGCCAGGAGCATAGCCAGGGTCTTTTTCATGCAGGTAGCCTCCTTAAAGTATAATAATCGCACGGGAACTCCTCCCGCGGAAAACGAAGGGACACATCCATTTTGGCCCGGTCATCCCTTTACGGAGCCCAGCATCACACCGCTGATGAAGTAGCGCTGCACAAAGGGATATAGGATGATCATGGGGATCATGGACACCACCAGCACGCCGTTGCGCATCTGCTGGCCCAGCGCCGCCGCGCCGGAGGTGGTCGTGTCACTGGCCACGGAGATGTTGTGGATGGAGGCCTCGGCGTTTAGCACCAGCTCCTTGAGCACCAGCTGCAGCGTAAAATTCTGACGGCTGGACAGGAAAACCAGCGAATTGAGGTAGTCGTTCCAGTGACCCACGATGACCCACAGCGCGACAGTTGCCAGCACCGGCTTGGAAAGCGGTATGATGAGCCTGAATAAAATCAGATAATCATTCGCCCCGTCGATGCGCGCCGATTCCACCACGGATATGGGAATGGACTGGAAGTAGCTGCGCACGATGACCACATTGTACGCCACCAGCATGGAGTTGATGATCAGCGCCCACAGGCTGTCGTGCAATCCAAGCTGCCTGATGGTAAGAAATGTGGGGATGATGCCGCCGTTAAACCACATGGTGAACAAAATCAGTATGTTGAATACCTTTTTGCCGTAGAAATCCGCAAACGCCAGCGGGTAAGCCGCGATGCAGGTGAGGACCAGGCTGGATACACAGCCGACCACGGCCACGAACAGGCTGTTGCCGATGGACTTCCACAGGTCCTGGTTGGCGAATATCAGCTTATAGGAGGCAAGGTCAATGCCCTTGGGGAAAAACGTCACCTCGGCCCTGAGTATCGCATACTGGTTGCTCACGGATATAGACAGCATGTTCAGCAGCGGATAGAGGAAAATGCAAAGCATGATGACCATGAATGCCGCATTGAACACGCCAAATGCCTTTTCGCCGCGGGACAAACGGATGAATTCCGCATTTTGCTTCTGCTTTTTGATTGTCAATTGTGCCATTTGCTTTCCTCCTTTCCTAGAACAGCGAGGTTTCGGAAACACGCCTGCTCACAAAGTTGGCGCCGATCACCAGCAGCACGCTCAAGACGGAGTTGAAAAGGCCTGCGGCTGTGGCGTAGCCCCATTTCTGGTTCTCCATACCCGTTTTGTACACAAAGGTGGGCAGCATTTCCGATGCCGGAAGGTTCAGGGTGTTCTGCAAAAGATAGATCTTTTCAAAGTTGACGTTGAGCATGCGCCCCACCTGCATGATCAGCAGCAGTACAAACGTGGTGGACAGCGCCGGCAGCGTCACATGCAGCGTCTGCTTCCAGCGGTTCGCGCCGTCGATGCGCGCCGCCTCGTACAATCCCTGGTCGATGCCGGCCAGGGCGGCCACATAGATGACGGCTTCCCAGCCCACCGACTGCCAGAAACCGGAGATGACGTTGATGGCCACAAAGTATTCTGGCCGGCTTAAGTAGTCCACAGCGGGATACCCCAGAATCTTGGAAAGAGCCGCCAAGGTACCGATGCTGGGGGAGATCAGCGTGCGGATGGTGGACACAAGCACTACGGTGGATACAAAGTGCGGAAGATAGCTGATGGTTTGAACGCCCCTTTTGAACCATATGCGGCGCAGCTCATTGAGCAGTATGGCAAAGATCATGGGCGCGGGGAACAGGAATATCAGCGCGCTGATATTCAGCGTCAGCGTATTGCCGATATACGTCATCAATTTGGGGTTGCTGAACAGCCGCTCAAAATTGGCCCATCCCACAAACTTGCTGTCAAAGCCCCGCAAAAGCTTGTAATCGTAAAACGAGCTGCGCAAAAACCACAAAGGCATGTACCGAAGCAGCACCAGATACACTACCACGGGTATCACCATAAGGTAAATGTAGCGGTTTTGCCAGATGCGGTTGGATATTCGTTTTCTGGCCAGCGGTGAGTTCAGTATGGTCACTTTTTTAGTTTTTTCCATCACCGTTGCTCCTTTTTTGTTATATGTATGCAAACATCAACCAACTTATCATATACTTAATGCTTGTTACTGCGCAGCCGGCGGCTGATCTCCGTGGCGTTTTCCAGGTATTTGATGGTCTGCCCGTAATTCCGGCTGGCCACGCAGGTGGTGAGCATATCCATGGCGGTGAGCATGGACTGGCGGGATGTCAGCGCGCCGGTGCGCATCATCGACTCGCCGCCGGCCACGTTGATACGGATATCCGCCATATTGCCCAGCGCATTGTCGCCGATGTGCGTGACGGCAATGACCGTGGCCCCGCGCTCCTTTGCCAAATCCGCCGCTTCCAGTATGTTGACCGTCTGCCCGCTGTAGGAAAAGGCGATCACGCAATCCCTTTCATCCAGGGTGATGGTGGCCAGCTGCTGGCAGTGCACATCGGGGGTAAACTGCGCATCCAAACCGATGCGCTGCATCTTGTGGTACGTATCCTGGGCCACCGTGCCGCTGCCGCCGGCGCCCAGGAGCAGGATGCGGCGGGCACCCAGCACAATATCCGCCGCGCGGCGCATCTCCTGCATATCGATCAATTCCAGCGTGCCTTCTATGGCCTGCACGACGCTGCCCACGACAATGCGGCAGATGTCGTCTTCCGGAACGCCGGGATAGATGTCTATGTACGTGTGCGTCGGTTCAAAGCGGCTGACCGCCCTGGATACGCTGTAGGCGCTGCACAGGTCCTTGAAGCCTTTGTAGCCCGCCTTTTTGCAGGTCTGTACCACCACCGATTTCCCTGTGCTGCAATCCTCCGCGATCTCGCCGATAGAGGTCTTTAGAAGCTTGTCGCCAAGCGCAAGGATATGCTCGGCCACCCGCCGCTCGGTTGGTGACATCTTCTCCAATGACTCCCTCAGCAAAAACATCGTTTTCACCGTTCCACCTCTTCCACCAGCTTGCCGTGGGGCAAGACGCAATACCGCGCCGCGCCGCGAAGCGCCGCATCGTTAAGATGCATGGCCGCGCGGACAGGCAAAGGCAATCCGGCTTGCACCGTATGTATAAACAATTCGGCGCTCCTGGCGATCTGTCCTCCGATTATCAGAAGATCACAGTTCAGGTGCTTAAGCCAGGGGCGGAGGATACAGGCAAGCAATTCACCCGTTTCGCGGAAGGTATCGATGGCCGCCCGGTCCCCCTTAAGCGCAAGACCGGCGATCTCCTTCACATCCGGCGGCTTTATGAGCCCCGCGGTTTTTGCAAACCGTTCCCTGATGGCCCGGCGGGATACATAATCCTCCGCGGTGCCGTTTTGGTAGGGCGCGTTCCACAGTACGGCATGGGGGCGCTGGTCATGGCCCACGCGCACGCGGCCGTTATGCATGTACGCAAAGCCCAGGCCTGTTCCCAGCATCACGCAGGCGGGCGATGCGGCGTCCTTTGCCGCGCCGGACAGGGCCTCCCCCAGCAGATAGGCGCTGCTGTCGTGCAGGTAGCGGATCGGGATATCCCCCAGCACATGCGCAAATACCGGGGTCAGCGGGACATCCTTGATCGCCAGCATCTTATGGTCCATGTGGCTGATGCCTTCCATGAAGTCAAAGGGGCCTGGAAAGGCGATACCGCAGCCGGATAGCGTGCATCCGTATTCCCCCGCCATGCGCAGGCCGGAGGACGCGGCCGCCCGAAAAGCGTTCAGTATCTCATCCTGCGTACCGTCAGACTGAAAATCCAGCTGCCCGGTGGTGCCGGATAAAGGCTGGCCATCGCCGCCGGTCAGCGCCAGCTTGACCGAGGTCCCCCCCACATCCAGCGCCAGCACGCAATCAGGCATTTTGGAAACCATCCTTCAAAAGCGTCTTGTGCACGCTTACGGGGCCAACGCCCAGGTTCACGATGCGGTACGGCCCGAAATCAGCCGGGACCACCGCGATCTCCAGGTAATCAATGGCATAGCACCTGCTTGGATCGCAAAGGGATTCCACCCGCACGCGCTCGCCCTCGGTCAGCGCCAGCACATGGAAAAGCCCGTTGGTGTCGTCTTGAATCTCCTTTTCAAACTTCAGCGAGCGAAGCGAAAAGTATAAAAGGTCATGTTCCCCGACCACCGTCTCCTTCCAGCCCGCGGCTTCCCGCAGAACGCCGCCGTGGTTCACCAGGTTGTCCTGCACCCACCTGGCGGTGCGCTCGGCCTTGAGCACCTGCCGCCCCATCTTCAAATGGATAGGCCGGGGCAGCCCCGTTTGGGGATCGATCCTCTGATAGTCGTACAGCTTGTAGGTGTAGCTGCCTACTGTGAGGCTGCCGATCTCCAGGATCACCTGGTTCTGGCCGGAGGCATGGATCGTGCCGGCCGGGATCATTACCTGGGTGCCGGGCCTGGATTCCACAGCGTGTACATACTGCCGGTAATCCATCTGCTCGCCTGTCGCCTGGGCACGTTCCGCAGCGTCCAGAAATTTCCCGCAGCTATCTGCCTCCTGAAAGCCGAGGTATGTTTTGGCATCCTCCCCCGCCACACATACGTAATAGCTTTCATCCTGGCGGCCCAGCTCCCTGTGGTTGCCCACCACATAGTCCGCATCCGGATGACATTGGATGGACATGTTGCCGCTGGAATGGAAGGTATCGTCATAATTGAAGCGGATGGGGAAATACCCGCCGAATGCCTCGAAGGCCTTTTTGCCCAGCAGCTTTTCGCCCTGCTGCTGCACGAAGGTGAAAAAGGGCACCTCCAGCTGCTTGCCGTCCATGTCCGCTACCAGCGACACTTCCATGGGGATCATGTCAAAGATCCAGGCACAGTTGCGCATGGCGTCCGGAAGGCCGCGCAGGCGCTTGATGTAGAAGCCGCCCCACACGCCCTCCAGGTATACCGGGCGGCAGCGGAATGGATTCCTGCGCAGCGCGTCAAAGAGAACGCAAAGCTTGCTATAGGGGATGAGCGTCATGTTGTCCGGGTCGTCGGCGGAGATATAATAATCCAGCCGGCCTTCCTTGAGCAGCGACCAGCGGGTCTCCAGCGCCAATTCAAAGTCTACATAATAATTGCGGCGCATCATGGCGCCATAGGGCAGCGCGGCTTCCTCCCCCAGGTTGCGGGCCCGGCCATGCTTGAAATTGATGGCCGCCTGGCGCGGGGTGATGTCAGCCCATACGCGAAGGCCGTATGCATCGCGAAGCTCTTTGCACAGCGCGCCCTCGCCGATGACCGCCACGATGCCGGGCTTTGCAAGCTCGGCTTTGATGGCCGAGACCTTTTTAACATCCTGGATATCAGCGTATTCCCCGCCAAAGCGCTTGCCGTAGAGCAGCACGGGATCGATCTCCCTGTCCTCGGGCAGGCAATCTGCGATCTTTTCCCTGATCTCCCGGCCGGATAAAAGTAAGGAGCGGGCGTCCACGATTTTTGCGTCCCTGCCAAGCTGCTGGCTTAAGACCTGCGCCAGAGCGGAAAACTGCATGCCGGGGTATCCGTCGATGCCGATCTTTTCTTTTCCGTCCTTGGCCAGCCTGACGATGGCCTTTGCCGTGGCGATAATGCCCTGGGTCAGGGATTCCTTCACGCCTTCCCCCGGCTGAACGGGGTTCACCGCTTTGGGATCCAAGTAGGGAAACGGATGGAACATAAAGCTCAAGAGGCGTTCCTCTCTTTCGTCTATTAATTGAATTTGACAAAATCACCGAAGGTGATGAACAGGGGATAATCCCGGATGGGCAGATTGCGAAGGAGGGCGCAGTTGGCGCTTTGCTTTTCCACCATGCTCTCCGGCAGCGCATACACCGCGCCGTCCAGGGGGTCGATCAGGTGGATGGCACCCTTTTGGCCGGCGATCTGGAAGGATACGGTGGATTCAAACTCTGTGGTCAAAAGGTCCGCCGGATGCCAGTAGGCAAAGGCCGTGCTGCCGTTTTCGCGCCTGAACCCCGCGCGGAACATGTGAAGGTCGTAATAATCCTCCCCCAGCAGCCGGGCGGAGGGCAGCTTTTGCATCATCACAGGCAGCGAAACAACCTCCGGCGAACCGGCCATCAAAGCGCACAGGTTTGCAAGCGCAAAATAGGAGGGCTTGGGCGTATATTCGCCGCTGGCAAAGCCGTTTTCGTCAAAGTCCGCGCCAAGTACGCCGAAGTAGCCGTAATCCAGGTAGCTGGATGTATCGCCTGTGACACCATTCAGCGCCTCGATCATGTCCATGCAGGAAAAATAGCTGGTAAATTCCACGCCGCATAAAAGGTCCGCCACCCCATGGCGTAAAAGCTGCTTGGCCTGCCGCTTGGGCGTCCAGGCCGCGCCTTTCATGGCGCCGGCGCCGCGGCTTGAGGACTGGGAGCCGGATTCGCCCTGGATAATCCCGATCCGGGGGTTATAGCTATGGCACAGCGCCCGAAGGGAATCCACACGCTCTTTCAGCGTCACCTCGGTGGGCGTGTATTCGTGGAAGGTGAGGGCGTCGATACACTCCGCCATCCCGGCGGCAAGCGCGTCGTCCACAAACTTCAAGTCCCGCAGACAGATGACGCCGCCAAACACCCGGGCGTTGGGATCGGCCCTTTTCACCGCCTCGGCGGTATCGCACACGAAGCGGCCGTATTCTGCGCCATCCGGCCCTTTCTTCCAGCACCACTTGCCGTCCGGCTCGTTCCACACCTCATAGCAGGACACCTTGCCGGCACAATGGGATACAAGCGCGTACACGTAAGCCTGCCATGCCTTGAGGGCTTCCTCGCTGTTGTTGGGCACGCAGCCCACCGCGCCGAAGTAATGATAGGCTTCGGGCGTGTACAGGCCATTGCCGTAGCACAGGTCGATCCAGGGCGTCATGCCCCTTGCGCGCAGCTCATCCACAATGCGGTCCAGCCAGGCAAAATCATACACGCCCTTTTCCTTTTCGGTGCGCGCCCAGCCGCTTTGGATGCGCACCCACTTGACGCCGATGGCTGCCAGCTTGTCGTACGCTTTCTCGGGGTCAAATACGTTCCTGTCCAGCTTTTCAAAGCCGATGCCCATGCGGGAGCATTTGATCTGCGAGGAGTTAAGCGGCGCTACGCGCCCGATCCGTTTCAGCCGTTCCATAAAATCCCCCTATTATTAAGCATTAAACATGATGGTAATCAAAGTCCAGCATCATGGAAAGGTCCGCCACGGCCTGCAAGCAGTCGCCGCCGGCGATACCGTAATGCTGCGTAACGCCGATGCGCAGCAGCTTTTCAAACAGCTCGGGACTGCTTTGGCCCACCGGGCGGAACAGCCCATGGGAGTAGGTGGCCAGAAAATGCTCGCAGGGCAGGCTGTCTACAAGCGTGGCCGCAAACATGAACCGGCCGTTGTGCTCGGAGCAATGGAGCATGGTTTTACGCCCCGGCGCGAACACGTGCCAGGCAAAGGGCGCGCCGGCATGCTTCCATGGCGACGTGGCAAACCGCACGTCGATGGATATCTTCGTCTTGCCCGCGGGGTCTGTATAATCGTTGGGCCCGGCATGGCCGGCCGCGAAGTTGCCGTTGGGAAGGTCGATATGGAACGGCTCGATAAAGTGCACATGGCCGCCGGTGAGCAGGTGCAGGATGTACGTGGCCAGGCCGCCGCCGATATCCCCTTCGGGAACGACGATGGTGTCCACCTCCGGCCGGGTGGGATAAAAACCGGGGCGGAGCCCCACCTGTTGAAAGAGCACCGTATCGATGTCGTTTAATACCAGCAGGTCCAGCTTGTATTTGGCGGCCATCTGCTCCATGGCCATGCTGGCCCGGACGCTGGCCAGGAACTTATCCTCCCGAACGTTGTCAAGCACCTCAAAGCGGGAGGCGATGTCCTTCATCACGCGTACGGCTTCCGCCTCGGGGATCTGTTCAATGGTGTCGGCAAGCTCCGCCACGGAAAGGAAGCGCAACTCGGGGCCTGCCTTCCGGAACACGTCGTAGGGGTGTACGTAGGTGCTCCACATGACCTCGTTATAGCAGGCCAGCAAACCAATGGTGCCGTTACGCAAAACGGCCCTTGCACGGGCGGCATTGCCGAACACCGCCGCGCGCTCCACGATCCGGCTCCAGGTACCTACGGTGGCCTCCAGCATGGGGCGATTGTAGTTTGCGTTGTTGCCGCTGGCCTCCTGCATGCCCACCAGCCCGCCGCAGCAAAGGTATTCGGTGAACTCGTCGCTGTCGTGGGTGTCCTTCAGGTTGATCTCATCCCGCATGCGGTGCGCGAACAGGACAGGGATGGGGGGCATATCGCGCAGGAAGCGGTTCCAGGCGAAATCCTCGGCCCAGCTTAGATAAATGGCCAGCACATAATCCACCTTGTCGCGGATAAAGGCATCCATGGCGGAAATGACATCTTCCCTGGTAAATATAATGCCGGTAAAGGTGACATCCGCGATCTTTTCGCAATCGGCGCGCATCCACGCGGCTTCATGAAGCTTCCTTTTCAAATAGGTGCCCCGGGTGGTTCCCTCGCCCAGACGGCAAAAACGTTCCGCCCCGAACAATAACAGGCCCATCCTTGGTTTGCGAAGCTGCTTTTGCAAGGCTCTCCCTCCAAGTTTCTTTTTAACGAATGAACATATATACGTGCCGGTTATCTATGGGAAAACAGTTGGCCGGCAAGTAAAATGCCCCATATCCGGCCCCCCTTTTGTAGGCTCATCATACCCCAAATCCATTGCCCCGTCAAGTACTAATTCATGATATTTTCTAAATAGTACGAACTTGTTTTCATTTTTGATAAAGATAATACAGGATTCCTGCTTGTCCCGCAGAACACTACGAATGGAATATTTGATTTGCGATGCGGCGCAAAACGGCAAAAGCAGGCCGCCAAACCGATATTCCGGCCATATGCCTTATTCGTTCCGGATATACTTTTGATGCAAAGACTATAAAAGCGGGTTGAGCAGAATGGTTGATGTTTGTTTGCCGGGCACGGGTGGCATG
This sequence comes from Bacillota bacterium, assembly GCA_023413135.1. Classification (GTDB taxonomy): domain Bacteria; phylum Bacillota; class Clostridia; order Christensenellales; family Aristaeellaceae; genus JAEWAH01. Next base: position 27,926 of record JAEZQK010000089.1, read on the forward strand.
ATTCCGCTTAAAAACCGATGGCTGACATGCTGTTTTATGGAGCATCAGGGAAAAGCGCTGTTGATCGACTGCGGCGAAGGCACGCAAATAGCGCTACGGGCAGCAGGCTGCAAGGTAAGCCGCCTTGAAATATTGCTGATCACCCATTACCACGCGGATCACATCGCGGGATTGCCCGGGCTTCTTTTAACGCTTGGCAACAGCCAGAAAACCACCCCGCTTACGATCATCGGCCCTCCCGGGCTAAGCCATGTGGTTTCCGCATTGATGATCATCGCCCCGGCCCTCCCCTATCCTTTGGAACTGCTGGAGTGGCCGGCTGATGCGCCCACAGAAATGGAGACAGGGCAAATGCGGATTTCCGCACTGCCCCTTGAGCACTCCATGCCCTGCCTTGGGTACCGTATCGCCTTTCAAAGAAAGCCCATTTTCAATCCTGAAAAAGCAAGGGCGCTGAACATCCCCCCAAAGCTGTTCCAAACCCTTCATGTAGGGCAGCCTGTTATGCTTGAAGACGGCCGGTTCATTGAACCGCACATGGTTCTGGACGGCATGCGCGACCCTATTCAAATCTGCTACTGCACCGACACCAGGTATACGGACAGGCTCATCGATTTTGCCCGGGATGCGGACCTGCTCATCAGCGAGGGCATGCACGGCGATAAAGCCTTGCGTGCGAAAATGGAAGAGAAGGGGCACATGCTGTTTAACGACAGCGCCCTTTTGGCCAGGGAAGCCCGCGCAAAGCGCCTGTGGCTGACCCATTACAGCCCCGCGCTTCTGGACCCGGCGGCGTATCTGGAATATGCAAAAACCATCTTTCCGGATGCTGTGGCCGCCGAAGATGGCATGCGCATCACCCTGGGGCAGAAGGATCATGCATAATGCCGTATATATGCAGCAAAAGCCGCTTTTGTAAGGCGGCTTTTGCTGTAACAATATGCATTCATTCCTTGATGGACCCGATCATAATCCCATGCACAAAATACTTTTGCAAAAAGGGATATACGCACAAAATTGGCACCGTGGCCACCATGACCGCAGCCATTTTCAGGCTTTCCGAAGGGATGGCCTGCTTTGCCGCAGCCCGAAGGTCAATGGCTCCCCGGCTGTTCATGGCGGCGCTGGAATTGAGTATTTCCCGCAAAAGGTACTGCAGCGTAAACAGCTTTTCGTTGCGGGTGATAAACAGCATGCAGGCATACCATTCGTTCCAGTAACCCACGGCCAAGTATACGATCATGGTGGCGATAATGGGCATGGACATGGGCAGGATGATGCGGAAGAACACCGTAAAGTCGTTCGCCCCGTCGATCTTGGCCGATTCCTCCAGGGATTCCGGGATAGACATGAAGGAATTGCGCATGATGATCAGGTTCCAGGTGGCAATGGTACCGGGGATGAACAAGGCAAAGAAGGTATCGGTCAGCCCAAGATTCTTGACCACCATGTACCAGGGGATCAGGCCGCCGTTCACCAGCATGGTAAAGAATACAAAGAACATCAGGAACTTGCGGTAGGGCAGGTACTTCCTGGACAAGGCGTATGCGCCAAGGGATGTGAAGAACAGCGTGTTGAGGGTGCCAACCACCGTCAAAAGCGAGGTGGATTGAAGCGAGGTGGTAAACTTTTCGCTGGAGCCGAACAGGTACTGATAGTTGTACACCGTAAGCGTCGAAGGAAGAAACTGAAACCCCTTGGCGGCGATCTCCACCTCCGGGGTAAAGGAGGCGATGGCGATCAAAATAAACGGCGCGATAAACAGCGCGGACAAAGCAAGCATCAAAACGGTGTTGAAGATGCGAAAGGGCAGCGGAGCCGCCGTTGGCTCCACCCATCTGCTTCGGCGAAAAAGAGTCACCATACGCCATACTCACCCGCCTTGTTTGCAATCTTGTTGGTGATGACCACCAATAAAAAGCTGATTCCGGACTGGAAGATGCCCATGGCCGTGGCAAGAGAAAACTGGTTGTTCTGCAAGCCCCTGCGGTAAATGGAAAAGTCCAGCACGTCCACGGTCTTGTAAAGGGGTGTGTTGGCGCCCACCAGGGAATAAATCTGCTGAAAGTTGCCGTTCATCATGCCGCCCATGCTTAAAATGAACATGACGATAATGGTGGGCAGTATGCTTGGCAGGGTGATATACAATATCTGCTTCAGGCGGCCGGCGCCATCGATGACGGCAGCCTCGTACATTTCCGTGTTAATGTTGGCAATGGCGGCCAGGTACAGGATCGAACCAAAGCCTACCGACTTCCAGATGTCGGTCAACACCAGCAGGCCCCGCCACAGGTCGGGACGGATATACCACTTGGGCGGCGCAATGCCGACGCTTGACAAGAACGTGTTCAGCAGGCCGTAATTGCCGTTGATCAGGGAATACAAGATAGCGCTGATAATCACCCAGGATACAAAGTGCGGCAGGTAGGAGATGGTTTGCACCGTGCGCTTGAACCTTTTGCCCCTGATTTCATTGAGAAGCAATGCAAACAGGATGGGCATGGGAAAGCCGACCAGTATTTTATAGATGTTGATGACCACGGTATTGGTCACCAGCCTTGAAAAATCGGGCAGGGAAAAAAGCGTTTTGAAATTTTGCCAGCCCACATAGGCACTTCCTTCGAAGCCTTTCCAGGGGATGTAATTAAAAAAAGCCATCCGAAGGCCCCAAAGCGGCGTATAATTGAAGATCAGCAAAAAGGCTGCCGTTGGCAGGAACATCAGGTACAGCAGCTTATGCTTTTTGATATTGTAAAAAAAGCCGTGCGTCTTCATGGGCGACCCCTTTCTTTGCCCGCATGGAGGAAGGCAGGAGAGGAAGGAAACAGCCTTCCTTCCCCTCCCGCTGTTTGCATATTTACTGCTGCGAGGCCAGCCACTCGGTATACTGGCGGGTATATTCCTCCACCAATTCGGTACCGCCGGTGGCATACCAGTTTTCCACGATGCTGTCAAAATCGTCCAGGCTGCTGACGCCCACAACGATGTTGAACATGTTCTCAAACAGGTCGATGGGGGTATACATGCCGGTATTGGTGGAATCCACCGTAAAGCCTTCCAGGCCGGTTTTGATCAGCTCCGCCGTGGCGTATTCCTCGTTCAGGGCATTGTGGATGTTTTCCGTAGCGGGATCGGTGTTCTCCATGGGCTTCAAGATGTCCAGGAACTCCCAGGAGAGGGGGCGGTAGATGTCGTTGTAGGGAGCGTTTTCAGATGTGATATTCTCGGGATAGCCCCAGTTTTCGCCCTTGTCGATCCAGTGCTTGCCCTCGATGCCCATATCGCACAGGCGGTAGAAATCCGGCTCGGCGATCATCTTGTTGAAGAACTTAACGATCTCCTTGGCGACCTTGGTGTCCTGGCGGATCCACAGCACGCGGCCTACACCGTAGGACACGGGGAAGGATTTCACACCCTGATCGTTCTTGGGAACGGGCATGAAGTCCGCTTCCGCATCGGGGAAGTTGGCAAGCAGCGCATCCCGGGCCCAGATCAGCGGGCGGTGGGGATCGCAGAACCAGATGCCTACGCGGCCGGAGGTCCACAAAAGCGTCTGGCTGTCATCGTTGCCGGACAGGAACTCCGGATCGAACCAGCCGTTGTCCACCCATTTCTTGTACAGGGCGATCATGTTCTTGTATTCGGGCAGCGTCATGGAGGGAACGACTTTGCCCTCGGGGCTCAACACCCATTCGGTCATCTGGGAGGCCTGGCCGCTGACGGCGCCCTGCAGAAAGGGATCGGAGAACCAGGGCAGGCCCGTAGCAGAGATCATGTCAGGATAGGCGTTTTTGAAGACTTCCATCACGTTTTCCAATTCCGCAACGGTGGTGGGCATGGAAAGGCCCTGTTCCTTCAAAAGGTCCGTACGGATGACGCAGCCCTGCCAGCGCCACTGATAGTAGTCGGGGATGAACACGATCTCACCCTTTGTGTTGGTGCAGGGGACCCAGGCTTCCGCGGGGATCTTTTCAAGAAGATCCTTGCCGTATTCATTCAGAAGGTCGTTCAGCGGCATTGTAAGATCGCTGCCGGTGGCGTATTTCATGGCGTCGCCGATGTTCATGGTGGCGGCATCCAGCTGGTCGCCGCTGGCCAGAAGCACGTTCAGCTTTTCCAGGGAGCCGTCGGTGGGCACAACGATCCAGTCCAAAGAAAGGCCGATGGAGTCGGCGATTTCCTGCTCAATGGCCTGGCGGACTTCCTTCAGGTCCTCCTCTGTGGAGGTGTTGGACCAGGGGGTGAACAACACAAAGGGTTCCGCCGCCAGAGCGCCCACGGGAAGCAGGCTCAATAACAAACACGCGGCAAGAATGAGGGTAAGCCATTTCTTCAACACGGTACTTTCCTCCTTCAATTTGCAAATGCATCTTTTTTGTTGGCCGCAGGGCAGTGATTTCCTCCCCCCTCTTTTCTGCCTTGCAGCGGGAAATCCGCTTATCTAAAAGGATAAACGTTTATCCTTCCAGCACACTCAAAGGCGGCCTGCTCCAAATCAGGCCAATCTCGCATCATTTGACCTCAGTATACCCCATTCCCGGCTTGATGACAAGTAGATATCATCAAAAATCTATATCTGCGGGAAGAAATTTCGTTTATGCTCACGGCAAATCCGGAATTTCACGCTGCGTTTTTAGAAATATCAATGAAAATCGCCTTTTGAGAAAACGTTTATTCTCGCTATGCAATATCATTCAAAGCCGCATACAGCCTGTCTGATATATCCTGAAACTGCGGCTTTTGCGCGGGGGATGTATTCTCCTCCTGCCATTTCAAAAGCCCGGCCACACCTTCCAACGGAATGGGGCGGGGCGTTTCCCCATTTAACCGTTCCGCGTTTTTTGCAAAGATTTTATCAAGCACCTCCCGGGGCAGCTTAAGGCCCCGGCCCTGAATATCCCATACCTTCACAGGACCTGATTGGGTGACGGTGCATTCGATCAGCCCCACCAGCGTTTCATACAGGCCGCTGTGAAAATCCGCCTCATCATCCGAAATGTCGGTGCCAAAGAGGATACGGTCCTGATATGTCAGGAAGAATTCCCGCCACTTATCCGGCTCGCGAAGGAAATGGCCGTACATCTCTGTGCCCGGCGTCAGGTCAAAGCGCAGGCCGGGATACGTATCCAGCATGCTTTTTGCATGGTCCATATCGTCCGCCGTGAAGTAAAAGTGGGCCAAACACACCTGCAAACGTGGGTGCCTTGACAGTACCCGCTCCGTCTGCGCGTACAGCTCCGCAAGGGAGGGAAAGGAGGGATCGGTATAGCACCATCCGTTTTGCACCGCAAAAGCAGGCGCCAGCTTTTCATCCCAGAACGTGGCGGGATCGCCCACGTGCCATAGAATGGGGAACTGCTTCTCCTCCAGCAGCGAAAACACCGGCTCGAGCTCTTCGCTGTCCATTTGAGTCTTGAGGTCGCGGGCCACGGTAGGCTTGCTTTCAATGAACTTGATCCCGTCAAAGCCGGCATCCATCAGCCGCCGTACCTGACTGACATGCGCTTCCCCGCTGCGTTCATGGGGTTCATACGTCAGGCCGCCAAAGGCGTAGACGTGATCCGGGTGAAGCGCCTTGGCCAAAAGGACCTGCAGGTTGTTAAGCGAACCTGCAAAGCAAGGGCACCCCAGCACCGCGTATTTGTCAAAGCCGAAATGATCCGCAATCACCTGCAGCTTCTCCGGTGTGCCGGATAAGGTATGCATATGGCAGTCCACGATCTTCCGGTGCATAGCTGCCCTCCTTGCGCTTATACTGCCCTGATAATAGTATTGCTGGCTCTTGGCAAACCTCCCCCAGCCTCCTCCAAGAGGGAGCCTTTTGGAAAGTCTCCTTCTGGAGAGAGGTGCCACCCGCTGGTGGCGGAAGGAGGTATAAGGCAGTCATTTTCATCCCTTGGGGTGATGCTCGCATCATAGGTATCCAATTTGTAACATGAATGCATCTATGAGCATATGCTCTGAAAGCGGGTACAACCCCGCCGACTGTCATCCTGAGCGAAGCGAAGGATCTTGGTTTTTCATGTCACGTTAAGATCCTTCGCTTCGCTCAGGATGACTGTGTACGGAACTCGTTTATGTTCTATGTGCTTGTAGTTATCGATGCGTTTATGCTTTTGAGTTATATTATTCCATCTCAAAGATATCAAAAGCATAGGAAGGCACGGTCACCTTTCCGTCCTTTGCCTGCAAGGTGCCAAGGCAGGAGCGGGCGCTCATCAGTTCTTTCAAAGAGACCGTTTCCGTTTGACTGCTTAAGCTCACCAGCACCAGCCGGTTGACTCCATTCACGTTCCGTATAAAGGCCATTACACCGCAGCCTGTATCCAGGTGGGCAATATCCGTGCCTTCGCCGGTATACTCCCGGCGGGCCTTGTACAAATCCCGGAAGAAATCCCGCATTACGGGGCCTTCCTTGCCTGCGATAGACGGGTCCTCATCCCCCTGGTACACCATGGGGATGCCGTCCAGAAAAGCCATCAGCGCGAACAGCGCCTTGGCCCTGTCTACCCCATACACTTCGTAGGCACGCTTGGACTGCCACACCCAGGAAACGGTGTCATGGTTGCCCAGGAACCGCAGCTTTTTCATTTCCTTGGGCATGGCCTTATGCTCAATGGCCAAAAAGCGCGTAAGCTCCCGTACAAAGTACGCGGCGTCCTCCCGCCTTTTGTCCAGCTCCACCAGAACCCTATACAGGTTCATGCCGTAGAACAGGTCGGTGACGGGATAATAGGCAGGCACGGGATTAAAGTTTTCCGGCATGTTCAGCGCTTTTTTGCCCATTTCTGTAAAACCGCGCTTGATGGCTTTGGAGATGGCCACGCCGCCCGACAGGTTGGAGGCGGAAGGCCGGTGGTTTCCGTAGGGCGTCCAGTTGGACAGGCCGCCCATGGCGCAGTCGATGCGGGCCCCGTCAATATCAAAGCGCCGCACATGGCTGTTCACCAGGTCCGAAGTATAGCGCAGATAATCGGGATTGGTCATATCAAAGCTGACGCAATGCCACTCGTCCTGCAGGGTCAGGTCACGGCGGCGGGAGCACCAGTGATCCTTTTCCCTGGCCAGCGGGTCCTCCGGCGCGGGACCGTGGGGCACATAATCAAACAGCACGGTAAGCCCAAGCTCATGGGCACGGTCGGCAAAGGCCTGCATGGCCTCCTCCCCGCCGTAGCGCGCATCGATGATGCCCTGGTCCGTAGGGTGGTACACCCCCCGGTCCAGGTGTTCAAACACGGGCAGAATCCATACATGGTCCACGCCCAGCGCCTTGATGTCCTTAAGCTCCCTGGCATATTCCCACAGGTCATGGGGCCGCTTGAAGTTGTTGTCCATGGTGCCGTGGGGATGGCAGGAATACAAAACGCCTTCCCGGATTCCGTCGGTGGCCGCGTGGTAACCAAGGCCGTCAAAGAAATCCCGGATGGCAAGGTACGGGTCGCCTTCCCAAACGGGCTGCACATACAAATATCCGCAGTCAAAGCTTTGGCCGGGCTCCAACCAGCATTCCACCGCGGCCACATAAGCGCAGACGAGGCTGTCATCCGCCCGGTACGCGCCCTGGGACCACTTCTCCACGGTGTCCAGGAAAAGCACGTTCATATCGCACGAAGCATCTCTCATGTGGGTCATGCTGCCTACCAGGCCGCAGATGACCGCCTTATACGGCTGCAAATCCGCCGCGCGGAATTCATCGCAGGGCACGTTTGTGGGAAACTCAAACATGGTGTCCGTGATTTTCCGGGATGTCAAAAAAGCCGTACCATTGACAGTGACTCTTTCCTTTGAAATGTTTTCCACCTGCGCGAAAACCCGCAGCGCGTCGCCGCACAGGTCATAACGCTGGCGGATGCGCACCTTGCCGCAGGTATATACGGCTTCCAGCAGGCCGTCATTTACAAAGAGGCCCTCAAATACCGCGGCATCGGGTGCGCCTGTGGGCGTAATGGCCGGCAGCTCCCAGGTGTTTTTCCGGTCCAGGCAGTCAAACTGCAAAAGATTCCGGGCATATGCACCTTCTACGCCTGCATCGATGCGGATGCCCTCCATGGGATATTCCCTGTCCCCCGCCTTCGCGCCCAAAAGATGGCCCGACTCCCTGGAAAACAGATAGGCGGCCTTATCCCCCGTAAGCAAAATCCGTTCCTTTTCCTTGGCAATATGCATAAGGCGTACCTCCAGATCTTTTTTGCCGTTCCAGTTCATTCCGCCAGTATATTAAACGTTTATCCTTGCAAACTTCCGCTCGCAAGCCTGTTACTGCATATGGTAGGCCATTTTTGGCCATTTGTCAACCAGATTATTGTACTGTCAGCCGGATTGGCCTGCCCGGTAAATGGATTCTTCAATTGACAACCGGCCATTTATATCCTATACTATAGCAAAAGGATAAACGTTTTTCCATCATTGTTTTCCCAATACATGAAAAGGAGTCACCGCATGAAGGAAAACATACTTGTTCATGGCGCAAAGCTTACCCTCAATGATTTTTTGAAAACCATCCCGGAATTTGGCATCATGCCTTTTTGGTTCGTCAACGGTGCAATGACGTACGATGAAATGGAATATCAATTGAAGGAATATAAATCAAAGGGCATTCCCGGCATCTATATCCATGCCCGCTTCGGCACTTTAAACAACACCGGATACCTGACGGAAGGCTGGTTTGACCGGCTTCGCTTCGCAGTGCAAAAGGCCCGGGAGATCGGCCTTCAGATATGGGTGTACGATGAATACAACTGGCCCAGCGGCACCGCCAATAAGCAGGTGATGGCTTCCGATCCCAACCTGACCCAGCGCTATCTGGAGCTGGTGGAAAGCCGCATCCCCGGCCAGTTTTTCACCTTTATGGAGGGAACGGACAGCCGCTACAACGACCTGGAGGAATCCGAGCCTATTTACGCCTGCGCCATCCTGGAAGAAAACATTCAAAATAAGCGGTTCGAGTACGTGGACCTGATGCCAAACCTGGCTTTTGACAAGGTGATCACCTGGGAAGCCCCCAAGGGCCCCTGGCGGCTGATGTATTTTATCGAGCGCCGCGCCAGTTGGTACGCCGACGTGCTCAATGAGGAAGCCACCGGCAAGTTTCTGGAATTGACCCATGAGCGCTACAAGCGGGAGCTTTCTGCAAACGGCCCCATCGCACAGAGCATCCATGGCTTTTATACGGATGAGCCGGCCATGCATTACTTTGAAGTGGCCAAGGACAATTATATCCTCCCCTGGTCGTCCCGCATGCAGGCCATCTTCAAGGAGCATAACGGCTATGATCTACTGCGCCACCTGCCCAAGCTGTTTTACGACTTTGGCGGCGATACAAAGCAGTTCCGCTATGACTTCTTTTCCGCGCTGAATAAGCAGTATGAAAAATCCTATTACAAGAAAATCGAGGACTGGTGCCAGGAAAACGGCCTGACCTTCACCGGCCACCTGCTGTTTGAGGAGTGGCTGCGGCTGCATGCCCGCACCGGCGGCAACCTGTTCACGCACCTAAAGCACCTGCACATGACCGGCGTTGACCACCTGTATCCCCGCATCGGCAATAAGGACATGCCCGACGAGCACGTAGCCATCAAAATCGCCTCCTCCGCCGCCCATCAGTTTGGTTCCACCCGGCTGCTATGCGAAAGCATGGGCGGCGCCTACTGGGATTGCACCATGGAGCGGATGAAGTGGATCGCCGACTGGGAGTACGTGCTGGGCGTGAACCTGTTCAACCCCCACGGCTTCCACTATTCCATCGAGGGGGAGCGCAAGCGGGACTGGCCGCCCTCCATGTTCTACCACCATACCTGGTGGCCCCAGTACAAGCAGTTCAATGATTACGTATCCCGCATGGGGTACATTCTAAGCGGCGGCCATCACGTGGCCAAGGCCGCGATCCTGTATCCCATCAACTCCATCTGGGCCCAATACACCCCTCAAACCGCCAACGCCCAAAGCGCCTTCATCCAGCGGGAATTCAACTATATCACAGACCGGCTGCTGCGGCTGCATGTGGACTTTGACTACCTGGATGAAGACGTGATGGACGATTGCGAAATTGGGGAAGGCCGTATTACCATCCGCGGGGAGAGCTATGAATGCCTGATTCTGCCCGGTGTGACCCATATCAAGGAAAAGACGCTAAGCCGGCTGGAAGCGTTTGTTTTAGGCGGCGGCAAGGTGATTGCCGACGGCCTGCTGCCCACAAACGCCATTGAAGGCAGCCGGGAAAAGTTCCGGGAAAGGGTGCAGGCCTTGTTTGGGCAGGACCCCGTAAAGGTTCATGAGGCATTTTTGCAGGGCGCCCAATTGCCGGGCGCGCTGACCAAAGCTCACGGACAAGGCGGAAAAGCCGTCCTCTGCCCGGCCGGCTTTGAAAAAGGCGACAACCTGCCCTATTTAAACAGCGTGATCAGGTCCTGCGTACAAAGCGAGATCTTCATCGATCAAGAGGAGGTCTTTTATCTTCACCGGGTGAAGGATGGGGAGGATTTCTTCTTTCTGGTGAATCCCACCCAGCAGCCGCTTGAAACAAAGGTGCGCATCCGCGGGACGCACGCTTTGGAACGCTGGAACCTGGAAACCGGGGATATATCGCCCATCGCCCCTTACACCGTGGAGGATGGATTTACCTGCTTTTCGCTTACCCTGCCACGGGTCGGCTCCAGCATGATTCATCTCATGCCGGCTGAGCAAAAGCATATCAGCGGTACGAACCTTACCGTTACTGGCTTTGATGAAAACAGCATAGCCGCCTACGGCCGCATCCAGGCGGGTGAGGCCTATGTTACGGTGACCGCTTCCGGCAAGGAATTCCGCTTTGCCAGGCAAGCCTTAAAGCCCCTGCCTGTTTTCACCCCCGAAGACGGCTTTACGGTGCGCATGCACAGCCTCAACGCCCTGATCCTGAACCGGTGGAAGGTGCACTTTGAGGATGATACGGTCTGCCAGGCTCATGTGAACGCGCTGGATACAACCGCACCCGGCTGGATGGATTTTGTGATGGGCAGCTGGGAGCTGCAATTGCCTGCCGAGCGGGCGTCACGCACCTATCCCGTAACGCTGTGGTATGTTACGCGCTTTGATTGCGAAACGAAAATCGATGACCTTCAAATGATGATTGACGGTTTCAAAGGCGATTATGAGATTTATCTCAACGGGAACCTTTTAACGGAAAAGCCGGTCCGCAGCTATCTGGACGCCGAAATTCTATCCCTGCCCCTTTATGATGCCAAGGCCGGGGAAAACACCCTGGCGGTACGCATGACGGTGCACGGCAAAAGCGGCGGCATCCTGGATCTGTTAAAGCTGACCGGCACCTTCACCGTGCGGGATGACATCATATGCGCGCCGGGCAGCACCCTCCGCTTAGGGGACTGGTGCAAGCAGGGGTACCCCTACCTTGCGTCCATGGTGGACTATGAGAAGGAAATCGTCCTTCCCCAAGGGTATCAGGACAAGGTTCTCCTGCTTGACGCCGATGTGGGGGACGATCTTTTCGAGGTGTTTATAGACGGCGAATCCGCCGGCGTGCGGCTGTGGAGCCCCTATGTGCTGGATATTACGCCTTTTGTAAAATCCAGCCGCTTCACCCTTTGCGTGCGGGTGGTAAACACCATTGCCAACCTTTTGACCAAGCAGGGGAAAGAATCGGGGCTCCGGTCCTTGACCATCACCCCTTATGACAGGTATAATTTTCTGATAGGATAAATAGGCGGGGGCGGTTTCATGGCAATTACCATCAAGGATGTGAGCAGGGCGGCAGGCGTTTCCATTGCCACCGTATCCAAGGTCCTCAATGGGGATTTCAGCAAGGTAAGCACCGAAACACGGGACCGCATCCAGCGTCTGGCCGATGAGATGCACTACCGCCCCAACATGCTGGCCAGAAGCCTTGTTTCCCAAAAATTCAACATACTGGGCCTGATCGTTCCCGACATTTCCAATCCGTATTACGCGGAAATGGCCCGGGGAATGACGGATGAGGCGCTGCGCTTTGGCTACCATGCCATGATCAACAATACGGATGAGATGCCTGCCCGGGAACTCAGCTGCATCAAAACCATGGCAGGCTACAACGTAGGCGGCCTTGTGCTGGTGGGCAACTACAACACGGTTCTTGACAACATCGACCTCATCAAAAAATACCACATCCACTACATGGCCGTGGAAAACTACCACGAAGGCATGGAGAACTGTGTGTATGTGGACAACTTCACGGGCTCCTACAAAGCAGTGGAGCACCTAATCAAGCGCGGCCACAAGGAAATCGCCTACATCACGGGCCAGGGAACCTTGCACGCCCCCAATGACGGCAGGCTCCAGGGCTTTGAGAAGGCGATGGCCGACTACAACCTTCCCGTCAACCCCTACCTGCTGGAATGCGGCAGCTTCAATCTGGAGACAGGTTACAGAAAAACGCTGCAGCTTTTAGGCCGGGGTATCCCCTTCACCGCCATCGCCTGTGGAAACGACCTGATCGCCTTGGGCGCCTTCCAGGCCATAAGGGAGCATAAGCTTCGGGTGCCGTGGGATATTTCGCTGGTGGGCTTTGACGATGTCTACCTTTCCGCCATGCTGGAGCCCAGGCTGACCACCGTGCGCCAGCCGGCTTATGAAATCGGCGTGTGCGCCGTGAAGATGCTCATCGAGCGGATGGAAGGCAAACCCGTCACCGAAATAAACAAGTGCTTTGTTCCCATCCTGATGGAAAGGGATACGGTGAGCTATAGGACTCCAATGAACAGTGGACAATGAACAAGTATGAGTATCCTCCCACAGGTCTTAAAAGCCGGCTCTCGGCGGGCGATTGATAATCGCCCCTACGCCGTGTAGAGAAGGTTGGCGTCCCTCCCGGCCGGCAAATGTTCCGGCAGAGACGGCAGCAAACTCTATACGTATGTAGGGGCGATTATCAATCGCCTGCCTGAACCGGTTCATTTGAGCTCCTTCATTAATGCGTCCATGCGCAATACTCTGAAAGTGAATCCAACCCCGCCAACTGTCATCCTGAACGAAGTGAAGGATCTTGTTTTTTCATGCCTCGCCAAGATCCTTCGTCGCTATAATCCGCCTTTCTGCGAAAGGCACCGACGAGGTATGAAACGCGATGACTTTCGCCCATGATGAGTAATCGCTATACTTACACTCGGAGGGTCTGCACACTACAGAAC
>JAEZQK010000034.1 GCA_023413135.1 Bacillota bacterium
TCGTGGCAAAAGGTCGGCAGGCTTTTGGGCAAAGGAGACGGATGTCGGCGGGCCTTGCGTTTGTATACCTGTTCGTGGGATTATTCGCCTTCGCCTGCTTGTATCCCTTTTTGATGGTGATCTCCGGCTCCCTGACCAGCCGGGGCGAGGCCGCGCTGCATGGCTTCCGCCTGATCCCAAGGGAGCCCACTCTCGCTTCCTACAAGACACTGTTCGTCAATTCCACCGCCATCATCAATGGGTACAAGGTAACGGTATTCGTGACTGTGGTGGGCACGTTCCTGTCGTTGATGGTCAACAGCATGATGGGCTATGTATTGGCCCGCAAGCAAATGAAGTTCCGCAGGGTTCTGAACTTTTATGTATTGTTCACCATGCTCTTCAGCGGCGGCATGGTGCCCTGGTACTTTGTGTGCGTCCGCTATCTAGGCTTGCAGGACAATATCTGGGCGCTGATCGTGCCCATGCTGGCAAGCCCCTGGTACATATTCCTGATCCGCAACTACTTCCATTCCATCCCCGAGGAATTGTACGAATCCGCCAGGATCGACGGTGCGAGCGATTTTTTGATCTTCCGCAAAATCTACCTGCGCTTGGCCACGCCTGTCTTGGCTACGGTGACGCTGTTCATCGCCCTGGGCTACTGGAACGACTGGTGGCTGGGCCTGATGCTCATTGACCGCAGCGAATTGCAGCCGCTTCAAATGCTGCTGCGCACGATTATTGCCAATATTCAGTTTTTGCAGACCATGGAATCCTCGCCCCAGGTGCAGCAGCTATTGGCTTCCATCCCCAGCGACGCGGTGCGCATGGCACTGGTGATCATCACCACCGGGCCCATCCTGTTCCTGTATCCCTTTGTGCAGCGGTACTTCGTCAAGGGCATCATGATCGGCGCCGTAAAAGGCTGAACCTGTATTGAGGGGGACGGATGCGCCCCTTTCGATAAACACATGCCGCACAGCGGCGAGTATAAAGGAGGAAGCCCCATGAAGAAGCTCGTTTCCCTTGCGCTGGTGCTGATGATGCTCATCGCGCTGGTGCCCCTGACCCTTGCTACCGCGGAGAGCAAGCTGGAGCCGGTGACGCTGCATTTTATCTTCTTCGGCGACAAGAAATCCGAGACGGACACCGTGTGGAAGGCCATTGCCGACAAGTACCGCGATGTGCTCAACTGCGACTTTGACGTACAGTTCATCGCGGGCGATGATTACAAGCAAAAGCTGCTGGTGAAGGCCGCCGCCGGCGATAGCTGGGACATGAACTTTGACGGCAACTGGCTGGGCTACTACCAGATGACCGCCATGGACGCCTACCTCGACCTGACGGAGCTTTTACCCCAATACGCTCCCGACCTGTACGCCGCCTACCAGGAGAGCGGCGCTTTGGAAGCCGCCGCCTATCAGGGCAGGACCGTTGCCCTGCCCTGGACCATGACCATGAACAACCGCACCCATTACCAGTGGCGCGGCGACCTGGCCGAGGCTGCCGGGATCACGGTGGAGCCCGATTCCGTCAAGACCTTCGAGGATGTGGACGCCCTGGCCCACAAGCTGAAGGAAGCCTATCCCGACAGGTATATTTTGGAGGCCGCGTCGCTGGACGGCTGCCTGATCAAGCATAACCTGGCGGACATCGGCAACTCCCTGGTGGTGGACCTGAGCGATCCCGAATTGAAGGTCATGCCTCTGGAGCAGACCGAGGCTTACCTGGAGTTTGCCACCTGGGCCAAGAAGTGGCAGGACGAAGGCATCATCTGGAAGGATATCCTCACCGACAAAACCGACCATAACGCGCTCATCGACCAGGGCAAGCTGATCTCCAAATGGGGCACCCATGAGTTCGCCCGCCAGAACCGCGCCTGGGTGGAAGAAGGCGCCCGCTGGGACTTCAGCGTGCTGCATCCCGACGGCTTGTCCGCCAACCGTACTCCCCTGGCCAACGTGGCCTGCATCCCCGCCACCAGCGAAAACCCCGAGCGCACGCTGATGTTCATGAACCTGTTGCAGACCGACAAGGAACTGTACGACATGGTGCACTACGGCGTCCTGGGCCTGACCTATGAGCTGGAAGGCGAAGGTGCGGTATTCCCCGAGGGCATGAACGGCGCCAACTCCAACTACATGGAGTGGGGCGGACGCTGGGCCTACTGGAAGCCGCAATTCATGCGCCCCGACTTCTCCTATGGCCCGGGCTTCTGGGCGGAGGAAGCGGAATTTGCCAAGTCCAGCCCCAACAATGTCAACTCTCCCTTCGCCGGATTCAGCTTTGACAAGGCCGAAGTGTCCATCGAAGCTGCCCAGCGCGACCAGATCCACACCGACATGCACAAGATCATCGAAGTCGGCCTGGCCGGCGACGCCACTGCCGCCGTGCAGAGCCTCATCGACCAGCAGAAGGCTGCCGGCCTGGATGTGATCCTCGCCGCCGCGCAGGCTCAGGTTGACGCGTTCCTGGGGAAATAACCCTCGCAAAAAACCGGCCAAACGCAAGGCGTTTGGCCGGTTTATTACGGATTTATACAACAGTTAATGGAGGTATCCCATGACGTATCCCTACCGGCAGCCGGAACTGCCCGTTGAGGAACGGGTAAACGATTTGCTGTCCCGGATGACCCTTGAGGAAAAGATCGCCCAGACGGACATGATCCGGGGTGTGGAACTGGCTACGAAGGTGCATCCCAAACATTTTTGTGCGGTGGATGAATCATCGGATTTCTACTGGGAACGGGTGGAGGCGGCCATTGGGCAGGATGGTATGGGCTTTGTGCACGACGTATATTCCGTGCCCAGGGTATTAAACCGCCTCCAGCGCTGGTTCGTGGAAGAGACGCGCCTTCATATCCCCTGCATCTTTACGGGGGAGGCGCTGCATGGCCTCAGTTACCCTGGGGCTACAGTGTTTCCCATGCCGCTGAATCTGGGCGCAGCTTTTGACCGGAAGTTGACACGGGCGGTGGGCCATGCAATCGCGGCGGAAACGCGGAGCCTTAACATCCATGAGATACTGGCACCCAACCTGGATGTGGCAAGGGATCCGCGCTGGGGCCGCATGGAGGAAACCTTCGGGGAGGATACGTACCTTTCCAGCGAGATGGCTTATGAGATCGTCACCGGGGAGCAGGGAAAGGATTTAAGGGATCCCGATACCGTGGTCTGCGAGCCCAAACATTACTGTGTCCACGGCATTCCGGAGGGCGGGGTCAACTGCGGCCCGGCCAGGGCCGGGGTGCGGGAGGTGGAGACGAATTACCTTCCGGTATTTGAAGCGGGCATCAAACGGGCCGGGGCCTATAACGCCATGGCCAGCTACAACAGCATCGACGGCGAGGCGGTGATGGCCTCGGAGCATTATTTGCGGGAAGTGCTTCAAAAGCGCTTTGGCTTGAAAGGTTATGTCCGGTCCGATTTCGGGGGCATCAACCGGCTGAAAACGAACCATTTTTTGACCAGGGACGACCTTGGCAGCATGGAGATGGCGCTGAAGGCCGGCGTGCATGTGCAGGGATTCGACTATCCCAACGCGGTGTGGCGGGCAGGGCTTCTTCAATTGGTCCGGGAAGGACGGATCAACGAAGAAATCATTGATGATGCAGTTCGAAGAGTGCTTCGGGTGAAGTTTGAGCTGGGGCTGTTTGAGAACCCTTATGTTTCCGAAACGCATTACCAAAGCGTGATACGGTGTGAAGATCACCGGGCGCTGTGCTATAAGGCGGCCTGTGAATCCATCGCGCTTATCAAAAACCGGGATAACCTTCTCCCGCTTGAGGCGAAAACCGGGACGCTGGCGCTCATCGGCCCTTCCTCCCGCCGTCAGCGCATCGGCAGCTATGCTTCGGTACCTGATGGCTACCGGGTGCATTCCCTGTATGAGGAGCTGCAAAAAGCCATGCCCGGCTGGCGTATTCTTCAGGAGGACGGCTGCGCCATCTCTGACCGGGATGTGACGCTGATGCCTGCGCAGTGGCTAAAAAGCGGTGTAAAGCTTACCTATTTTGCCGACGGGGATTTTTCGAAAAGACCTGTGGGGCAGGATGTGATGGGGGAGGTCAATTTCAACTGGATCCTGGCCAAGCCCCACCGGGAGCTGCGCTTTTTGGGCTATGGCGTTCGCATGGAGGGGGAATTTGAAATAGTACCGGAGGCGGTGGAACGGGAGGGCTCCTTTGCGGGGCAGCTTGTGTTCACCACCGAGGACAGCGTGCGCTTGTTTGTGGATGGCAAGCTGGTCATCGATAGCTTCAAGGACCACAAGCAGCCCTTGCCTGCCTGCGAATTTTATTTTGAAGAGGGCAAGCGTCATCATTTTGTGGCGGAGTATGTCTGCGACGTGAGCGGAAACCATGTCACACTGAGCCTTATGCCCCATGGCAGGGATTCCATCGACAAGGCTGTAGCTTTGGCCCGGATTGCCGATGTGGCGGTGCTGGTATGCGGCGACGATACGGTGACCAGCGGCGAGGGCATGGACCGCTGTGAACTGAAACTGTACGGACAGCAAAAGGAACTGGTGGAGCGTGTGGCATCCATCGGCAAAAAGACGGTGCTGATCCTTGAGGTGGGCAAGCCAGTGGAATTGGGTGCTGTAGAGGAAACGCTTAACGCCATCGTGGTCCCCTGGTTTGGGGGCGAAATGGGGGCCAAAGCCATTGCAGATGTGCTGACGGGAAAGGTGAACCCCGCCGGGCGGCTGCCGGTGAGCTTCCCCCGCAGCGTGGGTACACTGCCATGCTACTATTCCCGCTTGCCGGGTGCCAGCGCGGAGTATCTGGAAGGCAAACGGGACGCGGTGTATCCCTTTGGCCATGGGCTGAGCTACACGGAATTTGCGTATAGCGGCCTGCAATTGGAAAAGACCGTCGCGCCTTACGGGGTACGTGTATCCCTGACCGTGCAAAACACCGGGAAGCGGGCAGGGGACGAGGTTGTGCAGCTATACGTGCGGGATGAGGAATCTTCCATCGTCACGCCGGCAAAACTGCTCAAAGGGTTTGAGCGGATTACGCTTGCGCCGGGAGAAACGAAAAAAGTGACCTTTGATCTTGGCTTTGACGCTTTCGAGCTTATGAACAAGCGGTATGAATGGGTAGTAGAGCCGGGGGAATTTACGGTCATGATCGGTGCTTCCAGCGGGGATGTAAGGCTTCAGGGAAAAGTTTCTTTTTAGCCGAATAAACAAGGTTTTCCATATCAAAATAGAGAAAGGTTATTTTTTATATATGGGGGAGGCAGTTATGCAAGCGACAAAAGCGGCCGTCATTACCGGGGGCTCAAGCGGCATCGGACAGGGGTGCGCCCTTGTGCTGGCCGAGCAAGGATATGATGTGGCCATCACGTATTCCAGAAACCGCGAAGGGGCGGATGTAACCCGCGAGCAAGTGGAAAAGCTAGGCCGCCGCTGTTTTGTTTATTCCGCTTCCCTTCAGGATAAAGGCGTGGCGGAAGGGATCGTCAGGCAGGCCAGAAATGATCTGGGCAGGCTTGATCTTTTGATCAACAATGCCGGGCGGGATGCAAGAAACAGCATCCTTACCGCCACCAGGGATGATTTGCAGTACATTGTGGATACGAATTTCATCGGCTATCTGATGGCTGCCGGGGAAGCCGCCCGCATTATGGTACGGGATGGAACAAAAGGCTCCATCCTCTTTGTCACTTCCACCAGAGGCGAGTCCGCCCACCCTGATGATTTCGTCTACGGTGGCATCAAAGCGGCCATCAACCGCGCCGCCCAATCCTTGGCGCTGGAATTGTCAGCCTACGGCATCCGAGTCAACTGTATCGCGCCGGGTGCTACCCGTGTGCGCCCCCATAACCCGCCACCCGACGCCAAGGCCGGGGATATCGTAAAGGGCCGCCCTTTTTATCCCATTGAGGATTCCATTCCCCTGGGCCGCATGGGCGTGCCCCGGGACACCGGCGAACTGGCGGCTTTTCTGGCCAGCGACAAAGGTTCTTACATTACCGGCACCGTCATCCGGGTGGACGGCGGTTTAACGCTGCCCGGCCAGCCCGAATGGTTTGCCCCCTCCGTATGGCTGGACAAAGCCTGGGCGCAGCGCCATAAGGACGCGGCCATGGAGCAAAAAGACGACTGAACCTGCTTCCCATTATTTCATCACAAACGAGGTGGATTTTATGTCTCTTACGATTACCGATATCCGGCCGATACTGACGGCCCCGCAAAACATTCCCCTGGTGGTTGTCCGTGTGGATACCAGCGAACCGGGTCTGTACGGTCTGGGCTGCGCCACCTTTACCCAGCGCTTTTTGACGGTGGCCTATGAAATTGAGCATTATTTGAAGCCGCTTTTGGTAGGCAAGGATGCTTCCCGAATTGAGGATATCTGGCAGATGACCATGGTATCCGCCTATTGGCGCAACGGACCTATTCAAAACGCAGCCTTGTCCGGCGTGGATATGGCCCTGTGGGATATCAAGGGAAAGCAGGCAGGGCTGCCCCTGTATGAACTGTTTGGCGGAAAGGCGCGGGAAGGCGCCCGGGTCTACCGCCATGCCGACGGGAAGACGCTGGAGGAGATCGGTGATAAGGTACAGGCCTTTATGGAAAAAGGCGTGCAGGTGATAAGGCTACAGCATGGCGGCTATGGCGGAAATGCGGGGGGCATCCAGCCGCTTTCTTCCCTGCGCCCCGAGGATGCCTGCGGCGGGGCATATTACGATCCGCTTCAGTACCAGTTGTCCGTTACCAAATTGTTTGACTATATGCGCAACCGCTTTGGTTTCTCAGTGGAGTTCTGCCATGACGTTCATGAGCATTTGGAGCCCATGGAATCCATCCGCCTGGCCAGGGAGTTGGAGCAATACCGCCTGTTCTTCTATGAGGATTCCCTGGCCCCGGAGCAGGGCGAATGGTTTGAAATCATGCGCAAGCAAACCCATACGCCCATCGCCATGGGCGAGCTGTTCGTGAACCCCAGGGAGTGGACGCCGCTTATCTCCAACAAGCTCATTGACTACATCCGCTGCCACATCAGCCAAATTGGCGGCATTACTCCCGCCCGCAAGTTGGCTGCCTTCTGCGAGGCCTTCGGTGTGCGCACCGCCTGGCACGGGCCGGGAGACGTATCTCCCGTTGGCCACGCCGCAAACATCCATCTGGACGTCTCCAGCTGGAACTTCGGCATTCAGGAATGGTCCGGGTTCAGCCAGGCCAGCCTGGATGTGTTCCCCGGCTCGCCGGAGCTCCGGGGCGGGTATGTATATCCCAATGACAAGCCCGGCCTTGGCATCGACATCGATGAAAAGCTGGCCGAAAAATTCCCCTGCAATCCGGCGTTGCCTACCTGGACAAACTGCCGCAGGCCGGACGGAACGCTGGGAAGACCGTAAATGTACCTCAAATGGTTGCCTGTAGGAAAATGATGAACTCCGCATGTTGTCATACTGAGGAACGGAGTGACGAAGGATCTTGGCACAGTGCGAAAAGACAAGATCCTTCACGCAGTGAGGGATGAAAGTATGTGAATGATGTACGTTTCAAGCCTTCCCCTTGAGGGGAAGGTGGCGCGCAGCGCCGGATGAGGTGGCTGACCGTGATTATCGATTCAGCCATGAACACCTCATCAGTCGACTTCGTCGACAGCTTCCCCTCAAGGGGAAGCCTTAGGTTGTTCATCGCTCCCCCTGGTTTCAAAGCAGTCTGAACGCCGCACTTCGCGGCGTTTTTCTAATTAACGATTTATTCCCTGGCCGGCAGCAGTGTGAGCAGCCATTTGTAAAGCAAATCAACGCCTCTTTCCGGAAGCATCTCCAGCATGGCCAGCAGTTTTCCACTGCCAATGCGGTACTTAAGCTTTGGGTGCTTTGTTTCCAGGGCATGGAGGACTATTGCCGCCAGCTTGCCTGCATCATTATCATGCTTCAGTTCCTGCATCATCAAGGGCTTCAACCGTGAAAGAACGT
This sequence comes from Bacillota bacterium, assembly GCA_023413135.1. GTDB lineage: Bacteria > Bacillota > Clostridia > Christensenellales > Aristaeellaceae > JAEWAH01. Next base: position 7,926 of record JAEZQK010000034.1, read on the forward strand.
TTTTGTAATACCGTGTCTCTGCCAGCGTTTGATGAAAGGCGGCCAGCGTATTTTGTGTCATATTGGTTTGGTACGAACCGGGTTGTATCTTGATGACAGGGATGCCCAAAAACATCAGCTCACGCCTTAAGCTGTCGCTGTAGGCTTCCACGGCACGCTTGGAAAGAAAGTAAGGGGCGGCGAAGGGCTGGGCCGTCATCCAGCCCGCTTCGGAGGAGCAGTTGATGATCCGGCCCTTTCCCTTGAGAAGCAGTTCAAAAAACGCATGGTTCACCCGGATCATGCCTAGAACGTTTACGTTAAGCAACCGCTGCGTCAGTTCCACGCAGCCGCCCTCCACCATGGAAACAAAGGCGCTGCGGCCTGCGAAGTTAACGATGGCATCCAGCTTTCCGGCATGCTCCACCACGGTCTTTTGCGCTGCCTGGACGCTGCTGTCATCCGTGATATCCATTTGCAGGGGGATCACGTTGGCAAGTGCCTGGTATTCCTGCAGCTTCGGCTTATTTGTTCCCGCGGCGAACACTGTCCACCGGCTCGTTTGGGAGAGGGTTCGTATACAAACCTCCCCCAACCCGCCGGTGGCGCCTGTGAATAGAACATATTTCTTCATTTTTTCAGGACGGCGTTATATTTCGCGTATGGCTGCATGGGGCCGGCGCAGCCCACCACGTATTCCGTTACCTCCATCGTTGCGTTATCGCCCTCGAAGGTGAATTTGTATTCCTCGTGATAAGGCTCCTCTGCGTATTGCCAGTCGATGATAAAGGTATTGCCGTCTTCCCAGCGGCCTTTCAAGGCTACGCCCTGATAAGGGGGATACCACAAAAGCGTACCAAGCTGCTTTGCATTGGATACGCGGTACACGCCATCCAGTCCCACTGGTAGCGCAATCTTTTTCCCCTGCTGCGTAATGTTCAGGATGCAGGTGTCCGGGCTGTCAAACGCCAGGGAAAAGCTTGACAGGAAGGCGTTTACGCCAAATATTTTTCCATTGATTTGGCCGGCGGTTTCGGGCAGGGGAGGCACGGCTTTAGGCGTGGGATTTTGAAGTTCCCTAAGGCAGGCTGCCAGCGCTTCGTTTGCCTTCTGATTTACAGGAAGCGGTTCCTTGGATTTTGTGGCGGGTACGGCAAAGTCGTTCATCAGCTTTACGGGCTGGTACGCTTCTGAATAGTTGATGCCGCTGGTGAAAACGGCCACCATATCATATTCCGGCAGGATGTACACAAACTGACCGGCAAAGCCGTCCGCCCTGAAGCCCCCGAAAGGATTCATCCAGAACTGGTATCCGTAGTCATCGCCCCTGGTCTCGCCCCAATACCCTTCTATGTGCTTCTGCGTTGCCGTTTCCACCCATAGGTCGGGCACGATTTGTTTGCCGTTCCAGACACCCTTGTGCAAAATCATATACCCGAACTTTGCCATGTCTGTGGGTGTGATGCGCAGTCCCCATCCGCCTGTGTGGATACCTTCGGTGGACGTTTCCCAGGCGTAGCCGCGGATGCCCAGGGGCTCAAGCAGCCGTTCCCTGGCGTAAGCCTCCACCGGCTGCCCGGTGGTTTTTTTCAGGATGGCGGCCAGCAGGTGCGACGCGCCGCTGTCGTACAAAAAACGTGTGCCGGGCTTTGTGGAAAAAGGCATGCTGTAAAATGTTTGAGGCCAATTTCGGCTGCCGTAAACGGCGTCCACGGAATCGGCGGCATGGCCGGCCGACATGGTGAGGATGTTTTCGATGGTGGTATCCTCAAGGCCGAGGCTGTTTTCCGGTATTTTAAGACCAGGAAAAATGTCCGTGACCTTTTGATCCACTCCCTTGATCTTTCCTTCGCTGATGGCGATACCGACCAGCGTGGAGGTGAAACTTTTGGTGGCCGAAAACAGATTGTGCCGCATGTTCCGGTGGAAGGGCTGGAAGTAGGCCTCACAGACCAGATACCCGTTGCGGATGATCAGCACGCTGTGGATGGGCACCTTTTCTGCCTGGATGGTTTCAAACATTTTCAAAAGGAGTTCGGAATCGATTCCCTGCTCCTCCGGGGTAGAGGTGCGCCATTCATCAGCGGGATAGTACATGTCCTTTCCCTCCATATTCTCTGCGGCACCGCAGTTTCCAAGAATGCAGGAAAGGAAGATTAGCAAAGCGAACAAGAATATGGCATGACTTTTTTTCATGGGCTTCCCTCCTTCACTTTTACGGCAAATGCAACTCAAATTTGAACGTTTACTTAGAACTGTACGGTGCTTCTGTAATTAACCACAGCATAGCAGGCCATTTTTTTCCTGTCAAGGTCGGCGCTTGCCGATAGGTGTTATTTTTTTGCCGGGTGCATATGGATAATTTACCCATCTATTATCGTTCCTTGTGTATATGGGATGCTGCTGAAAAAAGGAGGGTTATCATGCGGAAGCTGGCGGGGCTGCTGGTCTTTATGCTGTGTTTGATGATGCTGGCGGGGGCGCAGGGCGCAGGGTCATGGGGACAGATCAATCAGGACCTTAAGCGGCCGGAGGATTGGCGTCAAATTGTGACGGACAGTGCCTTTTCTTTGGGTGAGAAGACGCAAATCGGTTCTGCCGGAAACCAAGCGTTGCATGAAATGAAATTCGGTACTTATCCCAGCATCGATGGTTCCACCGTGTCCGTGCCAATGGTCATGGAGTTTGCGCGCCAGCATTTGTCTCTTCCGGAGGAGGAAGTGAAAGGGTTTGCTTTCCTTTCCACCACCCATACGGCCTATGAGCATCTGATTCTGCGCAAACCCAACGGCTCGGCTCAGCTGCCTTCCCAGTCTGCGGCAATGGATGAAAACCACCCGGTGGATATCATCATCGCTACGGAACCATCGGATGAGGAATTGGCCCTTGCTGCCCAGAATGGTGTCACGCTTGTGAAAAAACCGGTGTGCTATGATGCGTTCGTGTTCATTACCCATAAGGATAACCCGGTGAATGGCTTGACGGTGGAGCAGATTCAAAAAATCTATATTGGAGAGATTGCCAATTGGAGCGATGTGGGCGGCCCGGATGAAGTGATACTGGCTTACCAACGGGAAAAGAATTCCGGCAGCCAGACGGCCATGGAGATTCTGGTCATGAAAGGCTTGCCCCTAACCGCGGCGCAGCCCAATTATGTCACCAGCGGCATGGAAGGGTTGGTACGGCGGGTGGGGGATTATGAAAGCGGCCCGGGCAGCATTGGCTATACCTACAAGTTTTATATCGATACCCTTTACAAGAGCGATGATATCAAGGTCCTTTCCGTCAACGGTGTAGCGCCAACTCCGGAAAACCTGCGCAATGGAACGTATCCCTTTACCACCAGCTATTACGGGGTCATAAGGGCCGGGGAGGAGCAGGCCGCCGGCGGGCTGTTCCTTGACTGGATGCTTTCCGAAGAAGGGCAAAAATGCATCGCCCAGGCGGGCTACATTCCCATGATGGAATTGCCCCCGCAATGAGGGAGGAAGATGTTTGTATGCGCAGGCTGTTTCTTTGTGCGTTGATAAGCACCCTTGGGCTTATGTGTGTATTTGCCCCGGGTGCCGGGGCCGAAATAGTAACCCTGGACGGTATTCATTACGAGATCGGGGACGGATACGCCACCTTTGCCGGATTTGTGGAAGGCGTAGAGTCCGTCACCGCACATGCCATGGTGAATGGGTTTAGGGTGCAGTATATTTGGGAAGGAGAACAGAAGGAAAACGAAACGGTAAAGGAGGTGGCAATAGGCCCAGAGATCACCGATCTTGAACAGATAGCTTCCTTTCGTAACCTGCTGTATATGTGCAGCGCGATGGAAAGGATTGTTGTGCCGGCCGCGCTGATCCATATCGGGGAGAACTTGTCCTATATCGATGGCAGCCTGAGGGAGTTTGTGGTCGCGCAGGACAATCCAATGTATCGTGCTGTTGACGGGGTGCTTTTCAGCAAGGATGGCAGAACGCTGTTGGTTTTCCCCGAAGGCAAGGGAGAAGAATATGACATCCCTGACGGTACTGAATCCATGGGGCGGAGCGCCTTCGGTTATAATGAGCGGCTTACGCGCCTTACGGTTCCCGAAGATGTCACAGAGCTTACGGAAGGCGCTCTATGGGGGTTGATGGCGCTCAAAGATATTGTACTGCCTGCTTCCCTGGTTAGGATCGATAACAATTCGCTGCCGGGCGGAGGATCGTTGGAGAGGATCACCGTAGCAGACAATAATCTTTATTATCAAAGCTTTGATGGGGTGTTGTTCACTAGAGACGGAAAAACGCTGGTGGACTTTCCTTCGGGCCGGGGCGGGTATTACGATATACCACCGGGCACAACAACTATCAGGGAGGGTGCGTTCGGCACGAATGTTTCCCTGGAAAGCCTGACAGTACCAGAGGGGATTACGGAGCTTTTGGATGGTACGCTTTCGCATATGGAAGGACTTACGCAGCTTTCCCTTCCCGCCTCCCTTCGATCCATTGGAGAATGGGCGCTGCCCAGGTATGGCGCGCTTGAGCAGATAACTGTGGCGGAGGGGAACGAGCACTATCAAACGTACGAGGGGGTCCTGTTCAGCAGGGATGGCAAAACGCTTCTTCTCTACCCTGCCGGCAGGGATGGCAAATATGAGATTCCGCCGGGCACGCTCTTCCTTGCCGGAAATGCATTCGGAGATAATGAAGGCCTTACCGGCGTTACAGTCCCGGATGGGGTTACGGCTCTTCCTAGGTATTTGTTTTCCAATGCCGGAAACCTGGAGGAGATATATCTTCCGGCTTCTCTTAGGGAGATTGGGGAAGGGGTGCTGCCCAGCTATGGAGCATTGAAATACATTGAGGTAAACCCAGATAACCCGCGCTACAAAAGCATCGATGGCGTGCTTTTTGAAGGGGAGGAATTGATCTTCTATCCTCCCAGCCATGGCTTTTCCTATGATGTGCCGCCGGGCACAATGCACATCCGTGACCAGGCGTTTGCAGACCGGGAAAATTTGCAGACCATTTCCATTCCCCGGAGCGTGACCGTGATCGGGGATATGATGTTTTATGGCTGCACAGCGCTTACCCGGATTTCTCTGCCCATCACTCTTAAAAGCATCGGCCGGTCCGCCTTCTCCAATTGCATTGCCCTTTCCGCCATTGCACTGCCTCCCAGCCTTGAGGCGCTGGGAGAGGGGGCATTTTACAACTGTCCCTCCCTTGCTGCGGTCAATATCCCTGAAGGAGTCACAAAGATGGGGGCCAACGTGTTCAACGGCCATGGTCAGGGCTTTGTGATATATGCCACCAAGGGTTCGGCCGGATATTGGTATGCCTGGGAATATGATATCCTTTGGGCAGAGCCGGGGGGCGTGCCGGGAGCCGTTAAGCCCGTGGACAGGCAGACACAGTCCGCCGTGGTGAACAACGCAAACAATCAGGAGTTTTTGAACCTTTCCGCCAAGCCCGCAAAAGGGGCAAAATCCCTGGGCAAATACAAAAATGGGACCACAGTACAGGTGATCGATACCCAGGGCAATTGGGCCCATGTGCAACTGCATGTGGCGGAAGGGTATATGCCTTTGGAGTCCCTTGTATTTACCGATCAATTCAACCATCTCACAAGTATTACCTGGGGCAGGAGGCGCCGGGAGATGACGGAGCCCTTGCGGCTGTACGCCGAACCTTCGGAGGAGGCGCCATCGGAGGCTGTTACGGAGGATGTCTCCATGCGCATTCTGGACACGGTGGGGGTGTGGTACCATGTTCTGCTTAAGGGGCACGAGGGATATGTGCCGGTGCAGAACCTGAATGTGGTCCATAGCCGGTTGCGAAATGATGAGCAAGCGTATACGGGCTATTTGGTGGTGGCCAATCCCAATTCACAGGACCGGCTGCATCTGCGGGAACAGCCATCCACGAAAAGCCGGTCCCTGGGCCGTTATTTCAACGGAACGCAGGTGGAGGTTATTGACTATGGCCAGGATGGATGGGCCCATGTGCGCGTAGAGGACAAAGAAGGGTATATGATGCTCGAGTATTTGGTATCCATAGATGGGGGTGGCGAGCAAAACCTGTGGGGACAGGGCTGAAAACAGCCTGAGGCGGGGAGGGCTGCTTCAACAAAGGCACACATGGGCGCCTTGAATGTGCTGTAGCGGAGATTTATACTGTTTCTATTGGAGGAATAAGGGGGAATGTATCATGGATGGCGGCCGCATGGCCTTTATAGACAGCGCCTTTTCAATTCGCATCGACGATATCATGATCGACTGTCCCGATGCGCAAAAGCTGGGCGATTTTTATGCCGGGCTGCTGGGGTGGAACAAAACTGTTCTAAATAAGGAATGCGTGTCGGTCCAATTAGAAAACCAGCCGATCCGCTTGTTGTGCCAGCAGGAGGAGGGCTATATTCCGCCCGTGTGGCCGGAAGTAGAGGGCAGGCAGCAAAAAATGCTGCACCTGGATTTCACCGTCAGCGATTTGAAAATGGCGGTGGAACATGCTCAGCTTTTAGGCGCCGTGATGGCCGGGGAACAGTATAATCCCGGCCAATGGATCACCATGCTGGATCCTGCGGGCCATCCCTTCTGCCTTTGTTTGCCGGAATAGAAAACACATGTAATACCAATTCAAAACATTAATGCGTCTATGAGCAATACTCTGAAAGTGAGTCCAACTCCGCCGACTGTCATCCCTCACTGCGTGAAGGATCTTGTTCTTTCATGCTTCTTAAAGATCCTTCGTCGCTATAATCCGCCTTTCTGCGAAAGGCACCGACGAGGTATGAAACGCGATGACTTTCGCCCATGATGAGTAATCGCTATACTTACACTCGGAGGGTCTGCACACTACAGAACC
>JAEZQK010000107.1 GCA_023413135.1 Bacillota bacterium
AAACGAGCAGTGCGAACTCTCGTTCGCAATGCGACGATTGAGCCAGATGGGATAGCTGTCGACGAAGTCGACTGATGAGGTGTATGTGGCGGCAATATTTCCGTAGCAAACCACCTCATCCGGCGCTACGCGCCACCTTTCCCTCAAGGGGAAGGCTCATGATTTGCATGACACAATTGCCGCTTGACATGTGCAGCTTTGGTGGCGAAAGATGAAAAACGAAACTTCTGTAGTTGCCAGAGCACAAGAGTGCAGCAATTTAAAACGTGAAAGGTTGCATTGAAAGCTTCTTCTTGTTTTCAGTGTTTTTAGTGTTTATAGTGTACCTGTATGCTTTCATATACAGAAGGTAGAAAATTATACACACGTTGTTCCAAAACCCAGTCAGGGGAACAAAAACAGCGTATATATTATTATATAATATAATTATTTTCTTTATCCTTTCCATACGAATCATCAAAAAGCACATCATACACACGCACCATCACTAAAATCACTAAAAACACAAAAAAGGGCAGGGCTTATATGCGCAGTGGTCACTGACGGCCAATTTGAAACGTGAAAGGTTGCATTGAAAGCTTCATCTTGTTTTCAGTGTTTTTAGTGTTTATAGTGTACCTGTATGCTTTCATATACATAAGGCAAAAAAACATACACACGTTGTTCCAAAACCCAGTCAGGAAAACAAAAACAGCGTATATATTATTATATAATATAATTATTTTCTTTATCCTTTCTATACGAATCATCAAATATCACATCATACACACGCACCATCACTAAAATCACTAAAAACACAAAAAAGGGTAGAAGTGACACGCTTGGTGGTCACTGAACGGCCCAATGACATGGGGGACGCATACACATAGACGGTTCTCTTTGGTTTCCGTTTCATTTTGAGGCTGAAATACCAGTCCCGTTCATCGATTCATAACGGCTTTGATTCTCCCCAAAGCGGAGGGCATCGCCTTACCGCGGAGGTCACCAACGCGCCGGTATTTTACCACCGGGATCCCCTGTCGTTCTTTGCGTATATCAAGCCGACGGGCATCCTTGGCCCGGTGATGGCCTGTCTATGGATGAGCAGCGTCTGCCCCGGTACTTCATGCTCGCTTACCGGGTTGGACAGGTACTCCATGTACAGCCGGCCGTGATAATACGCAAGCTCCGGTGCCACTTTCTTATCTACAATACGCCTGCCGGATATGCCGCAGATAACACGCCTGTCTTTTCCCCGTTTGCGTTCAGCGCGGACAGCGACTTCGTGGCTGCCTGTAACGAGATGCTAAAGGATGGCGCGGTGATCCGCCAGATGTATGAGGAGCAGCGCTTCGACAAGCAGCTGTCCCGAATCCGGGCGATGAGGCGCTGTCATTTTACACGATCAGCGAACATGAGATGATAGGCGTCTATAAACGCGGCCGCACCTTTGTCTCCTGCGATAACGGCAAAACCTGGAGAGAGGTCACGCCCAACCCCACCGTCCGTACGGCCACGGGAAAAGTGTGGGGTCAGCGCACGGCCGATGGCAGGTTTGCCCTCTTATACAATCCCACCCCCGATGGATGGCAGGCTGTATGTTCGCTCAGAAGGCCGTACAGAGCCACGCACAGGATACAAGACCGGCGAAGCGTTTAGGATGAGCATCTCCTATGACTGCTTCACCTGCAAATTCTCCGTGACCAGGGCGGACTGGGATGGAAGCTACGGCTACAGCGCCAGCGTGAACGAGATCACCCGCGTGGCTTTTTCCACGAAAGAGCCATGGCAAATTCCCTATTCCACGGTGGACAGCATTGGCAAGTATGGCACAAAGGAGCAGGTGCTGGCCGGTACGGAGGAGCGTATCGAACCTACTGCATTCAGCATCCTGCGGTTTGACGCAGAATAACACTTCAATAATATTCCAGCCCCAGCTTTCTGGCGAGCATTTTCGCCTGCGGCCATACGCATCCGGTAATGATCGCCGCACCATCTGAGACGGCCTCCTCAATCGCCCTTTGGCACACGGCGCTTGCCATCCCTTTTTGGCGGAAGGCCGGATCGGTCGCCACAAGGTTCAAGCCCGCCAAATCCTCTTGCTTCATCATGCAGCATACGCTCACCGGCATTTCATGAAGGTATCCGATATAGCAGCTCAACGCGCCATTTTGCACAAGGTGATAATGATGAACCGGATGCATAAGCTGCCCCTCTCCAAACAGCTTGTTCGTAAGCTCCGCCCACAGGGAAAACGCCTCAGCGCTGGTGACGCGTTTGACGGTGATAGCGGGGGATGGCTTGTCATACGCCGGTTTTTCGTATGCCAGCATCGCCATGTACGATTCCTCCCCATTGGGCTCCGGCGCGGGAAGCGGACGCTTGCCAAAGATGAGCTCCCTGACCGTGGGCGGGAAGCAAATATCCCACCAAACATGCAGTCCCTTTGATTTGATCTCATCAATCAGCGCCTCTGTCTGCGCTTGCGTCAAACCGTCCAGGCGAATATCATACAGTGCGGAAGGCCCGCTCTCCCCCGCCTTGGGGCGGATGATTTTATAACGCTCAAGCACCTGCTTTTCCATGTGCGCGCCATCACCCAACAAGTCAAAATGAAGCGTGCCCGCATCGTTGATGCGCTTGCGGATATGCGCCCTATCCACAACCGCCGTGCGCCGCAGCTTGATGGGCACATAGATTTCAAGCTGGCTATAGCCCATCGCCTGCCCAATCTCCGGCGTGCCGATGATATGGCACATGTGATAATGGCCGGGGCGCTCGTCCAGGGAAAAATATCCGCCATGGTCTATCCATGTCTTGATGCCATTGTAAACCCGCAGGCCATCATCCATATCCCCGTCCCTTGAGACGGCGGCAGCATACAGTCCACCCTCAAAATCGACCAGTTCAAAATCATCCGGCGCTTCCATATCCTCCGACAGCGCATACCACCACACGGTTCCCCGGGTCTTTTCGTCAAACCACATAAAATCCCGCGGGAAGAAACGGTCACGGCGTTTTTTGTCCGCACCGCTAAACCATCTGTTAAACCGCGTAAGAAGGCTGTCCGGTGCAAACATTTCGCCTGTTTCAATCCCTGAGGATACCATCCGGCATGGCGGCAATTCCACCACGCGCACATCCGGCAGCTTTTCCAAGCGCCCGGCCACCGCCATCATGCGGTTCACCGTTGCCGGATTGCCTCCATAGGCTGCATGCGTCAATTGCTGCTCAATCTCGCTTGCCTTTTCATACAGCCGCTTCACATCCGCCTCTTTTTGGAAGTCCATAAAGTGAATCTGCTCGACGAATGCCAGGATAAGCCCTTTCAGCTCATGCAGCAGCGCGACCTCATCATCAATGTCCTCCACCTTTTGATTCAGCACCTCGAGCAATACACTGGCATCCTTCGAGGCGAAAATGCGCGCGATATCCTTGATGCTGATATTCAGCTTACGCAAAATAAGAATTTGCTCCAGCCTTTTCACGGCATCTGCGCCATACATACGGTAAGCGTATTCGCTGCCGCGCACGCTTTCGATCAGCCCCATGTCTTCATAGTAGCGCAGCGTGCGGGCGGTAATATTGTAGCGGCTGGTAACATCCCGGATCTTGATGCAGCTTTCCATGGCAAGGCCCCTTTCCTGATGGTAGGCATAGCATAACACCTTCCCTAACGGCACAGTCAAGGGGAAGTTTACAGGAATATGCTGCTGCGCATATAGGTTAACAGCCCGTACATCTCGCCACGATATCCCGTATTACTTCCGCTGCACCGTTAAGCTCCATAAGATCACGCGCCGCCTTGTCGCGCGATACGATCTCAAGCTTTCCATTCATCTGGTTTCTGGGGCTCATGATCACGCGCAGCGGTATTCCGAACAGATCTGCGTCTGAGAACATCACGCCTGCGCTCACCGCCCGGTCATCATAAAGAACCTTGATGCCCAGCTTCGTCAGTTCTTCATACAGCTTATCGGCGCCAAACCGCACCTCCCCCTGATCCGCGCGCACGCAGCAGATTTCCACCTGCCAAGGGGCGATAGACATCGGCCATACCGGCCCATTCTCATCGTGATGCTCCTCACACACCGCCGCAGCCAGTCTCCCTACTCCGATGCCATAACAGCCCATGAGGGGATGCTTCACGCTGCCGTTTCCATCGTCATACGTCATGTTCATAGGTCTTGTATACTTGTCGCCAAGCTGAAAGATATTTCCAACCTCAATGCCGCGTGAAATCCGAATGCCCGGCTTCCCGCAATGCGGGCAGATGCCGCCTGCGCGGATCTTCGAAAAGTCGCTGTATGCGATCTCCCCCATGTCGCGCGCCGGATAAAAGCCCATATAATGTGCATCCGGCTCGTTCGCCCCACATACAAGATTTTTTGCATCCATGAGCGAGCGGTCGTACAAAACAATGGCATTGTGCGCGTTCAGGCCGTGGGGGCCGATGAATCCGGCCGCAAGCCCGTCGCCCTCTTCGATAACGGCCGGGCAGATGTCGTCCCCTATGAAGTTTGTGATTTTTGTCTCGTTGGCCTCCATGTCGCCTCGCGTAAAGAGGATGACCGTTCTGCCGTCCGTCTGCGCTTTGTAAACCACCGCCTTGCACGTTTTTTCAGGCGTTACCTTAAGAAAGCCGCACAGCTCGTCGATCGTCTTTATGCCGGGTGTGGATACCTTCCGTATCCCGGTCTCCGCCTCAAAGACCGCATTACCCACAATATTCTCCGCCGCCTCGACGTTGGCGCGGTAATTGCAGCTTTCGCAGATCGCGATGGAATCCTCGCCAACAGACGTCAGGTACATGAACTCGTGGGAAACGCTGCCACCCATCATGCCCGAATCCGACTTGACGGAGACGACCGGAAGCCCCACACGCGCAAATATCCGCAGGTACGCCTCGTGGCAGCGCCGGTAATATTCATCCAGATCGCTTTGGGATGTGTGGAATGAATACGCGTCTTTCATGGTGAATTCCCGCACACGGATCAGCCCGCCTCTGGGCCGTGCTTCGTCGCGGAACTTTGTCTGGATCTGGTAGATCATGAACGGATACCTCTGGTAGCTTCCGCCGTACTCCCGCATGGCCTGTACGGCGGCTTCCTCGTGCGTCATGCCCAAAACCATGCTTTGACCGTTCCGGTCGTGAAGGCGCATGAGTTCCTTCCCGACCGTCTTAAACCGGCCCGATTCTTCCCATAGCGCTCCCGGCAATGTTACAGGGAACAGAACTTCCTGTCCGCCCACCGCATCCATCTCATCCCTGATGATCTGCTCGATATTCCTTGTGACGCGCCTGAGGATAGGCAACTGCGTGTAGATGCCGTTTGCAACGTATTTCATATATCCGCCCCGGACCATGAAAATGTGGCTGTCAATGGCACAGTCGGACGGGGTTTGCTTGAATCTCTCGCCTACCAGTTTCGATACCTTCATGTGGAAACCTCCTCATTATTTACCTGGCTTTTGCCGTGTAAAGGCCGATCGTTCCGCTCTGTATTCGTTCCCAAATCTGCTCATCCGGGCCACTTGCACAATCAAAACCACCGGCGAAGCCGGTGGTATGCACCACGCCTTCAAGGCGAAATGACCAGCCGCGCCTAAAGGCGCGTTGAACCGTCTGGCAACCGCAGTTCTTTCTCGGGCCGCCGCTAAAGCGGCC
>JAEZQK010000114.1 GCA_023413135.1 Bacillota bacterium
GGGAATGGACAGCGATTCCAGCGTAGGTTTTAAAGCCCTGGAGTCGATGCAGTCGTATTCGATGGCGTAAGCCAGCCTGGTCAATATGGCATTTTCCAGTCCGGGCACGCTGCGGTACATCAGCCACTGTACGTCCTCCGGCAGGCTGGAGGACATGCCCTGCACATACCATTCAAAGCTGTTTAAGCCTTCCGGCTCCAAAAACACCTGGTGCCGGTCCTTGTCGGCAAAACGGTTGATCTTGTCCTCAATGCTGGGGCAGTACCGGGCACCCGTGCCCTTGATGTCGCCACGGTACATGGGGGCGCGGTGCAGGTTCTCCCTAATGATTTGGTGGGTGCGCTCGTTGGTCCAGGTAAGATAGCACTGCATCAGGTTTTGAAGGGGCTTGTCTGTAAGGAAGGAAAAGGGGGTCACCGGCTCGTCACCGGGCTGTGGCTCCATTTTGGAAAAATCAATGGACCTCACATCCACCCTGGCCGGTGTGCCCGTCTTGAAGCGGCGCAGGGAAAAGCCCAGGTCAGCAAGCGCGTCCGAAAGATGGTTGGCGGCCAGCAGTCCCTGGGGCCCGCCGTTCCAGTTTGTTTCACCGATGATGATCCGGCTCTTCAAATATACGCCGCTGGCAATGATGACGGCTTGGCAGTTTACATTTTCCCCGGTGGTGGTTTGGATGCCGGAAACCTGGCCGTTTAAAGTCAGTATGCGGGATATTTCGCCCTGGCGCACGGTAAGATTCTCTTGCGAAAACAGCGCGGCCCGCATGCGGTTTTGATAGGCCTGCTTGTCCGCCTGGGCACGTAGGCTGTACACGGCAGGTCCTTTTCCCCTATTGAGCATGCGGCTTTGTAAAAACGTATCGTCAATGGCCCGGCCCATCTCGCCGCCCAGCGCATCCAGCTCCCTGACCAAATGGCCCTTGGAGGTGCCGCCGATCACGGGGTTGCAGGCCATCAAGGCGATGGCATCGATGTTTAACGTATACAAAAGGGTGGGGATACCCATGCGGGCGGCAGCCAGCGCGGCTTCGCAGCCCGCGTGCCCAGCCCCCGCAACCACCAGTTGATAGGCCATCCCGCATCCCTCCTTTCAACCTAAAAACGCACTTATTATACCACGCACGATCCTGCATGCATAGGACAAAATGCGCATCGTCCAGCTAACACAATTTGGAAATAAAAAACAAAATCAAATCTGCATTTATATAAGAAGAAACCCTTTTCTTTTTGCTTCCAAAATGGTATAATGAGTGGTCGGATTTTTTGACAGGCGGTGAAAATGCCATGATGCTGCACCTGGGTTCCGGCCGCAGCGTTCCCTTTGCACAGGTGGTGGCCCTGATCGACCTCAGCCTTAACAAGACAAGGGATACGCAGGCGCTGCTGGGCATCATCAAGGCGGCGGGGCGGCTGCAATCCCTGGGGGAGCCCGCCAAATCGTTGGTGCTGATTCAGGAAAAAAGTGAGCAATGGTGCTACCTTTCTCCTCTTTCGGTGCGCACCCTGGTCCGCCGTGTCCATGCAAATTTAGAGTAAGCGCAGGTGGTTTTTATGTCGGAGCATCCTATCGAGAAGAACCCCCTGGGCCCGCCCCCGGCAAGCGGCCAGGGCGCGGGTCACGTAAACCATTATGACGAAACTCAAATACAGGTGCTGGAGGGGCTGGAGGCCGTGCGCAAACGGCCCGGCATGTACATCGGTTCCACCGACGTACGGGGCCTGCACCATCTGGTGTATGAGATCGTGGACAATTCCATCGACGAGGCGCTGGCAGGCTTCTGTACGCAGATTCTTGTCACCATCCACAAAGATTTCAGCGTCAGCGTCAAAGACAATGGCCGTGGTTTCCCCGTGGGTATCCATCCCAAAATCGGACGTCCGGCGGTGGAGGTCTGCTTAACTATGCTTCATGCAGGCGGCAAGTTCGGCGGCGAGGGGTACAAGGTATCCGGCGGCCTGCACGGCGTGGGCGCCTCGGTTGTGAATGCGCTCAGCAGCAAGCTGATGGTGCTGGTTTATCAGGACGGCAAAATTTATCAGCAGGAGTATGCCCGTGGCAGGGTCCTTTATGACCTGAAAGTCGTCGGCACAACGGAGCAGACCGGCACCACCATCCAGTTCTGGCCGGATGTGAAGAGCGAAGAAAGCCCCGACGGCGTGTTTGAGACGGGCGATTTCCAATTCGACGTGCTCACCACCCGCATGCGGGAAATGGCTTTCCTGAACAAAGGCGTGCGCATTATCCTGCGCGACGAGCGCCCCGAAGAGCCTGTGGAGAAGAATTATCATTACGAGGGCGGTATCCGGGAGTTTGTAAAATACTTAAACCGTAACAAGGAAGTGCTTTTCCCCGAGCCCATCTATATCGAGGGTGTGAAAGGCACCGTTACGGCGGAAGTAGCGCTGCAGTACAACGACAGCTATACCGAAAACATCTATACCTTCGCCAACAACATCCACACCCCCGAGGGTGGCACCCATCTGATGGGCTTCAACTCCGCCTTAACCCGCGTTATCAACGATTATGGCCGCAAGTACAAGGTTTTAAAGGATGCCGACGCCAACTTGAAGGGTGAGGACGTCCGGGAAAGCCTTACCGCCATCATCAGCGTCAAGCTCATAGAACCCCAGTTCGAAGGCCAGACCAAGAGCAAGCTGGGCTCTAGCGAGGTTCGCGGCATAGTGGATTCCCTGGTTTCCGAGCAGCTTTCCACCTACCTGGAGGAAAACCCTTCCGTCGCCCGCAGCATTATGGACAGGTGCCTGGGCGCCGCCCGGGCCAGGGAGGCCGCCCGCAAGGCCCGCGACCTAACCCGCCGCAAGACGGTGCTGGAATCTGCCAGCCTGCCAGGCAAGCTTGCAGACTGCTCCGAGCGTGACCCAAGCAAGTGCGAAATTTTCCTGGTCGAGGGCGACAGCGCCGGTGGCAGCGCCAAAACGGGCCGCGACAGGCACTTCCAGGCTATCCTGCCCCTTCGCGGCAAGATCCTTAACGTGGAAAAAACAAGGCTGGACAAGGCGCTTTCCAACGCGGAAATCAAAGCCATGATCACGGCCTTCGGCTGCGGCATCGGCGATGATTTCAACCCGGACAAGCTTCGCTATCACCGCATCGTCTGCATGACCGACGCCGATGTGGATGGCAGTCACATCCGCATCCTGATGCTCACCTTCTTCTACCGCTATATGCGCCCCCTCATTGAACAGGGCTATGTATACATTGCCATGCCGCCGCTGTACAAGGTGACAAAGCAAAAGCAGGAATACTACGTCTACGACGACGCGGAGCTGGAGCAGCTTTTGCAGCGCATCGGGCGCGACCCCAAGCCGGAGATACAGCGCTACAAGGGCCTTGGCGAAATGAGCAGCGAGCAATTGTGGACCACCACCATGAACCCGGAAACCCGCACCATGATGAAGGTGACTGCGGAAGACGCCATGGCGGCCGACGAAGTGTTCACACTGCTAATGGGCGACAAGGTGGAGCCGCGCCGCGAGTTCATTGAGGAAAACGCCACGCTGGTCACGGACCTGGACGTATAAACAAAAAATGACTTCGTCATTTTTGTTTGGTTCTGGCTTCATTAAGCGCTAATGAGGTGAAAGCATGATCGAGGATCGTTTGATACCCATAAACCTGGAACAAGAGATGAAGCGGTCGTTTATTTCCTATGCCATGGCCGTCATTATCAACCGGGCGCTGCCCGACGTGCGGGACGGTTTGAAGCCCGTGCACCGGCGCATTCTTTATGCCATGAACGAGCTGGGCATGACGCCCGACAAGCCCTTCCGCAAATGCGCCCGCATTGTGGGCGACGTGCTGGGTAAATACCACCCCCACGGCGACAGCGCAGTGTATGATGCCATGGTGCGTCTGGCCCAGGATTTCTCCACGCGCTATCTGTTGGTGGAGGGCCAGGGCAACTTCGGCTCGGTGGATGGCGACGGCGCCGCCGCCATGCGTTACACCGAAGCCCGTATGAGCAAGCTTTCCGTGCACCTTCTCGGTGAAATCGATAAGGACACGGTAGACTTTTACCCCAACTTCGACGAAACGCTCATGCAGCCGGCCGTGCTGCCCAGCCGCTATCCGAACCTCCTGGTCAACGGCTCCAGCGGCATCGCCGTGGGTATGGCCACCAACATCCCGCCCCACAATCTACGCGAAGTCGTCAATGGCGTCATCTGCATGATCGATAACCCCGACGCCAACCTGGACGACCTGATGGAGCACATCAAGGGGCCAGATTTCCCCACCGGCGGCGTCATCCTGGGCCGCAGCGGCATCAGGGAAGCCTACCATACCGGCCATGGCCGCATCATTACCAGGGCCAAAACGGAAATCGAGCCCATGCCCAACGGCCGCAACCGCATCGTGGTCACGGAGATCCCCTACATGGTCAACAAGGCCCGCCTGGTGGAGAAGATCGCCGAGCTGGTGCATGAAAAGCGGCTGGAGGGTATTTCCGATATCCGTGACGAAAGCGACCGCAAGGGCATGCGCATCGTGCTGGAGCTGAAAAAAGACGTTCAGCCCACCATCGTTCTGAACTACCTGTACAAGCATACCCAAATGCAGGAGACTTTCGGCGTCAACATGCTGGCGCTGGTGAACGGTAAGCCCGAGGTTTTATCCCTTCGGGAAATGCTGTACCACTACATCCAACATCAGAAGGATGTTGTCACCCGCCGTACCAAGTACGATCTGGACAAAGCCCAGCAAAGGGCCCACATTTTGGAGGGCCTTCTAAAGGCGCTGGATCACATCGACGAGATCGTGCACATCATCCGCAGCAGCAAAGATACATCCGTCGCCCGGCAGGCGTTGATGGAAAAATTCGAGTTCTCCGAAAAGCAGGCCCAGGCCATCCTGGATATGCGCCTGGGGCGGCTTACGGGCCTGGAGCGGGAAAAGCTGCAGGAGGAATACGCCGAGATTGAAAAGACCATCGCGGAACTTTCCGCCATCCTGGCGGACGAAACGCTGCTCATGAACGTCATCAAGCAGGAGATTTCCGCCATCCGCGACAAGTTCGGCGATGACCGGCGCACGGAGCTGACCGCCATCGAGGGCGAAATCGACATCGCCGACCTCATCCAGCAGGAGGATATGGTCGTCACCCTCACCCATTATGGCTACGTTAAGCGCCTGCCCAAGTACACCTACCGGGCGCAGAACCGGGGCGGCAAGGGCGTCATGGCCATGACCACCAGGGAAGAGGATTACGCGGAACAGCTACGCGTCATGAACACCCATGACGACATCATGTTCTTTACGAACCTGGGCCGTGTGTACACATTGAAATGCTTCCAGATCCCCGAAGCCGGGCGCACCGCAAGAGGTACCGCCATCGTGAACCTTTTGCAACTGACCGGCGGCGAAAAGGTCACCACCATGATCCCCATGCCTGATGAAACTGAAGGCCATTACCTGATGATGGCCACCCGGGATGGCATGATCAAAAAGACGCCGATGGAAGAGTTTGAGAACCTTCGCAAGAGCGGCCTCATTGCCATAACCTTGAAGGAAGATGACGAACTGGTGGATGTGGAACTGACCGACGGAACGCGGGAACTGCTCATCGGCAGCCGCCTAGGCAAGGCCATCCGCTTCAGCGAGGATCATATCCGTGCCACCGGCCGGTCCAGCATGGGCGTCAGCTCCATGCGCCTGGACGACGGGGATACGGTGATCTCCATGGCCGTCATCGAGGATGGCGCGCAGGTTCTGGGCATTACCGCCAACGGCTACGGCAAGCGCACCGAAGTCGATGAGTACCGGGAGCAGGGCCGCAACGGCAAGGGCATCATCGCCATGAACCTTACCGACAAAACCGGCCCGCTGGCTGCCCAGCTTCTGGTGCAGCCGGAGGAGGATATCCTGCTCATCACCGACGACGGCACCATTATCCGCACCAGCGTAGCCGATATCCGTGTCTGTGGCCGCAATACCCAGGGCGTGCGATTGATGCGCGTAGCCGAGGGCAGCCAGGTAGTGGGCGTCGCCCGCGCCGAGGCCGAGGAGGAAGACGAGGAAGCCGCACCGGAGCCCGAGACGGAGACGGGGGACGAGGAATAAGGATGATCTTAGCGGGGAGGGTGTCTTTTGAAAAAGCCACCCTCCCCGTACCCTACCCAGAAAACTTCATTGGGGAATCAATAATTGAGAATGTAAATAAATCGTATTTCCCTATCTACTTCGGAATATAACCACCTATGGCCCCCGAAGGTCCAGGGCGACCGGAAAGCCCTGGTCGCGCCCGCAGGTGCGAAATCTCTGCTTTTACATTTACAGAAGTGAGGACACGGATATGAATCTTCATTTACAGCGCCTAACCCCCAACGATGGCCCCGATATCTATGCCCTGACCCAGGCTATTCCCAGTGAAGAAAATGGCTTTTACAACTCCGCCAACGGACTGTCCATGGAAGCTTTTTCGGTATGGCTTGCACAGCAGCATGATATGTCACGGGGCATCGGCCTTCAAGAAGGCTGGGTACCCCAGACCATATATTGGCTGTATGACGGCGATAAGCCCGTAGGCATGTGCAAGCTGCGGACACAATTAACCGAAGCGCTGCTAAACGGCGGTGGAAACATCGGCTATGCCATCGCCCCCTTTGCCCGGGGCAAGGGCTACGGCAAGGAACAACTGCGCCTTTTATTACAGGTGGCAAAGAAGCATGGCCTGACGAAAGTGCTGATTACTGCCGACAATGACAACAAAGCCTCCATCGGCGTGGCCTTGGCCAACGGAGGCATCATTGAAAAGGTTTCAGAAGAAACGCACTATATCTGGATCCAAATTTGATATCTTGAAATGCCCGCCATTCCATATAGATGGCGGGCATTTGCTAAACGAAAATTATGCTGCAATTCTTCCGGACACTGGCTGCCGCCAGATTACTCCGCCGCCGAATCCCCCAGCGGCCTGATATACCGCCTGTCCGCCCAATAATACAGGATGATGCACAGCACAAAAGCTACGGCCTCCGCCAGGGGAACAGACCACCATACGCCACTTAGGCCATTCACCCTGGACAGATACCAGGCCGCGGGCAGCAGTACAACCACTTGCCGTACCAGGGAGACGAACAGGCTCAGCATGCCGTTGCCGATGGCCTGGAACACTGTCGAAAGGATGATCCCTCCCGCCGCCATCAAAAACGCCAGGGAAATGATGCGCAGTGCAGGGATGCCTACATTCAGCATCTCCGGCGTGGCGTCAAACAGGGAAAGCATAAATCCGGGGATCAGCAGGAAAAGCGCCGTACCCACCGCCATAATGCCGCCGGCATAAACGAGCGCCACGCGAACGGCTTCATAAACGCGCTTTAAGTTCCTGGCCCCGAAATTGTAGCCTACGATCGCCACCAGACCGCCGGTCAGCCCGAACACCGGCATAAACACAAAGCTCTGCAGGCGGAAATATAGACCCATGACTGCCACCGCCACCGCGCTTAAGGCGCCCAGGATCAAGTTCAATGCCATAATCATGAACGAGCCGACAGTCTGCATGATGATGCTGGGAAGGCCGACCTTATAGATTTCCAGAACAGTTTTCCCCTCGGGCCTGAACCCTCGCACATGCAGCCGAAGTTCCCTGTTTTTTGTCTGGTTGAAGATGAAAGACAGCACCATGGAAACAATCTGGCTGATGACTGTGGCAGTAGCCGCTCCGGCCACCCCCATGGCGGGAACAAAACCCCATCCGAAAATGAATATGGGATCCAGGATCATGTTTAGTACGGCGCCGGTGATTTGCACAATCATGTTGTAAAATGTATTGCCTGTGCTCTGCATGATCCTGTCGATAGCAATGGAAACGAATATGCCCAAGGAAAATACCGTGCAGATGCGAAGGTAATCGGTTCCCATTTGAAGCGTTGTGGCATCCTGTGTGAATGCCCGCATAAAGGTGTTGGTAAAGAAAAGGCCGAACAACGCAAAGACGGCCCAGCCCACAATTGCCAGAAAAACGCCGTTGGATGCCGCGCTGTATGCCTCTTCCCTGCGTTTTTCCCCCAAGCGGCGGGAAATCAGGCTGTTTATGCCAACGCCTGTGCCAATAGCAAAGGCAATCATCAGCATCTGGATGGGAAAAACCAGCTGCAGGGCGCTCAGCGCCTGCTCCTTTTCCGCCATACGGGAGACATATATGCTATCCACGACGTTGTAAAGCGCCTGGATAGTCATAGAAAGCATGACGGGGAAGGAGATTTTCAGGATCAGCCGGGGAATGGGCATCGTGCCCATCCGGGTGGACGAATGCTGCTGCATGGGATAGTTCCTCCATTTGAAGTATTGCCTGTCCATCATAACATACTTAAAAATGGTGTGCAAAGTAAGAAATATAATGCACACATTAGAAGAAGATTAGAAAAAAGAAATCCGCAGCGGAGATGCTGCCTGAGGACTGCAATAGCAGCCGGATGGTCAAGAAAGGACCGTGTAGGCCTTGTGCCGGCAAGGGCGGGCGATTGATAATCGCCCCTATGGCGGCAAAGAGTGTATTGGCCTTTCTTCCGGCCCCCATATGTCCCGGCAGAGAAGACAACAAACCCCAAGCAGATGTAGGGGCGCTTATTAAGCGCCCGCTTGAGCCTGGGGTTTAAATGCATAGGAGACACACATATGCAAACGCGGCAGGTTATTGCCTGCCGCGTTTGCGCTATACATCTGACGCTGCCTTTTCCAGCCTCTTGATCCCATCCTCCACCCGGCACAGGGTTTCTTTCTTGCCCAGCAGATAGGCGATCTCAATGGCTCCACCGGGGGTGTTCATTTGGCCGCTGATGGCGATGCGCAGCGGCCACAATACAGCGCCGTTCTTCTTGCCGCTTTGTGCAATGGCGGCCATCACGGCCTCGTGGATGGAGGTTTCCGTCCAGCCGCTGACCGCTTCCAGCACAGGCCTCATCATCTGCAGCGCATCCAATGATACGGGGACGTCCGTTTTCATTTTCTTGTGCGTATAGATTTCCAGGTCGTACTCCGGCAGTTCCGCCAAGAAACGTACCATGTCAGGTACACGGTTAAATACTTCGGTTCGCCCCTGCATAAGCTCCGCCAGGCGGCGGTAATCCATGCCCTTGCCTGAAAGTACCTGGTCAAACCATGGGGTGACCAGCTTTACATACTCCTCAAAGTCCATCTTGCGGATGTACTCGCTGTTGAACCAGGTGAGCTTCTCCATGTTGAAGATGGCGGGCGCCTTGTTCAGCCCCTTTAAGTCGAAGACCTCCACCAGTTCCTCCAGGGTGAAAAACTCCCTGTCATCCCCCGGGCTCCAGCCCAGCAAAGCAATGAAGTTGATGATGGCTTCCTTCACATAGCCCATGGTCAGCAGATCCTCAAAGGATGGATCGCCATGGCGTTTGGAAAGCTTGCGTGTGGCATCCTTCATCACCACGGGCAGGTGCACATAGGTGGGCTTCTCCCAGCCGAAAGCCTCGTACAAAAGGTTGTATTTGGGCGTGGAAGACAAATACTCCGTACCCCGCATCACATGGGTGATACCCATCAGGTGATCATCGATCACGTTGGCAAAGTTGTAGGTGGGCAGCCCATCCGCCTTGATGAGCACGTTGTCGTCCAACGTTTCACAGGCGGCCTCCACATGGCCAAACAGCGCATCCTCAAAGGAAGCGGTGCCCGTTTCCGGGATATTCTGCCGGATGACATAGGGCTCCCCCGCCGCCATGCGGGCCTTTGCTTCCTCCCGGCTTAGGTGAAGACATTTCTTGTCATACTTGAAGGTCTCGCCCCGTGCCTGTGCCGCCGCCCGGCGCTCATCAATCTCTTCCTTGGTGCAAAAGCAAGGGTACGCCGCGCCCTTCTCCATCAGCTCCATGGCATAGGGCAGGTACATATGCTTGCGCTGGGTCTGGATGTATGGGCCGTACTCTCCGCCCACATCCGGTCCTTCATCATAATAGAGCCCGGCCGCCCGCATGGACTTGTAGATCAGTTCCACCGCGCCGGGAACCTCCCGCTCCTGATCGGTATCCTCAATACGCAGGATGAATGTGCCCTTGTTCTTCTTCGCATACAAGTACGTATAAAGCGCCGTCCTTAAGCCCCCCAGGTGCAAATACCCCGTGGGGCTGGGCGCAAACCGCGTACGAACCATGGAACTCCTTTCCGCAGGGGCTCCGCCCCTGCACCCCGCCAAAGGATTTCATCCTTTGGAATCCTCTTTTTTATGGTCTGGCTTTTATTTCTTTTCAACATAAGGAATATTGAAAGCAACTGAAGGGTTCGTGTCTACGGGCACGACCAAAGGGCTTTCCTATCCATCTGGCTCAATCGTCGCGATGATTCGCTCCGCTCACACCGCTCGTTTCGCCAGTCTCCTCCGCCTTGCTTCATCCGCCACAGGCGGCGCTTCGGCTACGGAGCCCTTTGGAAACCTTCGGATGCAAACAATTTATATCCCCTACCTTAGTCTACTCATAATAGGGGATTCCAAAGGGATGTATCCCTTTGGCAGTGGTCCAGGGGACAGCGTCCCCTGGCGCTATTTGTTGACTTTTGCCCAGCTGTCCTTCAGGCTGACTGTGCGGTTGAAAACGGGCAGTTCTCCGGTGGAATCCGGGTCCTTGCAGAAATAGCCCATCCGCAAAAATTGGAAGGTGGAACCGGTATCGGCTTCAAGCAAAGCCGGTTCCCCAAAGCCGTGAGCGACGACCAGGCTATCCCTGTTCAGGCGGCTGATGAAATCCTTTTTGGCGGGAGCCGCCTTGTCCTGGGTTTCGTCGTCCTCATCTTCCTGATCGTTTTCATCGGCCAGCAGCGGCTCGTAAAGCCTTGCTTCCACCGGCACGGCGTCCGCGGCATTCACCCAGTGCAGCGTGCCCTTCACCTTGCGGGCGGCACCTTCGCTGCCGCTGCGGCTGTCCATGTCCACGGTGCAGCGCAGCTCGGCCACGTTTCCCAATTCATCCTTCACGCATTCATCGCAGCGGATGATATAAGCGCCTTTTAAGCGCACCTCGCCGCCGGGGAAGAGCCTGAAGAACTTCTTCACCGGCTCCTCCATGAAGTCTTCCTGTTCAATATACAATTCCCGGCCAAAGGTCACCTGCCGGGTGCCCATCTCGGGATGGTCCGGATGGTTTTCCATCTCAATGCTGTCGGTCTTGCCCAAGGGCCAGTTGGTAAGCACAACCTTCAATGGCTTCAATACAGCCATGACCCTTGCGGCCTTCTCCCCCAGGTCCTCCCGTACGCAATGCTCCAAAAAGGCAAAATCCACTACGCTGTTGGCCTTGTTCACGCCCACCCGGTCAATGAAATCCCGGATAGCGGCGGGAGTATAGCCCCGACGGCGCATAGCGCAAAGGGTAGGCATACGGGGGTCATCCCAGCCGGAAACAAAGCCTTCCTCCACCAGCCTGCGCAGGTACCGCTTGCTCATGATGGTGCGGGTAATGTTCAGCCTGGCAAACTCGATCTGCCGGGGCTTAGAGGGCAGCATATGAGCAGATTTTTCCACCACCCAGTCGTACAGGGGCCGGTGATCCTCATACTCCAGAGAACACAGGGAATGGGTTACGCCCTCCAGCGCATCGCCGATGGGATGGGCATAATCGTACATGGGATAAATGCACCACGTTTTACCCGTGCGGTGATGCTCCTTGTAGAGGATGCGGTACATGGCCGGGTCCCGCATGTTGATGTTGGGAGAGGCCATATTGATCTTTGCCCGAAGCACATACCGGCCTTCCGGAAATTCCCCGGCCCGCATGCGGCGGAACAAATCGAGACTTTCTTCCACAGGACGGTCACGCCAGGGGGAATTCTTTCCGGGGGCTGTCAACGTTCCCCGGTATTCCCGCATTTGCTCCTGGGTGAGCTCATCCACATAGGCCAAATCACGCTTGATCCAATCTTCCGCGATCTCATAGCATTTTTCATAATAGTCGCTGGCAAAGAACAGGCCGCCCTTCCATTCAAAGCCCAGCCAATGAATGTCGTCCATGATGCCGTCCACGTATTCCGTTTCTTCCTTGGCCGGGTTCGTATCGTCAAAGCGCAGGTTGCAAAGCCCGCCAAACTTGTCCGCAGTGCCAAAGTCCGCCACCAGTGCCTTGCAGTGGCCGATATGAAGATAGCCGTTGGGTTCGGGAGGGAAACGTGTGTGCACGCGCTGGTAACGGCTTACCGCCAGGTCTTGGTCGATGGCGTCCCAGATAAAATTTGATCGTGCCGCTTCGTTTTCCATAAAATTACCTCCCGCTCTTCAAAGTTGTTCTTTGTTTGTTTTTCCACAAAACTGGTGGATTGCATCATTATATCCGCAGTTGCCTCAAATTACAAGACAAGCCGGCATGTTTTCTCCCAAATAAGCGCTTATCCCAATCCTTTCCTTCTCCTTCCAATCTTTTTCAGGCTGCTTTCCGTACGATGATATTTGTCTCACAATATGCGTTTATGCTGGAAACGTCAAATTATAAAGGAGGATAAATTGCATGAAGAAGCTTCTGTCCCTGTTCCTTATGCTGGCGCTGCTCCTGAGCCTTGCTACTGCCTTCGCGGAAGGTGCCGCCACAGCCCCCAAGTATGTGTTCATGTTTATCGGCGACGGCCAGGGTTCCCCGCAAATCACGGCCGCCCAGTATTACATGGGTACGCTCCAAAATCCCGATGCCGCCATGCCCACCCCTACCCAGCTCTCCTTCACAGGCTTTAGTACCCTGGGCCTGATCACCACCTACGACGCCACCTCCTTCTGCCCCGACTCCGCCTCCACCGCCACCTCCATGGCCAGCGGTGAAAAGACGCTGTCCGGCGTCGTCAACTACAATGTGGATAAGACCGAGCCCTTCAAGCTCATCACCGAATATGCCAAGGAAGCCGGCAAAAAGGTTGGTGTCATCACCAGCGTTTCTCTGGATCACGCCACACCGGCCGCTTACTATGCCAAAGTCCCCAGCCGCAGCCAGTACTACGATATCGCGGTGCAGGGCTTGACCAACACCACGCTGGACTTCCTGGGCGGCGGTTCCTTCCTCCAGCCCAAGGGCAAGGACGGCGACCAGAAGGACCTGATGGATGTTGCCGCGGAAAACGGCTGGACCGTGGTTCGTAAGGCTGATGAGATCCGCGCTCTTACAAAAGATTCCGGCCGCGTGCTGGCCATGGTGGAAGATGTTGACAGCGCCCAGGCCATGCAGTATGAAATCGACCGTCTGTACAAAGAAGCCAATGGCGAAGACTCCCTCTCCTTGGCCGAAATGGTAAAAGCGGGCATCACCAACCTTACTAATGACAACGGCTTCTTCCTTATGACCGAAGGCGGAAAAATTGACTGGACCTGCCACGCCAATGACGCCATCACCTCCATCTACGACACCATCGCCTTCTCCGAAGCTGTGCAGGTAGCCATCAACTTCGCTAAAGAGCATCCCGAAGAGACGCTCATCATCGTCACTGGCGACCATGAGACCGGCGGCATGACCATCGGGTTTGCGGCCACGGCCTATGACACCCACTTCAATTACATGCAAAACGCCAAGGTTTCCTATCAGGAGTTCGACAAGGTCATCGCCGATATGCGGGCCAATAAGGTTGCCTTTGAAAATGCCCTGAAGACCATCGAAGAGTACTATGGCCTGACCGCCACCGCGGAACAGCCCCTGACCCTCACCGAGGCTGATGTGAACGCCCTGAAAGCCGCCTTCGAACTGAGCATGACTGAGAAGGCCGACCGCAGGCTGGGCGACGCGGAAGCGCTGGCTTACGGCGGCTACGAGCCCCTTTCCGTCACCGCCACCCACATCTTCAACAACAAGGCCGGCATCGCCTACACCTCCTACTCCCACACCGGCTTGCAGATTCCTGTCTACGCTGCCGGCGTTAACGCTTCTCTCTTCGGCGGCCAGTATGACAATACCCAAATCTTCTTCAAGACCATGGAAGCCATGGGCCTGAAAAAGTAACAAGCCATCCCCCTTACGAAGGGGTCGTCCCTGCAGGAATGGTTTCCCGGGGGCGGCCTCTTCCCTTGTCTAAATCATTCTTCTCATAGAAAGGACGCGCAGCATGAGCATCCTGTCGTCACTTTCAACAAAATGCACTCCATCCCATGACCTTCCGGTTATACCACCCAAAAAGAACAGGCGGCGCAATTGGATCTTCTGCATCGTGATGGGGCTTTTGTGCATCGTGCTGTATTTTGTGCCTACCCCCTTCCCCGAAAAAGTGCCCGCCAATGCCACAAGAGAAAAGGTACGTATCTTGTCGGTGGACAACAGCCAGTTGGCACCGCTGGGCATTGTGTATTCCGGTACCCAGGAAGCCGAAATTGAGGTTTTGACAGGCGCTTTGAAAGGCACCACGCTGGTGGCCGTCAACCATTTGAATGCTTCCCTGGACCGTGACAAGCTGTTTGCCCCCGGCGATACGGCGCTGTGCGTCGTCCATGCGGAAGACGGTAAAGCCACCTATGCCACCCTTATTGACCATTACCGCATGGATGTGCAGGGCTTTTTGTTCCTGCTGTTTTTTCTGTTTCTGATCCTCTTCGGCGGCGTTTCCGGGTTTGGAACGTTCGTATCGCTGGCAGCCAGCATCCTTGTGATATGGAAAATATTGATCCCTTTGTTGCTGCTGGGCTGGCCACCCATTCTGTCCACCCTCCTGGTAGTCCTTTTGCTGTCGGCCGTCATCATGTATCTGGTGGGAGGGCTTACCAGAATGGCCACCGTGGCGCTGCTGGGCTCCCTTTTAGGTACGGGCCTCACCTGCCTTCTGGCTGTGGTCTTCGGCAATGCCCTGAAGCTGGATGGCGGGGATATCCCCTACGTGGTGCCGCTCCTAAGCCAGGCGGGATTGCGGCTTGATATCAAGGATTTGTTTTTCAGCATGGTCTTCCTGGGCAGCTCCGGCGCGCTGATGGACTTGGCCATGGATATGTCCGCCGCCGTCCATGAGGTACTCTTGCACCATCCGGGTATCATAAGGGCGGAACTGATCAAAAGCGGCTTTCGGGTGGGGCGCAGCGTAACGGGCACCATGACCACCACGCTGATGCTGGCCTATTCGGGCAGTTATCTATCCATGCTGATGTATTTTGCAGGCCAGGGCACTCCGGTGATGGACCTGATCAACTACAAGTTTGTCGCCTCCCAGATCCTAAATACTTTGGTGGGCACATTCGGACTGGTGACTGTGGCGCCTTTTACCGCCATCGTGGCCGGTTTCCTATATGTACCTCGCGGCAAATAAGGCAAAAGGATGGCCCGAATACAAACGGTTGTTTTCCGTATGTATTTTTGGTTATATGGCAAGTGTGCATCTCCCATCGCTCCTTGACAAGGCGGCTAAACACGGATACAATGTTTAAAATGGTAAATAATCCGCCATGTTTGGGGAGGATGAAGGATATGTCCGATTATTTTTTTGGGAATACGGAAGCGCTTCCGCCCATCACGCTGGCGGTGGAAGGCACTCACGAGCCCGATCCGCTGGCGCGCTTAAGCGGCGTATGGATTCATGCCGCCGGAAGCGGCATGCTTCAAACAGGGAAATATCCTATAACGTCCCGGTCCCAGTGGCGCTGGGTGGCCGCTGACAGCGGCAAGCTGGAGCTTACCTGGAACGAAGGCCATTCGCTGAGCTTTGGGGAGGGGGATTGCTGCGCCATCCCTCCGGATACGGATAATGTGGTGCTTTCCGCCGCCGGGGAAGCGCGGATCCTCTGGCTGGCACTGGATGGGCCGCTGTCACCCACGTTTTTGACCAGGCTGGGCGTGCTTTTGCACATGCCCATCAAGCAGGGTGCGCTGCCCTCCCAGCTATACCTGACAAGGCAGATCGTGCAGGTGATCGTGCGGCACTCGGGCACCAGCGACGCTTCCTTCCAACTTCAGCAGCTCATGTGGGGGATGCTGGCTTCCCATTCCGGCCAGCCGGTGGCCATGGACGCCATGCTGTCCCATGAGATCGCCAAGGTGGTGGATGCCCTCCGGGCCAACCAGTACAGGGACAACTTTTCCCTGGCGGATATGGCTGCCATCTCCCGCATGCCCATGGAAACATTCCGCAAGCGGTTCGTGGCGGAAGTGGGTATGCCGCCTCTGGGCTATCTTTTGTTTTGCAAAATGGAACGGGCCAAGGCCCTTTTGCAGGATCATTATTCCGTCAAGCTGGCCGGGGCAGAGGTGGGCATGCAGGACCCTTACCACTTTTCCAAGCAGTTCAAAAACATTGTGGGCATGAGTCCTTCCGCCTATGTCAAGCATGCGCTGGTGGACAAAGACAAAAAAGAACGCGGCAGGGCCGCGAAAAGCTGATATGGCAGCCCGTTATATTCTGTCCCGGGCTATTCAAAAAAAGGACGCCCCGGCGTCCTTTTTGCGACTATTTTATTCCCGCCTTTGCAATCGGCACATCGCCGTCCTCTACGTCTGCGTTGGGCAGAAGCTTTTGCCGGACAGGCAGGTGGAGCTCCTTCTTCTCAAGCCTTTTGATCTTGTGCTCGGTCTTGACCCACTGGCTCTGGCGGCGGTAACGGAACAGGCCCACGATCTGGGAGCAGGTGGCAAGCGCCACATTCAGCACAAAGCTGACTGCCATTTTGGGCAGCGTACGCAGCCGCATAGGCACTTTATTGTCCATCCAGTCCGCCAGGTAAAACAGCAAAAAGAAGCTGTAGAAGAGAATCGCAATGGACATAAGCGTGGATGCCCAGCCTCCCTGAGCGGCTTCCGAGGCCACATCCACAGCAGTTTCGGCCGTAGCCAAGGCGGTTGTGGCCAAAGCTGTCCCGGCCTTCTGCCCGTATTCCGCAATTTTGTCCATCACGTAGAACACAAAGGAAGTGAAGAATTGAAATACAACAACAACATTACAGGTGAGGCTGTACATGTATGTCAAAATGGAAATAGCCTCTTTGCCTGAAATGCGCGATTGTCTCAGTGCCTGGAACACTTTCCGTGTATTGCGAAGCGTTACAAACCAATGGCCCTGTGCCCACCGGGTGCGCTGGCGAAAACTGGCCCAGGCGCTGGTGGGTTTTTCGTCATACACGCGGACGTTGTGGTTCCACAAGATCCGCTTCCCGTCAATGGTTGCCTCCACCTGAATTTCAAAATCCTCCGTCAAGGACATGGTGGTCCAGCCGCCGCGCCCATGCAGATATTTCGTATCCACCGCAAAGCCTGTGCCACCGATGGTACAGTTCAGCCCAAGGCGGTATTTTGACAATTGAAAAAAGCGGTTGGTAATGGTATAGCTGGTGTAGTAAAACCAGGCTACCAACCCTTTTTTGTTTTTGGCACCAAGGTAGCATTGTATGAATTCCGGTTTGTTTTCGCTGATGTACTGGCTGTTGACCTCCAGGAACATGTTGGGGTCAATCAGATTGTCCGCGTCAAAAATCATCAGCAGGTCATATTTATCCTGGTATCCTTCCAGTATGTTCAGCGCCTGATTCAGTGCAATAGGCTTGCCCGTGGGCGCATTGGGGGAAGACTTCTTAAGCGATATCACATTGGCGCCCATCTGGCGGGCAACTTTTTCCGTCTGGTCGGTGCAGTTGTCGGCGATAATGTAAAAATCGTACAATTCCTTGGGATATTCCATATGCATCAGGTTATCGATAATATCAGGAATGACCGTCTCTTCATTATGAGCCGGCACCAGTACCAAAAAGCGCATCTGGGGCGGATGATCCTGATACCCCTTCTCGCGGCGCTTGAAGCCGGAAAGACTCAAATATAATTGATATATCGCCAAAAGTGTAACAACAACCCCGAAAAATGAGGACAAAATTCCCAGGATCATGCGTACCGTCTGCACAGTGTAACCTCCCTGGCCGCACGGCGTCTGCTTTTCGCGCCACGGCCTGCTTATGCAGCAAAGAAAGACGAATGCAACGTATTAAACAATATTTGCCCGCCTTTTGTCAAGTGCTTTCCTATGGATGGCTGTCATAGAAGGTACAGCCGCCGATGAATTCCCGCAGGATGGAAAGAGGCGGTATCTCGCTTGATGCATCCTCCGGCATGGGCAGAAGATAGTGAAGCGTTTTTAACAGCCGCCTGGACAGCAGGTAATTGGGATTCTCCGGAGGGATGACCTTCAAAAGGTCGTAGGCAACGGTCTTCAGCACCGGAAGCTCGTAATGGAGGATGGTATTAAACATCACGTCCGCTTCCTCCTGATAGGGGAAAATCCACTTATCTTCCCCCCGACGCACGCTCTCCCACATGCTCATGGTGGCATCGGGAATGGTGCCCCGGAATTGGTGATCACGAACGATCCTGCGAAGCAAACGCACATCGGTGGTGCGGATGCGGTTATGATCGTCCAGGTTGACGCAGGTAAGTGCGCTGACGTAGATGCGGAAGATCATTTCCTTTGGCAGGTGCCCGGTCAGCAGCGGGTTCAGGCCATGGATGCCCTCCACCACGATGGGCTGATCTTCCTCTACGTGAAGAGGCACCCGCTTCTCCTCCCGGCGGCCCGTTTGAAAGCTGAATCGCGGCATCTGAGCCGTTTCGCCGGATAACAGCCGTTTCAAGCAATCCTCAAACAAGGGGATGTCGATGGTATGTATGGATTCCAGATCCACGGTCCCGTCCGGCTCGGTGGGGATATCGGCCCGGTTCAAATAAAAATCATCCAGAGATAATAACGCGGGATGTAGTCCCAATACTTGCAAATGTATCTTCAGCCGGTTGGAAAATGTGGTTTTTCCGCTGGAGGAAGGGCCGGAAATGAGAACAAGGCGCGCCTTGCGCCGGCGTATCTCGTCGGCGATGGCGGCGATGGACTTATCATGCAGCGCCTCATTGACGCGAATGAACTCCCTGAACCGCCCGGTGCGGATCATATCGTTGATATCCGAAACGTTGGTGACATCCAGTATTTCGCACCAGCGTTGGGACTGGGCGAATATGTGCAGATGCTTGGGCCTTTCCACATAAGGCGCGGGAATGCCGGGATTGTCCGGCCCGGGCATCTGAATCACCAGGCCGGGAGGATGCTGCCGCAGCGAAAAGACGGATACCCAGCCCGTGGAAGGCAGCATGGCCCCATAGAAATATTCCCACATGCCGCCGCAGCGGTACACCGGAAAATCGTAATTGGGGCGGTAGGACAAAAGCTGCACCTTGTCCTCCTGGCCTTCCTGCCGGAAGTATTCAATGGCCTTATCCCTGTTCCAAAGCTCTTTTTCAAAGGGCAGGTCGCTTTGCACAATGCGCCGCATTTCGTCTTCCAGGCGCTCTACCTGTTTGTTTGTCACAGACTTGCCCGTAAGCTTCAAAAAGAGCCCGTAACCTATGCTGTTGGCAATGCGCACAGGGCTGCCTGGGAAAAGCCTTCTTGCAGCCAAAAGGAACACGAACCGCAGCGACCGCTCATAGATACGGCGGCCTTCCTCATGCGAAAAGGTCATGGAGGTCAAAGTCATGCCGTCGCTTAAAGGCTGGTTCAGCTCCAGCACCACTCCGCCCCACATCAAGGCCAGTATCTGGCTTGCCTTTTCCGGACAAAGCTGCCCTACCACCTGTGATGCCGTGGCATTCACAGGAAATGTCCCCTCACGTCCGTCCAAGGCAATCGTCATGACTGGTTGTTCCTTTCTGCTGCCCTAAAGCCGGCAACGGATTCATCTTGCCCCGCCATTATGTAAGCCTATGCTCAATCTTCAAAAGGCATGCTGGAACGGATCACATGCTGCAGCGCCAAATCGGGATCCAAGACTAATTTCCTTTGCTCTACCTGCAATTGCTTGGTGTGCACATACGCCTTGTTCTGCTTTGTGGCCAAGGATACCATGGAGACCATGCTCACCTGCCCGTCCTCCATCAGGGCAAACCGCAGCTTGGCAAACAAGCTTCCGTGATTTTTGCAGTTGGCGATGGCCACGTATTTGTCCGGCGACTGGGGAACATAAGGCGCTTCCAGCTTTGCCCGCTGGCCGCACAAAGGGCACTTGGGCTGTTGGGCCGCTTCGGAATCAAGCGCAGCACGTATCGTGCCGTAGGATGCGGCGGGAGACCTCAGGCTCCGGTTGCGCTCCACATGCAAAAGCCTTCTGGGCTGCTGGGCATAGCGAAGCACGGCTTCCGGTTCGGGAAAGCGGCTGAAAACCAGGGCGGTATAATAAGCGTCATGCAGCGCGTTATGAAAATTTTTGTCTTCCTGCGTCTCGATCTGTAAAAAATCCATGGCGGCTTTCAGACCCTTGCGGTCCTTGCCCATTTCGAACACGTCGCTGAATAGCCGCTGGATGTCGCACAGCGGCGGAAGCTGCAGGGAGCACTGATGGAAGTCCATATTCTGCTTGAGCACCGATACGTCGTCACAGCCCCAGGTGAGCAGCAGATAGTCCTCGCCGCACCAGGATGAAAACTGCTCCATGGCCTCCAGAAAGGTAGGCGCGCCTTCCAGCATTTCATCGTCCAGCTGCGTCATGCGCTTGATCCGCGGATGGATCTTCACATAATGGGCCGGCCGGATCGGCAGCGACAGCGTATCCACAATCTGCATTTCCTGATCCAGCTTTACGGCGCCGATTTGGATCATCTCAAACATCAGCTGATCCCCTACAGCCTTGAACACCGGGCTTTGGTAGGACATGGGCTGGTTCCATTCCAGATCGATTACAATATACTGCATCTGTCTATAACACCTTTGGTCCGTTTTCCATAAGATTTCTTGCTGCGCTGCGGCCGGCCAACGCGCCGGTGGAAAAGGCGATATGAAGGTTGAAACCGCCCGTGTGCGCATCCGCATCCAGCACTTCCCCGGCAAAGTATAATCCAGGAACGAGCTTGCTTTCCATAGTGGCGGGAGATACTTCCATAACAGCGACACCGCCCCTTGTCACAATGGCTTCCGCAATGGGCCGGGTGCCGGATACGGGCAGCGGCAGTTCCTTCAAAAGAGCCCCTATGTGGGAGCGTTCCTGCCGGGAAATCTGGTTTACCGGCTTGCCGCCGGGGATGCCCGCAAGCTCCGGGAACAATTCCGCCAGCTTGCCCGGCAAAAGCCCCATCATCACGCTGCCAAAATGCTTGCGGCTCATGGCCTCAAAATCCCGTAAAAGCCGTGATTCCAATTGTTCCCTAGTCAGCGCGGGCTTCAAATCCAGCATCATCTGCCAAGAATCGGGCGGGAAGTCCACCATGTGGCTGCTGGCCTCCAGTACCAAGGGACCTGATATGCCAAAATGTGTAAAGAGCATTTCTCCCTGTTCGCTGTACACCGTCTTGCCCCGGCATTTGGCTGTCAGCCGCACATTTTTTAGCGCAAGGCCCTGCAGAAGAGCCGTCCAGCTTTCGCCGCATGTAAGCGGAACCAGAGAGGGCTTGAGTGGTGTAACGGTATGCCCCGCTTCCGCGGCCAGGCGATAGCCGTCCCCGGTGGAGCCGGTAGCCGGATAGCTTTGTCCGCCGGTAGCTACGATGACCGCATCTGCGTTGACCACTTCACCCGATTCCAGCGCAAGGCCGCTCACGCTGCCGTCCGCTACAAGCAGCCTTTGCACCCGTGCGTTAAGCTTTACCGAAACGCCGGTACGCTGCATTTCCCCCGCTAAAGCCCGCGTCACATCACTGGCCTTGTTGCTCCCGGGAAACACCCGGTTGCCCCGCTCCACAACAAGGGGACAGCCCGCGCTTTCCAGCATCGCCATCAGGCTTTCCGGCGAAAGGAGGCTCAGGGCGCTGTACAAAAACTTGGGGTTGTGGGGAACCTGGCTTAAAAACGCTTCCCGGTCGCACCGGTTGGTCACGTTGCAGCGGCCCTTGCCCGTGATGTAAATCTTCTTGCCCAGCTTTTCGTTGCGTTCCAGCAGCGTAACCCGTCCGCCTTCTTTGGCTGCGAAAATGGCCGCCATCATGCCGGCGGCGCCGCCGCCCACGACTGCAATGTTACTCATTTTCCTTCATCAGGTACACCTTGTTGGCATCCCAGATGCTCTCCAGTTGCTTGAAATGCTCGCTCAGCTCCTCCCTGCGGTGCAGGCCCAGGGAAACGATCAGCGCGTTGATCACCGACAGGGGTGCGGCCAGGGAGTCCACAAACGAGGCCATATCCGTCCGGGCATTTAAACATACGTGGGCCACTTCCATCAGCGGCGACATGGGTCCGTCGGTAATGCCCACCACTTGGGCCCCCTTGGACTTGGCAAAGCGCATGCTCTCCAGCGTGCGTGTGGAATACCTGGGAAAGCTAATGCCAATAAACAGGTCTTCCTTGTGCACCCTTGCGATCTCCTCAAACACATCCGGGGAACCGGTGGATACCAGGTGAACGTTGTCGAAAATGTAGTGAAGGTAATAGCCCAGGAACTGGGCCAGGGGTGCTGCTGAGCGAAGACCCATCACATAGATGGTATTGGCGCTGAGCATGCGCTGCACCACATCCTCAAATGCGTCCGCGTCGATCTCCTCAATGGTGGTCCGGATATTCTGCATGTCCGCCTTCAATACCGTGCGCAATACCGCGCTGCGGTCGATTTCCGAGGACATTTCAAACCGCTGCACCGCTGTGAGCCTATGGCGGACCAATTCCTGCAGGGAGCGCTGAAGCTGCGGATACCCTTCGTAACCCAGCGCTGCTGCAAAGCGCACTACGGTAGATTCGCTCACGCCTACATTCTCCCCCAAACGGGAGGCAGTCATGAATACCGCCTTGTCGTAATGGGCCACAATGTATTCCGCAATCCGCCTATGGCCCTTGGAAAGGCGTTTGCCACTCTGATTCAATCGACGAATGATGTCCTGCATATCCTGCATGGGGATTCTTCCTCCGCACCTGTTTTGATGGCTGGCGTGTTGACATACCATCTTTAATTATACTGGAATTTCCTTTATTCTGCAAGCGAGTTTTCATGCATCCTGCAAAAAATCAAGGCAATCCCTGGAATACTCAGGCGGATGAAGCAAAAATGTGCAAGTCACATGCCCCTTTTGCAGGAAGTATTCGTCGCTGCCCGGCCGGGGTGGCTCGCGCTTAAATTCCGGCGTCACCCAGAAATACGTTTCCCCCCGCGGGCTAATCCGGCGCTCGTAAATGTTTACGAACATGCCATGGTTCACCGGCGCCATCACGGCAGGCAGCAACTCCGGCGGCGGCAGCGCAGGGGCATTCAGATTGAGCACGCTCCCTGCCGGCGCGGGATATTTCATCAGTCTTTCCCCCATTTGGAGGGCCAAAGCGGCCAGATGGGAAATCATTTCTTCCTCCGCCGGGCGGTCCAGGGAAACAGCCATGGATTTTACACCCATAAGCGCTGCCTCCCGCGCCGCACCTACGGTGCCGCTGCAATAGATGGCGGTGCCGGCGTTCAACCCATCATTGATGCCGGAGATCGTAATATCCACCGGCCCCTCCGCCAGGCTAAAAATTCCCAGCCGCGCACAGTCCGCCGGCGTCCCATCCACGGCAAAGGCCCGCGCGCCCTTGATGGAAACCGGCTTCACGGCAATGGGCCGAAAGAACGTCAGCGCCTGGCTAACGGCGCTTTGCTGCCTGTTAGGCGCGCATACCGTGACCTGGTGGCCCCTTTTTGATGCCTCCCGCGCAAGGGCATGAAGGCCTGGACTGTCGATGCCGTCGTCGTTTACCAACAGGATGTGCATAAAGCGGTTTCTCCTTGCTTGCGTATTATACTTATTTATCATACTACAGGAAGGAATCAGGGAGCAAGTAAAACTGCCTGCCGGTGATCCAAAGCACTGCCTTTTTACATTTTCCTCTTGGGAATCTTTCCACACAGGCCGAAGGCAGCTTCTATTTCGAAAGCAGCCTTCGCGCCTAGCCTCATACTCCCCTCCCCGGCCGCATAGGCTTTGATTACAGACACCAAGGGAGGTGGCATGTTGCAAGCCGCAAAATTTCAAAGGCTGTACATCCTCTTGCGTCCCTGCTTAAAGGGCGGGGGCGGCTATGCCCGCTTGGAGCAGGCACGGGGCAAATATGCGTTGACGGTGAATGCCCACGGCTTTTCCCCGTCTGAGGAAGGGATACGTGTGCTACTGGCCGCCAGGGAG
This sequence comes from Bacillota bacterium, assembly GCA_023413135.1. GTDB lineage: Bacteria > Bacillota > Clostridia > Christensenellales > Aristaeellaceae > JAEWAH01. The sequence continues at coordinate 24,015 of JAEZQK010000114.1, forward strand.
GAAGGCGGAGGCTCAGCAGTATGCGACCTGGGCTCTTTGCCCGTTTCCGACAAAGGCCTGTCCTCCCTGAAGCGGGAGATTGGCGCCACGCCGGGCGGCCTGCCCCTTTCTTCCTACAGCGCCATTTGTATTGCGAAGGATTGGCCCAATCCCAAACTATTGCTCATGGGTGCTTTTGAGGAGAACAGTTCCCTCTCCGCCTACCTGATAGGGGAAACGGTATGCCGTTACTTGTCTGTTCCCACAAGAACAGATGATGCTGCGTCTCCGGAACAAGATGCGCCGGCTCCTCCCACATCTTCTTCCGCACCGTCTAAAACGCCCCATCCGGTTGCCGCGTCCATCCAGGCAGCATCCGATGTTCCGGCACCATCGGTTACCCAGCCTCAGCCCAGCACCGAACCTGCCGCCGTGCCCGCACCTGTGCCGGCCCTATCTGCCGCCGTATCACCCGCACCCCCGGCATTGCCTGTCAACCTTGACATCCTGCCGGACGCAGTCCCCAAGGAGCCTATCCCTTTCCCGTTAGCACGGTCCGCAACTCCCCCAAAGTCAGCATCCGAGCCTGCCTTGATCCGGGCCGTGGCCTCCCTCCCTGCAGATGAAACGCCAGCAAGAAACATCGATCAGGCTGTCTTCACCTCAGCCATTGAAAGGGCCGTCTTCCCGCCAGACATCCCCACCGCAGGCACGCCTGCCGGCCGCCCTCCCGTCAATGCTCTGCCACGGCTGCAGTGGCCTACTGCCATCAAGGAATTGGAAAATTATTTCTTCACCTACCCACCCTTCGCCCCCTTTGATGCGCCGGGCTGGCGGTTCGTGCAGGTACCCATGGCCGCCGGAAGCACCATCCCCTATTACGCCGTGGGCATGCTGGCCCGGGACGGAAAGGTGACCCAGGTTGCCTATGCCGTGCCCGGCGAGCGGGGCGCCCTGCCGCCTCCCGGCTTCTCCGGCTACCGCTGGCAGCAGGGCCGCAATGGCCAGGGTTACTGGACCCTATGGAAGCGGGCATAGAGGGGCCGCGAATTCTTCCGGGGAAGCATTTGGGAGATGACTTCCCTGCAAGGCATTGGCAGTATCGATTACATAAATGCACATTCAAAACACCGCACAAACATGCGGTGTTTTAAAATGCCGGCAGCTTTGCCACGGCACATATCAAACATCAATCCCCAAAATCTGTTTGGCAAGAAAACCGATGACAAAGGAGACAGCTGCAACCGAGAGCGAGATAAGGGCCATTTCACCGAAACGGCGAAGAAACGGTTCTTCCTTGGCTACGGATAGATAGTAATTGAAAAGAAGAATAATCATAAGTACCGCGGCGATCATCACCGCAAAAGCGGCGATATACAGATGTGAGGGGAACAGCAAATAGGGCAGAACAAGCACTGCCACGGTAATCAAATATGCCGCGCCTGTGTAGGCGCTGGATTTCAGCGCATTCCGGCTGCCCTGGGCGCGCTCGGCCAAGAAATTTGACGCCGCCATGGAAAGGGTCGCCGAGATGCCGGTAATGATGCCGGTCATGGCAACCAGCCGGGTGTTTGCAAGGGCAAAGGTCACGCCGGCAATGGCGCCTGTCAGCTCCACCAGCGCGTCGTTCAGGCCCAGAACCATTGCACCCACATAATGCAGGCGTTCCTCATCCAGCATGCCATACAACTCTTCTTCATGGCGGCGCTCGTCCTCCAGCATGGCTGCAGCCTGAGGCAATTCCTTTTGCAGTTCTTCATAATCCGATTGTGCGAACCGTTCTTCTTTTTGCATGGTTTTAACCACAAACGTGAAACCCATCAAAATTGTCAATACCTTCATGAACAGGAGCTTTCTCATGGGCGGGCGCAAGTCTTTCCCGGTCAAAGCCCTCCACCCGGCAGCATGCTTTTTTTCCTCCTGCGCCATTTTAAGAAGCACGCTTTTGTTTTCCGGATTCTTTTCGCGCTTTGCCATGAAGGCATACATTGCGGCGCCGAGTTCCTCATCTTTCTGCGCCTTTTTGACCCTTTCCAGCAATTCGGGAGATAGCCGTGAATTGATCACCATCATACCCTCCAGTTCCATTTGCTTCATCATTCATGCATAAATCCGGGAATCCGTCCGGCCGGTGCTTGTATTCTTTTTCCAGGGACCATTATACCATATCCTCTTTCGCTTTCCTACATTACAGATGCGGGCTGCATTTGCCCTTCCAAAAACGAACGAATCGCGGCCGCTCAAATCATACGCCGATTGACAAAGCTGGAATTCTTTGTACAATAGAGAACAGTGACCAAAAAGCAAAGGAGGAATTTTCCTTGAGCATAGCAAAAAAGCCCTTTGGAGTCACCCCGGATGGACAGGCCGTTGAGCAGTATAACCTCACAAACCGTAAGGGTTCAAGTGTAAGCATCATCACCTTCGGCGGCATCATCACCTCGATCCAGGTTCCGGACAAGTTAGGAAAATTGGGCGAGGTTACCTTGGGCTTTGATGAACTGCCACCGTATCTTAACAAGAACGGCAGCCTGGGCGCACTGATCGGCAGGTTTGGCAACCGCATCGCCCGTGGGCAGTTCACTCTGGATGGCAAAACGTATCAGCTAGCGCTGACCAACGGCAAGAATCACCTGCATGGCGGCGTGGTAGGTTTTGGCGTTCAGGTGTGGTCCGCCACCCCCGAAGAAGGGAAGGGAGAAGACAAGCTGCACCTGCATTTGGTCAGCCCCGATGGCCAGGAGAATTACCCGGGCACCCTGACGGTGGATGTGACTTACGGCTTCAATGATGCAGGCGAGCTTTCCATCCACTACCAGGCGGTAACCGATAAGGCCACGGTGCTGAACCTCACCAACCATGCCTATTTCAATCTGGCCGGAGCGGATGGCCGCACGGTGCTAGACCATGAGCTGACACTTTACGCCGATTCTATCACTGAAACGGATGAGGGGCTCATCCCCACAGGCAAGCTTCTGCCGGTTAACGGAACGGTCTTTGACTTCCGCAAGCCCAGGATCATCGGCGAAGGCCTTGAGACCGGAAAGGATGACACGAACATCAAGTATGGCCTGGGCTATGACCACAATTTCGTATTGGGCAAGCCCTTTGTGATGAAAAAGTGCGCGGTTTTGAAAGATCCTTCTTCCGGTAGGGTTATGGAGGTCTACACCGACCAGCCCGCCGTGCAATTCTACTCCGCCAACCAGCAAGGCATCCCCGGCCGAAACGGCACGTACTATGGCAAGCAATGCGCCATTTGCCTGGAAACGCAGCATTACCCCGATTCCCCCAACCATGAAAACTTCCCCAGCACTGTATTGCGCCCGGGTGAAGCCTTCAATAGCACCACCATCTACGCTTTCAAGGTTGAATAGCCAAGATAAAACAAGCGGCAGAGAGTTAATCCCTGCCGCTTATTCATGCTATGGCTTGCTCCTTGTTTTGTCCTTATCGCGAAGGTACTTGTGCCGAAGCGGCGAGAAGGAAATGTTGAACATCAGGCTTCGCAAGAAATCGTACAAATTGAAGGGAGCAAACGGCGCCAAGTACGGCACGCCGAAGCTTTCCATGGAAGCCAGATGTACCAGCAGCAGGCATAGGAATAGCATCAGGCCATAGAAACCCAATACGCCCGTGCATAGAAGCGCAATGATTTTCAGGATACGGAAAGGATTGATCAGGGAGAAGTCGGGCATTACAAAGGAAGCGAGCAGGGAAGAGGAGACGATGATCAGCAGAAGCGGGCTGAAGATGCCTGCCGCAATGGCCGCCTGACCGATAACAATGGCGCTGACGATACCGACGGCGGAACCGATCTGCTTGGGTACGCGCAAAAGCGCCTCCCTTAGTAGCTCCACAATAAACTCCAGCAAAAGCGCCCCGATAAGAGGAGGCCAGGGCACTTTGGCCTGCATTTCCGCCAGGTCCAGCACATAGCTGCTGGGGAGGACATCAATATGGAAAGTAGTGAGGGCCACAAAATAGCTGGAAGCCGTCAGAACGATAAACATCGACAGATAGCGGAGCGTACGCATTACAAAACCAAAGTACATATTGTCATACCGGTCGTCGCAGGAATGGAAAAATTCCGCAAACACCCTGGGTGCGGAAAGGGCGAGGCCGCTGCCATCCACCAATACAAGCACCTTGCCTTCCAGCAGCAGATGATTGGCCATGTCCGATCTTTCCACCAATCCCATTTGCGGAAAGAGACTCCATTTGCTGCTTTGCAGTAAAGTCTCCAGTTCCCCCGATTCGCCAATGCCATCGATATCGATGGCTTCAATTCTCTGCTGGATCAAGTTTACAACCTTATCATTGGCAATATCTTCAATATAAAAAACCGCAACGTCTGTTTTTGTTCTTTTTCCTACTTTGAATTGCTTTATGCGCAATTTGGAGTCCTTTACACGGTAACGGATTAGTGATAGATTGGTATTCAGGTTTTCCACAAAGCAGTCCCTCGGTCCGCGCAGCGTATACTCAATTTGAGGCTCTGAAATAGCCCTATGTTCCACTTTCTTGAGGTTAACAACGATATATTCCTCATCCCAGGACAGGAGAATCACGGTCATCCCGCCCAGGATGGTATCCCGTATTCTTAAGTCGTCGGATTCCAGCTTGCAATCGTCCGCATAAAGTATATTATCCATTACCTCCTGTGCATTGAGCGTAAGAAGTCCGGGGGTTCGCCGCGTGAAATGAAGAACAAGGGGTTTGATTACCAATTCGGAAAGAGCGATCCTGTCGGTGAGGTGTTGCAAATACAAAACATGAAGCGCTCCGCCCTCAAAGGGAATGGCTCTTTTGGAAAGGGTGAAGCCCTCCGCTTCCAATGCTTTCATGATTGATTCGATTCGTGACGCACGCATACCGTTTTATCCTTTCTTTGCTCAGGAGGGTTCCAGGTCCATTTTGGGGCTGATGGATAAATCAAGCGAAGTAAACACATCTATTGATACGTTTGGGTATACCTGGCCAAACTCCAGCTTTTCATATACCTCCGGATAAGCCAGACGGAACGCTTCGCAAAACATCAGATAATCGCTTTGAAACTCCTTTTGCGACTGATCGATGGTGCTTTTTATATCTTCCTGCAGCATTTGAGTCAGGTTTTGCTCTATTTCCTTCATTATCTGCTCATCCAGCGGGAATAAGGCTACTTGACTGAAATACTGCACATCTCCCTTGAGTTTCAACTGCACGCTGAAACGGATGGCGCCATCCTGGTAGGAAGGTACGATCTTTTTATCGGTTAGTTCCACTTCCACCGTCGCATGTTCCCCGCCAAAGGGAACGCGGTAGAAGAATACAGGCTTTGGGGCCAACATAAAAACGAGCCCTCTTGCATTTTCCACAGGGATAAACCCAACATTCTTGGCATCACGAAAAACGGAATACCCCGTCAATGCAAGCTGCTTATTCTCAAGGCCAATGCAGTGGACAACAAAACCACGTTTTCCCAAGATGTCCTCCACATAGCTGGCGGTACTCTTGGAAAAGGTCCGGCCATCATTGCTAAGCGATTCCAGCATATCATCTATCGAGTAACCACTCGGCGTTTCGTTTTCATTTTCTGCTTCTGTCAAAACCGCAGGGTCATCCCTTGTTGTTGTCAGTGTAATTTTCTGGCGGTAAGTGAAATCTTCCCTCAAGCGGAACAGATACTCCGGTAAATCATTTTGCGAAGCTCTTTCCGTAACGATCAGCGTACGGGTAGTGCCCAGATACAGCGGCTTATCTGCCTTTATATCCAAACTGTCGCGCGCTTCCACGAAGCTTGGGCCGCTTCCCTTGATGAACGTGGCCTTGGGGCCTGAGGGGCTTCCATTCATTCCGGTGGGTGATATTTTGGGAATTTCAATGGTGAAAGTGAATTCCTCGCCCTGCTTGTCCAGGATCACCAGCGTCAGAAAGTTATAATCACTCACTTGAATGGCATCCCAGCAGCCGGTAATAAGCAGGGATACGGCTGCCAGCAGCAACATAAGCTTAAATCGCTTTTTTACCAAGGCCTCTCACCTTCGCAATCACAAGCAATAGGGCAGGGGTAAGGAACGCGGTAACCAACCCGCTGACGGGAATCACCGCTTCGAAAAAGGAATCCGAATCCTTTGCAGTTTGCCCGATCCTGCTCAGGGCTATGATCATTACGCCAAGCAAAAGCACAACGAGCTTACGGTTTAACTTCGAAAACAGCCTTGTGGCATATTCCACCAAAGCCAGATAGGCGACGCATACTCCTGCCACCAAGCCAAAAAACCCAACGGTCAGATAAACTATATCGACTCTTTCGAGTACAGGGATATCCACCACCTTGATGGCTTCAATCAGCGAATTGTTATAATTTTGTATATTATGGATGCCTAGCATCATAATACTGGTTTCAACGGCCAGCACATAAAAAAAGCCGATAAAGAGCAGCGTAAAAAAGGCGGTAACCGCTGCCTTTTTTCCGTTATGCTTCGCGAAAGGAATAATGGTCAGAATTTCTATGCCAAGAAAAGATATAATGGTATCCTTTGTGGCTGCAATATACCGCATCGCTTCAGATGATCGGAATAAAGGCAATATGTTACTTATATCGCCTTGCGTAAGCATAATGAAATGGACAGCAATGCCGGTAAACAAATAAACAGGGCCGATGATTTCAATAAACCGGACGACGCTGTTGACACCCTTATACGCCATACAGCCGAAGACCGCAACGCCGGCAACGAGCGTAGCCCAATCAGGCGTCCTGTGAAAAAACTCCGCTTTCAGCACGCGAGTCAATTGAATATTGAGGTAAACAGAAACCAGCAGAAAGTAAAGCGCAAAATAGATGGAAAGGATATATCCAAAAAACTTGCCAACGATCTCCTGGCTGTAGTCAAAAAGCATCCTCCCCGGAAACTTGTTGCCCAGGTGTACAATAATCAAAACAAGCAGCGAAAAGACGGCCGTCATAATCAGGATGGGCAGCCATGCGCCTGTGCCTGCGCGTTCGGCCAATACTTTGGGAATACTGATGAGTGTATAGGTGGTCAGCGTCAGATAGAGCAGGAAGAATATCTGGCGGTTTGACACATCGCTTTTCATATTCCTTGCTCCTCCCCACAGAATGGATATATTCTTGACCATTTTTGCCTTTGGTATCCAGAGCTTGCGTAAAAAAGCGGCCCCCGCATGACTGCCGAAGGCCGATCTGTATTTGTCGCTAATTTATTCCAGCGGCATTATGCGTCCCGCCGCCACACCACCACGCCGGTTCCATGCGGGACCTCACTATCTGTAAGGGAAGGATTCAGCGAAAGCAATTGCTGCCTGGGCACACGGTAGCGCTTGGCGATATCCCAGAGCGTATCCCCCGGCTGGGCAAAATACAAGCTGATGCCGCCTGTAGGAATAGCCGCCTCCTGGCTTTTTACGTCGGATACGATCTTTGCATCCTCCCGGCGGGCACCATCCACCGTCAGGCGCAGGATGTATTTCATCTCAACCCGGTCGCTGGTAATGGTCGCCACATCAATGTTTCCCGCCTCCAGCGTCAGCCAATCTGATGGTTCCGCTTCACAGGCAAAGGCTACCCGGAAAGGTTCCTCCTGATTGGCGGTCACAGGCACGTCCGAATCATCTGTCATGTATAAAAGCGTCACTTCCAGCAGGCCTTCGGCATTTAAGCGTCCGCCGATCTGTTCCCATCCGGTAAGGATAGGCCTTGCAAACCCCGCCAGCATCGTGCGGGCCGGCGGGCTGCCTTCCGGAAGCATGATCATGACTTTGCCGCTCTCAGCTGTTTGGAACCTTGCATTGCCCACCCGGTAGGAAAGGGGCTTCACCGTCAGCGCCAGGGCTTCGCCCTTTGTGGTGTATGCGTCTTTCCATACGGTGGCCGTTTCCTTTTTATCTACGGAGGCCGATACGCCAAGAAGAACCTCCGCCCGCAGGATACGGCCCGTATCCCCGCCATCCTGGGACAATACCGCCACGTCCTTCACCACTACCTGCCCGGTTAAAAGATCGCCCCGCTGCCCGCCCAGGTCAACTGCCTGCTCAAATGGCAGCGTATGGCGAGTCAGCACCAGGGGCCTTGCGGGAAGGTTTGATGCGTGGTATACCTCCAATTGCACCGTACCGGTTACATTGGCCTTGCCCTCGCCTCCCGACACCTCCTGCACCATAGCCTGGGCGGCGCCATATAGCGTTTCCCGGATATCCAGCGCGTTAGGCAGGTCAAACTCATCCCTCAGCAGCGTTTCTGCCGAGCCCTCGCCCACGGTTCGCTGCAGCGTTAGCGTCTGACTGAGGCCCTCCAGGCCCGGCATATCCTGCATGCCGGTGACCACCGCTGCCGGCGTAGCCGACAGCACCCGGGCATCCAGCGCCAGAATGCTCCTAAGCGACAGGCGCCCATTATAAGCCGACGCCTCCGCGTGCTCCACCTGCCCCCCCGCCTGGGCGATCATCCTGGGCGCTGCATCCTTCACCTCAACGGCATGGCTGAATTCCGTGGAGGCCTCCAGCGCGGCGATTTTTGTAGGATCACCCTGGGTGTACAGCACATGAAAGACAACCTTTCCCTCAATGGCAACCCGGTCGGACAATGCTTCCGCCCCGGTGATGACCATCATGGCGCCGGTCTGCAGCACATGAGCCTCTTCCCGCAGGCCGCCGGGCAGGGTGATTTCCCCCTCCACCGACGCCTGCCCTTTCCCGCTGCCCACCAGCCTTTCCAGCTCTACGTTTTCGCGCAATATCCGTAATTCCATGTTATTGTCCCTCCCAGATTGCATCAATCTGGTGATGCATATGCGAAATGACTCAAGAAAATGATATATCAGTTTCTTGATTTTCACTTTTCTCCTGCTCGCCCTCACCCAATCTGGTGCTATGCCTGTATGCGTTCTTTTTCCAAACGGCGAGATATTTGGAAACTCCGGATTCTCACGCTCGGAGATTAATATATGAAAAAGCAGGGCGGCAAATGTTGCCCCCCGCTTGATGTTTTCGTCTAATACATTTTTGCGTAGATTTTGATGAACACTCCAGCCTAAGATTGCCGGTGCTTACGGGCGATTGATAATCGCCCCTGCTCCATATAGTGTTGGTTGCTGCACCTGCCAGGGTTCGTAAGTGCCGGAAGAAAAGCCAACATACGCTTTGCAGCTGTAGGAGCACTTTTTAAGTGCGCCTACGACTGCAAAATCAACCTCCAGGGAACAACGAGGAGCCAATGCCCCTCGTTTGAAGTCGTCTCGGCTAACTTTGCCTGACGGGCGGGGCGCTTGCGGAGCCAGCATTCCTTACACGGTTCACTGGCCGTGAACTTTACGCCGGCCAAACAAAGCGCAGGACGGTGTAAAGCTCACAAGTGAATCGTGCAGACTCAAGAACATGACTCCGTCATTTTCTCGACACTATGCCGTCCTTTCCATCGACAGCTTATCGGCAATCATGGCCACAAACTCGCCATTGGTGGGCTTATCCTCCTTGGAGGCCACCTTGCAGCCGAAAGCACGGTTCAGCGTCTCAATACGCCCCCGGCTCCAAGCCACCTCAATGGCATGGCGAATGGCCCGCTCCACTTTGCTGGCGGTGGTATTGAACCTGCGCCCAATGCCGGGGTACAGTTCTTTGGTAATTCTGTTGATGACATCCGGATTGTCGATCACCATCTTAACCGCTTCACGCAGGAACTGGTATCCCTTGATATGGGCAGGGATGCCGATGGTCAGGAACAAGCTGGACAAGCGCTCATCCAACGACTGTCCATGCCCGGATGTTGCGGTCCGCACCGGCTCCAAGCTGCGCACGGGCTGACCTGCGATCTCCCGGATGCGGGCAGCCAGTACCTGTACCTCAAAGGGTTTGACCATATAGTATCTGGCGCCCAGCTCCACCGCCCGCATGATAAAATCATCCCGGCCCAGAGCCGTGAGCACGATCACCTGCGGCATTGGGTCAAAAGACCGCCTGCGCAATTCCTCCAAGAGGGCATATCCGTCCATTTGGGGCATGATGATATCCATCAGCAGGATATCCACCGACTGTTCTGACAGGATCTGCAGCGCTTCCGCGCCGTTGGAGGCCTGCCCAACAACGGTGATTCCTTCCTGTTTCGCAAGGAAATCTGCCACCAGTCTGCGCAGCTCCGCATTATCGTCCACCAGCAATACCCGGATTCCTTCCATTTGTCTACCACCTTCCCGATCATTTGTAATCTTCTTTATTTATTGATTGCCATTAATCGTGGTTGATGTGGGAATTCTGGAGTATTTGGACATTTTTTCATCATATGCGTGCATTATAGCATAAATATGATTCCGCTAGTAGCATTTGATAAAAAAAAATGGTTTGTGACAACATAAATGACAATCTTACACAAATCGACGCATTTTCGCGCAGTTTGTGCAGCCTTGTGCGCGGACGCATTCATAAGATATGGAGAAAGAAAAACCCGCTTCGAAAAAACATCTCTGAAGCGGGTTGTCTTGTTACGGTGCGAACCGATGGGAAATGGCGGTCACGACACCATCCGTCAAATCATATTGCAGAATAACGATGTTATTTTCCAGCGTAGAGCGGGTGTATTGGATACTCTTGTGCTTTTCCGACGTTAGCTTGATGATACCCATGCTGTTGCCGTCGAAATACAGGCTCCTGTCGCCATTCTGGCTGTTCGGCTGTAGCATATCCCGGAAACTATCGGTAACATCCTTTTCGGTCATACCGATTTTCGTCCCGCGGGGTGCTGAAAACCTGTCCTGTGTTTGGTATATCTCCACCACCATCCACTGGTCGCCTATGAGGGCCACGGTGCAATAGCCCCAATCATATATCAATTTTCGGCATTCGCCCGTAATGTTGTTGATGGTCACCGTCTCTTGGGACCTGGGCTCTCCGTTTGTCTTAACAAACGCCTCCTGCGTTGTCTCAAGCAGCTTGAATTCCTGGAATACATCCTCCTCGTTGTACATCAATCTGTACTTCACATTGTTGATCTTATATCCCACTTCCATAACGTTGGAGGTTTTGCCAAACTCGTTTACCGCGATGGCTTTCAGAGTGACCTTACCGCCGGGCAAAAAAATGGGGTCTCCCGTATAGCGGGGGGAGTTTAAATCAGGAGTCTTGCCATCCAGCGTATAATACATGACTATATCCGACTCTTTCCCCGGATAGCGCAGCCACACGCGCTGCTGCCGCTCATATGTATCGGGAGGCAGGCCGGCCTTAGGCGCGTCGGGTGAAGGCATCACCACGGTGTAGGTCACATCCAGCGGATCGCTGAGCAAGTTTCCGCTGACGCATACGGCCCGCAGCCGGCGCTGGCCTTCCTTGAGCTGGATCGGGCCCTCGTAGGGTATGGCATCCTTTGGAATCTCGCCATCGCCCAGCAGGTACAGAATATCATAATCCTGGGGCGATGTGAGGTTGACTTGCTTTTCCTCCGTGTAGCGGCCTGCGGAAAGGTCTGTTTCAGGCATTTTAGGCAGTGTTTCATCCCGTTGCTGGCGGAAGGACAAAAGTCCTGTTTTTTCGTAAGCCAGTTTCATCAACTCCGCCGCCTCGGGGGTACGGTCGGCAGAAATCAGCAGGCGGATCTGATTGCGGTAGGCTTCTGGGCGCTCGGGGCTGACTTCTTCCAAGAGGCGCACATAGATGACCTGAGCCTCCTCCGCCCTCCCGGCGGCTTCCAGGGCAGACCCCAGGGAAAGAAGCCCGTCCACGTTGTCCGGATTCTTTTCGTTCGCCGTTTCAAAGGCGCCAATGGCCTCATTGATAAGGCCCCGGTTCATATATTCCGCGCCGACCTGCCAGTAAGCCTGGGCCGAGGTGTCCTGCCCCATGCGGGCCAATACCATCTGCCCGTTGGGCGTGCGGGTAAGGTAGAAGAAGCCGCCTACAATCCCCAGCAGAAACAGTACAATCGCCAGGGCGAGCACATGCATCCAGTTCACCATGTGTCTTTTGACCGGATGGATCTTTTCCTGCCTGATGCGCAGCTTGCGCACCTGAGACTCTGATACCCGGGGGATTCCGCGCCTGCTTTGGGGCCGCCCGGCATCCTCCCCAAAGCGCTCCACGCCGCGGCGGCGTTCGGGGGGCCGGTCATCCCTGTACATTTTGGGCACATCACGCGCCGAATCCCGGCGGGCGGACTCGTCTTTGGGTTCCGTCCGGCTGCTGCCAGGCAGTGGCTGAACAATTGAGGAAGCCCTGCCCTGGCGGATCCCCCGTACTCCCTGCTCCGGCTGGGGCTTTCTTTTCATCAGCGTGCCGCACCCTTCACAGGTGATGGCATCATCCGGCATATAGGCTCCGCATTTTTCACAGAGCAACGTCTCTCCCCCTTTCGGCGGTTATTCCAGCACGGGCCTTGGCCGGTTGTTCACCGGGCGCCCGTTGATGACCAGGTCAAAGGAACAGTTTAAATATGCGGCGGCCTGTTCGCACATGATAATCCGGGCCAGATAAATCTGCAAGTATTCCAGTACGGATGATGTATCGTCCATCGTCAGCTCATGGCGGATAATCCTGTTTTTTCTGTCCACGGTGACGTTGTTTTCCAGAATCGAAAAGTTCACCCGGTCGTGTACGTCATCAGGATCAGGCTTGCCGCTCCGGACCCTGGTACGGTGGGCATCGCTTTTGTCACCGATCACAAGCGCCGCGCTCACCGCGCTGGAGATGGTGCCGCTCTGCTCCTCGTGGTTGCCCACGGCAGTGATAATCTCCATCACGTCGCAGATTTCCAGGCCCGCCTCCCGCAAAAGCGGAAACAGCAAAATGGCACCGTTGGGGCCGTGATCATGACGGTTGATGGAATTGCCCACATCATGGACCCAGCCGGCGATAGCAGCCAGTTCGGTCTCTCTGGGAGAATAGCCAAGGGCCTTCAGCACCGCGGAAGCGGTACGGCTTACATAGCTCACATGCCGCGGGCCGTGATCCGTATACCCCAGCGCTTCCAGGTACCGGTTGCCCGCCTTGATCAGCGCCTTAATATTTTCATTTTGCTTAATATCCTGTAAGGTGATCATTCCACACCTCCTTCCATTCGACCAGCCACTGGCGAATTTGCGGGCGAACACAGTTCGCCCCTACTGCATTTTCAGCATAGCCTCATACCCCGGATCGTCATGGAACTCCCGCTCCGGCGCATCGCCGCCCAACCGTTCGATGGCATTCCGTATCTCAATGAAGTCCAGGTACGGCAGGTTTTGCTCCCCGGCGGCTTTCAACAGCACCGGCAGTGCCCGCTCGTCCGCCAGCCTGCCCAAGTATCCCGCAAACAACGCCCGACGCTTTTTGTCTTCCTCGAAAAACTTCAAAGCCAGCAAAAACACGGATTCGTTGCCTGGATAAGCGGTCAGAACATCCAGAAGCGCTTCCTGCCCCGCCCGGTTGCAGCTATCGATGGCAGCCAGCATATCCTTTACGGCATTCCGGCCCATGGCCGCCAGGCTTTCCAGGGCGTTGTCGCACAACTCATCCTTCTGGCGGCGGTTTTTCTGCCATTCAATGTACAGCGCCTTGGGTGCCACGCTCTCCATTTCCCTAAGAAGGCCCACTGCCGTCATCCTGGCCTCCATGGGAGCGGATGCATCTTCCAAAAGTGCCACCAGGCTGGGCTCGCTGCTTTTGCCTAAGCCCAATATCCTTTCCTGGAGCGGGTCCGGCACAGGCACGCGTTTCAGGCAGTATTCCCTCATCCAGCCCACAAGCTCCGCCGCATCACCGTACTGTTCAAAAAACGCGCCGGGCGTCGCACCGTTCAGCCAGGATGCAGGGGTGTTCAAAAACCGCAGATATACCCCGGGCATATCGCCCTCCATGTCCTCCAGGGTTTTGTAATCGCGGCTGTGATCTTTCACCCACTGGGATGTATATTCCGCGAAATGCCTGTCAAAGTCGATGCACTTCATGAATTTTCTCCTTTCAGTGAATGCCGTGAAAATGATGCAGCCATTTTTACGAAATGGCTTTTGGATGAGCCCTTTGGATCCTGCGGATGACCCTTTGGATCCTACGGATGGAAATGGGCAATTCCCGCGCTACAGCTTCAAGCTCCTTCACAAAGCCTTCCCGGTACAGGAACAGGATTTCAAACGCTTTCACCCACTGCAGGCTGCTTTCCCCCGCCGCTTCCTCCCGCATGAATCTAGGCAGAGCACGGTAAAGGTCCGCCGCAAAGAAGACAGCATCCCGGCTCTTGCCCCAGCGGCCCGCTTCCTGCAGGAATAATTTCAGGAAGGACCGCCATTGCGGTACGCCCCTGGACTCCTTCGGGACGCATTGCACCTGGGTGATGCGCCGCCGGTATGTGAGCACATACGGCATGGGCTCTCCCATGCGGTTAAGCAGCAGAACGGCACGCCGCTTTAGCTCTTCCGGCATGGCGTCGTCGGTAAGAAGTTCCTTGACAAGACCGGAAGCCTCCGGACCCACGGCGGCCAGAACGCCCAACAGGGCGCCTTGCAGCCGGTCATCCGGCAGGGTGAACGCCCAGCGTACCATTTTTTTGAGAGTGTCATCCTTGCGCCAGCGCTCCCTCAGCGCTTCCTCCCCACCGGACAGGGCTGCGGCGATCACCTGCAGGCGCCGCTGGTTTTCTTCCTTGGGGAGAATGGGATGATAGCTTAATATCTGTCCGCCAGTATCCTCGCCGTTAAGCATCCTCAGACAGAGGCTGTGGCCATATTCCGCCAGCAGGTTTTCCGGATCGATCTGCATGATCCTTGACCACAGCCCCTTCGCTTTCTGATAATGGCCAAGGTTGTAATACGCCACGGCCAGGCTGTGGAGCGTACCGGTGCGGAAGGGCGTCCACTGGCTGCGGGCCTGCAAAAATTTTAAAAGCAGTTCCCGCTGATTCAGCTGGCTGGCCGTATGGCAAAACAGCAGTTCCTCATAGGGGGAATCGCACCATTTGGCGGCCTCCTGCAAAAGCCCGGCCGCTGCCCGGGGTTTTTTCAGCATCCACAACGCGCAGCACAGGGAGCAGCGGGCCTGTACGCTCTGTTTGTCCCTGGCGCAGGCCACCATGGCATGGCGCAGCGCCTCCTTGGGCTTCCCTTCAGACAAGAGGGAAAGGGAAAGCATGGTGCGTACTCTTGTCATATCCCTGGAAACACGCAGCGCCCTTTTCAAATGCTCCGTAGCCATGTGTGGCTTGTCGTCGGCAAAGGCTTTCATTCCCCGGCGAATAAGCAATTCTCCCCTGCTGTTTCCAGGGCCGAAGTCCACCCCGGAGAGCATTTCCAGCATGTCCCTGGCTTCCTCGGCATAGGGTCCTTCCGGGGCCAGACGCAGATAATGGATCAGCGCGTCCAGCGCTTCCTCGTTTTTTTGCAGGCCGTAATCGTTGCAGGCCAGGCCATAATAGCATTCCGCCAGGTTGGGGTCACGGCTTAACAGCCTATACAAAAGGCGGCTGGACTGCTCAAAGCACTCCATCTCGCTGAGCGTCTCCGCCAGGTCCATCTGAATCTCCACATTATCCGGCTCCTGGCGGGCCGCGCTTCGCAAAAGCTCCACCGCTTCGGGAAACCGCAGACTCCGGCGGTTGTCCATGGCCCGTCTGTGCCAATAATCGGTGGAGCGGGCAAAGGGTACCACGTCTCCGTGGCGGCGGGAAATACTTGCTTCTTTCATAGAAAATCTCCGGCGGGGCGCGTTGAGCCCCTTCCCATTATATCATGTTTGCCTGCGTGCCGGTTCCGTACATGGCCCGCCGACCCGCAACCCGCGTACGGGCTGCCAAACATATTATATCATGTTTGCCGGCGTGCCGGTTAAGTACCCAGCCCGCCGGCCCGTAACCCGTGCGCGGTTACTAAACATAGAATCATGGCCGGGAAGCCTGTTTTACAAGCTCCCGAAGCTCGTCTTTCGAAAAAGCATAACTGTTGCGGCAAAAATGACAGCTTAATTCCGCTCCCTGATCCTCCTCAATCAATTGGTTCAATTCCCGTTTGCCTAGCGTTACCAAAGCCCGCTCCATGCGCTCGCGGCTGCAGCCGCATCTAAAATGCAGGGGCCGCCTTTCCAAAATGACCGGATCAAGCCCCCTGAACCAATCCTCAGTCAACTGGTCAATGTTGGCATAGCTCAGTTCGTTGCTGATGGCGGCAAACATAGGCGAACGCAGTTCCAGCTGCGACAGCGTCTCCTCCGTGCATCCGGGTAGCGGCTGCACAAGAATCCCGCCCGACTGCAACACCTGCTCCCCCGCAACCAGCACACCCAAAGCCATCAGGGAGGGCTGCTGCTCGCTGTTGGTAAAATACAGCGCAAAATCCTCGGCAATCTCGCCGGACAAAAGCTCCACCTGGCCGATATACGGCTCACGAAGGCCCATATCTTTTACTACGGACATGCGCCCTTCCCTGCCTACCGCACCGCCCACGTCCAGCTTGCCGCTGGGTGCAAGGGGCAAAACCACCTGGGGATTGTCCATGCATGCCTTTACTTCACCGGGCACGGATACGGCCATCAGCGTCCCTGCCGGGCCTCCACCCTTGATGGTCACGGTCACGGAGTCCTTCGCACCCTTGAGCATGGCGCCGATCATTGCGGTGCCGGTCATGAGCCTCCCCAGCGCCGCCGTGCATACGGGCGTGGTGTGGTGGATGTTTGCTGCTTCCTGGGTCAACTGCCTTGTGCTGCATAGAAGCACCCGGGCCTGCCCATCCCCCAGGGAAATATGAAGCAGTTCATCCTGCTGATTATATGATGGCTGCATCTTTGCGTGATTCCTTCCCCTAAATTCAACGAAATTTGAAGGTTTTCTGTTTCACCTATATGCCCTTGGGTCCTGCCGCTTGAGGGCGGCCACATGCCAGCGCTTTTCCTTGTCTCCGGGACGCATCAAATGGCAGTCGCCGTAAAACGTAATCCCTGAGAAGCCCGCTTCCCGTAGCCAACTTTCCAGTTCCGTCATGGTATGGGCGCGCTGGCGCTGCTTTTCCTCCATGCGGTGGTACAGGCCATCCTCCCGCCTGACAAAGATGCACAATTCCAAATCCACTATGCTCGTTTTGGGAGAGTAACGATTCTGCCACAGATATGTAATGTTTGGCAGATCCTCCCCCAACAGCTGGTTGCCCAGCAGGTTTTGAAGCTTGTAGGGTGTGGAAACATCAAAGAACAAGCCGCCCCCAGGCCGCAGTGCCTGGAAGGCGGCCCGAAAAAAATCCTGCACCTGCCCTGGGGTCGTCAGGTAATTCACCCCGTCGCAGGTG
This sequence comes from Bacillota bacterium, assembly GCA_023413135.1. Lineage (GTDB taxonomy): Bacteria > Bacillota > Clostridia > Christensenellales > Aristaeellaceae > JAEWAH01. Next base: position 41,225 of record JAEZQK010000114.1, read on the forward strand.
CATAGCACGGCATCCATGGCCCGGTGCAGCCGGAGGCTGCACATGTCCTGTTTCACAAAAGGGATGGCCGCTCCCGCCTTCCGGGCCTTCTGGGCCGCCTGCCACAGCATTTCCGCAGAGATGTCGACCCCCGTAATACCAAACCCCATCTGAAAAAACGGAAGGGTGAGCCCGCCCGTGCCGCAGGCGCATTCGGCCACCCTTCCCTCCCGGATTCCGTGCTGCGCCATCATCTGCCTGTAAAAATCTGCCCAGGCGGGATAGTTCACATCCGCCATCAATGCATCGTACACCTGTGCAAAGGCTGTATACATTATACACCTCGAAGCTTTTGTAGCAGAGTTATCATCCCTGCCGCTTGCGGGAGCGCTTGCGTCCCATTTTGCCGCCGATGCGGCCGCTTTCCTTGGCAGTCAGACCTGCCCAGCCCACTTCAACAACACGGTCCAATAAGCCCAGTTCCCGGGCAGTCTCATATTTCTTCCGATCCTGCGGGGACAGGGTTTCAAACGCGCTTGCCAAAATATCGCCTCCCTTTTCGCTGGTAGCATGCGCCAAAGGGAGGCCGGCCATACTGAACTATTCCTCGTCCTCCTCGCCATCATCGTCGTCTTCCTGGCTTAAGCCCCGGTTGACCGCGGCGCCCTCGATGCGGGCATTGATGAACTTGTCGAACACGGCATTGGTATAGCTGGCATAAACGAAACGGCTAAAAGAATAGCCGATAAGCACATAATACAGCAGTAGACCAAGCATTGCCCACTGAATCTGGCTTGTAAAATAGAGCACTGCGCCGCCAATCAAGCAGGGCACCGCCGACAAAAGGCGCAGGCCCACCGACTGGGGCAGGCGGCCGATAGAGAGCAAAAGTGCATTGCGAATGAGGTCCTTGAATTTTAGCTTGTAGGTCACCATCAGCGGATACATATAGATTACCGCCAGGAACCATACGACGCCCAGCATGGTGGCAAGCACCTGCGGCACCACAAAGAAGGGAGACTCCGCAGCCATCTGACCGTAAACAGTCCAGCAAACATACTGGATGACCGGCATCAGCGAAGTGATGAAGGAAATCAGCAAAGCCTGCTTCCAGTTGGCCTTCACCGCATCCTTGAAGTCGGACCATACAAAAGCATGCTCATCCCGGGCCCAGTTGCGGGTAACGTAGCTCACCCCGGCTGTAAAGGGGCCCGTAATGGTGATAGCCGGTATCAGCAACAGCAGGTAGAGTTTGAAAATGTCACTGAAGGCATTCAGCAGCTCTTCCTGTGTCAGGGCGGCGGCTTCCCCCGCCTCACTCATCATCCCGGTCAGCCCGTTTATCAGGAACATACCTAAAAGCAGCGTTATCAGGATCACCGGCAGCCAAGCCACGACATACATCAGGTTCAGCCGCATCAATCCCGCAAAGCGGATGCGGAGCATCTCCCAAAATAGCTGCCACCTGTTTTTGGGCAGATCCTCCTTGCGGTAATCACCTTTCCCGCTCTTGCCATAATAATAGCTGTTCATCATTTTCCCAAACATACGCATTCCTCCTTGCACCGATGCCACCAGAACATCATCATATCATATTCTAAATAAAATTTGAAGGGCAAGCCTTGTTTTCTTTGGCATTTCTCCTGGAAATGATGACCGAAATGCTTCCTTTCCACCCCATATCCATGGTACAATAAGCAAGTCCGGCAAAATATCTATTACGAAACGGCTGTTTTGCGTAAAATATGCGGGCGAAGTCGTCCTTGCCGGGTTTTGTCGAATAAAAAAAATTGTTTATATCATTGCAAGAATTGGGAAGGGCGAACCGTTTTATGGATGACGATCGGAACCTCTCCCCCCAGCAAAGTGCTTTTGACCCTCCCGCAAGGGAAATGGACACGGCCTATTTCGAGGAATTGTACCAGAAATTCGCCACCGATGTTTTGAGGGTCAGCTACTTTTATTTGGGAGACAGGCAAAAGGCTGAGGATGTGTGCCAGGATGTGTTCGTCAGGCTGATCACCAATGCCCCTATCATCACCGAAGGCCGGGAGAAAGCGTGGCTTTTGAAAGTAGCGCTGAACCGATGCCGTGATTTATGGCGCGCAGCCTGGGTACGCCGGGTAGTGCTGGGCACACCCGCATTTGAGCTGATTCCCGCGCCGGACGAGATCGGCAAGTTTACCGACCGGGCGGAAGTGCTGGAAGCCATCCACCAGCTTCCAGCCAGTTTTAAAGAAGTGATTTTGCTCCACTACTACCAGGGGTTTGGCATCTCGGAGATCGCGCAGATGATGGATCTGCCGGAGGGAACGATCTCCAGCCGCCTTTCCCGTGGGAGGAAAAAATTGGAGACCATTTTGAAAGGAGGCGATGCCCGGTGAAACGCTTGGAGAATCTGAACGAAATGGCGCAGGAAGCGTTGGGTGGCTTGTATGCCGGGCAAGACCTGAAACTGCGGATACTAAAGGCGGCCAGGGCACAAAAGCGCCCCGCCGCAAGAGGCCTCCTTCGGCCCATGCCCGTGATGGCTTTGGCTGCGGCGCTCGTAGTGTTGGTAGCGGCAGGTTCCTTGCTGGCCCCTGGCGCACTGGCACCAAACACCTCTCCCGGCAACACTAACGATGTGCTGGACAGTTATCCTTCCGGCCAGACCACCATAATGCCCTTTAAGGCCCGTGCCCTGCTGGATGTTCCTCCGGGGAGCATAACGCTCAGTTCTGGCAGCAACAGCCCCGAATACCGCAGCATCTGGGCAAACGCCAACGGCGGCAACTTCCCGCTCATCGGTGTGAACGGCAAGTATTACCGCCTGATGCGCAACCCCTCCAGCATCCCTCAAAACCTGGTGGGCGGGAGCATCGGTCAGGTATCCGAGTTTACGGATGAGCCGGCCCTTGCCGACCCGAACCAGATCGTCAGCAATGCCGTGAACCAGGGCGAATCGGTATACGCTGTGGATGGCATGGGCGAAGCACTGGTAGCCGCCAGCGTGGATGGAGCGATGCGGGTATTCCAGCGCGTATCCTTCGCCAACAACGCCATCCTTGGCTGGGAATCACTGAGCGATACTTTGGGCATCGGCGGCAAAGTGATCGGCATGGAGCTTACGGATGTGGGCACCGTCAGCGACGAATCCACAGCATCCTATCTGGCCGACGTTCTTTTGAGCAACGCCTCCTTTGTCAATACCGCCGGCAGCCAAAGCGGCAACCGTTCGCTTCTCATCCAGCTCAGCAACGGCCTGTTCGTGCAGATGTTCGTCAAGAACGACACGCTTTCCGCCTGCGGCTCCTGGTCCTGCCCCGAATTCTTCGAAGCATTTGAGGCAGCCGCGCAATAGTTGACATTTATAGAAAATGCCGGTCCCATAGCGGGGCCGGCTTTTTACATGCCATTTTTTACTGGGTGTTGGAGAATTTTTGCCGTACCTGATCGATCTTCTGCTGCTCCACCTGCTGAGCAGGATACCATCCCTTGGCCGCCATTTTCTGATAGAGCCCAGTCTGCATGCCCAGCGTGTCTTTCAGGGCACTGTTAAACGTGTTGTTCACATTGGCGGTACTTGCTTCCACAGTACCATGCAAATACAGGTCGCAAGCGCCTTTGGTGGTCAACAGCAGGTTTTCCATGATGTTCCTGTCGTTCATGTCCGACCCTCCTTATACCAATTGATACAACTGATTGTAGATCTGCTTATGCTTGTCCATCAGCTGCTGGACAAATCCTTTCAGCTCGGGATCTGTCAGGCCCTGCATCGCCTGCTGGCACTGGGTTTTCAGAAATTTTTCATGGTTTAGCGCATCCTCGATATACAGCAATTCTTTGGGACTCATTGCCTTCACCTCCGTGGCTAGTATGAACGGTGCGCAAAAAGCTTATGCCGGCCAAAGCAATTTGCCCTGGTGAAAAGCCAAACGCTTCCGATGGAAGGCCGGAATTGAAAAATGTTTCGCGATCTCTATTGACAAACCCATCTCGAATCGCTATAGTGTGTATGTACGATATGCACACTATGACGTCAGGAGGGACCTTGTGGATATCCTGATCAGCAATGCCAGCAACAAACCTATTTACGAACAGATCACCGATCAGATAAAGGGTCTGATTCTGAACGGCGCGCTGTCCGCCGGGGATGCGCTGCCCAGCATGCGGTATCTGGCCCGTGAGCTGCGCATCAGCGTCATCACCACCAAGCGCGCCTATTCCGACCTGGAGCGGGACGGCTTCATCGTCACCGTCACGGGCAAGGGCACCTTTGTGGGCGACAAAAACATGGACTTTATACGGGAAGAAAAGCTCCGCCAGATCGATCAGCATCTGCTGTCCGCCATCGAGGCGGCCCGCCAGGCCGGGGTATCTCTCAATGACCTCACTCAGGCGCTTATCACGCTGTATGAAGGAGAATGACCATGAATGCGATTTTGGCGCGCGGACTGCGCAAAAGTTACAAGGATTTTACCTTGCAGGATGTTTCCATCACCCTACCACAGGGTCAGGTGATGGGCTTTGTGGGGGAAAACGGCGCCGGAAAGACAACCACCATCAAAGCATTGCTGCAGGTTATACAGCGGGATGCAGGAGATGTTGAGCTTCTGGGCCTGCCCATCCATGGCAATGAAAAAAAGCTGAAGGAGCAGATCGGCGTGGTGCTGGCGGAAGGGCAGTTCCACGACTGCCTGACCCTTGGCGGCATCCGAAAAATCCTCAAAAACATCTATGCCACCTGGGACGACAACTTATTTGAAAAGCTTTGCAAGCAGTTTGCCCTGCCGGACAAGAAGCCCTATAAGGATATCTCCACCGGCACCAAGCGCAAAACCGCCATTGTCGCCGCTCTCTCCCATCATCCAAGGCTGCTTATACTGGATGAGCCTACCAGCGGCCTGGACCCCGTTGTGCGGGAGGAAATGCTGGACCTGTTCCTGGATTTCATGCAAAAGGAAGATCATGCTATCCTTTTTTCCAGCCACATCACCGGGGACCTGGACAAAATCGCCGACAGCATCACTTTCCTTAACCAAGGGCAAATCATCTTCAGCCGCCGCCGGGAAGATCTTGCCGAAAAAATGGGACTTTTAAAGTGCGGCAGCGCGGCCTTCCAGGCTCTGGACAAAAGCCATGTGCTGCGCATCCGCAAAAGCGCCTTTGACGTGGAGGCGCTGGTGGATGACCGGCGCTACTACGCAAACCGTTCATCGGAGCTGCTTTTGCAGCCCGCCACCACGGAAGAAATCATGCTGTTTTACGTCAGGGGGGAAAAGTTGTGAAAGGCCTGCTTATCAAAGATTTTCTATTGCTCAAGAAAACGGGGCGAATCTTCCTCATGCTGATGGTTCTGTACCTTGTCATGACGGTTTTTATGGACACCGATCTGGGCCCGATGATGGTCTTTATATGCGGCATGCTTTCCATCTCCACCTTTGCCTACGATGAGCAGGCCAAGTGGGATGGTTTCGCCCTCACCATGCCCGTATCCAAGCGTGACCTGGTGCTGGCCAAGTACGTTCTGGCCATCATACTGTGCTTTACAGGTGCGGCAGCCGGCGCCATCTTGAGTATCGCCGGAAGCCTGGACGCCCCCTTTGTCGACATGAAAGGCATCCTCGCCGCCTCCGGCATAGCGCTGTGCGCCAGCTATCTGTTCAACAGCCTGGCACTGCCCCTCTTGTATAAATTCGGTGCAGAAAAATCCCGCCTGATTCTGCTGGCCTGCTATGCACTGCCCCTCATCGGCGCTTCGCTGGTGATGAACGAACTGGAGAAATCTGCCGCCACCCTCCTTCGCTTCCAGTCCCTCCTGGACTTGGGCGCCCTCCTCCTCCCCTTCATCACCATCGGTGCCCTTCTTACCTCCTACCTTGTCTCCCTGCATATTTACAACAGGAAAGACGTATAGAGTCATCCTAAAAGGGCAAGGTGGGATCTGTCGTGTTAGTTGCATAATTAGAAAACCCCCGGCCATGCCGGGGGTTGGTTATCAAAAAAATCTCAGCCCGCTTTGCTGTTGTCGTACGCTTTGATTCTGGTGAAGATCATCCTGCCCGCACTGGTCTGCAGCACCGTCGTTACCACCACATCAATGGTTTCTCCCACATGGCGGCGGGCATTGTCCACCACGATCATGGTACCGTCATCCAGGTATCCCACGCCCTGGCCCGGCTCCTTGCCTTCGCGGACGATCTGAACCGTCATTTCCTCGCCGGGCAGCACCACGGGCTTCACAGCATTGGCCAATTCGTTGATGTTGAGCACCTTCACCCCTGTCACCCCGGCCACCTTATTCAGGTTGTAGTCGTTGGTGACCACAATGCCATTTAACTGCCTGGCCAGGCGCAAAAGCTTCACATCCACCTCGGCAACATCATCATAATCCGTATCCTCAATGCGGACGGGAATCTTCAATTCCGTCTGAATCCGGTTAAGCACATCCAGCCCCCGGCGGCCCCGGTTGCGGCGGAGCGCATCGCTGGAATCGGCAATGTGCCTAAGCTCCGCCAGCACAAACTGCGGTATAACCAATTCTCCTTCCAGAAATCCCGTCTTGCAGATGTCGAATACCCGCCCGTCAATAATCACCGATGTATCCAGTATCTTGGGTGTGCTGGCCTGTGCCACGCCCCGCATAAAGCTGAAGCGCCGTTCCTTGCCCTGGGCCGGAGCATCCACCAGCGGCAGCTGCATTTCTTTGCCTCGCCTGCGGCCAATATTCAGCCCCGTATAACCCAATACCACATATACGATTCCGCTGAAAGCCGTGGTAACGATGGAAGCACCTACAAATTGCAGTATCTGCGTCACAAGCACTGCGATCACAAGGCCGGTGATAAGCCCCACGGTACTGGTCAATACCTGGTGCATGGGCATATTGTCCAGCTGCTTTTCCAAGGCGTTGCCCAATTCGGTAAACTTCCTGATGATGAGGGGAGACAGTATGAAAAAGATCAATCCGCCAACGAGGGCGCATGCACCATACAGCAGCATCAGAATTTCAAGCGGCGCGGCTTGGTTCGGATTGTTCAGCGCGTTGATCCTCAGCCCCAGCATGGCAAGACCGATGCCCACTCCCGCCCCCAGAAGCGTAACAAGCCCCCGGAGAACCCTTTGCACAACTTTTGATTTCATAGCATGCCATCACTCTTTTCCATTATCAAATAAGGGGTGGCCCCTCCGCATAATAGCTTGTCCGCTTCAGCAGTAATTATACCATTCACGAATGCAAAAGCACTGCCAGCGCCTGGGCCAGCGTATCCACGCCATATGCCTTCATACCGTCGGGGATCCGAATGCGTTTGATGTTTTCCCTGGGAAGCACCACATTTGAAAATCCCAGCCGCAAACATTCCGTAAGCCGCCTCTCTGCCTGGGGAATGGCCCGCACTTCTCCGGCCAAGCCCACTTCCCCCATCACCGCGAAATCCTGGGGCATTGCCTGATTGGCAAGGGACGAAGCCACCGCAGCACATACCGCCAGGTCCGCCGCCGGCTCATTGAGCTCCATGCCGCCCGCCACATTGATATAAACGTCCTGGTTATACAATTTCTGCCCGGCCCGCTTTTCTAATACCGCCAGAAGCAGCGCAATGCGCCCCTGGTCCATGCCGTTCACCGTACGCCTGGGCATGCCGTAATACGTTTGGGCCGCCAACGCCTGAATGTCTACCAGCATGGGCCTGGACCCTTCCATTCCACAGAATACAACCGACCCGCTGGCTCCCTTGGCCCGGTGGGAAAGCATCAGCTCACTGGCGTTTGCCACTTCCCGCATGCCGACCGCCATCATTTGGAAGACGGCCAGCTCATTCAGCGATCCAAACCGGTTCTTGACAGCACGCAGCAGCCTGTACTCCTGCTGCCTGTCGCCTTCAAAGTATAATACCACATCCACCATGTGCTCCAGCACCCTGGGCCCCGCGATAGCGCCTTCCTTAGTCACGTGCCCCACCAGGAAAATGGCCGCACCGCTTGTTTTGGCAAGGCGCATATAAAGCCCGGCACTTTCCCTGACCTGGCTTACGCTGCCCGGAGCGCCGGCAAGTTCCGGCCGGTACATAGTCTGTATGGAGTCCACCACCGCATAGGCCGGCTGAATCGAAAGGAACTTTTCTTCCACGGCATCCATGGCGTTTTCCGCCAATATGTACAGGCTGGGCGCTTTAATCCCGAGCCTTGAAGCGCGCAGCTTCAACTGCTTGGCACTTTCCTCTCCGGTGATGTACAGAACCCTTTCGCCCGCGTTGGCAAGATAGGCGCTCACCTGCAAAAGCAGCGTGCTTTTGCCTATGCCCGGGTCGCCGCCAACCAGCATCACGGAGCCCTCCACCACGCCGCCGCCTAGCACCCGGTCCAGCTCCGCCATGCCTGTCAAGGCCCGGTTTTGCGTTTCATCGGGGATGCTGTCAAGGCTCATGGCCTGGCTGCCTGTTCCCGGCCGTTGCTTCAGGGGCTTTTCCGAAACGGTTATTTTTTGCGCCACTTCCTCCATGGTATTCCATGCGCCGCAGGCGGGACACCTGCCCAGCCATCTGGATGTTTCATGGCCGCAAGCTCTGCAGGCAAACAGCGTTTTTTCCTTGGGCACTTATAGGCCTCCCGGGCAAAGCGCTTTTTAGGCCCCGCGCGCGGGCCGCGAAAGCACTTGTTGTCAGTATAACATACGCAGGGAATTCCTGCCATGGCAAGAATCGTCGAAGGGTGTCGCAAACTCTTAAAACCATTCGCGCGCCGCCCTGCATGATTGTGTATAGTATACCAAATTTCGATAGGATTTGGTACCCGTGCGCGATTGCAAACGCAAGCTTTACAAGCTATAATGTAGGCACGGATGCAATCATACACATTTTGCAAGGCTGGCCGGACGATTTTGGCCGCCGGAATAGGACGGCAGCATGGCTAGACATAAAGATATGCCCATTTTTCTACCGCACCGCAAACATCGCGGATGCGGCTGTTTGTTTTGGCTCCTCCTATTGATTGCCGTGATTGCCGCCGTGATTGTGCTGGCCAATGATCTGAACAACAGGCAGGTAAAGGTTGTGAAACAGCCCGTCTCCGTGCTTGGCTTGAACCGGGATCTGGAGGGCTTTACCATTTTACATATAAGTGACCTACACGCGGCGGAACTGGGAAAGGACCAGTCGTTGATCGCAACAGCCCTGAATAAACAGTCCTACCACGCCGTATGCATTACAGGGGATATGGTGGGTGAAACGGGCAACGTCCAGCCGTTTTTGCAGTTGCTTTCGCTTTTGAAGACGGATGTTCCCATTCTGTTCATCCCGGGCGACTGCGATCCGGCTCCTTTATATACCTCCGCCCATGACACGCTGTCGGTGCTGGCCCCGTATATCACCGCGGCCCAGGCGGCGGAGGCGGTTTACCTGGATGCACCTTTCCCCCTCACCGTGGGCAAGACTACCATATGGTTCAGCCCTGAAGGATTGTATTCCATGGATGCGGATACCACCATCGCTTCCTGCCAGGGTCAATTGGACCGGTTAAACGGCGCCAACGCCTCCTCCACAGCAGACGGCGCAGCCGAAATCCGGGCCTGGGAATACCGGATGGATGCTGCCAAGCGCCTCCAAGAGGCGCGCCTTAAGATGAAGAGCGCAGACTATCATATCGCCCTTTCCCATGCGCCGCTCACATATGATTATGTACGTAGCGTATGGGACTGGCAGGATAGTACTGGCACTTCCATGCAGCGTGTGACGCTGGCCCTGGCCGGGCATCTGAATGGAGGCCAGTGGCGTATCCCCGGCAAAGGACCCATCTGGGTGCCGGATCTTAACTGGTTCCCGGAAGACCGGCTTGTAACGGGGCTAAGCCGCGTATCCACCATCGCCCAGTACATAAGCCCCGGCCTTGGCTCCTCCTGCAACTATCCCCTGCAACCGGGCCGGCTGTTCAATCCCCCCACCATCACGCTGCTTACATTAACCGGCAAACCCCAATAGGGACACCATGAAATCCGACAAACTTCTCCATTTTTTTACAGCTCATGGCTGGTGCCTTGACAAATGTATTGGGAAGGTGTATCGTATCCAAAAAACAAACCTCAAACAAAGGGGTTGGGTGTATGTCTCTTCTTCGCTTTCAGCCCATGCTGGAAAGCCGGCCCATTCGTGAAATCGCCTACGAGGTGCTCAAGCATGCCATCATCACCGGCGAGATTCCCGCCGGTGAGCGCATTGTGGAAACCGATTATGCCGAGCGGCTGCACATCAGCCGCACGCCGCTTCGGGAAGCTTTGCGCAAGCTGGAGCGCGACGGCCTGGTAGAATACGTTATGCGCCGCGGCGTGGTGGTCCGGGCCTTCACCATTGCTGATGTGGAAGAAATCTATACCATCCGCAACGCGCTGGAAATGCTGACGCTGCCCGCCATCATCAAAAATGTGACGGAGGAGGACATTAAGGCGCTGAAGGAAAAGCTGATGCAGATGGATGCGGCCTTAAAGGAAGGAAGCATCGAAAAGCTTTCCCCTCTGGCACGGGCCTTCCATAGCCAGGTGATCCGCCTATCGGGGCAGACCCGGATTTTACGGGTCATCGAAAGCCAGGATGAGTACATCACCCGCTTCTCCGCTATGAGCATCGCCCAGGAGAACCGCCGCCACGAGGCACAGCAGGAGCATTACGAAATTGTGGATTGCCTGCAAAAGCGTGACCTTAACCGCCTGCAGGCCGTTATGCAAAAGCACATCGAGCGCAGCAAGGAAAATTGCCTTACGGCTCTTAGCAAAAAGAAGTAAACCGGAATATGATACAGGCCCTCCGGTAGAAAACCGGAGGGTTTGTTTAATGAAAAGGAGCCTTATCCCGAATGAAAGCCAATTATCATACCCATACATTCAGGTGCAAGCACGCTACGGGAATGGATGAAATGTATGTTGAATCAGCCATCAGGGCAGGCTTTAACATCCTCGGCTTCGCGGATCATACCCCATGGCCTTATCAAAGCAACTATGTGTCCGGCATCCGCATGGATGTTTCGCAGCTTCCAGGTTATGCAGCAAGCCTCTTAAGCCTGAAGGAAAAATACAAGGATCGCCTGAATATACTCATCGGGCTGGAGTGTGAATATTTCCCCAGATACATGAACTGGCTGAGGGAAGCAAAAGAGGCCTATCAGCTGGATTACCTGATCTTTGGCGCCCACTTTATCGGCAGTGATGAAGATTCCCCCTACGTAGGCCGCGCCTGCCGGGATACCGCCGTCATGTACAATTATGCCGATATGTGCGTGGAAGGTATGCAAACCGGGCTGTACGCGTACCTGGCCCATCCGGATTTGTTTATGCGCTGCCGGGATACCTGGGATGCGGACTGCCAGGCAGTGGCAAAGACCATTTGTTCCTGCGCGCTGGAATGTGGCATGCCTTTGGAGTACAACCTTAACGCCCATGTCATTGGCGACAGCGAGTGCCTCTTCCCCCGAAAGGAGTTTTGGGAATTCGCGGCCCTGATGGGCAACAAGGTCGTCTTAGGCTACGACGCCCACCAGCCGGAAATGCTGGAAAACGCCGTAGCAGAAGCGGAAATCCGTGCGCTCCTTGCCAGATTGAATCTTCATCCTTTGGACAGCATACATCTACAAACGACAAAGCCGCAGCTATGCGGACAGATGCAAGGAGGAATACGATGACCTGGGACCTTTCGGTGATCTATGAGAGCTTTCAAAGTCCGGCCTTCCAGGCGGATTTAAACAGCCTGCAGCATCGCTTGGATGAGATCGGGAAGGCATTTTCCGAGGGCGGCGAGCCTTCCAATTTATTGGAGAAAGTTACAAGGCAATTCACCGCTCTTAACGAAGTATTTGACAAAGTAGGCACATTTGCTTATCTCACCTGGGCTGCCGACGCGGTCAATGAGGAAGCACTGAACTGCATCGACCAGTTGATGGCAAAGCAGGTGGACGCGGAGCGGCTGATGTCGGATTTCAGCCGCTATCTGGGTGCGCTTGATGATTTTGACGCGGTCATTCAAAAGAGCCCTCTGCTGAAAGAGCATAGCTTCCTCTTGCACGAATTGAAGGAAAGCGCCGCCCACCGGATGGACAAGGCCATCGAAAGCTGGATATTGCGCATGTCCCTAAACGGGGGCGAAACCTTCTCCCAGCTTCGGGAAAAGCTGGCCGCCACCATCACCGCTAATTTCCGGGGCGAGGAGATCCCCCTCTCCGCAGTACGTGCCAAGGCCTACGATCCCGATCCCACCGTACGCAAGGATGCCTATGAGGCGGAGTTGGCCGCCTACCCCAAGGAGGAGCTGTCCATCGCGGCCTGTTTGAACGGTATCAAGGGCGAAGCGCGCATCCAAACGGAAGCACGCCACTTTGACAGCGTGCTTGACTGGACGCTGCATGATTCCCGCATGGACAGGCAAACGCTTGACGCGCTGTGGACGGCGGTAAGGGAAGCGCTGCCTGACTTCCGCAGATACTTGCGGGCCAAGGGGCGGCTGCTCGGTCATACGGACGGTATCCCCTTCTATGATCTGATGGCTCCGGTGGGCAAAGGGATGCGCAGCTACACCGCGGAGGAAGCCCGGGCAGTACTGGCTGAAAAGCTGGGCAGCTTTTCCCCGGCTATGGGCACATTCATCCATGAAGCCTTCGTAGGCCGCTGGATCGACATGTATCCAAGGAACGGCAAGCAGGGCGGCGCTTTCTGTTCGTCCGTGCATCCGCTTGATATCAGCCGTATCCTTACCAATTTCGCAGGCAGCTTTTCAGATATCAGTACCCTGGCCCACGAGCTCGGCCACGCATGGCATAACAGGTGCATGGCCGGGCTGCCCATATTGCTGACAAGCCAGCCCATGCCCTTGGCGGAAACGGCCTCCATCTTCAATGAAACGCTTTTAAGCCATGCGATGCTAAAGTCCGCTTCTCCCGAGGAAGCCTTCACCATCATCGAAGCGGAGCTGATGGAAGCCACCCAGACCATCGTGGACATCTATGGCCGCTTCCTGTTTGAGACGGAAGTCATTGAAACAAGGGCCGACCATGCCTTGAGCGTCAATGAGCTCAAGGACGCCATGCTTAAGGCGCAGGAAGCCAGCTATGGCGACGGACTTGCTAAGGATGAACGCCACCCCTACATGTGGGCTTGCAAAAGCCATTACTATAGCCCCACATTCCATTTCTACAACTTCCCCTATGCCTTCGGACTATTGTTTGCCAAGGGCGTGTTCGCCCAGTACCTAAATAAGGGTGACAGCTTCGTGCCCACCTATAACCAGCTTTTACGTTCCTGCGGCAACGGCACGGTGTATGATGTGGCCATGAGCGTGGGTATTGATGTGCGCAGCGTGGACTTCTGGCGCAGCTCCCTGAACATCGTAAAGGAGTCCATAGACCGGTTTATGGAGTTGTGCGATAAGCAATAAGTCTGTCCAAAGCGTTTGCGCACCGTCAAGCCGCGGGCGATTGATAATCGCCCCTACGACGTCATGTGTTTGTTGACTTCCCTGCCGGAGCATATATGAACCGGAAGAAAGCCAACACACTCTTTGCAGCCGTAGGGGCGATTATCAATCGCCCGCCTAGTTCCGGCAAGATATTGCCGGGAGCGACCGGTAGGGCGGGGGTGCTTGACACACATCAAACATTTGTGTTTTGGATTGATGTAACTATATGAGCGATAGGGAGTGCTGGAATGTCGAAAGAATTTACGGTACCGGCCCGCAGCGGTACCGCTTTTGAAATGAAGCAAGGTGAAACAGTAACGGTGATAGACCTGGATGGGTCACAGGTTGTGGATTTCTTTGCTGTGGGGGCTGCAAATCCTGAAGAATTCCTGTCGACCGGGGTCACGATCGATATAAACGAATCCCTGATGTTGAAATGCGGGAATAAAATCTATACGAATCTTTACCGCGAGATGTTTGAAATCGTATACGATGACGTGGAAGAACACGATTTGCTTCATCCCTGCTGCCGCCCTGAAATGTATAATTTTTTCTATCATAACGGGGATGGCCATCCAAGTTGCTTTGATAACATCAGCCACGCGCTTAAACAGAAATTTGGTATTATCCATCCGGTCAACCTATTCATGTATACCGAGATATTGACGGATGGAAGGATCAAGGTAAAGAAGCCGCTGTCAAAGGCTGGGGACCGTGTGACACTGCTTGCAAAAATGGACGTGACTGTTGGCCTCGCGGCTTGCAGTGTCAGCGAGAGCATGTGCAATGGTGGAAAATGCTCGTCCATTAAGATCATCATCGGTTAAAGTATCTGGTTGCCAGCTCTTGAAGCCTAAAATGAACATCCCCCCGATACACCCCGCCATGATAGCAAACGACGGTTTCTATATCATAGCTTGCAAGCTTGCGCAGGGAGGCCTGCATCGCCGTTCTGTCATATAGGAACCAGTCCGGTGCCGACAATAACTCTCCGCCTGTAACGTTCAATGCATCGCCTGCAATCAGCATGCGGCTGCTTTTCAGGTAAAGGCTGATATGCCCCGGTGTATGGCCCGGTGTATATACGACCTGTATGCCGCAGGGCAGCAGTTGGCCATCTTCCACCGTTCCTGTTACAGGGACCCCCAGGCTTTTGTAGTTTGCCCGCAGGCTTTGAACAAGCGCCAAAAGCTGCGCATGCTGTTCGCCGCTTAGCTTATCGACCCTTTCTTCCATTTTGGCAAGCCTAAGTGGCGGCACATCGCATTGGATATAAGGCTTTTCCTGGGCGTGACAGAGAATCGACACGCTTTGTGGTGCCATGGACAACAGCCTTCCCAGGCTGCCTATATGGTCTGTGTCCGCATGGGTCAATACGATATGGGTCAGCAGCGATAAAGAAACTCCAGCCGCATACATGGCGCCGGCGATTTGCTCCGCCGCGCCTGGCAGCCCAGTGTCCACCAGGATAGCCTGCATATCATCCCAAATCACAACGGGATGCATTATATCATCTCCGTTTTGCAATTTTGCGGGTATGGAAAGAATGGATACCTTTGCTAACGTGGTCATAAAAAAACCTCCATCATATCTGATGAAGGTTATATAACATGGCGCAGAAAGTAAATCAACCCTACTAAGTTTTATCATATCACAAAAATATTTTTTTGTCAAGTGCCATTGTGCAGCCTTGAGCACGGCCCGTGCAGCCTTAAGCACGGCCCGAATCACTTTTCTTCGTCTTGCGCAAATATCGGCATTCCGATATAATGATCTGTAATGTGCAAGATATGGAAAGGTTGTGACCGCATGGCAACAGATCTTCAAATCGCAAGAGCCGCAACGCCAAAGCCTATTCAAGCCGTTGCCGAAGCCGCCGGATTCCTTCCGGAAACGCTGCATCCCTATGGCCATCTTATTGCCAAAGTGGACCCGGCAACCTATCTCAAGCGGGAATCAAAAGCCCGCCTGGTGCTGGTAACGGCCATCTCTCCCACTCCCGCGGGGGAAGGGAAGACCACCATCAGCGTGGGCCTGGCGGACGGCATGACATATACGGGGCGCAAGGCTATGCTGGCCCTTCGGGAACCGTCCTTGGGCCCGGTATTCGGCATGAAGGGCGGAGCAACCGGCGGCGGTTACGCGCAAGTATTGCCTATGGAGGCCATCAACCTGCACTTTACGGGCGACCTGCACGCCATCACAGCGGCCAACAACCTGCTTGCCGCTATGGTGGACAACCATATCCAGCAAGGCAACGAGTTAGGCATTGACCCGCGGCTTGTCACCTGGCGGCGCTGCATGGACTTAAACGACAGGCAGCTTCGCTTCATCGTGTCCGGCATGGGCGGAAAATCCAACGGAACACCCCGGGAGGACGGGTTTGATATCACCGCCGCCAGCGAGGTGATGGCGGTATTTTGCCTGGCCCGGGATTTGAGCGATTTAAAGGCACGCCTGGCAAAACTGGTGGTGGGCCGTACCTATACCGGCGAAGTGGTCACCGCGGGCGATCTACACGCCCAGGGCGCTATGGCCGCGCTTTTGCGGGATGCGCTGATGCCAAACCTAGTCCAGACCATCGACGGCACGCCCTGCCTGATGCACGGCGGTCCCTTCGCCAACATCGCCCACGGCTGCAATAGCGTCATTGCCACGCAAACGGCTATGCGCATGGCGGATTACGTTGTAACGGAAGCCGGCTTCGGCGCGGACTTGGGCGCGGAAAAGTTTTTGGATATCAAATGCCGTGCGACAGGCATGTGGCCGGACGCCATCGTAATCGTGGCCACCATCCGGGCACTCAAGCACCACGGCGGCTGCCCGAAGGAAGCGCTTTCCCAGGAGAATCTTTCCGCGTTGGAAAAAGGCCTGGAAAACTTATACACCCATCTTGACCATATTCAAAACGTATGGCACCGCCCGGCGGTGGTGGCCATCAACCGCTTTATGACCGATACTTCCGCGGAAATCGCATTGATTCAAGCGGCTATGGAAAAGCTGTCCGTACCCTGCGCATTGTGCGAGGCATGGGAAAAGGGCGGCCGGGGCGCTAAAGCTTTAGCCGATGCCGTATGCAAGGCTTGTGAGGTCAATCCGCGGCAAACGCCCTCCTACACGTATCCAAGCGAACTGCCCCTGGCGGTGAAGATACAGACAATCGCCCAAAAAATCTACGGTGCGGCTGAAGTCAATTTCGCCCCCGGCGTACTGTCCCAGTTGAAAAAATGGGAGCAGGAGGGATATGGTGCGTATCCCGTCTGTATCGCTAAAACGCAGTATTCCCTGTCGGATAATCCCAAGCTTCTGGGCGCGCCCAAAGACCACACCCTCACGGTGCGCAGTGTGCGCCTGTCCGCGGGCGCAGGTTTTGTGGTGGCCTTCGCGGGTGATATCATCGCCATGCCGGGGCTGCCCAAAGTTCCCGCGGCCCTTTCCATCGACGTGGATAAGGACGGGAACATCACAGGCCTATTTTGACGGTTGAGGTGAAGAAAGCATGCAAAGCCTGCAAATGCAATTGTTGGAGATATTACGGGAGGATTGCCGCATCCCTCTGGAAAAGCTGGCCGTCATGACCGGCCATACGCTTGATGAGGTAGCCCAGGCCATCGACGATATGGAAAAGCGCCGGGTGATCTTGCGCTATTCCCCCATCATCAATTGGGACATGACCGACCGGGAGCGGGTGGAGGCCATGATCGAGGTGCGCGTCACCCCCCAAAGGGACATGGGCTTTGACGCCGTAGCCTCCCGCATCTACCGCTTTGAGGAAGTCAAAAGTGTATATCTGATGAGCGGAGCCTACGACCTTTTGCTGCTGGTGGAGGCCCATACTTTGAAAGAGCTTGCCTTCTTTGTCAGCGAAAAACTGAGCCCCCTGGAAATGGTCACAGGAACTGCCACCCATTTCGTGCTCAAGCGCTATAAATCCGACGGCGTTATTTTCGATACCGACCGGTCCGACCGCAGATTGGTGGTTTCGCCGTGAGCATTGATTATTCCAAATATATCAACCCCAGGGTGGCAGCCGTCGCTCCCAGCGGCATCCGCAAGTTTTTTGACATCGTGGCCACCATGCCCGACGCCATTTCCCTGGGTGTGGGCGAGCCGGATTTCATTACCCCATATCACATCCGCAACGCCGCCATCAACAGCATCCTGGACGGGGAGACGCAGTATACCTCCAACTGGGGCATTCTTTCCCTGCGCCGGGAGATCGCCTGGTACCTTGCAAACCGCTGCCATATCACCTACGACCCCAATCAGGAAATCCTGGTGACGGTGGGTGCCAGCGAAGGCATCGATCTTGCGCTGCGCACGCTTACAAATCCGGGCGACGAGGTGCTGGTGCCCGAGCCCAGCTACGTCAGCTACAGCCCCAGCGTATTATTTGCCGGCGGTACCCCCGTGGCGGTGAAGACGGACAACACCACCGCATTTCGGCTGACAGCGCAGTCCATCCGGGAGAAGATCACCCCCCGCACCAAGGCGCTGATCCTGCCCTACCCCAACAACCCCACCGGCGCCATCATGGAGCGGGCCGATCTGCTCCGTATCGCCGAGGTGGTCAAAGAAAACAATATTCTGGTGATCAGCGATGAAATCTACAGCGAGCTGACCTATGGCCCAGAACCTCATGTCAGCTTTGCCAGCCTCCCAGATATGTGGGAGCGGACCATTACCATCAATGGCTTCAGCAAAGCCTTTGCCATGACGGGCTGGCGCATGGGCTATGTATGCGCCCCAGCGCCGGTCATCGCGGCTATGTTCAAAATTCATCAATACGCCATCATGTGCGCGCCACGGCAGGGCCAGGTGGCCGCCGAGGAGGCGCTGAAAGCCGGCCGGGAAAACAATTATGAGGACGTGGTCCAAATGCGCGCAAGCTATGACCGCCGCCGCAGGCTGATGGTGGACGCTTTCTGCAAAATGGGCCTGGATTGCTTTGAACCCTTGGGCGCGTTTTACGTGTTTCCTTCCATCCGCAAAACGGGCCTTAGCAGCGAAGAATTCTGTGCGCGGCTGCTCAACCGTTACCAGGTAGTCTGCGTGCCTGGCACCGCCTTTGGTCAAA
The DNA here is from genome assembly GCA_023413135.1 of Bacillota bacterium. Lineage (GTDB taxonomy): Bacteria > Bacillota > Clostridia > Christensenellales > Aristaeellaceae > JAEWAH01. The sequence continues at coordinate 59,696 of JAEZQK010000114.1, forward strand.
GCGGGGAAGGGCACATTCGATGCTGCTACGCCACGGCATTGAGCAAATTGAGCACGGCTTTGGAAAGAATCGAAGCCTTCATCAAAGAGCTGTAATGCAGGGTTTTTGGTTTTTCCAACGTTCAAATGGTTAAAATACCCTTGTTTTCGGAGGTGCAATTCATGCGTCGTGTCCTTTCCGGGCTCCTGGTCCTTATGATGTTCCTCACGCTTGGCGCTTTGGCGGAGGATGAGGAAATATCCTTCCTGGACCTGACGGGAGGGGGGCAAAGCCAGTCCAATACGCCGGACCCGGCGGCTTCGCAGGACCCGTCAAGCTCACAGCCCACGCCCACGATTGTCCCCTCCGCGGATGGCTCGATCCTCCTGACCATGAGCTTTACTGGGGACGTGACCATCGGCGGCGATGTACGAAAGAGCGGCAAGTCCATTTTCGACAAAGAGCTGGACAAGCAAAAGGGCGACTTGACGTTCCCTTTCCGCAATGTGAAGGATATCTTCGCCCAGGACGACATGACCCTGGTGAACTTTGAGGGCACCCTGACTACCGCCCCCATTAATCCCGACAAGAGAGAAAACTCCTTCCTGTTTTCCGCGCCGCCGGAATACGTTCAAATCTTGAATTCAGGCAATATCGAAGCTGTCTCCCTGGAGAACAACCACGTGTACGACCACGGCTCGGCCGGCTATACTGAAACGCAGCAGACGCTTAAGAACGCGGGCATCGTCTATTCCGGCGGCGGCGAACTGGGCGTGTATGAGGCACAGGGCGTTCAGGTCGCCATGCTCTCCTACCAGACCTTCGACCAATACCCCACGCTATTTGAGCAGGTGCCCAAGGATGTGGCAGCGGCCAAGGCACAATATCCTATTGTCATCGTCAGCTTCCACTGGGGTGTGGAGGTGGATTACAAGCCCAACGACAAACAGCAGAAGCTGGGCAAGATGACCATCGACGCCGGGGCGGACCTGGTCGTCGGCCACCACAGCCACCGCATCAACCCCATTGAAATCTACAAGGGCAAGTACATCTGCTATTCACTTGGCAACTTCTCCTTCGCCGGCAACACAAAGCCCAGTGACATGAGCACCTATATCTTCCAGACACGATTCCGTATACTAAATGGCGTCGCCACGCCGGAGGGCTTCCGCATCATCCCCTGCCGCATTTCCTCCCGAACGGATTACAACGACTTTGCCCCCACTCCCTATGAAAACGGAAACAGCATTCAAAGCCTGCTCTCCGTGCTGAAAGACAACGGAAAGTCACTGGAAAACCCCGTGCCCAGCTACCCGCTGGAATGGGAATAGGCAATTCTCAACAAACCTCGCCCGGACATTGGGGATATGGCTCCGAAGGTCCAGGGCTCCGGAACACCGCCCCCGCCAGTGGCGGAAATGGGCGGTGTGAAGGAGGCTGGCGAAACGAGCAATGCGAACGAATGTGAGCAGTGCGACGATTGAGCCAGATGGGAGGAAAGCCCTGGTCGCGTCCGCAGACGCGAACCCCTTATACAAGCGTCATGATGAATACCTCAAGGTTCCCTTAATAAAAACAAACCTCGCCCGGACCTTGCAGGATATGGCAAGCGTCCGGGCGAATTATTTATACCAAATAAAGATTAGGAGGTGCGCCATGAGAGCAAGAATCGTCTGCCTGCCGGGGGACGGCATTGGCCCCGAGGTCATGCAAGAAGCAGTGCGGGTGCTGACCAGCGTGGCCTGCGCCTTTGACCATAGCTTCACCTTTGTGGAGGACAAGCTGGGCAGTGCCGCCATCCAGGCCTATGGCACGCCCCTTGCCGATAAGACGCTGGATTCCTGCCGCTCGGCCGATGCCGTGCTCGTTGGCGCATCTAGCGGCCCCGCATGGGACAAGCTTTCGCAGGACATGCCTGTTAAGTCCGGTCTTCACCTTTTGCAAACCGGGCTGGGCTTATATGCCGGATTGCATCACTGCGCCATTCCCCCTGCACCGTCCGCCGCCTCCCCCCTCCGGGAAAATCTTGTAGGCAGCGTGGATATGACGCTTGTCTGGCCCCTTTCAGGCGGATCCGATGATTCATTCATGGAAGAAGAAGGGCAAAGACCTGTCGATACGGTATCAACCACGGCCATCCAGGCAGAGCAGGTAACGCGGCTGGCTTTCCGCCTGGCCAGGGAGCGGCGCAAGTCCGTCTGCTTGGCATTCCTTGCGGACCTTAGCGCCACCACCCGCCTGTGGCGGGAAACAAATCTGCGCGTATCCAGAGACTATCCGGATGTGGCCGCAAAATGGCTGGAAGCGGACCTGTGTGCCATAGAACTTTTGAAGCGTCCCTCCAGGTTTGACATCCTGCTGGCCGGGCCGATGCTGCATCGCCCGCTGTCCGGCATCACTGCGGGGATCATCGGCAGCCTGGGCCTTGCCCCCTGTACCTTCGTGGGGGACAATTTGCCTTACGTTTATCTTCCTGCCCAGGGGGAGGAGGCTCTGCTTGCCGGGCGTGATATGGCCAACCCCATCGCCATGATCCTTTGCGCCGCCATGATGCTTCGAAAATCGCTTCACCTTTACAGTGAGGCGGACTGCGTGGAAATGGCCGTGAAAAACGTTTTGGATTCCGGATGGCGGACAGCCGATATGGCCATCGGCAATGAGCCTAGAGTAGGTACACAGGCCATTGGCAAGCTGATCGCGGAACAAGTGGATACGGCCGGCGCCATTATGGGCGCGTTCCGAAGATAGCGGCGTACTATTCCGCTTCCAGGCCGGGAAAAAAGTCCTCAAGCTTCTTCAAAATGCGCAGATCGCCCTTTGTTTTGACCTGGCCCTTCAAAAGCGCCATAGCGGGGCTTTTCCGCCCTTTTGCCATGTCCTCAAAGACGGGATACGTTGCCTCCGCCCTGGCTGCAAAAGGGCGGAAGCCTTCCGTCAACACGGTACAGCTTCTATTTCCCAGTACCATTTGATACGTCTTTTGAAGGTCCGTAAAGCAAATTTCCAGAACAATGCCCTCGTAGCCCGCACGGGGCTTGTATACCGATGCCGCCTTGTGCAAAAAAGCAAGGGCGGCATTTTCCTTTTCTGCTAAATGCATGTGATTCGTCTCCATGTGCTAACGTGTTTCCTCCTGCATCTTTATATGCCAGATCCTTCTGCCAGGGATTGCGATTGCTTGGCAAACCCATTCATTTTCGCCTAAAAGCCGTAGGGGCGATTATTAGTTTATAGTCCATTAGTATGCTTCCCGCGTTAAGGCCGCTCATCCAGCCGGATATGGGGCAGCATGGTTTCCAGTTTCTTTTCTCCGATCCCCTTTACGGCAAGCATGTCCTCCGGAAAATGAAATGGCCCGTTTGCCTCCCGCTCCTTAATGATTTCTGCAGCGATCGTCTCGCCAACGCCCGGCAGCAGCATCAGTTCATTCCAGTCCGCCGTGTTCACGTTGATTTCTCCGCTTGGCATGGGCATCTGTTTAGCCGCAAGCGCATCGCCCCGTGACGTAAACACTTCCACTGCAGCCTGTTCCCCATCAAAGATGGCAACAGCCGCAATCACCAGCAAAGTGAACCCCAACAATACCAAAAGAACCGTTCCACGGCGGAAGAAAGCGTTTTTCATACGCATTCCTCCTTTCGTGAAACGGCTTAATTTTGTGCAACAGCGCATGGCAAAGATATTGCAGGCGCTTTCTTGAACAGTGAACAGTATAAAGTGGAAAAACAAACTTGTACTGTTCATTATTCATTGTTCATTTTCATTATACGCCTTTTCGCACCTTCTGCCCCTGTGGTGTATCCTCCAATATGTAGCCCAGCGCCTTGATTTCATCCCGCAAGGTGTCGCTCATCTTCCAGTCCTTGTTTTTGCGGGCGGCGGCGCGCCGGTCCACAAGCTGCTGCACCTCACCGGGCAGGCTGTCTTCCTTTTTCAAGAGCAGGCCCAGCACATCGGTAAGCCCCAGCAGCATGTCATAAGCAGCCTTTACAGCTCCCTTGGCACTTCCCGCATTCAGCGTCACATTCCCGTCCCGCACCATTTCAAACAGCGCGCCGATGGCGTCCGCCGTGTTCATGTCGTCATCCATGGCCTGGTCGAAGCGTTCCTGTGCCTTTTGCACCCTTTTCACAAATTCGTTTTCTTCCTGATTCAGCTCCCTGTCCGAAGCAGATTGCATCAGGAAAGCAAACTGGTCCCTGGCGGTATACAGGCGGGTCAAGGAAGCGTGGGCCTGGGCGATCATATCCTTGCTGAAGTTGACAGGGCTGCGGTAATGGGCCGAGAGCATGAACATGCGCACTGCTTCCAGATCATACTGCTGGGCAATATCCCGCACGGTAAAGAAATTGTCCAGCGACTTGCTCATCTTTTCATTGTCAACATTGATAAAGCCGTTGTGCATCCAGTAGCGGACATACGGCTTTCCCGTAGCCCCTACCGACTGGGCGATCTCATTTTCATGGTGGGGGAAGAGCAGATCCTTTCCGCCGGTGTGGATATCGATGGTCTCCCCAAGGTATGTCATGGACATGGCGGAGCACTCGATGTGCCAGCCGGGCCGGCCCAAGCCCCAGGGGCTTTCCCAGGCGGGTTCGCCGGGCTTTTGGGCCTTCCACAGCGCAAAATCCATGGGGTCTTCTTTGTCTGTTTCCACATCCAGCCGCTGGGAGGCACCGGCCTCCAGGTCACCTAAGTCCTGCCCGCACAGGCAGCCGTAATCAGGAAAAGCTTTTACCCTGTAATATACATCCCCGTTTACCGCATAGGCATAGCCCTTTGCGATGAGTTTTTCTATGAGGGAAATAATTTGAGGGATATGTTCCGTGGCTTTGGGGTGCACCGTGGCCGGGCGGATCCCAAGCGCCTTGGCGTCCTCAAAATAGGCGCCGATATACCGCTCCGCCACTTCCTTTACGGTGGTGCCTTCCTCGTTGGCCTTTTGAATCATTCTATCGTCAATATCAGTAAAATTTTGCACGAAGGTCACTTCATATCCCTTGTGCTCCAGATACCGGCGCATGACATCAAAAAGAATAAACGGCCTGGCATTTCCAATATGGAAATAGTTATATACAGTGGGACCGCAGGCGTATATGCCTACCTTACCCTCTTTCAGTGGGACAAAGGGTTCCTTTTTCCTGGTCTGGCTGTTGTAAATCTGCATGGGCTCCTCCTTACGCATACGTGCATCAGTCATTTCGGCAACATGTCGTCGGTTTCCTCCCGACATCGTTCAGCTTCCACGGGACAGTCGGGAGAATTCCTGCTTACGCAGTCATCGCAGCCCAGCGTTTTGGCATGCTCCCGCAAACACATTTCCAAATGGGATAGCCTCGCGATCAATGCTTCCATCCGCTCCTGCACAGGGTCGGGCAGGTTCACCTGATCCAGGTCCACCTCGCCCTCCTTCAGCGGCTGCTTCTTTCTCACCACGCGGCCGGGGTTGCCCACCACTGTGCAGTTGGGGGGCACATCCTTCAAAACGATGGCCCCGGCACCCACCTTGCTGTTGTCACCAATGGTGATAGGGCCCAGTATCTTTGCCCCCGCGCCTATGGTGACGCCGCTTCCGATATTGGGATGGCGTTTTCCGGTTTCCTTGCCGGTGCCGCCCAGGGTGACGCCCTGATAGATTGTCACGTTGTCGCCGATCACCGCGGTCTCGCCGATCACCACACCGTCCCCGTGATCGATGAACAGCCCCTCGCCGATCCTGGCGCCCGGATGTATCTCTATCCCCGTCCTATTCCTGGAATGCTGGCTGATCAGCCTGGCAAGTAGCAAATGCCCCTTCAGGTAATGCCTGTGCGCCCTGCGGTGGGCGCGAATGGCCTTCAGCCCGGGGTAGCACAAAATCACTTCCAGGCGGCTCCTGGCCGCCGGGTCTCTTGTCAATACCGCGTCAATATCTTTCCTCCACTGCCCAAACATGGCTGCCACCGGGGCGAAAACCCCTTCTCCTTATGCTCCATCGTTTGCTTTCTTATATACGTAAGAGAGCTAGGAACTTTCCAAATATTCTTTTTGAAGAAGCGCTTCCTGGCTGTTGAAACATTTTTCCCCCTCATTCCCGGGAATGCGCTCATACACACCATCCGGTTTTAGAAGCCAGGCCTTGGCCGAATCCCTCTTCTGCAGCGCCATGATGCGCATAATGCGCTCCTGTATCCGTTCATCCCTGACAGGAAACAGAAGCTCCACGCGCCTGTCCAGGTTCCGCGGCATCCAGTCTGCAGAACTAAGATATATTACCGGCTCACCTGCATTCTCGAAACGGAAGATGCGGGAATGCTCCAGGAACCTGCCCACAATGGAACGGACCGTGATGCGCTGGCTCACATCCTTTATTCCGGGCTTTAAACAGCATATGCCGCGAACCATAAGATCGATCTCCACGCCGGCACAGCTTGCCTCATATAGCGCCTTGATCACCACAGGGTCCACCAGGGAATTCATTTTTGCATCGATACGGGCGGTCAGCCCGCGCTTTGCATTGTCCGTCTCCCTTCTAATCAGGCGCAAAAACTCCGAACGCAGCATACTGGGCGCAGGGATCAAATAATGCATGGGCGGCGTCTCGGTATAACCTGTTACCAGGTTAAAAAACCGGCTGGCATCGTCCCCCAAATCGGGATCAGCGGTGAGTATACCCATGTCGGTATACAGTTTCGCCGTAATGTCGTTATAGTTGCCGGTGGCCAGGTGCACATACCGGCGGATGGAATCCTTTTCCCTTCTTACCACAAGCAGTATCTTGCTGTGGGTTTTCAGGTGCGGAAGACCGTAGACCACATGACAGCCGGCCTTCTCCAGATACTTGCCCCAATGGATGTTGTTTTCCTCGTCAAAGCGGGCCTTGACCTCAAACAGCGCCGTTACCTGCTTGCCGCTTTGGGCAGCCCGGGCCAATGATTCCACAATGGCCGAATGCCCGCTGACCCTATACAGCGTCTGTTTTATGGCCAGCACATTCTCATCCTGTGCCGCTTCCTCCACAAAGCGCTGCACGGGATCAAAGCTGTCGTAAGGGTGATGCATAAACACGTCGCCGCGCTTCACCGCATCAAATATCGAAACATCCCTCAGTTCTTCCGGCATTCTGGGAACAAAGGGCACATATTTACAGCGCTCAAAGCCTGGCAGTGAATATAGCTGCTTCAACAAAAAGTCAAAATTGATAGGCCCCGGGATGCGGTAGATTTCCGTTTCCCCAACCTCAAAGGCATCCTGCAAAAGGGCCAGCATGCGCTCATCCATATCCGGATCGATCTCCAGGCGGATGGCCGCACCCCACTTGCGCCTTTTCAGGCTTTTTTCAATGGAGGTCAAAAGATCGCTGGCTTCTTCCTCGTCGTATTCCAGATCGGCGTTGCGGGTGATGCGGTAAGGATGGCAGGCAATGATATGCCGCCCGGAAAACACCTGGGGCAGAAATTGGCGGATGATATCCTCCAGCAGGATAAAGGAAGCGCCGGGGCCGTCTCCCGGAAGGCGCAGCGCCCTGGGGAACACCGTTGGCACCTGCACTGTAGCAAACTCCGATTTTCTACCGCCGCGGCTTTTTAAAAGTATGCCGATATTCAGGCTGCGGCTTTGAAGCAGCGGGAATTTCCTGCTTCCCGCCACCGCCATGGGCGTGATGACAGGAAAGACATCATTGATAAAGAACTGCTCCGCCCACTTTGCCTGCTCGCCGCTCAATTCCGGCCAGGACAAAAGGGCGAGGCCCGCTTTCCTCAATTCGGGCAAAAGCTCCTCCGCCCACACACGGTACTGCTCCTGCACCATCAGCCTTGCATTTAGCGCAATAAGCCGCAATTGCTCCCGGGGCTTTAGACCCGCCGGGTCTGGCAGCTTCCAGCCCGCCCGCACCTGATCTCGGATGGAGGCTGCCCGGATCATGAAGAATTCGTCCAGGTTGGTGGATACGATGGACAAAAACTTCATCCGCTCGAAAACGGGGTTGTCCGGATGCTTTGCCTCCGCCAGCACCCGGCTGTTGAAGGCAAGCCAGCTCATTTCCCGGTTGATATACAATTCTGGCGAATCCAGCGCTCGCCCGCTGTCAGCCATGCGTCCCTTTCCCTTCCTGCATGTTTGTAACAGTATACCATATTTCGATTCCTTGCGCATGATATTCGCGCAAGCTTTATGCCAGCAATAACAAAAATGGGCGGGGAGCACACTCTTCCCGCCCATTGCGCATCTACCGGTCAATAGGTGCTTTTGCCCTCTACCCGGATCATGCGGTGGTAGTCCACGATGGCGGGATCCAGTTCCCTGAGCGCGGCCAGCATGGCCTGCTCCCTTGCCTTGTGGGTGATGAAAATCAACGGCACATGGCCTGACTCCACCGACTCTTTTTGAAGCATGGAAGCAATGGAAACGCCATGCCTTGCAAAACAGCCGGACACTTGGCTCAATACGCCGGGCGCGTCAATGGCGGACATGCGGATGAAATACTCGCTCTCCCAATCGTCGCTGAAACACAAATCCCTGGGCGGTTGGTTTTCATTGATGAAGGTGGGGTGGGAATGGATGCCATGGGTGGCGGCATGGATGAGGTCGCTGACCACGGCGCTTGCGGTAGGCATATCCCCTGCACCCCGGCCCTGGAGCATCATCTCCCGGCAGGCATGGCCGTACAGGTATACCGCATTAAAGGAACCGCCCACGGAAGATAGCGGATGGGTTTGGGGAATGAAGGTGGGATGCACCCTTGCTTCCACCGTCATGCCATCCTTTTTAGCAATGGCCAGGAGCTTCAGCGTAAGCCCCATTTCCTTGCCGCAGACGATGTCCATGGCGGTGATCTCCGTGATGCCCTGACAGTATACCTTATCAAAGGGCACCCGGGCATGGAAAGCCAGGGAGGACATGATGGACAGCTTGTAGGCCGCGTCCAGCCCTTCCACGTCGGAGGCCGGGTCCGGCTCCGCCAACCCCAGGCGCTGGGCATCGTACAGCACGGATTCATAGCTCTCGCCGTTTTGCGTCATACGGCTCAAAATATAGTTGGTGGTGCCGTTGATGATGCCCATCAGCTTTGTGATACGGTTGGCCTGCAGCGATTCGGTAAGCGTATGGATGATGGGGATGGCTCCGCAGACGCTGGCCTCGTAATATAACCCCATGCCGTTTTCCTGGGCCGCCTTTTGCAGTTCCGGCCAATGCAGCGCCACGGCCACCTTGTTTGCGGTGACCACCGTCTTTTTGTTTTGGAGCGCGCAAAGCATATAGTTTGTGGCTGGCTGCTCTCCGCCCATGAACTCCACCACGATGCTGATCTCCGGATCACATAATACCGCGTCGGGATCGGTAGTCAATACTTCACTGGGCACGCTGGCATGCCGGGATTTATTAAGATCCCGGACCAAGACCTTCTTGATAATAATTTTGAGATCATTGCGGTGGGCAAGCTCCTGAGCAAAGCCGGAAAGCAGTTCCCACACGCCGCAGCCCACGTTTCCGCAGCCTAAGAATCCTACCGTCACCGTCTTCATGGCTCTAATCCCCTATACGTTTCTTTCATAAATCAGGCGCAGGCCCTTGAGTGTCAGCAAACCGTCCAGCTTGTCAATCTCCTTGGACTCCGGGGAAATGAGCCGTGCCATACCGCCGGTGGCCACCACGAAAGCCTTGTCGTTGCCGATCTCCTGCTTCATCTTGTGTATGATATAGTTCACCTGGCCTACATATCCGTAAAAAAGACCGGCCTGCAGGTTTTGAACTGTGGTGCGGCCAATCACGGCATCCGGCCGTACCAGTTCGAACCTTGGCAGCTTGGCAGCGCCGGACACCAGCGCCTCGCTGGCCAACTTGATGCCGGGGCAGATGCAGCCGCCCAGGAAGGCCCCCTTTTCGTTCACCACGCCAAAGGAGGTGGCGGTGCCAAAGTCTATGAAAATGCAGGGCCCGCCATATTGATCATAGGCGGCGACCGCATTGGCGATGCGGTCGCTGCCCAGTTCCCTGGGGTTTTCATACTTGATGTTGATCCCCGTGCGTATGCCGGGCACCACGGTCATGGGTTCCTTATGGAAATAATTTTGGCACATATGCTCCAGCGTGAAGTTAATGGTGGGCACCACGCTGGAAATCACAACGCCTTCCACATCCTCCATGGAAAGCCCGGCATGGGCAAATAGGTTGTGGAGCAATATGCCGTATTCGTCGCTTGTATATGTCTTGCTGGTAGAGACGCGCCAATACTTCACCAATTCCGTCCCGTCAAACAGGGCGGTCTTGATGTTGGTATTGCCTACGTCCATGGTAAAAATCATGATGCAAGAACTCCTTTAGCGATGCTTTTTAATGGCAGTTACAGCCATCAGGATAGCCGGCGTTAAAATCATGGTTACCAGGGCTTCCGGGATGCCATTGGGCAGGGCTACCGCATAAAAGAGCAGCCTGCCAGGCGCATTCAAATACTGTCCCAGGTTGGATTCATTGATCTTCTCAATCAAGCCCTGCCCATGCAGCAGATATAAAGAATACAATACGAAAACCGTATGCATTAGGCTGGCGAAAAAACCTGATATGGCCCAATTCAATCGCCGCATGTTTTTTGTATCAGGCAGCAGTTTGCGTAAAAGCAAAGTAATGCCCCAGGCCGCCAGTGGGAAGAGCATTCTTGGCAAGATGGCAACCAGCGGATCCTGAAAGAAGACCGACAATAGACCGGTAGGAGCGATGTATGCCCTGATCATGCTGGCAAGGCCGAAAACAAAAGCCAGAATGAGCCCGACGACAGGTCCTTCCGCCAACAAGCCGATGATCACCGGGATATGGGCAAAGGTAGTGGAAATCGGCCCCAAGGTGATCATTCCCAGCGGCGTATACACGAGGATAATGATGAGGGCAGTGAACATCGCGGTAATAGTCATCCGTTGGATGTGATCACGAGATAGGTTCCTTTTTGAAATTGTCATGAAAATTCCCTCCGTTCAAGTTCGCTTAGGATACCTGACGAAACATGTGCTTCCCATCGGATTTTTGGACCAGTCCGCCTCGTAAGATGACGGCTTTTGAGGCCCTCCACCGATGGTATATGCCATTATACTTAAGAAATGGCATCTTGTAAAGGAAAAGCGGAAAATTCTGCAATTTTTCTCATGAAGAAAAACAAGGCTTTTCCCTCACGTTTCCCTGTTCCCTCACACCACCACCTCCCTTCGGATATTGCGAACGTGTCGTATGCGGCTGAACCGCCGTTAACATAAAAACAAAGAAGCCCCCTGGTTTTCGGGCTTCCTTGCCTTATCCATATCGGAATATTCAGCTTTCAAAAAGCAAAACAATAACAAGGACCCCGCTTCCTTCTAAAACAGGGCCCTTGTGCATGCCACCTTACTGATCGTCGTCCTCGTCCTCGTCGTCATCATCGTCATCCGGCTCGTATTCCGGGAAGACAGGCTTTTTGCAGGCGGGGCAAAGCACATCCTCGTCAAAGTCCACATCGCCGGCGTTGAACTCCATCTCATGGCCGCAGTGAGGACAGGCGTAGGAAATGGTTTCCCCATTTTCTTCCTCGTCGTCATGGCCGCCGCGATCTTCGTCGTCTTCCTCTTCGCCGTCTTCCTCTTCGTCGCCGAAGATCACTTCCTCCATGTCAGCCAGATCGTCGTCGATGCTCTCCACATACTCGTTGAGCTCATCATACGTCTCCTGGAGCTTTTCCATCTCCTTGGCCACCTCGCCGATCACGTCGATGATCTCCCCAAGAAGCTTGCCTTCGTTGGTTTCCTTGTTCAACTGCATACCTTGCGCCAAGCCCTTCAGGAAAGAGGCCCGGTCTGTCAGATTGCTCATGGTTTTCTCCTTTTTCCGCTTTACGCGGCTTAACATCAGGCGCGTTCCATGTATTCGCCCACCCGGGTGTCGATGCGGATGCGGTCGCCGGTGTTGACGAACAGCGGCACCTGCAGGGTGTAGCCGGTTTCCACGGTAGCCGGCTTGTAGGTGGTGGAGGCGGTGTCGCCTTTGAAGCCGGGCTCGGTATCGGTGACCAGCAGCTCCACAAAGTTGGGCGCTTCCACGGAGAAGGCCGCACCTTTGAAGAAGCGCACGGTGACATTGGTATTTTCTTTTACGAAGGGGATGGAATCCTCCACCTGGTTCTGATTCAGGGGAAGCTGCTCATAGGATTCCAGGTCCATGAAGTAGTACAGCCCGCCGTCGTTGTAAAGGTACTGCATTTCCTTTGTTTCGATGATAGCCCTGGGCATTTTGTCAGTGGGGTTGAAGGTGCGTTCCACCACGGCGCCGGTCATGACGTTCTTGATCTTGACACGGACAAAGGCAGCGCCCTTGCCAGGCTTCACGTGCTGGAAATCCACAATGTTCCACACGCCTCCGTCCCACTCAATGGTAATGTTCTTGCGGAATTCGCCAGCAGTAATCATTTTTCATTCCTCCATCTTAAGTTGCGTAAGATTATCATGCTAAAGTTTGACCAGCCATATTACAGGATAATCAATTCTTTGGGCGCTGTAGTCAGGGAATAGCAACCGTCCTTCGTTACCACGCAGCTATTTTCAATGCGCACACCGCCGATGCCCGGCAGATACACACCGGGTTCCACTGTGAGCACGTGGTTTTCACGCGTAATGTCCATGCACAGCATGGAAAGCCTCGGACTTTCGTGGATATCGATGCCCAGGGAATGGCCCAGCCCATGGCCGAAGTTCTCCGAAAAACCCTGGGCGGCGATATAATCCCTGGCCACGGCGTCCACATCGCGGCACACCTTGCCGGGGGCCAAAGCGTCCTGCGCCATCTGCTGGGCGGTAAGCACCACGTCATATACATGGCGCATCTTAACGCTAGGTTCACCCAACGCAACGGTGCGGGTCATGTCGGCGCAGTAGCCGTCCACCTTCGCGCCAAAGTCAAGGGTGATCATATCGCCCTTGCGCACCTTGCGCTCACCGGGAATGGCATGGGGCAGCGATCCGTTTTCGCCGGAAGCCACAATGGTGTGGAAGGCAATCTCCTGCGCGCCATGAGTCACCATGTAGTTTTCCAGCGCCCTGGCGATATCCCGCTCCGTCATCCCTTCTTTGATAACGCCCAGGATGTATTCAAAAGCCTCGCTGGTGATCCTGCAGGCTTTTGCCATCTTCTCGATCTCGGATGCATCCTTTAACTCCCGCAGCTTTTCCGGCGCTTTGTTCACAGGAGAAAAGGACAGGCCTGCCATCACCTGCTCCATATCGTGGAAATCCCTTACGGTGATGTGGTCGTCCTCATAATATACCTTTTGAATGCTCTGTTCCTTCAAAATCTTCTGGACGGTCTGATTCTGGTCGCAGTCCCTGGTGGTCATATATACCGAAAAGCCCGGTGCCTGCTTTCCCGCCTGCTCCGTATAACGAAAATCCGTCACAATGGCCTTTGCCTGGGCTGTCAAAAGCACCAGCCCTTCGCCGGTATACCCGCTGATATAAAACATGTTGGAGGGCTTGTGCAAAAGCACCGCTTCCCCCGCATCCACATGCATCGCGTCAAGCAGCTTTTTTACGCGGTCCAAGGTATGGTCACGTCCTTCCTTAGTGCCCATGGGTAAACAAGGCATATCCTTTGATATTTTACCACAAGCTTTCCACTGTTTCCAGCATTTTTTTCAAAAGCAAGGGAAAAATGCCAGGCCGGTTCTATAGTCTGGTTATGATAAGGTTCCCCGACTCATATTTCCTTAATCCCCTATAAAAGAACCATACCGCAAAGGCGCAATAGGCCGCGGACGCCGCCAGCCATACCAGCAGCCAGCCCACAGTAAAGCTCCGGGCCAATCTCAATGGCACATGAACGATGAATGCAGCAGGAATGAGGGAATACATCAGCCCCCGCACCACTCTCTGATAAATGCCCTCCGGATAAATGCAGAAGTTCACCACGAATTCCTGGCTCATGCCCCCGGCAAAGGAAGCGTCGCCAAAATAGAAGGTCAGCGTGTGGGCCATCAGGCCGATGGCCGTGATCAGCAGCGCCCCCACCGGCACACCCAGCGCGAAAAACAGCCAGGCCGAACCGTTTCCACCCTGGGTCAAGGCCATCAGCACCACGCCGTAGAGCAAATCACCATACGCCGAAAGGGATGTCCTGGCGCAGCATACGTTGAGCAATAAGTTGCAGGGCTGCAACAGGAAAGTATCCAGTTCTCCCGTAACGATCAGCCTTGTCAACTGGTCGGCATTGGCGAACAGCACATGGCTTAGGCCAAAGGCGGTGCTGCACAATGCCCAAATGAACATCACATCCTGAAAATCGTATCCACCGATGCGCCCGCCTACCTGGGAAAAGGCCACCCACCAGAAGAATATGAACGTGGCGTTGGACAATGCCATGCCGAAGGCCTGCATCAAAAAGCTGGACCGGTATTCCATGGCGGACGCCAGATTCACCTTAAAGTAACACAAAGCTATTTTCAAATGGCGTTTCATCATCATTCTTCCCTCCCCCAAACATTTTGAAGGAATCAATAGAAGCTAAGTTGGGACGCATCCGAAGGTTTCCAAAGGGCGATCGGAAAGCCCTTTGGTCGCGTCCGCAGACGCGAAATCCCTCACCCTCCATTTGTCTGCAAGTTCCGCATCCCGCCGCGATACATCACAACCGAAATTCCCACCGCCACCCCGATCCACAACAGTTGCATCGGCGCCACCTGCAGGAAAAGCCCCCAGGAAAAGTCCACGAACAATTTTGCTGGACCCCAGGCCACATACGAAAACGGCAGCACCCTTGCGATCCCCTGCAGCCAGCCGGGCAAAAATTCCACGGGCAAAAACATGCCCAGCATGAACACCAGCTTCTGATAAATCAGGTAAATGGCGCTGTTGTCCTCCAGACGGAAGGCGGTGAGCCCCACAGCCATCAGGCAAAAGAACTGCAGCGTGATCCCCATCAGCATGCTGAGCAGCATCAGCGGCAGCCCTATCCACTGAAAGCCCGGTATCGGCCCTACAAACATAAGCCCCAGCGCCACCGCCAGCGTACCGGTAAACATTAAATTGACAACTACGTGCCCTATTGCGGCCGCCACCTGATAGGCGATATAATGCACAGGCCTGTTCAAAAGATAGGCCATAGACCCTGTTTTGACATCCTCATTGATTTCTCCCACAATGGGGATGCGGCAGCCGAACACCACCAACTCCGTCACGATCAGGTACCACACCACCTGCCCATGGGTGTAGCCGTGCACCGATCCTTCCTGATATATGGCCTGCCACAGGCTGAAAAACACGAAGATGAACAGCGTATAAAACAGAAGCCCGCTTACCACACGGGCACGGTAGTTGAAGGCGTTCTGCACGTGGATGCGGGCCACCACGGCATATTTGCGTAAATTGTTCACATGCCCACCTCCCGGGAGCGGAATATGGTGGTGATAATTTCCTCCATCGGCGGATCGTTCACCGTGATATCCGCCACGCCGCCTTTTTCAGTCACCGCCTGCATAACAGTGCCAATGGGCTGCACCAAGGTATCCACCGTCAATACCGCCTGCGCCCCGCTTTCTTCCACCTTCACCCCGTTCATTTCGGGCAGCTTTCGCGGCTCCAGGAATTTCACGGTGATCACCTTGCGGTTTAAATACGTGGCCTTCAGATGCTCGACACTCTGATCCAGCACCACCTGCCCATGATCAATCACCATGGCCCGGCGGCAGATGTGCTCCACATCGCCTGGGTCATGGCTGGTCAAAAACACCGTGATTCCCTTTTCCCTGTTCCATTCCAATATCAATTCCCGGATCGCCTGCTTCACTACCACGTCCAGGCCTATGGTGGGCTCATCCAGGAACAAAATGTCCGGCTCATATAAAAGCGATGCGGCAATCTCGCAGCGGATGCGCTGCCCCAGCGACAGCTTGCGCACCGGCGTATGCAGGAATTCCCCCAAGGAGAAGCGCTGGGCCAGAACGTCCACCCGCCTGCGCCGCTCGCTATCCTCTATACCATAGATGGCCCCGATCATGGCAAAGCTGTCCACCGGAGGCAGGTGCATCCATAGCTGCGAGCGCTGCCCGAACACCGTGCCGATTTGGGCGCACAGCTCCCGCCGCTGCTTTTTAGGGTCATACCCCAGCACCTGCATATTGCCGGAGGTTGGGTGAAGGATACCCGTCAGCATCTTGATCGTGGTAGATTTGCCCGCGCCGTTGGGGCCGATAAAGGCAAGCATCTCTCCCCTTTGCACGGTAAAAGAAATGCTTCTAACTGCCTCGACCTCCCGGTATTCGGGCGCAAAAAGCGCCTTCACGTCGGCTTTGAGCCCCTCGGCCTTTACACGGGTACGGTAATCCTTGCGCAAATTCTCCACCACGATAGCTTCCCGGTTCATATCCTGCACCTCCCAAAAATAGAAAGACCGCGGCTTGCACCGCGGTTTATCCGAAAGGCCCGCCGGTGCGAAAGCTTACGCCTGCACCGGCCTTAGCCGCTACACGCGCATGTTGATGGTAATGACCATAAGTTGCTCACAAGGGTACATGCGCGTAAACATCATGGCAGCCATCCTTTCGGATAAATTTTTTGCAGAATACCACAAATTGGGAGGCGTGTCAATCCCTTTTCTCAAAATTTGCAGGAAAAATTTCATTTTCTTTTTAAGCTCATCGGCACCAACTCCAACTTCACTGGCCCCGATGAAAGCGGCATTGATACAGTGCTGATATTGAGCGGCATCACGGATATAGAAGATTTTCCCATTATCCCCTGTACGGCGCAGGGGTGATGTTCCCCAGGATCATGGGTTTTGATGCCCCCGTGGCGCTGGGTACGTTGCCCGTACGGTGATAGATGGTCTCATAGGCCAGGATGGCGAAGGCCACAGCCTCCTTGGCGTCGGAGGAAAAGCCAAGTTCCTCCTGGGTCAAGACGGGGCATTCGGGCAAAAGCTCCCGGATCATGGCCACCAGCGTCTTGTTATGGCTGCCCCCGCCGCCCAAAATGATCTCATCGATAGCGGTTTTGGGAAACACAAAGCGGCGGTAGTTTTCCGCCATGGAAAGGGCGGTATATTTCGTGGCCGTATGCAGCCAGTTTCCCGGCGAAATACCGGGGAATTCCCGCAAAGCCTGGTCCACGAACTGTGCGCCGAAGATCTCCCGGCCCGTAGCCTTGGGGGGCGGCATGGTGATATACGGCACAGCCATCCAACGGTCAAGCACCGCTTCCTCCGCGCTCCCCTGTGCGGCCAAGCTGCCCTCCTCGTCATAAGGCTTTCCATATAGCCGCTTGCACATTTCGTCAATGATCATGTTGGCAGGCCCCGTATCAAAGGCGGTCACCTGGTCAAGCGTGCAGTTTCTTGGCAGCACGGTGACATTGCCTATTCCCCCCATATTTTGAAGGGCCCTGGCCTTCTCCCCCCGGTAGATCAGGAATTCGGTATAGGGCACCAGCGGTGCGCCGCGCCCGCCCGCCGCCATATCCATTGCCCGGAAAGAGGACACCACCTGGACGCCGGTCTCATAGGCGATGATGGCAGGCTCTCCGAATTGCAAGGTGGAAGCCTTATAATCCCCTTCATCCACAGGGATATGGTATACTGTCTGCCCGTGGGAACCGATGCAGTCAAGCTGCGACATATCAAAGCCAGCCTGAAGGCAAACCTCCCTGGCCGCGGCCGCAAAGGCGTAGCCCAGCTCCACATTCAGGCTGCAGGCAAGGGCGATGTTGGATTTGCCCAGGGAGCAACAGTCCATGGTCCTTTTTCGCAGTTCCTCTGCCATGGGCACCGTCACGAAGGCAACAAGCCGGGGATCGCCGCAGCCTATCTCCACCAGCGCCGCATCGATGCCATCCATTGAGGTGCCGCTGATCAAGCCTACTGCATACGCCATAAAAACGCCTCCTTACAAATGATGGCAAGCCGCCTGATGACTGTCGGACATCCTGGTAAAGACCGGTACCTTCTGCCTGCAGATGTCGGTGCAGCGGCTGCATCTGGTATGGAATGGGCACCCGCTGGGAGGGTTGGCCGGACTGGGCACATCGCCGCTTAACAGGATCCGCTGCTTTTTGATCAGCGGGTCCTTGATCGGCACGGCGGAGAGCAGCGCCTGGGTATAGGGGTGGCAGGGATTTTGATAGACCTCCTCGGTATCCCCCAACTCCATGATGCGGCCCAGGTACATGACGCCCACACTGTTGGAGATATGGCGCACCACGTTCAGATCGTGGGAGATAAAAATGAGGGAAAGCTTCATCTCCTGCTTCAAATCCATCAAAAGGTTCAAAATCTGCGCCTGGATGGAAACGTCCAATGCCGAGATGGGCTCATCGGCCACCACAAAGCTGGGCTTGCTGATCAGCGCCCTGGCAATGGAGATACGCTGCTTCTGTCCTCCGGAAAACTGATGGGGATAGCGATTCAGATGCTCTATGCCCAACCCCACCTTTTCCAGCATGTTCTTTACCCGCTCCTCGGTTTCGCCCTTGCCAAGATGGAAATGTACCCGAAGCGGCTCGCATAAAAGCTGTTTCACCGTCATTCTGGGGTTCAGCGAGCTGTAAGGGTTTTGGAACACAAACTGCATATCCCGCCTCTTTTTGCGAAGTTCCTCAGCGCTGAGCCTGGCCACATCCTCCCCCTGGAAGATCACCTGGCCGGCGGTAGGCTCGATCAGCCTTAAAATGCTTGTCCCGGTGGTGCTCTTCCCGCAGCCGGACTCGCCCACAAGGGCGAACACCGCCTGAGGCATCAGTTGGAAGCTCACGTCCTCCACGGCATGGACATGGCCCACCACCCGTTTGAAAATCCCCCGCTTGATGGGAAAATACGTTTTCAGGCTTTTGACAGTAAGCAACGCCTCAGGCATGTGCTTCCTCCTTCCCCCACAAAAAGCAGCGGCAGCTATGGCCGGGGGCAATCTCTTTTAGCTCCGGCGCTTTTTCACGGCAGATAGGCATGCAATGAACGCACCTGTCGGCAAAGCGGCAGCTGGGCTTCCACTGTCCGCCGGGAGGCACCATGCCGGGGATGGCGTACAGCTTTTTCTTTTCACCGCCCAGGGAGGTTACGGCCTGCAAAAGCCCCTTGGTATAGGGGTGCGCCGTATCATGGAAGAGGGGGACCACAGGCGCCTGCTCCACAACCTGGCCGGCGTAGAATACCGCCACCTCCTGGCAGGTTTCCGCGATCACGCCCAGATCGTGGGTGATCATGATGATGGAGGTATCCCTGCTGGCCTTCAGCTCATTCATCAGATCAAGAATCTGGGCCTGGATGGTCACATCCAGGGCGGTGGTCGGCTCGTCGGCGATTAGCAGCCTTGGGTTATTGATCAATGCGATAGCTATCATGATCCTTTGCAGTTGCCCGCCCGACAGTTGGTGGGGATAGCTCTGCAATGTCTGTTCGGGCCTTGGGATGTTCACTTTATGAAGCATCTCCAGGATCAGCGCCTCCATGGCTTTGCGGCTTAAATCCTTGTGGTGGAAGGTCAAAGCCTCCAGCATCTGCTGGCGAATGGTGAAAATGGGGTCCAGCGCCGTCATGGGCTCCTGGAAGATCATGGCGATCTCCCGGCCCCGGAACCTGCGCATCCTGGCGGTGTCGACCTGCAAAAGGTCCACTTCCCCTTCCAGGCTGTTAAACAGGATGCGCCCGCCGGAGGCCTTTAAAGGGTAGGGCAGCAATTGCATCACGGCGGAGGCGGTGATGCTTTTGCCGCAGCCGGATTCCCCCACAATGCCAAAGCTCTGCCGCTTCCCAATATTCAGGCTCACGCCCTCCGCAAGGCGCACGGCCCCCTTATCCCTTTGGATTTCGATCATAAGCTCCTGTATTTCAAGCAAATATTCCATATGCCCCTCCCCCCTACAGCTTCAGTTTGGGGTCCAGCACGTCCCGAAGACTATCCCCCAAAATGTTAAAGGACAGGATGGTCATGATGATGAACAGCGCCGGGAAGATCACCAGCCAGGGCGCCACCTCCATATACTTGCGGCTGTCCGACAGCATGGATCCCCAGGAGGGGTCAGGGGACTGGATGCCAAGGCCAAGAAAGCTCATGGAAGCCTCCGTGAGGATGGCACCGGATAAAGCTAGCGTAGCCTGCACCGTAAAAGGCGCCATTATATTGGGGGTCACATGGCGAAAGAGGATAGAAACCGATTTGAGGCCAGTACTCCTGGCATTTTGGATATAGTCCATGGATTTGACCGTTTTAACCGATGCCCTGACCGTGCGGGTGAACACCGGTATGTTCACGATGCCGATGGCAATCATAGTGTTGACGATGCTTTTGCCCAGCGCAGCCACGATGAACAGCGCCAGCAAAATGGAGGGGAACGCGAAAATCACGTCCATCACCATCATAACGGTACTTTCCACCTTGCCTTCAAAATATCCCGCGATCAGCCCCAGCAGATACCCAAAGCCGGCGGCTATCCCCACGGAGATGATGCCTACCACCAGGGATACCCTGGCGCCAAAGATGATGCGGCTGAACACATCCCGGCCGAAGTTGTCTGTGCCGAACCAGAATGTGGCGGAGGGAGCCATCAGCTTGGCGGTGCGCCCGCCCACCTTCACCATTTGCGCATAGTCATACCGGGCGATGAGGGGGGCGAACACCGCCATCAAAACCACCAGGAGGATTCCCATCAGTCCCCAGCGGCCCAAGCCATCGGCCCACAGGTTTTGAATCAGCGACTTGTCGCCCGCCGCCAGGGCGGCCCTTATGGATTTCCTTCTCTTCATATCGCCGCCCCCTTACTGATAGGAGATCCGCGGGTCGACATACGTGTACAGGATGTCCACCAGCAAATTGACTACCACATAGATAAAAGCAATGAACAGCACGCAGCCCTGCACCACGGGATAATCCCGCTGATTGATAGCTGTCAGCACCATCTGCCCAAGGCCCGGAAGGGAAAAGATCTGCTCCACCACCACAGTGCCGCCCAGCAGGCTGCCAAATTGCATGCCCACCAGGGTGATGATGGGAATGCAGCCGTTTTTCAGTGCATGCCGGAAAATGGTGATCCTTTCCGAAGCGCCTTTGGCCCGGACCGCCTTGATAAAATCCTGCCGCAGCACCTCCAAGATGGAGGAGCGGGTCATGCGCATCACCGAACCGGACATGATGGAACCCAGCACAATAGCCGGCAGGATCATAATTTGAAGATTCACCCCCAGGTTTTCCGCGAGGCTCACATACCCCACAGGGGGATAATATCCAAAAACCTTGGACAGAAACAGGATCATCAGCGTGGCGAAAGCAAAGCCCGGTACGGATACACCCATCAGCGACATCACCCGGACCACCTTATCCACCCAGGTATTGCGCTTCAAAGCCGACAGGATCCCCAGCGGGATAGCGATGATCCAGGAGATGACGCAGGCCATGACGGTCAATTCCGCCGAGATGCGGAAGCGGCTCAATATTTCAGGAAAAATGGCCGCACCAGTCCGAAAGGATACGCCGAAGTCACCCTGTACGGCCTTGCCGATCCAGCTCAAATACTGCATGTGCAGCGGCTGGTCCAGGCCCAGACGCTTTTCCCACATAGCGCGTAGCTCAGGCGTGGCCTCGATCCCCAGCATGCCGGAGACCACGTCTCCTGGGACCAACTGCAAGATGATGAATATACACAGGCTGATGCCGACCAGCACGGGAATGAGCATTAAAAGCCTGCGCAGGATGTAATCGCGCATATCGCATCTCCTTTAAAAGGAAAATGGAGAAGGGCCGCACCCTTTACACCCGCAAGGGGCGCGGCCCTTTTTTGCTTTTTTCAGGCTATTTGGTCAGTGCCGCCTTGGAGAAGTCGTTGGAGTTGGAGGCATTTGGGGTAAAGCCAGTGAGCGCGGTCCTGGCGAAGATGTAAGCCATGGGGCTGGCAAAGGTCACATTGGGACATTCGTCCAGGATGATGTTGATGGCTTCTTTATAGTAAGCCTCGCGAGCTTCCGCGTCAGTGGTACCAGCGCCCAGGTTGCACAGTTCATCCACCCGGGCGTTTGAATAGCCGGCGATATTGGCCTTGCCGGAGGTGGCAAAGAAGAAGGCCACCGCGCGGTTGGGGTCGCTGCCCGCGCTATTCTGGCACACCATCATCTGGTAGGTGCGGTTGTTCCACTGGTCGATGTACTGGGCATTCTCCACATTTTCCACGTTGACCTTGATTCCGATGACCTCCAACTGCTGCTGCAGTACCGTGGCCAGGTCACGCAGCGTAGCCAACAGGCCTGTGGTCAGCGTCACTTCAAAGCCGTTGGGATATCCGGCTTCCGCCATCAACGCCTTGGCTTTTTCAATATCCTGCTGATACAGGGGATGGCCGGTTACGTCCACGGCCCAATGGCCCATGGAGGCGGGGGCGAAGCCCGAGATGGCCGCCTGGCCGTCATACACAAGGTCCAGGATCTCCTCGCGGTTCACCGCCAGGCTGATGGCTTGGCGCACGCGCACATCCTTGAACACATCCAGCGTTAAATTCAGGCACAGCGTCTCATAGCTGAGGGTCTGGTAGGAGAGCACCTGGATGCCGCTGTCGCCACTGACCAGGGGTACGCTGGCGGCGTCGCCCAAGACCAGATCAACCTGGCCGGTGCGCAGGGCGGCCAGCCGGGCAGCCATATCGGTCATCACGTAATACTCGATAGCGTCAAAGGTAGGCTGCCCTTCCAGATAGAAGTCCGGGTAAGCGTTCAAAACCACCCGGTTGTCGGGGATCCATTCTCCCAAGGTGTAGGGGCCTGTGCCAGCGCCCGCCCGCTTTATGTCCCCGTTGTTGGCCTCCACTACTTCCTTGCAGACGATGGCGCCATAGCTGGCGGACAGGTTGTTAAGGAACGGGGCGTTGATGGAGGAGAGAACGAACTTCACCGTATAGTCGTCCACCGCCTCCACGGTCTTGATCATGTTGTAATAATTGCCGCTGTTGCCCAGCGCGCCAAGGTCGGGGGACAGGATGCGCTCAAAACTGTACACCACGTCCGCCGCCTTCATCTCCCGGCCATTGTGGAACTTGACGCCATGGCGCAGGTGGAACACATAGGTAGTCTCATCCGGCTGATCCCAGCTTAGAGCCAATTCGGGGATCACCTTCAGGTCTTCGTCCACATCCACCAACTGGTTGTATATCTGGCTCATCATGCGAAGAGAAGATAAAGCCGATATGGTATGGGGATCGAACCCTACTGGTTCCGCATCTGTGCCGTACTTGAGCACGTTGCTGCCCTCCGCCAGTGCCGCGGGAGCCAGCGCCATCAGTGTCACAAGAGCGAGCACCAAGACAAGAAATCTGCGCATACATGTATCCCTCTCTTCCGTTTATTCCTCCAAAAAGCCGTGACGGCTTCAGGATGCTGCAATCTCCGCCACCGCCCCGAACAGAGCGCGGCGGTATTCCTGGGTACTGTTTGGGTTCTTATGGGGAAAGAACAACCGGTTGGTAAAGGCAACCACACCGATCCCAAGTGCGCGGGAAAGGTAAACAGCCGTCCCCGTGAAGCCCGTATGACCACAGCCTTTGGGGTACATATTACCCAGCCCAAAGCCCAATCCCCGGCCGGGGGCCTGCTCCTCCATGGCCTCCTGAAGCAGAGGCGATCCGGTGTTCATATACAGCCGGCACAGGGATTCATAAGCCTCAACGTCGGCGAATAGCCCAGCATGGCCCGCAACACCGTTAAAGAAATAATAAGCGTTTCCGTCGTTCACCTGGCCGCATACCGCCTCATGAGTCCGCCACCCAGAAAAAGCAATGCCCCGCTCCCTGCACATTTCCTCTTCAATGGGGTTTCCGTAGCAGGAGGGGGCAATGGATAAAGATGGATCAGGACAGTAACAGAAACGGGAAAGGGACAGCGGGGCGCTCAGGTTTTCCCGGAGGCATTCCGTCAAAGGCAGGCCCATGGCCTCCTCCACCAAAAGGCCCAGCAGCATGAAATTGATATCGCTGTATTCCACGCCCTGCCTTACCTCATACAAGGGCAGGACCTTTTCCAGCACATTATAAAAACCGCCTGCCGCCGCATAGAAGGGATACCAATCCACAATACCCGAGGTATGGGTCAACAGCTTTTTTACCGTAACATCCTTCAGCCGTTCTGAAATCACCGGCCTTGCGGCCGCCTGGGGCAGAAGGCGCACAATGGGATCTTCCAGCGCGAATTTGCCCTGCTTAATCAGCAGCAATACCTGGGTGGCCGTCGCGATCTTGGTGAGGGAAGCCACGTCAAACAGCGTATCCATCGTCACGCCGCCATAGGATGCCCGGTACAAGGTTTGTTCCGGCGTAAAAACGGCAACGGCGGCGCTGGGGAAATACCCCCTTTGGCGGTATGCCTCCGTAATGGTATCCACAGCCGTCTGAATATGCGTCCTCAAAGCCCCTTTCTTGCGATCGGGCATAATACAAGTTCCTCCATATGAAGTGCAAAAGAAGTGTTTCACCTGATATTGATCATATCCACCATATAATACCATATTATCATAGCACATGCCCCCGGCATTTGCAAGCGCCGCCTGAAGATTCGGCAGGCTACGCAAAAATCCGTATTGGAATCATTCAGGATATGACGGTTATATGCAGCATCCCATTTATATCATCCGTATTTTCGCGTGAGTAGTATTGGACTTTATCTTGTACGGCAGACTCGTCTACCCTAATTCGGCCTAGCTATCATGAGTACCTCATCAGTCGACTTCGTCGACAGCTATTCCAGCTGGCTCAATCGTCGCATTGCCTCTCTACCGCTTGCAACCCCGGCGCCCTCAATTGTCACGCTGGCCGCTACCGCGTCCATCGTTCTGTTTCGGGCGCTTCCTCTGCTTCGCTTCATCCGCCACAGGCGGCGCTCAGCTTCGGAACCCGTTTCGCCAGCCTCCTCCACCCTGCCCATTTCCCTCCATCTGGCTCAATCGGCGCATTGCTCACCGCCGTTCGCACTGCTTGTTTCGCCAGCCTCCTCCGCCTCGCTTCATCCGCCACAGGCGGCGCTTCGGCTTCGGAGCCAATGGCGGGGGCAGGGTTACGGAGCCCTCAAGGGAAAGCCTCCTATCATCATAACCATAGCGCTTGATTTTTTTGATAGACATTCTCACAATAACAAGTTATTGTAAAACCAGCAACAGTCATCTTTCCGCTAATATTTTCTATGCTTGGATTTAAGCGCGGATACTCTTGGTACAGTTTTTATACACAATCCCAAATTGAATACTTTGGCTCATTATGCGGTGTAGGTTCAATATGCGGCGTAGGCGTATTTTGGATATCGGATACAACAGCATCGGACGACTCCGACATACTCCAGCCAGTGATACTGCTGATTTTGTAATAATATGCAATACCTGATAATGCATACCCATCTACATATGTTGTGTCGGCTACAATTCTCAGCGGTGAATATCCATTATCGCGATTCATGGAGCGGTAAATGATATATCTATCGGCTCCCTCGACGGTACTCCAAGTGATCGTAACGGTATTCGCTCTGGCCTTGCATTTTATGTCGTATGGTTTTGCCAGCTCTTCAAGAACTGCATAATTGGGGAAAACCACATGGGCATTAACTGTAATGTCTGATGATATGCTTCCTATTTCACTTTCTACCTTGTAATAGTAAATCTGTTGATCAACCGTGTTATCAATAAATTCAGTCTGTGTGCTTCTTGCAATAAAATGAAAACCCTTACCTTGCGATTCTGCTCAAAAAATCTTGTACGCCTTCGCGCCGGGAATGGCACTCCAAGTGATTCTGACGCCAGTTTCGGTCCATACTGCTGAGACCTTTCCCTGTTTAGTTGTTGATGGAGCCAAATAATCCCCCAGACTTACCCTTTGATTTTTGGCACTCTCCCCGTACATCTTGATGATCTCGCTAATATCCACCGCCAGGTTCATGTTTTGGCTATCGATAATTGCTGCGCTAGTAATGCCGATCACTTCTCCGCGGTTGTTGAACAACGCTCCACCGCTCGAGCCAGGAGAAATGGGAGCCGTAAATTGAATGTAGGAAACGCCATCTTCCTCATATAGTGCACTAATATTGCCCAGAGAGACTGAATTAGTTACACCTTTGGGACTGCCAATGGTTACCACAGGCTCAGCCCGGCGCAGACCGTCCCCCGACGCCAGGGCCAGGGGCTTCAAGTCCGTTGGCGAAAAGAACTCTAGCAGTGCTATATCCTTTTGGGCATCAGCTACAATCACCTTGCTGACCAGATATTGGTTACCTGCATCGCTATAAGCCAGGATCAGATTCGCATCCTCGATCACATGATAATTGGTTGCCAACGTAAAATTGTCAAAGATGACAAAACCGCTGCCGGTACCTACCAGCTGTTCTTTTTCGTCGTATACCTCCAGCATAAGCACCGACTTTGCCGCACGGTCAATCGCATCCAGATCGGTTTGGAATTGTTCAGAACAGGCTGCTGCTATCCAAAAAGTAAGTGCAGTCAGCAAAAACATACCGATAATCTTTTGCAGCCTGTTCACGGTCTTTTCCTCCCTTAGAGTGAAAAGCTACGAAAAATGCTTAGCCGTACAAATGTACTATATGGCCGGAGTATACCATTTTCATACAGTCGGTGTCAACATACAGCCAGGTACCGAGTATGACTTGCACACATTAGAGAAAGCCAGAGGATTTTACGTTTCTTTTATAAAAAATGGATTAAATGCCAACGTAAAACAGGAAGGAAAAAACGTCAAAGCTAAATGAAGAGCTTCTATAAAATAGTTTTTCAAGGATAGGTGCGGGAAGGAAAACTTTTTCAAAAAGTTCCCTTCCCGCAAAATTATACATCCGCTCTACCCCTCGCCCCGCTGCAGCCAGTCCCGGATCATCTGTATGGCATGCTTTTCCACCCTGGATACGTATGACCTGGAAATATTCAAATTCTTTGCGATTTCATGCTGATGGTGGGCTCGGCCATCAAGTATGCCGTAGCGAAGCTCCAGCACAATCCGCTCCCGCTTGGGAAGGCGTTTTAAAAGGCACCGGACCCGGCCCATGGTGACGCGCTTATGTACTTCCTCTTCCACCACATCCCCGGCGGTGCCCAGGATATCCATAAAGGAAATATCATTGCCTTCCCCATCGGTTCCGATGGGTTCGCTGAGGGACACATCCCCCCGGCGTTTTTTGGCTGCCCTAAGTGCCATCAATATCTCGT
Organism: Bacillota bacterium; assembly: GCA_023413135.1. Classification (GTDB taxonomy): domain Bacteria; phylum Bacillota; class Clostridia; order Christensenellales; family Aristaeellaceae; genus JAEWAH01. Next base: position 86,823 of record JAEZQK010000114.1, read on the forward strand.
TTTCCACGCACCGGGCGGCATAGGTAGCCAGGGCGGTCCCGCTGCCCTGCTTGTACGTTTCGATGGCCTTGATCAGCCCCATAGCGCCGATATGCACCAGGTCTTCCTGGGTGCAACCGGGCACTGTATACTTGCGGGCCACGTGCACCACCAGGCGCAGGTTGTGTTCGATCAAGGTTTTGCGGGCAATTTCGGCGGATTCATCCTTTTTTTGCATGGCCTCCAGGCATTCTGCCTCCTGCTCCCTGCTTAGCGGCTTGGGAAAGCTGGAGCGGCCCGCGATAAAACCAAGGAGAAACAAGCATTCCTTTACGATAAAGAAAAGCAACGCATCGATCATGCCATAAATCCTCCTTATGGGTCATTCTATGCGGCAAAGGAGGATTTGGTTCCGCACTCTCATTTTATTACTCTCGTCAGACTTTTTTCTTTTTTTCCCCACCCATCAGCCAATCCATCAACAACGTAGTTGCAGGCCTCTGAAACATGCCTAAAGAATACTTATCCGCCTTCCCGATCATTCTATGATCAACAACTTATACTGCTTCCAAACATTATTGCGTCGTTGCCGTGGATCTTTTCGCGCACTACGGCGTCGACTGCCGCTCAGCGTAGCGCCGCTACGCTGAGCTTTGTCTCCTTGTATTGCGCAAAAATCCCTCACGGCCATCGACACAATAATGTTCTCCATTAGTATTAAGGGAGAAAGCAGATGAGTATCGGCTGGAATATAGAAACCTATTTGTCTCTCTCTACAATTGCTTTTTCAACGATTGTCTTGCTGCTGATCATGCGGTACAATTGGAAAAAATACGGTATGCTCTTTCTAATAAGCGCAATTATCGGCAATATTATATGCTATATTTTCTGCAAATTAAACTTCTATTGTTATCCGTTTAAACTATTTCCCAAATTATCCATTATGCCCGTAACACTCATTTCAACTATGTTTCCTGCCGGAGTTTTGCTCGGTGTGAGATACAGCCCAAAATCATGGGTCTATAAGATACCTTTTTATTGGGTTATTGTTCATCTTGGAGTGCTCATTGAGGGATGGGCTGAAAAACAGACACAGCTAATCGAATACTATGCTCCATGGAATCTTTGGACGTCATACACATGGTGGTGGATATTCCTGCTGGTGTTCGAGTGGGTTGGCGGAAACATCGTACCGGCGGAGTCCAGGAGGCCTATGGACCAGGAGTTGCTGAAATACGGGAAAATCGGGTGGTTTATTATGCACTTTATTCTGATCAGTACCATTTTCATTGCGGGTGTATATACGGGATTTACCCTTCTAAAATGAGTTAACAGCCTCACGCAGGCTGATGATTCCGCACCGGCCCTCTTATGATATCCCCTTCCGACACATCAAAGGGAAAAACAAGCGTAAGCAGTGTTCCCGCCGTGCCGTGACTTTGAACTTCTTCCCCGGTCGCCTGCAGCACGATTCTTTCGGGTTTGTACGGATGGCTGCCTGATGGCGTCAGCACTTCCAGATCATCACCTACGTAAAAGCGGTTTTTTAACTCTACCATTGCTTCTTCCCCTGCTTTGGCGGAAGCATGCACCCGGCCCACATACTCCATGGACTGGGAAAAGCCTGCAGCGCCGCCGCATACCTTCGGCGCGCCCAGGAAAAAGCCCGTATTGCCAGGCCGGTGGCTGGCCTTATTCAGTTCCGTTTCCAACTCCGGCAGCAACGCGTAAAAGGCCTCATCCCCCTGTTTAAGCGCGTCAAGCCCCCGGCGGTAGGCCGAGACCACGGTGGCTACATAGTATTCCGTTTTCATGCGCCCCTCAATTTTAAGGGAGCTTAGGCCGCAATCCCGGAGCTTTGGCAAAAGCGCCATGGCGTTTATGTCCTGCGCGGAAAAGATGTACGTCCCGTTTTCATCTTCGCATACGGGAAAGTATTCCCCCGGCCGCTTTTCCTCCACCACATGATAGCGCCAGCGGCAGGGCTGGGCGCAGGCGCCCTGGTTGGCGCCACGCCCGGTCATGGCATTGCTGAGTAAACACCGCCCGGAATAGGCCATGCAGGCCGCGCCATGGACAAACGCCTCCAATTCCAGTTCCGGAGGCGTGTTTTTACGGAGCGCGGCAATCTGCTCTATGGTCATTTCCCGGGCCAGAATCACACGTTCCGCCCCCAAATCATGCCAAAAGGCGGCGGCCCGGCTGTTTATTGTATTGGCCTGGGTACTGATGTGCAGGGGCAAATTCGGCAATTCCTCTCGAAGCGCCATCACTGCCCCCAGGTCGCTGACGATGGCCGCATCCACCCCGCAATTCAGGGCAAAACGAGCGACGGACAACAGCCCTTCAAAATCCTCATCAAAGGGAAAAATATTCAGCGTCAGATAGAACTTTTTCCCCTTGCCATGACACAGCTTTACCGCTTGCATCAAGGTTTCTTCCGAAAAGTTCCCGGCAAAGGCCCGCAGGCCATACTTTTGCATGCCACCATATATGGCATCTGCGCCAAAATGCAGCGCCGCCATAAGCTGACTTCTGCCACCGGCCGGAGCAAGCAGCTCCGGCACGGTTTTTCTTTGGAACTCTGTCACGGTTACAGACCTCTGCTCTCGTCGTACGCCTTCCACAAGGGGGCATAAATGGCCACGGCCTGGTTATGCTCCTCCAGCGTTTTGGAGAAAGCCAATTCTCCGGTATTGGGATCCTTACTGCAGAAGTACAAATACTTCTCCGCCACAAACGTCTCATCGGGATACAGCGCCGCCAGGATGGCTGCCGGGGATGGGCTGCAGATGGGCCCCAGGGGCAGACCGGAATTCTTATAGGTGTTGTAGGGAGAGTTGATGTTTAAATCATTATTGCTCAGCGACATGCGCCTAACCCCGGTGATGTAATGGATGGTCGGGTCGCTGCCCAGCTTGGTATTACCCTGCAAACGGTTGTGGAACACGGCGGAAACCCTGGCAAAGTCCGCTTCCTTGGCCTCTTTTTCAATCATAGAGGCCAAGGTGAGCACCTGATCCATGTTCATATTCAATTGCTCCGCCCGCTCATGGAAGGAGGCGGGATAAACCACTTCCGTCTGAGAAAGCAGCTTGCGGATAATATCCACGGTAGTGGCGTCTGTATACACCTCGTAGGTGTTGGGAGACAGGTACCCTTCCAGCGCATACTTTCTCTGGCCCACATTGGGGCTGGCCAGCACATCGTTCACATAGTAGTACTCGCTGAAGCTTTCGCCTGTGCGGCACAGCTGCAGGAATTCATCCTTGTTCTTGATGACGCCGTCGGTGGACAGCTTGGCCGCGATATCTTCAATTGTCCAGCCGGGGATGATGGTAATCCTCGCCGTAATCGGCTTGCCATCGCCCGTGGTCAATTGATTGGCGATCTCATCAATGGTCATGGCACGGGTCAACTGGTATTCCCCCGCCTGTATCTTTTGGCCAAGGCCGATAAAGTCACAATAATACTTGAAAATGGTCTTGTTGCGCACAAGGTTCTGGTTTTCCAGATTGGTGGCCACGCTGGACAGGCTGCTTCCGTTTTCTATTACAAAGGTGATGGGACCCGTATTGCTTGTATCCACCGGGGCCAGATAATTATCGTATACCCAATTCCAGCCCGCTGTGGAAAGGCCTACTACCACAATCAATGAAACCAATACAATCAAAACAGGCCTTAGCATATGCCACAGGCCGCTGTACCAATACATACCATACTCCCGCTCGTCCCGCAAGGACTGGTGGGTATACTCTTTTTTCGGTCGGCGCATTTTCACGTATAAAGCCTCCTTGCATCCAGCCTACTCCAGGCCGGGCAGATGGAATTCCAGCCCGGCCGCATCCGTCAGTATTTTGAAGATGTCGCCCAAGGCTTGCTGAAGCCGCATTTCCGCCAGCAGATAGGCGGAAACCTCCTGGCTGGCAAACAGCAGCGCCGTCAGTTGGGAAAAACGCTGCATTTCTTCTTCATGGCCGGATGACTGCGACAGGGCAGCCATTTGAAGCCTTGATTGCATCTTTTTGTATTCCGTCAAGAGCGTTTTGTTGGTCTCGTCCGCCCAAACGGTTTCCTTCAGCCGGATATAGGTTTGATATTCCTCGCTTTCCCGGATATCCCGGGCCAGCTCGTGGGCCTTACTATATTGCATGGTTCGTCCCTCCCTGATACAACGAGAATACCATATAAAAGATTGCAGGAATAATAGGATTTGACCCCAGCCCAGAAAATGGGTTGGGGCCGCATGCAGCTTGGGGGGAGCAACGAGGGTAAGTGAGCCAAGCGCCGCCAGTGGCTCCGGAACCCCGACCCCACCTGTGGCGGAAATGGGAGGGGTGGAGGAGGCTGGCGAAACGAGCGATGCAAGCGGTAGCACAGCAGCGCGACGATTGAGCTTGCGGAGCCGCAGCCCCCTCGTTTGAAATCGTCTCAACCGGCTTTGCCGGTCGGGCGGGGCGCTTGCGTAGCAAGCTTTAGAACTGTGCATCATCCAAAGATGATGCACAGGACGAACAGGAGAAAAGCGAAAAATCGAGAAAATGACTTCGTCATTTTCTCGAAAATCGTTAGATTTCTACGATGATCGGCAGAACCATTGGGTTGCGCTTGATCTTTTCATAGATAAAGCGGTGCAACTCATCCTTGATGCGGTTCTTCATGGGCAGCCAGTCGCTGCCATCCAGCTTGCCGTAAGAAATGATGATGCTTCTCACTAAATCCCTGGTGGATTCAATGATATCCTCATTCTCCCGCACATACACGAACCCGCGGCTGATAACATCCGGCCCGGAAACCAGAACGCCCCTGTCCCGGTCAATGGCCATGACGATGATGATCAGCCCGTCCTGGGACAGGTGCTTGCGGTCGCGAAGCACCACATTGCCTACATCGCCGATGCCAAGGCCATCCACCAGCACGCCGCCAGTGGGCACCGTCTCGGTGATGGCCAGGGTGTTATCGTTCATTTCGATGACCTGGCCCAATTCCGGTATGACGATGTTCTTGCGGTTCATGCCCATTGCTTCCGCCAGCTCGGCATGTTGCCAGAGCATGCGGTATTCGCCGTGAATGGGAATGAAGTATTGCGGCCGCACCAGCACGTGCAAAAGCTTCAGTTCCTCCTGGCAGGCGTGGCCGGAAACGTGCACCGCCTCCAAAGCCGAATAGATGACCTCCGCCCCGCAGCGGTACAATTGATTGATGACCCTTGCCACGCTTTTTTCATTGCCGGGGATGGGCGTGGCCGATATGATCACCATATCCGAAGGCCGGATTTGCAGCTTGCGATGCTCGTTGAAGGCCATGCGGGTCAGGCCGCTCATGGCCTCGCCCTGGCTGCCAGTTGTGACCACAAGCAACTGGTCATCCGGATAGATGTCAATGTCGTCCATCTCCACCAGATAGCCTTCCGGAATGGTGAGCTCACCGATCTGCATGGCCACGCGGCTCACGCTGATCATGCTGCGGCCAATAAAGCACACCTTGCGGCCAAAGCGCACGGCGTTGTCGATCATCATCTGGATGCGGTGGATGTTGCTGGCGAACATAGCCACAATAATGCGGCCCTGCGCCTTTTCAAACAGCTTGAAAAACGTCTCGCCGACCTTGCGCTCGGACATGGTGTAGCCCGGCCGCTCCACATTGGTGGATTCGCATAGGAACGCCAAAACGCCCCGGTCACCGATCTCGGAAAAGGAGGGCAGGTCGGTGACCTCCCCATCAATGGGGGTATAGTCGATCTTAAAATCGCCCGACACCACTACCGTGCCCGCAGGACAGGTGATAGCCAGCGCCGTTGCCCCGGCGATAGAATGGCTGACCTTGATAAAGCGCACCGAAAATTTGCCAAGCTGAATTTCGTCCCTGGGCTGCACCACGTTGAGCGGGATGCCCGAAACACGGTGCTCCTTAAGCTTCATGTCCACCAGCGCCAGCGTGAGGCGCGTGCCGTATAACGGCGCAGGTACCTGCTTGAGTACGTAAGGCACGGCGCCGATATGGTCCTCATGACCATGGGTGAATACGTACCCCCGCACATTGTCCTTCTTCCCCACAAGATAGCTCACATCGGGTATCACCAGATCGATGCCCAGCATATCCTCCTTGGGGAACATGGAGCCACAGTCAACTACAATGATATCGTCCTCATACTCGTAGGCGGTGATGTTCTTGCCGATGCCATCCACGCCGCCCAAGGGTATAATGCGAAGTTTGCCCTTAGATGCCACAAGAAACCTCCTTTCACTGTTTCCAAAAATTCCTAAATCTCATTTTTTGATCTGGGAAAAAGTACGCAAAAACGCAACGCCGGCAACACTGCACGGCGGCCATTTTCAGCCGGACTCCTATTTACCGTTTTCCTATGTTTTATTTAACGAAGATGTTCCTGATCTTTAAAAAAAGATCAGCGAACGCTCCGTATCATCCGCACATATCGGTTGTCTTAAGACAGGCAACCAACGGTTCCCATGCATTCAACCTATTATATCACAGTTCATGTCCGCTTACTAGTGAAAATCCATCGAAATGAACGCTGCATCCAGCGAATTTTCGATGGATTTTTTGGATGAATCGCAAAATACTCCTTCATTTTTCAGGCTTGTCCCCATTCTTCTGCCCTTGCATTTCACTTCTGTCTGATTTTTGTAAGACCTAGGCCTGCTTTTTCGTAACAGCAACCACCATCGGTGTCCACCTTACATCCTTGCGCAGGCGGCTATCCAGCAATTTCAGGATCAAAAAGCTTATACACAGCCCGATCGCTGCGCCAATGACGGCCGGTATATCCCCGCCCAGCACAAAGCCCAGGAACAAACCGATCAGCAGCCCGCAAAGCGGCATGGCATAGGCCAGCAGCGATGCTTTAGCCACCTGCCCTTCCGGCATTCTGACGGTAACACTGTCCCCTACCTGAGCTTCGCCGGGAACCTGTATCGTGGCCCGGTTCTTTTCCCCGGTGCATGCCCGGCATTTTTCACACGCTTCCGGCCTGCAAAACTGAACGGTCAACAGACCGTTTTTCACTTCAATGACTTCTCCCGTTTGTTCCATTTTCGCTTGCCTTCTTCCCGGCATGCCGTCCAAATCAGCATGCCCGGAATTATCATAGCATATACAACAATTTCGTGCAATGCCGGCGAAATGATATACATATGGCCGGCATTGCACGACAGACTGTAGACAAAAGGGGACAAATTTCCAGGGATGCATTGAAGGGGTGGAACCCCTTCAATTGTAATCGTGTCGCCCGGCATAGCCTACGTGCGCGGGTCGCTTGCGAAGCAAGCTTTCCTTACACTTTTTGCCGGCCGTTAGCCCAGGGTGAGGGGATATAATCCCCGAGCCTGGAGTTTTCAAATGGCTTTGCCATTTGAAAACGAAACACCGGTCAAGCGTAGCGCAGACCGGTGCGGAGGGCTACAGGCAAAAAGTGCAGGATCGAGAAAATGACAACGTCATTTTCTCGAAAGCGTAGCGCTATATCATATCTCCCGCCATAATCCGTATGTTCTCCGGCACTTCTCCGGTATGGGCGGTGGCCAGCGTCAAAATCATGGTGGCCTCGGTCTGGGTCAGCTCTTTTTTCTCCACCAGCACGGTCACGGCTCCTCTCTGCACCACCGCCACACAGGGAGCAAGCCCCGCACCGGTGAGCGCGCCTTCAATGGCCAGTTCGCTTTCCCGGCAGCGGATCACCTCCAGCAGCTCTTCCTGGGCCTGGTCGCGGGTTGTCTGGTCCACCTTTTCGTTGGATGCCAACGTCTGCAGCGCCGCCATATCCGCCTGCCTTGTTGTCTCCCGCTTTTCCTGATAGGTGGCCAATGGCGTCTTGCTAAAGGAAGGTGTGGGCGTAGCGACGCCCGCCCCTGCCGTCCTGCTTATGGGCAACGATACCGTACTTGCCGCCTGCAGCTGGTATTGATTCCACAGGTAGGAGCCTGCCAGCGTCACCAGCAAAACGCACAGGAATATCAGGTTTTTGTGCTTTTTCAGAAATGTAAACATACGCGTCCTCCTTTACTTGCGCGGTCTTTCCCCCATCTTAAACACCTGCACCGACTGTTGGTCAAGCCCCAATAAGGTCTGCACGGCACGCATCAGCATCAATCGTACTTCCACCTTGTCCGCGCCTTCCGCCACCACTACAGCCCCAACCGGGGCCGTATTTTCGGTCTTCTCTCCCCACAAACTTGTCTTTTCCGAGCCATAATAGATTGAAATCTCCACCCGGCCGCATCCTTCCATGGCGGACAGAACCTCAGCGATCCGCTTTTCCGTAGCGGTTTCGCCACCGGTCATGTTGAAATCGGTCAGGAGCAATGCCCCGGACAGCGCAAGAAGCAAGACCAGTATCAGCCACTGGCCATGCTTTTTATCTTTCCACTTTTCCCAGAGCGCCTTGAGGTTTACCACTTTCAAGTTCCCCCCGCTTCCACATGGACCAGGCTTTCCGGCACAGACAGCGCACGGGCAACCTGCTCCCGCAGCTTTTGATACTCGCTTTGCTGTATCGCTTCCCCCGCAAAGGCAGGCACGGCCGCTGCCGCGACCAGCAAACGGACGGCCGTGATATCCCCCTCCCAGGTCAGCTCCGCCAAGGCGCTGACATCCGGATAGCCCGCCTCCTGGGCAGCCCGCTCCGCGGCAGATTGCACCTGCCTGCGCAGGCTTAAAAGTACAGCATCCCGGTAGCTTCCAGAATCACGGGTCAATTTCAGTTCCGTTTGCTGCTGAAAGCGCACAAGGCCGGCGATGTCCGGCAGAGGAAGCCTCAAAAGCTCCAGGATGGAGTTCAGGATGGTGAGCATCATTAAAAGCCCCATCACCATCCGGCCGGCCTTTCTTAGCCCGCCCTCCGGCAAAAGATGCTCCGCCAGGGTGGTCAATATCCCCAGCACCGCCATCTGCCGAAGAAACGCATTCATTGGTACCCTCCTAACGAAGCATTACCGTCAGGTTCCCCACCACCAGCATCTGGGCGATCAAAAGCAGGAACATGGCGCTGATAGATAGCTGGATGATGAACAAAAGCATCAGCACGTTGGAAAAATCATACAGGCAATCTACAATGCTGCTTTCCGCCATAGGTTGCAAAATGGCCGCGCACACCCTGTAGACGAGCACAGCGCACAGCGCCTGGATCATGGGGGTGATGCAGATGCCCACCAGCACCATCAAACCCGTGGTGCCCAGCGCGTTTTTGATCAATAGTGAGCAGCCCACCAGCGTATCCACCGTATCGGCAAACATGCCGCCCACAATGGGCACAAAGTTGTCGATGGCATACTTGGCGGTGCGGATGGAAACGCCGTCCACCGCTGCGGTCCCCAAGCCCTGCACCATGGTCACCCCAATGAATACGGTGAAGGAAACGCCCAGCGTCCAATTGGCCATCTGCTTAAAGAGGGAGGCCAGGCGGCTGACATGCAGCTTTTCACTCACATGGTCCAGGATGATAAGCACCGCCGCGCCTACGGCAAAGGGCATGGTCACGTTGCGGATGAGGGAGGTCATGGTGCCGCTGGCCGCCACCACCGCAGGCTGGAAAAACGCGGCGCTGGCGGTGCCGCCCACAGCCGCCAGCAATGTCAAAAGCAGCGGGAACAGGTTTTGCATGGCGTTCGACAATAAATCGATGGTCCTTTGCGCCAGGGCAATATGTTCTGTAAGGTCCTGCACCATAAAGATGGCTACCAGCAGAAAGCATACATACCGGCTGATCTCCGCCACGGTATCCCTGGCGAAGGCGCCCCGCATATTCATCAGGATACCGCACAGAACTGCCGGCACCAAAACCCTGGTGATTCGCCAAAGGCTTCCCGTCAGCGCGGATAAAAGGCTGTTGCCCAGGGACTCCAACAGCTTCCCAAAATCCCAGGTGATTTCTCCCCGAACCAGCATCAATACCGTTTCCCTGATATTGATAGGCTCCGCCGTCACGCTGTCCACAGCCTTCTGAAACTCCGTAACGGACAGGGAGTCCAGCACGCTTTCGAGACTTTCGTCCAATTCCCCGGCCCGGGCGGAAGGAATAAAAAGGAGCAGGGCGATCAGCAGCCAAACAAGGCGCCTCACGGCACCACCTCCAGAACCAGCTCCACCAGTGCAACGATGATGGGGGACGCCATGGCAAGGACCAGCACCTTGCCGCCCATCTCCACTTTGGCGGCCAGGCTGTCCTCGCCGGCGTCCCGGCAGGTCTGGGAGGCAAATTCCGAAACGTAAGCTATCCCTACCACCTTCAAAAGCACCTTCAGGTAATCCTGGGCAAGGCCCGCCTTCTGAACAAGCTGCTCCATCACCGCCACCACAGCCTGCAGGCGGCTGATTGCCAGGAAAAAGACCAGCACACCCGCCGCCATGGCTATGAGTGAGGCTATTTCCGGCCTGGACCCACGGACCACCATGGCCAGGAGCGCCGCCGCCACCCCCAGGCCGGCGATCTGCAGGATCTCCATAGGCACACGCTCCAACGCATCATTTAGTACAATTGAAAGATGCTTTTGACGTTGGCAAACAGTTCAGCCACCAGATTCACCACCATCAGCAGCACAATCACCAGCCCGGCTACCGTGGTCAGCATAGCCATATCCTCCCGGCCGGTACGGGACAATATCTGACTGATCACCGATACCATGATCCCGATGCCCGCTATCTTGAAAAGCAGTTCCACCTGCATGATGATCTGCCCTTTCTTTCCTTGATGCTTAATACCAATGAGAAACATTGATGCATCCAAAGCTGTGAGAGATTTTTCCGCAGTACGGGGAGTCGGAACGACACGTAGCAGCGCTACGTGGAGCGGAAGACGACGAAGTAATGCGCAAAAAGATCCACAGCGACGATGCGTCAAGGTTTTGAATTGGTATCATAACAGAATCAGAAGCAGCGCCGCGCCTGCGGCCAACCCCAGGCTGCGATAGAGCTTGCAATCCCGCTGCGCCTTTTCCTCCGCCTCTTTTTTCAGCACTTTCAGTTGTTCCATGGCCTGGGCAATGGCCGTTCTGCGCTTTTCCAGCACACCGGTGCCAAGCGCTGAGAAACAGGCATCCAGCACCTTTTCCTCCTTGGCATCCGGGCTTTTGCCCGAAGACTGCCATGCCTGCGCCGCAGTCATGCGCGGGTTTTGGGCAAGGGCACGGGAGAAACCATTCAGGCGCTTTGCGATCTCCCCGTCCCCCTCCTGCAGAACCACTTCTCGCAAGGGAATCCCTTCATGCAGGAGCTTCAGGTCCATCATTTCCAGCGCCCGTAGCCAGGCCCCCAGATATTCCACACGCCTTTTCAGCCTGTGGGAAGCCTCTATGCCCAGCAGCGCGCAGGCTACCGCCGCCGTAAGGCCACACACCAGGCGGTTCATACGGCACTTAGGCAGGAGTCGTGAAAGGCGGTGATCCGCCCCGGTACGCTCCTATCCAGCAATACATACAGCCCAAACACCTTTTCACGCATCAGCACCTTGAGCGCGGGCCGCTCCATCGCCTGATTCAGGCTTTGCCCGTGCACGCTGGTCATCACCGGCACGCCGCAGCGCACGGCTTCCAGCACCGCCAATGCATCCTCCTCTCCTCCCAATTCATCTGTAATCAAGCATCCCGGCGCCATGGAGCGCAAAAGCCATTGCATTCCCACGGTCTTCGGGCATCCGTCCAGCACATCCGTATTCCGTCCCACTTTCAGCTGTGGCACGCCATGGACGCAGGCGGCCAGTTCACCCCGCTCATCGATGATGCAGGCCGCCACCGGCTCCCGTCCACCCGTGCCGTCGGAGAGTTGGCGGCAGATATCCCGCAAAAGCGTCGTCTTTCCTGCCCCCGGCGCGCCAATGATCAGCGCGCTTATAAGTGTTCTCTCAGGATACAAGTGCTTCATTACCTCGTCCGCCGACCCCGGATACTCTCCCGCGATGCGGATACACAGGGAGGCGATGTCGCGAAGTGCCCGCACCTGGCTGCCCTGGGTCAGCACCCTTCCGCACAGACCCATGCGGTGCCCGCCTTTTAGCGTTACAAAGCCCTGGCGCATTTCCTCCGCCCGGGCATACAGCGCGTGCTCGCAAAGCGCTTCGGCCATCTCCGTCACCTGTTCCCCGTTGGGGACGAAGGATGTTCTTTTGATGCCTCCCTCCGTTTTCAGGCTCACCGTCTGATCTGCCCGGATGCGTATTTCCCGGAGCGGCCCTACTTCCTCCAGCATATGTGCCAGCTTTTCCGGCAAGCAGGCTCCCAGATAGGCAGCCGCTTCCTTCCAGTCCATGGTCATCCCTCCGCCAATCCCTATGTTTTTACCGTGGAGGTTATACCTTCATTATTCAAACAGGATGATTCCCAAAGCTTTATACAGGGCGGCATCCACCCGGTCCGCCTTGGGCAGCTTGAAAGCTTCCCGGGCCTGCAAAACCGCCCGGCTGGTGCCGGCGCCATATACGCCATCCGGATTTCCGGTGGAAAAGCCCAGGCTGTTCAGGCGCTGCTGCACCTCACGAACATGGCTGGAACGTTCTCCGGGAACGAGCACGGGCAAGTAGCTGTCATAACCACCATAAGGGCCGCCCTCAATAACTACCTTTGTGCCGTTGGGTACAAGGCTGTACAGCTCCTCCGCCGATTTTACGTGCATGCGGATACAGCCGTGGGATGCGTTGGTGCCTATGGAGCCCGGCTTGTTTGTTCCGTGAATGCCAAATTGCCCCCAAGGCACATTCAGCCCCAGGAATCTGGTGCCAAAGCCGGACATCTTGCTGGAAAAGCGGCTGGTGATCCGCCAAGTGCCAATAGGCGACGGATTGTCCGCTGTTCCGGATGCAATTGCGTATGTCTTCAATACTTTTGTTCCTTCGTACAAGGTCAACGCCTTTCTGTTAAGGTCGATGTGGATCCATTTTTCCTGCGGTGCTGCAGATGCGGGGTTAACCTGCGCTTTTGGATCGGATACAAACAGCGCGAAAACCAGCGCAAGCACCAGGCAGATGAGGGCCGCAAGGCGCATGCCGCCGCCTCCTTTAGCCGGGAATGCCAAATTCTATGCACGGCAAAACGCGGCTATACCCAATTCACTCCTTTCCGGGCATTCTCTGCGCAGAAATGAATTTGAAATGGTAAAGCAAATATTACTGAACACATATTAAGGCACATGCTACTGTATCATGATATATGGAGTCTATGGGAAATGACAAAAGGACAGGAGGGCTTTATGAGAAGAATCGGACTTTTCCTGATTCTCGCAGGCATCGTGGTGTTGGGTTTGGGCATTTATGGTTTCATCGAGCTTTTGTCCAACGAACTTCCTGGTGAACTGACCGACTGGGCTATCGATACGTTCAACGCATTGGGAGGAGGAAACGCGCTCACCACTGGGCAATCATTTCAGTTGAGCCTTGTCCGCAACCGGGTGCTGTTGACGGTTACCGGCGCCGCCGGCATCGTGATCGGAGCTCTTTTGCGCAAAAAGAGTGCCGCGTAATGCCCTGATAGCGCCTGAGAGTAAGCTTAAGCTTTCAGTCCATCAACTCCACCAGCACGACGTTTTGCACATCCATGCCCCTACGGGTCAAACGCAAAGAGCCACTGCCATATTTGAGCAGCCCCTTCTGTATGAGGGGGCTGATTTTATTGCCGAAGGCTTCCATAAGCGTCCTCCCATGGCGGCGCTGAAAGTCTGCTTCCTTCACGCCTTGTAAAACCCTCAGCCCCAGCATCAGCGTTTCAAATTCCGCCTCCCGAAAAGGGATCGTCTTGTATTCCTCCACGGGGATCACGCCCTGATCCATGCTTTTCAGATATGCGTCAAGGCTTCGGGTATTGTCAAAGCGCGCATACGCACCCATTTGAGGATCGCAATTCAGCCGGCTGTGGGCAGCCACGCCCAAGCCCAGGTACAAAGCCCCCTGCCAGTAGCCCAGGTTATGGCGGCACTCCCGGCCGGGCAGCGCAAAATTGGATATCTCATAGGGCTTGAGTCCCGCCTGTTTCGTTAGGCGCAATGCATCGCTATACATGGCCCGCTCCGTCTCCTCCTCCGGCAGGGAAAGTTCTCCCTTGGCGGCCTGCTCATAAAGAACCGTTCCCTCCTCCAGGATCAGCCCATAGCAGGACACATGCTCCGGATGAAGAGCCAAAGCCGATGCAAGCGTTTCCTGAAAGTTGGCCCGCGTTTGACCGGGCAAACCGAACATCAAGTCGATGTTCAGGTTGTCAAAGCTCGCCTGCCGGGCCAGGAGAACAGAATCCTCCACCTCTTCCCAGTGGTGAATGCGCCCCAGAGTATGCAAAAGCTTCTCCTGCCGGGCCTGAGCGCCCAGCGACAGCCTGTTCACTTTATGATCCCACAGCATGCTCAGAAAATCTACCGTCAACGTGCCGGGATTTGCTTCACAGGTGATCTCTGCATCAGGCATGGGCGGGAAGGCCTCAAAAAGGCAATCCAGCACCTTTGCCAACAGATCGGGAGGCAGCAGGGAAGGCGTCCCGCCGCCGATATATGCCGTGGCCACGGACACTGGGCTCAGCTCCGCGGCCCGAAGCCGGATTTCCTGCATCAAGGCGCTTATATAGGGTTCCATCAAATCTTCCCGCCCCGCGCAGGAAGCAAAATCACAATAGCGGCACTTGCGTTTGCAAAAGGGGATATGCAGGTAAACCTCCATGCTTTTGATAGCCATACGCCCCTTCCGTTTTTTTACTATTGTAACATAGTATGAACCAAATTTCCAAAAACCGCGTGCAATTTTTCACAAAATCATGTATGATAGACACAATGTAATTGTCATATGGAGGTTAACAAATGGAATGGCTAGAACATGCGGTACATACCATTGCTGAAGCCGGCATACTGTTGGTGGAAAGCGCAGGCATCCTGGTAGTTCTTTTGACGGCCGCCAAGGGCGTGATCGGCTATTTTAAAAGGGATCCCCACATCCGCCTTCGTCTGGCCCAAGGGATCGCGCTGGGGCTGGAATTCAAGCTTGGCGGTGAGGTGCTGCGCACCGTCATCGTTCGGGAGTGGAACGAGCTTGCCATCCTGGGCGCCATCATCCTTCTGCGCGGCCTGCTGACCGTGCTTTTGCACTGGGAGATCAAGCATGAGGAAGAACGGTACGAAAGGTATCTGGAACCCAATCAAACGCATCCGGCGGAAGTTCATTCCGACAAGGATAAGTAGCAGATCACAATGATGAACAGTAATGCGTTAGGCATGGCCGGCCAACGGGAAACGGAGCGGCAGGGCTTTATAACGCTTGAGACGGAGCGGATGATCCTGAGGGATCACCGTTTTTCCGACCTTGAAACACATCACGGCCTTTTTTCCGATGAAACGGCCATGTATTACCTGCAAGACATACAAACGCATTCCATGGCCGAATCGGAAGCAAACCTTATCTTCGCCATGGAAGAAATCGGCCGGAAGGACCGGGCGCATATTTTTCTTCGCATGGAGGACAAGCGCACAGGCAGCCACATCGGCGAAATCGGGTATACGGTCAGCGCCTTCACACCACTTTGCAAGCTGGTTGATTTGGGCTACTTTACCTATCCCCGCTGGTGGAAGCAGGGGTACACTTCCGAGGCGGTGAAAGCGCTGCTGCGCTTTGCGTTTATGGAAGATAACGTCTTTCGCATGTCCGTGGGCTGCCTGAAGGAAAACGCAGGCTCCGAACGGGTGATGCGCAAGTGCGGCTTCATCAAGGAAGCGGAATTCAAGCAGTTTATCTGGCATGACGGAAAGCTCAAAGACAGGGTTGTTTACCGGCTGTTGAAGGACGAGTGGCTGGCACTTAAGCCTTAGGATGAACAAAAGATGAAAGGGGAAGAAAGCATGTCCAAGCTGATTCAACTGGAAATCAAGGAACTGGGCGCATGGTGCGTCGTAGGCAAAGAGATTCAGGTGGAAATGGGCACGGAGAACCCCGTCCCCGCCTTCTGGGATGCCTGCTTTGCCGACGGAACGTTCAGTACGCTGGAAGCGCAAAAGGATTGGGTGCTATGCCCCGATTACGTCGGCTTCATGACCGACTGGCAGGGAAGCAGCAATACTTTCATCTATGTTTGCGGCATGATGATGAAGCCCGGCTGTCCCGTGCCGGAGGGCGGCTATGTGTCGCGTCCCGTTGCGGCCTCCAGCGTTGCGGTTGGCTGGATCCAGGGAGAGTCCATCCAGGATGTGTGCATGCCGGCCCATGAGTATACGAATAAAGCGCTGGAGGAAAAGGGATATACCAACGAAGGATTTACCTGGTGCATGGAGCTGTACAACTGCCCCCGGTTCACCACGCCTGACGCGCAGGGGCAGATCATACTTGATTATTACATCCCATGCTGTAAAAAGTAACGGCAACGGGCTGCTCCGAATCAAGGGGGCAGCCTTTTCATAACCTGAAATCAGGAATGATCTATCATCACTTCACCAGCCATATCTGGAGGAAAAAAGTCATGTATCAGAAAAGCATCCTCATCACAAGCCTTGACCAGCTCCCCGGCGCCCACAAGCAGGAGCATGAGCCCTTTGAATACTTTAAGCATCTGATAATGGGCGGCAATCAAAATGCCTGCCAAGTTGCCTTATATGAAATCCCGCCGCAGAAGACCAATTACCCCTACCATTACCACACCAACGTCATGGAGGTTTTTTACATCATCCGAGGGTGCGGCACGCTAAAGACGCCGGACGGGGACAAACCCTTACAGGCTGGGGATGTGGTGATCTGCCCGCCTTATGAAAAAGGCGCCCACAACATCACCAACACGTCGGAAACGGAAACGCTGGTGTATCTGGATGTGGATACGGCCAGCAGTACCGACGTGGTCTTTTATCCCGATTCCGGAAAGGTGGGCGTATTGGTTCAGGACCATTACCGCGCGTTTTTCAGGAAAACAGATGAGGCTTCTTATTACGACGGGGAATGAGATTTCCCTCAATGCACCTGCCCGGACGAGACGGATACCCGGCGGTCGGCTCTTTCGGCCACGGAGGCATCATGGGTGACCAGCACGATGGTGTGGCCTTTTTGGTGCAGTCCCTCCAGCAAAGACAGTACTTCCCTCGTGGATTGCTCGTCCAGGCTGCCAGTGGGTTCATCCGCCAGCAGCACCCGGGGATTATGGATCAGCGCCCTGGCGATGGCCACCCGCTGCTGCTGCCCGCCGGACAATTGGGAAGGTTTGTGGCCCATCCGCTGGGTCAGCCCCACCTGCTTCAGCGCCTCTGCCGCATGTTCCTCCCGCACCTTTGGGGGCATCCCCTGTAATAAGAGAGGTAATGCCACGTTCTCCAGCGCCGTCAGCCGGGGCAAAAGATGAAAACCCTGAAATACAAAACCGATCTTTCTGGAGCGGATGTTCGCCAGCTCATTGGCGGAAAGCCCGGATACATTCAGCCCATCCAGCAGGTACGAGCCGGAGGTGGGCGCATCCAGGCAGCCAATGATGTTCATCAGCGTGGATTTTCCCGAACCGCTGGGGCCTACGATGGACACGTATTCCTGGGGCCGGATGTGCAACGTTACATCGTTTAGTGCCGCCACTTGAAGCCCGCCGAAGGGATATGTTTTGGTGATGTTGTTTAGCTGGATCATTTTTCACCTCAAAAGAATGCCTTCAAACAGTGTTAGTTTGAAGGCATTCTTAAAAATCTATTCTGATATGCGTCCCGCTTACGGCACGATCCGCTTGTAGTAATCCAGCAAATTCTGCCCGGCGATGCCGGCGATCGCCTGCTCACCGTAACCCCTGCGGCGCAGGCCTTCGATCAAATTCGGGAGCTCACCCGGATGGCGCAGGCCTTCGGGATAAACATCGATGCCGTCAAAGTCGGAGCCAAAGCCCACCTGCTTTTCCCCACCCATCTGGCAGATGTAGTCCACATGATCGATCACCGTCTCCACAGTGGCATTGCTTTGGGCCAGAAACTCGCCATAAAAGTTGATGCCCACATAGCCGCCTTCCCGAATCAAAAGGCGAAGCTGCTCATCAGTTAAATTACGGAAATGGGGCATCAATTTTGCGCAGCAGCTATGGGATGCAAGCGGCGGCACATTCGTCTTTTGAAAGATGTCGTAAAACCCTGCCTCGTTTAGGTGGGATACGTCCACGGCGATATGCAGCCGCTGCATTTCCTTCACCACTTGCAGGCCAAAGGTTGTCAACCCTTCGGTGCTGCCGCTCTTGGCGGGATAGCCCAGGTTGTTTTCGTGGTTCCATGTAATGCCGGCCATCCGCACGCCCTTTTGCCGCCAATAGGCCACGGTCTCAATACCATCCTCGAATACCTCGCCGCCTTCCACCGATAAAAGGATGGCGACTTCGCCTTCCTTGGCTTTTGACGGATCATCCACCTGCTTGAAGCCCTTGGCCTTTAATACCTCCAGCGCGCCAAGTTCTGCGGATACGATCCCCTTTACATCTCCCGCCTTGCCTTTGGGACCCGTCCATAAGGCCATTACCTGCAACGCAACATTGCCCTTGAGCTCCCGCTCCAGGGTGATGTCGGTGTTATTGTTCTTTTTCCAGCCTACCTCGTACAGCGTATCCGAGTGGGTGTCGCATAAAAACATAAAAGTTCCTCCATACTCGAGCTTTACTGCCATTCGATGCCGGCAAAATTATGGCTTGGAGTCAAATCGTACACCACCCGTACCACCTGGGGCAAGGTCTTCAAGATGCGGCTTGCCGCCCGCTCCAAAAGGTCAAAGGGCAATCTTGCCGCCATGGCTGCGGAGCTTTCGCTGGCATGCACGGCCCGAAGACAAATGGCTATGCCATTCAAGCCGCTTGAAGCCATATCGCTGAGCACCGCAAAATGCTGCCAGAGCCTTTTGCCCTGTCCGCTTAACGCCACTTCCTCCTGGAAGATAAAATCCGCCTCCCGAAGCACGAAAAGGCGCTGGGAGGTCACATCCCCCATGATGCGCAGCGCCAGCCCCGCGCCGGGGAAGGGCTGCCGGGAAGTGATCTCCGGTGGCATCCCCATCTCCTCGCCTACGCGGCGGATCTCATCCTTGAACAGTTCACGCACCGGCTCCGCCAAAACCGCCTTGCGGGATCGCATGCTCATTGGAATGGGCGTTTCGGCTATGGGGCCGACAGCATAATCGGAATAATTGGTGCCCTGCAAAAGCACGTTCACATCCGGCGTTTTGGATACCTCGGCATTTAGAATTTCCTGCAAAAGGCGCATGACGGTTTGGCTTTTCCGCTCAGGGTCCACAATGCCTGAAAGTTCGCGCAAAAAGCGGTCCGCAGCATCCACCTTAACAATGTTCAGGCCCAGCGTATCCCGGTAATAGGACATTACAAAGTCGCCTTCCCCTTTGCGCAAAAGGCCCGTATCCACAAAAATGCATTTCAGGCGCGCTCCGATGGCCTTATGGCCCAGCATGGCGCAAACGCCGCTGTCCACGCCGCCGGAGATGGCACAAAGCGCCGTACCTTCCCCTACCACCCGTCGAATCTCATCCACCGCGCGCTGGATGAAAGCGGCACTGTCCCACCAGGGCGTGCAGCCGCACACCTTCAAAGCAAAATTCGCCAGGATCAATATTCCGTCGGGATCGTTCTGCTCCACTTGAAACTGCAGTCCGTACAGCCGCTTATCCGAATGGGCAAAACCAATCACCGCATCCCTCGCCCAGGCAGCAGGCGTCAAGCCTTCCCCAAGCGACAGGGGCCGCACGAAGGTCATCATGCGCTCGCCCTCGGTGATTTCCTCAAACAAAGGCAGCTCAGCCTCATAGGTAACGGGTGCAGCGCTTTGCTCCAAATATGTATCCGACGCCTGGCTGCCCAGCAAATTGCAAATCGCGGCCGCCGCATCGCCCATAGCCAGCACCGGCAGGCCCAGTTCCAACAGCTGCGGGTCAAAGCCAGGCAGGCTCAGCGCCCCCTGGGAGCTTCCCGCCAGGATCAGCCCCAGCGGTTCCTGATTTTTGACCTCCTCCGGCGCGATATCAGCGGGAACAACCTTGCAATAAACCCGCTCTGCCCGAAGCTTTCGTGCCACGGAGCGGCTATTCGCCCCATCGAAGCTTAAGATCAGCACCATATCGCGCATAGGAGCACCTCCCGGTTTCATCACATAAGGATTACCATTCGACGCCCGGATGCCAAATCCTGCATACTCATCAATGCATCAACCCTATTACTCTATGATGAATCTTGTAAATTCTCAGGGGAGCAACGAGGGGGAACCGCAGTTCCCCCTTATTTCAGCCCCCTAGCAAAGGTCATTGAATTATGTATCCATTCTGGAATAATTCGGCGCTTCCTTGGTGATGGAGATATCATGGGGATGGCTTTCCTTGAGCCCGGCGCCGGTAATGCGGATGAATTCTCCGTTTTTGCGCAGGTCTTCAATGGTAGGCGTGCCGCAATAGCCCATGCCGGACCGCAGGCCCCCCATCAGCTGGAACACCGTGTCCGAAAGCGGCCCCTTGTAGGGCACGCGGCCTTCCACACCCTCAGGCACCAGCTTCTTGGCATCCTCCTGGAAGTACCGGTCTTTACTGCCTTCCGCCATAGCACCAAGAGAGCCCATGCCCCGGTATACCTTGAAAGAGCGGCCCTGGTAAATTTCCATGGCACCCGGACTTTCCTCCACGCCGGCCAGAAGGCTGCCCAGCATGACCGCCGCTGCACCCGCGGCAATAGCCTTGGGGATATCGCCGGAATACTTGATTCCGCCGTCGGCAATGACGGATATGCCATGCTTGTCGGCTTCCTCGGCGCAGTCGCTGACGGCTGTAATCTGAGGAACGCCGATGCCCGCCACCACACGGGTGGTGCAGATGGAGCCAGGCCCGATACCCACCTTCACACAGTCTACGCCTGCCGAAATCAAATCATGAGTAGCTGCGGCGGTGGCCACATTGCCGGCAAACAATTGCACACCAGGATATTGTTTGCGGATTTCCTCCACCGCATGCAAAACACCCAGGCTGTGGCCATGGGCCGTGTCGATGGAGATCACGTCCACCTTGGCATTCACCAAGGCTTCCACGCGCTTGAGTACATCCTTGGTAACGCCAACCGCCGCGCCGCACAAAAGGCGTCCGTTTGCATCTTTTGCGCTGTTGGGGTACTTGGTGGACTTTTCAATGTCCTTGATGGTGATCAGGCCCCGCAGGTTGTAATCCTTGTCCACGATAGGCAATTTCTCGATGCGGTGGGCGGCCAGTATCTTCTTGGCTTCCTCCAGCGTGGTGCCCACGGGGGCCGTGACCAGGTTCTTGCTGGTCATTACTTCGCCGATGGGCCGTTCCATGTCGGTCTCAAAGCGCAGGTCCCGGTTGGTCAAAATACCCACCAGCCGTCCATCCCTGGTGATGGGCACACCGCTGATGCGGTAGCGGGCCATCAACGCGTCCGCATCCCGGATTAGATGTTCCGGAGAAAGAAAAAATGGATCGGTAATGACGCCATGCTCGCTGCGTTTTACCTTATCCACCTGGGCCGCCTGCTCTTCAATTGTCATGTTCTTGTGAATAATTCCCAGCCCGCCTTCCCTGGCGATGGCGATGGCCAGACGCGCGTCCGTCACCGTATCCATGGCGGCGGAAAGCAGTGGTATGTTCAGTTTGATCACCGGTGTCAGCCGCGTGGAAATGTCCACATCCTTGGGGAGCACTTCGCTTAAGCGGGGAACAAGCAATACATCGTCAAAGGTAAGGCCTTCGCGAACCTGTTTGCAGAGCATATGAATCATCCTTTCCATGGGTCATGAAGGGAGGTTATACCAAGCCCGGCGTCAGCCAACCTTGATATTGGATTATTAGGAGTTATTCTATCAGCATGGACAACCCATGTCAAACGATTTTTGCATTTTTTCTTTCATTTTTCCGAATTTTTCCGCCGCCTGATGAAACATACCGGATTTACTAGCACTCTCGCTTGATGAGTGCTAATTTTCCCTTGCAATCCTGCCTGTCCAATGGTAAAATACCCAAAGGACATGCCCTAAAAAGGCAGCAACGGCCTCCAGCCGGGAAGGCCGCGCCTGAACCACGCAAACAACACAGGAGGAATGCAATATGAACAGGGAAAACGGCAATATTTCTATCCATGCGCAAAACATTATGCCCATCATCAAGCGGTGGCTGTATTCCGACAAAGACATCTTTATCCGCGAAATGGTGTCCAACGGCTGCGACGCCATCACCAAATACAAGATGGTACACTTAGGCACGGAAGAAGATTTCCGTGTTACGGTGGAAGTTGACAAGGAAAAGGGCGAGCTGCGCTTTTGCGACAACGGCATCGGCATGACGGCTGAGGAAGTGCACAAGTACATCAACCAGGTGGCTTTCTCCAGCGCCGAGGAGTTTTTGAAGAACTATAGCGGCGAGAATCAAGAAAAGGGCGGCATCATCGGCCATTTCGGCCTGGGCTTCTACTCCGCCTTTATGGTGGCGGACAAGGTGACCATCGATACCCTATCCTATAAAGAAGGCAGCGAGGCCGTGCGCTGGGAAAGTGCCGACGGCATGCAGTTTGAAATGTCCGCCTCCGATAAGGCGGAGCAGGGCACGGTGATCACCCTGCACATCTCGGAAGAAGAAAAAGAGTTCCTGGAGACCTACCGCGTACGGGAAGTGCTGGACCGCTACTGCGGCTATCTGGCCATTCCCGTCTATTTGAAGGATCTTAACACCAAGCCTATTCCCGCCGAGAAAAAAGAGGGCGAGGAAGAAAAAGAGGGCGAGGAAGAGCAAGCACCCAAGATGCCCGAGCCGCAGCGAATCAACGAGACCCATCCCCTGTGGCTGAAAAACCCCAAGGATTGCACCGACGAGGAGTACAAGTCCTTTTACCGCAAGCTCTTCCATGAGTTTGAGGATCCGCTGTTCTGGGTGCACCTGAACGTGGAGTATCCCTTCAATTTAAAGGGCATCCTCTATTTCCCCAAGCTGAAAAACGACTTTGGCGCCAGGGAAGGCGAAATCAAGCTCTTCAGCGGCCTGGTGTTCGTGGCCAACAACATCAAAGAGGTTATTCCGGAGTTCCTGATGCTCTTAAAGGGCGTCATCGACTGTCCGGACCTGCCGCTGAACGTCAGCCGTTCCTTCCTGCAAAACGACGGCTATGTGAAAAAGCTGTCCGCCCATATCACCAAAAAGGTGGCGGACCGGCTTACGGGCCTGTTCAATACCCAGCGGGAAACGTATCAAACCTACTGGGATGACATTCATCCCTTCATCAAGTTTGGCTGCATCCGCGACAACAAGTTCTTTGACGCGGTGAAATCCATCCTGCTGCTTAAGACCACCGCCGGCGAGTACTATACGCTGGAGGAATACAAGGCCCGCAACGAGGGCAAGGCCGGCAAGAAAATCTACTATACCAACGATGCCAAGCGCCAGGCCGGCTCGGTAGATTTGTATACCCAGCGCGGCATCGACGTAGCCGTGATGGAGCATGTGATCGACGGCAACTTCCTGTCCTTTATGGAATACGGCGGCGGCCTGGAGGAATTATCCTTTGCACGTGTGGACGCCGATGTGGAGAGCCTGAAGGAAGAAAGCGACGAAGGCAAGGATGTAAGCCGGGAAGCCCTGGAGAAACTTTTCCGGGAAGCCCTTGATCAAAAGGACCTGGAGGTCAAGCTGGAGGCGCTTTCCAACCGTGATTTGAGCGCCCTTTTGGTGGAGGACGAGCAAAGCCGCCGCTTTAAGGAAATGAGCCGCATGTACGGCCAGGATTTCAAAATGCCCGAAAAGTTCACCCTGGTCTTAAACCGCCTGAATCCTACCGTGCAGGCCATTGCCGCCCGTGAATCCGGCGAAGCC
The DNA here is from genome assembly GCA_023413135.1 of Bacillota bacterium. Taxonomy (GTDB): domain Bacteria; phylum Bacillota; class Clostridia; order Christensenellales; family Aristaeellaceae; genus JAEWAH01. The sequence continues at coordinate 110,578 of JAEZQK010000114.1, forward strand.
ACCACCCTCATCTGCCAGCAGATGTACGACCTGGCCCGCATGGCCGCCCGTCCCCTGGAGCCGGAAGAGGTTTCAACCTTCCTGGCAAGAAGCCAGAAGCTGCTGGGAATGGTGGCGGGGGGGGGGGGGGGGGGGGGGGGGGGGGGGGCCCCCCCCCCCCCCCCCAACAAC
>JAEZQK010000003.1 GCA_023413135.1 Bacillota bacterium
GGGGGGGCTCGGCGCGGCCGGGTACTATAGGTAATGTTGCTCGGCGGGCGGAGCTGTGCCCCGCCCCTACGGCGTTCAGGCGAAGATGAATGGGTTTTCCATTCAATCACAATCCCCGGCATATTAAAAACGCGTTCGCAACCTGTGGTTGACAGATTGAATGGCCCCGCGTTCTTGTAGTTTCATGGGCTGGAAGGTATACTGGGAGCGTAAAAATCAAACGAGGTGTATTATTATGGCATTTTCCGAAAAATTGTTACTGCTAAGGCGGGAAAAGGGATATTCCCAGGAGAACCTGGCCGACATGCTTGACGTTTCCCGGCAATCCGTTAGCAAGTGGGAATCCGGCACGGCGATGCCTGAAATTGACAAGCTGGTTTCCATCGCGACTATTTTCGGCGTAAGCATCGATTCTCTTTTGCGGGATGACGCTGTCCCGGCATCAAGAGTTCCTGCAACCGCGGACAGCTCGGTGGTGGAGGAACTGAAGGAGATCAAACACTATCTTAAGCGGCAGGGGACGATTGAATATGTAAGCAAGACGCGCGTTTGGGGCCTGCCCTTGGTACACATAAAATTATCAAGGTTCAGAAATGTCCCAGGCATTGCCAAGGGCATCATTGCCATCGGCGATGTGGCGTTTGGTGTGGTCAGCGTCGGCGGCATCGCGCTGGGCCTGTTCAGCTTTGGCGGATTATCCCTGGGCCTTTTACTGTCACTGGGCGGTCTTGCCATTGGCGGGCTGGCTCTTGGTGGCGTGGGCATCGGGCTGATAGCTGTGGGCGGGGCCGCCATCGGCGTGTATGCGCTTGGCGGCTCTGCCGTCGCTTCGGAATTGGCGGTTGGCGGCGCGGCTGTGGGCCGTGTGGCTGTGGGCGGCGCTCCCCATGGCGATTACACATTGATTACGGATCATGCTTCCAGGGAGCAGATTGTGCAATTTATTTTGCAGCATGTCCCTGGTTTTCCGGAAGGTTTGGCAAGGCTGCTTTCATTGGCTAGGTTCGGGAGCATAACACTCAGATAAAAGCTGCTAATATAAACGAGGGGCTGTCGCATTATACTAATGTAAAACATTATTGAGTCCAAAGCCGCGAGAGATTTTTGCGCAATACAAGGAGACTAAGCGAGGCGTAGCAGCGCTACGCTGAGCGGCAGACGACGCAGTAGTGCGCGAAAAGATCCGCGGCAACGACACAATAATGTTTGGAAGCAGTATTAGTTGCTTATTGCGACAGCCCCTTCGTTATCTTCATTGCTGCTTCATTATAACAGATAGGGGCTTCGCTGCTTTATATCGATGCCGTGTTTTTTAAGATCCCTGTCGATGTTTTTGTTTGCCCAGATGGCCATCAGCCGCCAGGCAAGGCCGGGCAAACGAAGCTGCGCAGCCTCATACACCTGCCTTGGGGATTCTTCTCCTTTTTCCATATGGTCAAAGAAAAGGCTCAATTGCGGTATCACCTTTTTCGCACCTAAAAGTTTGTCAAGCGGCTGGCCATTGAGCATGGCTCCCAAGCCCATCACAAAGCCGCCCATGTACGCAAGGCCGGTTTTATCCGAGAACAGTTCCAGGGCTTTCAGGCCGTTTTCGTGGGTGTGAGGGTAAGGCATGCCGCCCTGGATGATGCCGTACACCTTCTGTCCGTGAAGCAAATCCTTGCGGGCGCAAAGCGTCTCAAGCAGCGCATAGGTGTCAGCAGGGTAGGTGTTGACATAGCACGGCCCGCAAAACAGAATTGTATCGGCCTTCGCAGCCTCCTGAATGATTTCATCGAAGTTGTTCAGATGGGTGTACAGGTGAACAAGCGACACGGAGTGGCCCTTGTTGACCAGATATTCCCTGCACCTTGAGGTAAGCATGACGCTGGTACCCGTCTTCCGGGGGCTTGCATTGATCAACAAAAACTGTTTCATACCTGGGCAACCTCCCTTACAATCTGCCACATCATTTCATCTGAAAGCGCCGGGCCTGTGGTGTAACCCTTTCCGCCGCCCCTTGTAATAACGTTGTTTTCATGCACCAGGCTTTGAAAGGCGTCTGCTTCCTTTTGATTGGCCTCTTCCTGGATGCCCAATGCAAAAAGTTTGAACTGCCGGTCCATCCAGCCGCCTTTGGTCATCTCGCCTTTGACCATAAAGTAGTGCCGGTCCATGATGAGCCCGAATTTATCCAGAACACGTTTGGTTCTCACGGTATAGCCACCAAAGAGGATGGGGGATACGAATATGACTGCGTCGGAACGGAGAATCTTGCCGTAAATCCAATCGCCGTCGTCCCGTACGACGCATTTACCGTAGGTTTTGTAGGTGCATCCGTTGCAGCCTACGCAGGGTTTGACGGAGACATCACCCAGTGAAACGTACTCTGCCTGAACACCCTTTTTTTCAAATGCCTGAAATAATAGAAAACCGATTTGGTTTTTTCCTTCATCCGCCAGAATCGTGACCATATACTTTTCTCCTGCCTTATTTTTTGCAGCTTTCCTTCAGCGCTTTGCTTACGGCACTTTTAATGGCTTCGCTGGACAGCGTTGCGCCGCTGACGGCATCCACCTGATACGTATTGGCATTGATCATGGCTTCCATGATAGCTTCGGCCTTTTTACCCATGCCGCTTTTATGCTCCAGGATATCGATATTTGCAATGGCATGATCCTTGACGGTGACGTTTAGTTTAACCTGCAAAAGGCCTGCGTCGGCCTGGCCTTCATACGTGCCGTCAGCGGCAAGGCTCATGTCCACATCTTCGTAGATGAGGGCGGCTTGCGCCTTAAGCGCCTGACTCCTGATGACAGTAAGGCCGCCAATAAAAATGAGCGCGAGGACGATTACCAGGATGATAATGACTTTCAATGCTTTTTTCATATAGCTACGCTCCTTACAACCTTATTCATGTTTCAAAATGCCATTCAGCACAATGTCCATTTGCACGTCGAACAGCGCCTGCGCTTGATCCGGTGTGATGCCTTGCTGGCGCGAGATCATGAGGCTGAACCCAAGGAATGAACTCCAGATGGAGAACGCGGCCTTTTGCGGGTCCATCTTCCGAAGCTTTCCCGCTTCCATATCCCTTTGCAGGTTGCCTGCCAGGTAGCTGAGCCAGGGGGTTGAACCGGGATTGTGCCGGGAGTACTTGTGCAGCACGATGAGGTTGTACTTTTCTGGCTCCTCCATGGCCAACTGCATAGACCTGCGGAAGGCGGCTTTCATGTTGGTGACAGCGTCCATATCGTCGGTGATCAGCCGCCGAATTTCGGCACCCAGCCAGGCTGTTTCTGCCGCTTCGATGGCGTCGATGATCTCCTGCTTATCTTTGAAGTAGTGATAGACGACGCCGGTGGAGTAGTTCATTTTGCTGATGATTTTGCGGATGGAGACGGCCTCGAACCCCTCGTCCAGACCAATTTTCAGAGCGGTGTCCAATATGGCCTGCCGCACCGCGTCGCTGCGCGATTTTTGATCTTCCCTTGTCAACTTGTATTCCCCCAGGTTCATATTCTTTGGACTGCTTATGATAACGGTGTCATGAAAAATAACAATGTTCAATTTCATAACATCGTTATGTATGATACATCTGTCAGATGCACTTGTCAAGTGTTTCAGAGCATTTCTGTATTCTTTTTAACAATTACGAACAACAGCTGCGAAACAGGTGCTTTTTTGATATCTTTAGTTGAATCATGGATCATTATCGTTATAATGGAATCAGTGCAGCTCGATTTATGTAATGAGGAGCAGAATATGGAAACCATAGAAAAGACCATACCGGAGCTTCTGGAGGAGATCATAGGCGCAATAGACTTTGATCTGATCAAGATCGTTTATGTGGATGCCGGCAACAGGCTGCTTCAGGAAGCTGAAGCGCTGGACAGGTCAGGCGACGAAACAGCGCAAAAAGCCTTGACTTTTTTGAGCCTGGAAAAAATAATTGGCTTGCTGGGTGCTACGAAGAACGCCCTTGTTTTGACCAATACCCTTACCCCCGTGGGTAAAACCGTATGCAAAAAAGTGAACATTCAATTTGCCCAGGAGGTATTTGTACCCCTGTTTGACGGGTCTTCCAAGGTCGCGGGGATCATCTACCTGGCAAGGCGGAGCGGCAGCAGCGATATGGTTCGCAACACCAAATACATCTATTCCATGAAGCTTCTCATCCATATGCTGGAGCGTAACATTTTTCAGGCGAAGATCCAGGAAAACCTGATCAAGACCGTGCTGCTGATGTGCGAGATCATCAACGCCAAGGAGCCGATGATGATGTCCAACCTCTATGCCGTATCCCACTGGGCAATACGGATCGCCAGGCAGATGAAGCTTGCGGACAAGGACATACAGAAACTGCAGTTGGCGGCGCTGATGCACAATTTGGGGAAAATCTATATCGACGAGAAGCTGCTCAATAAAGAGGATGAATACACCCGGGAAGAAAGCGAAGTCATTAAGCGGCGCACCGTTCACAGCTATGAGATTGCCCTCCGGCTTGGCAGGATCTACGACCTGGAGGATATACCGGAGATTATTCTCAGATTCCAGGAAAGGGTGGACGGCAAGGGATATCCCGGCGGCCTTACCGGGGAGAACATTCCGCTTTTGAGTAAGATTCTATGCGTGGCCAAAGCCCTGGCTTCCATGCTCACCAACAAGCCTAACAGGAAGGCCATGCCCCTGGATGAAATCATCAGGGAATTGAAGGACAACGCCGGCACCCAGTTCGACCGGGAGGCTGCCGAGGCGGCACTGGTTTTGCTTTTATACAACAAGGAGGAACAGAGCGACTATTTTTCGGGCATCGGCAATTATGCCACACTGAGCGTTACCATCGGCACACAAGACGCAAGCACCGTTCAACTGTGGGGCCATATTCGCAAAAACAGGAGCATCTATATATTCAATCCCATGGGAAAAGCGCCAACCATTGATAAGCGCTTTATCACCGACTGCGCGCTGTATCTGGACATCAACGAGCGGATTTTACGGTTCGATGCGGAAATCGATCATATTCTTGCAGACAGGATCCTACTGCGTAACGTGGAGCCCCAGGGGGAAGAGGACGTTTTCTCCATCCTGTGGTTCATGGAAGGCACGCTGATCACCAACGAAAAGGTCATCCATAAGATCTATATCAATCTGCTGGGCGGCGATTATCTGGATTTTTTTATCTTCAATGAAGAGAAGCCATCCGCTTTTACCAGCGGCATCGTGAAGTTGACGCTCAGCGACAAGAAGGAAACCTTCCTGCCGGGGATGATTACTTTCCGCCAGCAAATGAATGACAAGGTTTTTTTTCGCTTCAAATACACAAACGTATCCGAATCGGAGCGGCAGCAAGTGTTTTCCGCCATGTTCCGAAAGCAGCTGGAAATGAGGGGACAAATCAAGGGCACCAATTACTACAGAACCATCGTTCCCGCGGGAAAATGAAGCGGTCTAATGGTTTCATCCTTATGCTGGGTAATTCTTGTTCAATAAAAACTGTTGACATGCATGAACTGGTGATTTACGATTAGGACGGATATTGTCGAAATTTACATGACTATTTAATGCAGATCGGGGTAGCTCTATGATGAAAGAGTTTATGAATGGCCTTACATTAAATGCTGCCTTGCTTTTGATCATATGCGTCATTTTCATCACCTTATATATGCGGTATTGGAAAAGGAAGAGCATATTCAGCTTTGTTCTGGGCATTATTATCGGATTGGTTGGAATAGCGCTTCTATACAGTACGGTGGATGTGAGGCCGGGAGTTGTTCTTGATACCCGTTCCATTCTTATCAGCACAGCCGGAATGTTTTTTGGTTTTATCCCTACCGTCATCGGTACCGTGATCATATGCGTATACAGGGCGTTCCTTGGCGGACCTGGTGTATACGCGGGCATATTCATAACCGTTTCCTCGGCGGCAGTCGGGCTTCTGTGGAGAAAGCTTCGCTGGGTAAAGATTCAAACAAATAAGAAAAAGTGGCTGGAGTTTTACCTGTTTGGCTTAGTTACCCATACCGCCATGCTTGTCTGTGTATTGGCCTTGCCCTTTGATATGATCGTTCCGGCATACAAAGCCATCGGCCTGCCTGTCATGATTGCTTTTCCGGTTGTATCGGTGATGGTGTGCATGGTGATTTACGATATGATTGCAAGGATCGATTTGAAGGAAGAACTGGAGGAGAGCGACCTGTATTTAAGAACGGTCATTGAGCAGGCGCCGCTGGGGATTTCCATTGCAAATAGCACGAAAACCATATTGATCAACAGCAAGTTTGAGAAAATCGTCGGCAGGTCCAGAAGTGAAATTGAAAAGCTCAGCTGGGAGGATTATACCCATCCGGATGATATTGAAGAGGATAAAAAGCAGTTTGCAAGGCTGCTATCCGGTGAAATAGACAGTTATTCCATGGACAAAAGATACTTGAAGCCCGATGGATCCGTTGTCTGGGCGCACTTGGTTATTGCTACGTTCAGGATCTATGGCCGCAATCAAGGCCAGTACCTTTGCATGGCGCAGGAAATAACCGATACCGTCATGGCCAGGGAGGATCTTCAAAGAAGTGAAGCAAAATACAAAGCGCTTTATCAGGAGTATGAGGCAAAGCAGGCTTTATTGGTTTGCCTTCTGAATTCGATACCTGACATGATCTTCTATAAGGATAAGAACAGCCGGTATCTGGGCTGCAACCGTGCCTTCGAGAATTATACGGGGCTCAAGGAAGCTGATATTGTTGGAAAGAGCGTTTATAACCTTTTTGAAAAACAAATGGCGGATTGGTACAGGGAATCGGATATGGGAGCGGTCCAGACAAAGGAACCGCAGAAGTTGGAAGAGCATGTCATAACGCCTGATGGAAGCATCGTATTTTTTGATACGGTGAAAACCCCATATTGTGATACGAATGGGAACATACTGGGCATGGTAGGAATCAGCAGGGATATAAATGAGAGAAAAAGAAAGGAAAAAGAAATCCAATATCTAAGCTTCCATGACGCGTTGACCGGGCTTTATAACCGGGCCTTTTTCGAAAGAGAAAAGATACGCCTGGATACCCCCGCCGGCATGCCCCTGTCCGTCATCACGGGCGACATCAACGGTTTGAAGCTGATCAACGACGCCTTTGGCCATGATGAAGGGGACCGGATTTTGCAGGCTGTGGCCAATATCATAAAGTCTTGCGCAAGAGAGAGCGATATTGCGGCCAGAATAGGCGGTGACGAGTTTAGCCTGCTACTTCCCAATACCGGTGAAACGGCGGCAAAAGAGATGATGGAGCAAATCAAGAACGCATGTGACAACCAATCCATGCAGATACCGACAGAATTGTCGTTTGCCAGCCTGTCGCTGGGCTGCGCGACAAAACACCATGGGAATGAATTGCTGGAAAAGATAATGAAGACAGCGGAACAGCTGATGTATCAGCGGAAATTGCTGGCGCATAAAAGCCTTCACAGCACCATTATCACTTCCATCAAGACTGCGCTGATGGAAAAGGATTACGAGACAAGGGAGCATTGCGACAGGCTTGCCGATTTATCCAGGCAATTGGGAAAGCAGCTGGGCCTGAAGGAGGAAGACCTCATCGCTTTGGAGCTACTGTCGGAGCTGCATGATATCGGGAAAATAAGCGTTGATACGAACATATTGACAAAGACCGGAGCTTTGACATCGGAGGAATGGGCTGAAATCAAAAAGCATCCGGAGGCGGGGTACAGGATCGCCAAAACCGTTCCCGAATTGAGCCAGATAGCGGAATATATCCTTGCCCACCATGAGCGGTGGGATGGAAAGGGATATCCCCAAGGCTTGAAGGGAGAAAGCATACCGCTTCTGTCCCGGATCATTGCCGTTGTAGACTCCTTTGATGCCATGACGAATGACCGGGCCTACAGGAAAGCAAAAAGCGTGAGCGAAGCAACCCTGGAGATAGAGCGGGAAGCGGGCAAACAGTTTGACCCGGTGATTGCGCAGGTGTTTGTGGAAAAGGTGATATATTCTATTCAAGGAAGCGATGATCTCAGCATGCGTGTTCGGGGGCAGAGTACACCTCCAGCAGGAAATACTCCGGTATCACCTGCCCCAGGGGATCCACGTATTGGTCGATGATGGCCTGCCATTCCTCCGCGGTGATGGGGGTCAAGCCGGCGGTATCTTCGGTTATCAGCACAGTCAGGCCCTTATAATGGTCGCCGTATGGCACGATCTGCTCGTTTTCAAGTTCGGCGTACTCTTCCTTTTGGGCGGCTTCGTTCCAGTCGGTATACAGGCCGTTTTCCAGCACAAGCGCGCCGCCGCCCTTAGGCAGGGTGTAAAACAGCTCCGTCACGATCCCCATATGCGACCACCGGCGGCTGACGGCCAATTCATACAGCGAAATGTCTTCCCGTGCATTTTCCTTTTGCAAAACGGATACCGGCTTTGAATCCACCAGGGCGTACACCCCGAATACGCCTTCCTCATAGGGGGTGCCTAAGTCGGACACAATGATGAACAGTTCCGGGATATAGTCGCCATTGATGTCTTCCAGGGAAAAGTACAGCTTTGCCTGGTTGATGTCTATGCCGAGCCCCGCCATGTCCGGGCCTTCATCCTTGGCCTTGCATAGGAACGAATCCCCGATCAGATCTTCATCGTAAACGGTGAAGCCGCTTGCTTCAAAGGCCGCATAGGCTTCGATAATCGGTTTGAACGCCTCATGGAACTTACGCTGCATCTCATCTTCGTCGGGCGCCAATGGGAAGGTGGGTTCCGCGGCCAAAGCCGGGCCCAGGATGGCTGCTGCAACCAGCACCATTGCCATCCATACCGTGATAAACCGCTTCATACCGCCTTTGGTTGTGAACATGAGTTATTCCCTCCCCTGTTTTTCCAGCCGCCGATCATTGATTTCTTTTCTTTTATTCCAGAATAAAGCATATTTTGGTTATCATTTCTATAGACGGCGGATGGCGGAATATGTTCCGCTTTTTTGTATCAAAAGCGATATGCAGGGGAAATGCATGTATAATAATATAGTGAGCCGCCTGGGGGAAAACAGATAATTCTGTGTAAATGAGACAGAAAGAAAAGCATATCGGCAGCCGCAGCATGAAGTGTTGCGGCTGCTTATGCAACGAAGGTATCTAAAGAATCATCATATCTTTGAACTATTCTTTTTTGTCAACACAGAGAACTGTCCCCTGTGCTCTTGTCAAGATTTTTAACAAATGACCGAAGCTGGCCGATGGACTCGAATTTCACTCCGCTTTGCTCGATAGACTCTTGTATGACAGGGGACAGCGACATGAAAAACCCTTTCATTTCGGGATCTGTAAATGGATTTTTTTCGCCGGGCATAAAAATCACCTCCATAAGAAGTATCTGCCGGAATATCAACTTTATTCAATGCGGAAGCAGGCAGCGGAGACGACAATTGCCAAGGAAGGCAGAGCTGATTCTTTTCTGCCAGCACGGAGAACCGTCCCTTGTGCTGACTAAAATGCATTTAAAAACGTGACCTAATTCTCTTGAGGGAAGGGAATCGGTTCTATACATTGCAAAACGAAAATTCTTAAAGGATTGTCAGTTGGCTTGGCGAAATACCGAGCTGGTGTTCCTGGTGAAAAGAACCATCTATCAAGCTGGCAGTAAGAAACATTCGATAATTGTATATAAATATCTGAAAGGGGAAATAATGGGATATACTCCCTGATGATTGTTTTGAGGTGCTTATGCTATATACAATCGCTGTTATGCTAGTTCATATCGGTGTTTTTTATTTTACAGGCACATGGAAGCGTTGGAAAGAGTATTACTCAACAGCTCTCTTTGTTGTTATTGGAGATTTTTCTTATAATATACTTTTTTGTGAACGGTTTTTATGGAGATACAATACATTACTAGATCATAGAATAGCTGATATGGCCTATGCCCTAACAGCTTTCCCTTATGCTACAATGTTGTTTTTAAGATACTATCCGAAAGGTCTAGTAAAAGAAGGGCTGTATGTATTCCTGTGGACTGCTGTATATTTAATCATTGAAAGTATCTCATGTCATATAGGTAACTTTATTCATTATGGCGATTGGAATATGTACTGGTCTGCAGTTATATATTTTTTTGCTTTTATATTGATACGAATTCATTATAAAAACCCACTTATTGCATGGCCCATATCACTTTGCTTTGCCATTGCAATGTTGATCATTTTCAAGCAACCTTTTCATCTTTCTTGTTTTCAATAGATTCCCGTAAAAAGCTTACCAAAACGGCCTTCGGCACTGCTGTTTTCTTACATAATAGAGAGTGGCAACTATACTGCTTCAGCTACAATTTCATCCATAGCAACGGCCATGATACCACTGATATCAGCACTATCGGATACCCAAGCTTCACGTGCCTCCTTGGGGAGAATCACCGACATACGGTCATGGATGTAACGGATACCGGGCGCTGCATAACACAAGGGACGGTTCTGTGTGTTGACGAGAGTGAGGAGTATACGATACACTCACCTTAACAAGAGGGGAGTGTATCCTTATGCCCAGAGGAGCACGGAAACAAAGCAAAACGAATGTATATCATATTATGCTGCGCGGGAACGGACAGCAACAGATATTCTAGGATGATCAAGACAATGATCACTTTCTTGAGATACTGAGCGCAGGCAAGGCGACGGGCGGTTTTGAGGTGTACGCCTATTGCCTGATGGGCAACCATGTGCATCTGCTGATGCGGACGGATGAGAATGATGAGCCCATGGGCCAGATCTTCCGGCGGATTTGCGCGCAATATGTGTATTGGTATAACGGCAAATATGAACGGGTCGGACACTTGTTTCAGGACCGGTTCCGGAGCGAGCCCATTGAAAACGATGCATATCTGCTTTCTGTACTGCGGTATATTCATCAAAATCCGGTGAAAGCAGGGATGGTGCATGACATGGCTGACTATCCCTACAGCAGCTACGCGTGAAACACAGGGGACGTCAGACTGTGTCAAAACCTTGAAAAAATAGACAATTTATGATATAATAACCATAGCAAAACCCGGAGGGTGAGGCGGCTATGGGATATGTGGAAGGGACAAACCGTGATCAAGTAGTGATAGTAGCGCTTGACGAAATGGTGTCCGCGACCAGTATGGTACGGATAATCGACCGTTTTGTTGAAGCGGTAGATCTCGTGCAATTGGGGTTCACCCATGCAACCCCCGCGCAAAACGGAAGGCCGTGTTATTCCCCAACCCCAATGACAAAGCTATATTTGTACGGCTACGAAGAAGGCATCCGCTCCTCCCGGAAGCTGGAAAAAGAAACATACCGGAATATTGAGGTCATGTGGCTGGTGAACGGCCTTACACCTGACCACAAGACCATAGCGGAATTCAGGAGAAAAAACATCAGGCCACTTCAAAAGCTGTTCCATGAGTTTGTGAAACTATGCAGGTCATGGGACCTGATAGGCGGGGAACTCATCGCCGCAGACGGGACGAAGATCAAGGCAAGCAACAACAAAAAGATGAACTTCAGCCGAAAAAAGCTTGATGCCCGGCTAGCTCATATTGATGAGCAGATAGAAAAATACTTCAACGACATGGAAGAAACAGACCGGCGGGAGGATACCGTCGTACCGGATGAGCTTAAGAACCTGCTGGAACGAAAGGATCTGTACGAAAGCAATCGGGCCAGGCTGAATGAAAGCGGAGAAAACGAGATATCCGTCGTGGATCCGGATGCGCGGCTGATGGGAAATAATCGCGGTGGTGTGGACATGGCGTACAACGTACAAAGCGCGGTAGATGCCAAACACGACCTGATCGTGGAATATGACGTTTCCACCAATCCCTCGGACCAGAATCAGCTGGGCAGCATGGTCAAAAAAGTGAAACGCCGGTTAAAACTCAAACGCTTTACTGTCGTAGCCGACAAGGGCTATTACAACGGAGAAGATCTGCAGCGCGTCAAGAAGTATAAAGTCAAAGCTATAGTAGCCAAACAAAAGCCCTCCAACCCCAAAGAGCAGCCCGCTGATTTCCATACTGAGCATTTCATCTATGATCCCACATCAGATACATACACCTGCCCGATGGGAAAGGTCCTTCACCCTCACGGCCTAAAAAAACCAGGGCGGCGAAAGTATTTTAGCAAGGAAGCCTGTGCAGACTGCCCCCACAGAAATCAGTGTATTAGCGGCAAGCGTCCATACCGCACTGTGACGCGCGGCGAGTACAGCAAAATCTACGAGGAAACGGATAAGCGGACACAGGAAAATATGGCGATCTACAAACGCCGGCAGCAAATCGTTGAGCATCCGTTCGGGACAATCAAACACACGATGCATGGAAACCATTTCTTGCTTCGCACACGAAGGAAGGTGCGGGCAGAAGTTGCGTTACTCTTTTGGGATACGATATGAAACGGTTGAAAAATATCCTGGGATTTAAGGTAATGATAAAGAGGTTGGATGCCCTCATTGCATAGCCCGCTGCAGCTTTTTTTACTGCAGCGTCCATTTTGCTTTTTTTGTATCCTGATTTACTGAAAATCATCTGTGTTCGCTTATCTCAATGGGCATTTTGACACAGTCTGACGGTTC
>JAEZQK010000088.1 GCA_023413135.1 Bacillota bacterium
AATATTGCCGCCACATACACCTCATCAGTCGACTTCGTCGACAGCTATCCCATCTGGCTCAATCGTCGCATTGCGAACGAGAGTTCGCACTGCTCGTTTCGCCAGCCTCCTCCGCCTCGCTTCGCCCCTCCATCTGGCTCAATCGGCGTGCTGACTCGCTGCCGCTCGCATCACTTGTTTCGCCAGCCTCCTCCACCCCTCCCATTTCCGCCACAGGCGGGGTCGGGGTTCCGGAGCCACAGGCGGCGCTTCGGCTTCGGAGTCCTCAAGGGGAAGCCTCTTCTGGCCGTTCATGTTCTCCATTTCCAAAGCATCTTTGTTGGAATACGGGGCAATGATCCATCATTCATATTCCGAAACTTCTGTAGTTGACAATCCACTAGATATATTGTGTCAGGCCAACGAGGACGCAAGGGGGAGTAGGGGGGATTTCGATTTCCCCCCTTACCTCCCCCCTGCACTCCCCATATCCCCCTTAAAACGACCAGGACCTTCGGGCCCTGGACCCAAAGAGGAGGATGCGAATTGGCCAAAGGAGGAAATAGGGATTCAAATGCCAAAGCAACCCCCCATCGTTGACAATTTTGCACGTTTCTGAGTATAATGTCCACATGATGATATCGCAACCGACTGTTGATATGCAAATGGTGTTAAAGTAAACAATTTCGTCGTTTTTGTTTACTTCGCGTCAGGTGGACATAATCTGTTCTGTAACGATGGAGGAAATGATATATGGCCGTGAAAGAGAACCAGCGTATCCGCATGTCGAAGCATATGCTCAAAGACAGCCTGATCAGCCTTTTGCACGAAAAAAGCATTCACAAAATCTCCGTACGGGAGATTTGCGATAATGCCCAGGTGAACCGCACCACCTTTTATAAATACTATGGCAGCCAATACGACCTGCTGGAGGGCATTGAAAGCGAGTTCCTGCTGAATATTGATAAATATCTGGGCCAGCCGTCCGATGAAACAGACCTTAACCGGCTGAAAAAAGTGCTGACCTATGCCCTGAACAATCTGGACCTGTGCAGGCTTTTGTTCAACAACAATGTGGACCCGGAATTCCCCGCCCGGCTGATCAGCCTGCCGCGCATTGGGGAAATGCTGTCGCAGCTTCTGGCTGACGGGTATGACGGTGATGAATTAAAGTACATTTCCGGCTTTATCGTACATGGCGGGTACAGCATCATCAAGCAATGGATCAACAAAGAAAAACCGGAACAGCCCGAAACGATCGCAGCGATGCTGGCCGGTATCATTTCGAGGCTGTTCCCGTTTACATTGCCTATCGGATAAGGTCTTATATCATATCATACCCTTTTACAGCATCATTTTCTCCAGCTCCGCCACGCCTTTCTTTTCCGCCTCGTATGCGGCAAGGATGCCGCTTTCCATCCTGTCCAGCAGCATGGGAGAGGGAAAAGCAGGATCGTTCCTTGCGTCGCGTACATCGTTTAGGTGCGCGGCTGTCTTTGCGTAGGCTTCCGCAGCGGGCTTGAACTTCAGGTTTTCGCCGGCAAGATAGTTCAGGTATGATGCGGCGCAGCCGCGCAGGTGGGCATAGGTGCCTGCATAGTACTGCGAGTTAAAGCCTGTCTGGTCCACGCTTTTGATCAGTGACGCCCAGGCCGGATAGGCATGAAGGCCGGTGGCGTTGCCAAAGCTTACTTCCAGCCCATGGGCATGGCAAATCGCCGCGGCCACAGCCCGGGGGGACAGGTCAAGCATGCTCTCGCCTGTAGGCTTGCCGGGTATCGTTACGGCCAAAATCGGTATCTCCCGCTTGCCTAGCTGCGTATAGGGCATTGTGCCCCGGATGCCGCGGCAATCGATCGTTTCATATTCCTTGTTTTCGTCGTCGTAGCCCGCGATAAGGCCCCATTCCGGTATCCCGATATCCCAGGCAATGGGCGCGCGGCCTTCGTCCACGGCGCTTTTGATGGCCTCGTGCGCCTGTTGGCGCCGCTCCTCCTCCAGGTTCTCCTGATCCCAAAGGCGTACGATATGCGTGCAGGAATAGCCGCAAAATTCCACGCCGGCTCTAAGTAGCGATACAAAGTCGAACATGCTCATGGCGCTTGGGCACTGTGCCTTTTCCACCCACATGCGAAAAGCGAAGCCGGACGCGCCTGTGATGATTTTCCTTTCGATCCCGCAGCCGGATGCATGGAGGGAGGATGCCAGCGCGTGTGTAAAGGAAAACGGGATTTCGCCCTTCTCCACGGGAAGCAGGTTCAGGTTTTCGATTCTGTTTTTCATTTGTTATGCTCCTTTCTGACAATGGGGATCACAATTTTTTCAGAAAACGTGCGGCTGATCTCGCAATAGGCATCATAGTCCGGCCCGGGCGCGCGCGCATAGGGCGACATGGGCAGCCACTTTGAGTAGATTGCATCCCATGTGTTATGAATGGTTTCCACAAAGCTGAAGGCATCCGCAGGCGGCGTCGCGAACACGGCGTGCAACCCGGCCGGAACCGGCAGGCTGACAGTGCCCTCTGGCCCCGGCCGGTCCGTCCAAACGCCTATGATATAGGCATACCTGCCGCTTTCGTTGTACACGGAGCAGCCCACATCCTCGAACCATCCGCCGGCGGGCACGCCGGGCAGCGTATAGGCCAGGTGCCGCTCATGGTACCGGTTGAAGAAGGCGGGGATCGACCCGTGCTTCATTCCCGGCTCCATAAACAGCGGGTACCCGCACAGCATCCGCTCCGGCAGCATCACGATCTCAGGCTCCGGCAATTGAAAAGGCGCGCCGAATGGCACCCGGAAAGGGCCTGTCAGGTGCAGGCTCATGCCCGTGCCGCGGTACCGGCCCGGCGTGATGCCATGCTCTGCTTCAAACGCCCGTATGAACGTTTCGGAAGACTCGAAGCCCCATTTCACCGCAATGTCCACGATGGGCAGCTCCGTTTCCGCCACATCCTTTGCGGCCATGGAAAGGCGGCGCTTGCGTACATAATCCATGGGGGGAAGGCCGGTCATGCCCTTGAAGATCCGGCTGAAGTGGTACATGGAATACCCCGCCGCACACGCGCATGATTCCAGCGGGCATTCCCCGTCAAGATGCCCCTCCATGAAGTCCAAAGCTTTTTGCATGTGCTCGGTGTATAACATCCCGTACCTCCGCTGCCCAACGAAAGTATAACATATATTTACATTCCGGGATTGATGTTTCTTGCTATGATTGCTTTTGTTATTGTTAATCTTTTAATTTCGGCGCTGAAGCTTAGTTTATGGCAATTAGCGCCGATATAAAAATTAAAGCTTAATAGTGCGTCACGGCATACTTTCAGGAAGGAATCCCTGAGGATCGTGTTCATGGCAGGCAAGGAGAATAGTTAATTGGACATCTCAAAAAAGTTTCCCAGCGTTCCAAACGATATAAGCAATGCGGTTTTGCCCGATCCTTTAGCGGCAAAGGAAGGAGCGCCGAACATAACCGCACCCGAGCCGCCGCCCCCGCCGCCTAAGGATGCGGCCATCCGTGTTTCCACCGATGCCAAAGAGCTAACGGCATTCCTGTATATCGATCCACCCCAAAACGGCGGCGCTGCCCCGACCCTTGACATGATGCAGGCCGAGCTGGCCGCCTCCGGCATCACCTACAATATCGATACAGAGAAATTGAAGGAACTCGAAACCGCGCCGGTCTATGGCCGCTTTATACCTGTTGCTGCCGGCATTGCGCCCGTGGACGGCGTGAACGGAACGGTAACCTTTAAGATCAGTACCGAAAAGGCCGCAACGCCCAAGGTCAAGGAAGACGGTTCGTTGGACTTTTATGACCTTGGCATCGTCGAAAATGTGGCGAAGGGGCAGGTCCTTTGCCAGATCACCCATCCCACGGAAGGCACGCCAGGCATGTCGGTGAAAGGGCGGGAACTCAAGCAGACAAAAGGCCGCCCGGTACCTTCGTACCTGGGCAGCAATACGGAGCTTACGGAAGACGGAACCGCCATCCTGTCGAAAATAGACGGCCAGGTCTCCTTTGTTGGCCATCAGATCCATGTGAACGAAACGTTTTACGTCAGGGGGAATATCGACCATTCCACCGGCAACATCAAGGTTGTGGGCAACCTGGTCGTCACCGGCGCGGTGCTGCCGGGGTTTAAGATCGAGGCTGCCTGCGATATCGAAGTGAGAGGCGTCGTGGAATCCTCCGCCATCAAAGCCGGTGGAAACATCAGGCTGCAAAACGGGATCATCGGCAGTGAACTTACCTGCGGCGGCGACGTAAACGGCCGGTTCATTGAAAACTGCAGCCTGTTTGTGGAGGGCGATATCCGCGCGGAATATATCGTAGACTCAAGCGTCAAGTGCGGCAAAAACATCAAAGTGATGGGCAACAGGGCAAGGATCATCGGCGGCAGCCTGGTGGCGGGCCAGAACATCGAGGCGCGCGTTATCGGCTCTCCCGCAGGCATCCCGACCAGGCTGGAGATCGGCACCGACCCTGCCGTGCTCAAAAGGCAGCAGGAATTGGTGACGCAAATCTCCGAACTGGAAAAATCCATTAATAGCTTGCAGCCGCTGATCACCATGCTCTACCAGCTAAAGAACGCGGGCCGCCTGACAAAGGAAAAACGGGAGATCTTTGACAATGTCGGCTATAGCTTCGATACCAATACAAGGCTGCTGGAAGATGGAAAAAGGGAACTGGAGGAGATCAACGAATCCATTAAAGCACGTGGCTTTGGCCGCATTATCTGTACCGATATGATCCATTCGGGCACCGTGGCGGTGATTGGCGGCGCGACGTTCGCCGTGAAGGAGGATATGCCCTACGCCTCCCTGTATTACGCTGACGGCGCGATCAAC
Source organism: Bacillota bacterium (assembly GCA_023413135.1). Taxonomy (GTDB): domain Bacteria; phylum Bacillota; class Clostridia; order Christensenellales; family Aristaeellaceae; genus JAEWAH01. Next base: position 4,827 of record JAEZQK010000088.1, read on the forward strand.
AAAGGGATGGCGCGCTGAGGAAGGCGGCCCGCAATTGATACGGTTGGCGGCGGGCCAATTGGTATAGTTTTTTTATCACAAGACAGAACGCTGAAGCAATACTTCAGCGTTTTTCCTTTTTGCCTGGCGGGCAAAGTAATCTATCAACTCATCCGGCGTTGGTATATCCCCCTTCCTAGGTATCTTGGCCCATTGCGCCCGCACCTTGGGATCCCGGCTGTTCATCCCGGCCCGTATAGCAGCCTCCATCTCCCGCCGGACTTCACCCACCGTGGTATTGTTCTGCGCCGCGATTTCCTCAATGATATGCGTGAAACCCATCTCCTGTACTCCTTTTCATTTTGAATAATGTATATGCATCGTGTTTTTACCAGTATAGTACTATAGGGCTATATTTACAATACATAATGCAACTATTTTACCGCCTTAGGTGCAACTATAATGATTGCATGAAGGGTGGTAAACGGATGGACATACAAAAGCGAATCAGGCAGTTGATGGATCAAAAGGGATGGTCGGAATACAGGCTCGCGAAAGAGGCGGACTTGTCCCAATCAACCATTTCCCATTTGTTCAAAAGAAATAACGCGCCCACCTATCCCACCATCGAGGCGATATGCCGGGCGTTTGGCATTACCATGGCGCAGTTTTTTGCCGATGAGGGCGAGGCTGTAGCGCTCACACCAGACCAATCTGAACTCATGCTGTTATGGGGAACGCTTACAAAGGAACAGCGGCAAATTGTTATAAGTACTATGAAGAATTTTAACAGCAATGATTGACGAGCGCATACATAAAAAGACCGCAGGCTCCGGTACGGGGCTTGCGGTCTTTTTGGCAACGAATGTATCAATTGAGCCTATTCGTCGAAGTGGACTGCGATAATGGTTAGTGGACTTTCAACTGCAAAAGTTATATATCTCATAATCCCTGGGGAGAAGTCAATAAACAAACAACGCCGTAGGGGCGATTAGCAATCGCCCGCATGTTGCGGTCAGGATAGCTGCAATTGCATGGTCCCGCCTTCCTATCTATCGCCGGGGAGAAATTTCCTGTATCGTATAAATGAATTGTAAATGGAAATCATAAGGAGGGAGGTGAAGGGGTATATGGATATGATGGCAAGTACTCCTGTTCAGGAGCAGACTATAGAACCGGGAATAAGGGTAAGCATGAATAATAGAACCTTCTCCGATGATAAATTCGGCAGGAGGGAATTTGCAGACCAGTTGAACCAAATGATACAAAACAGCAATATGTTTAAAGAAAACGAGTCTTTCACCATTGCGGTGGATGCATCCTGGGGAATGGGAAAGACCCAGTTTCTTCATATGTGGCGCCATATGCTCGATGAGCTGGAACACCCTTACCATTCCGGCGTAATCTACTACAACGCCTGGGAGAATGATGATTGCGATAATGCATTGACTCCCTTGATTTTAAATATCTGCAAAGCCTATAGCAGGCAAAAGAGCGAAGATGAAAAAAGCCTTGACTTCATGCGCAAGCTGCTGAAAGTCGGCTTTCTGGCCACAATTGAAATGGCATCCCTGGCCTTTCCCCCCATTTCTATCTTAAAAGAAACAAGTAAGGTAGCGCTGGAGACACTTGCTGAAAAGAAGGCCCACAGAGCCTTTGACATGTACAAAAATCATATCAGTGCAAAGGAAGAATTCAGGGATGTCATCAGCTCTTTGGCCGGAGACAGGAAACTGATCATCATCATCGATGAATTGGACCGGTGCCGTCCCACCTTTGCCGTGGAAACCCTTGAAATAGCGAAGCACTTTTTCAACATACCCAACGTAATCTTCGTATTTGCATTGGATATGCGCCAGCTTGCCAGATCCATCGCAACAACCTATGGACAGGGTATGGATGCGTCCGGATATCTGGCCAGATTTTTCGATGTGCAGATACAGCTGAATTATCCAACGGCAGAGCAATACATGAGGTGCTTGCCAGCCAACGCCTTTCCATCTGATGCAAACTCCCTTGTTATCCTGGATCAAGTGATTCGTCAATTTTCACTGTCTGCCCGGGAAGCGATCATGCTCCTGCGCATCTTCAGCAGTTTCAGGCCTGCCATTGGCATTGGTCAGCATATGGAATATGCCTGCCAGTTTTATCTGGTGCTGTTGGCAGTCAAGTATAAGGAACCGCTTTTATTCGGGAAAATCCTTAAGGGTGATGCGGAAGCATTAAAAGCATCCCGTTTTTTTATGCAAGGTACGAGGATATTGGAATACTTACAGTTCGCCCTTGATCTTGCACCGGTAGCAATAAACCTTATGGATGCAAAGCTTGACAAAATAGCCAGGACAAAAGTCCACAGCAAAACCGGCGGCCATGTGCGCCTCCTTTTAGCCCGTTATTTTCAAAAACACGCCATGATCAATGAGCCGGAAGAACGCCTGTTTGGAACCGTTCTTCATGAATGGATGGAGGTGTTTCTGGCAAGGGGGAACACTCCCATGGATCGAAGCGCTTCACAGCATTATAATAAAAGCTGCTGAATTTAGAACCTTTCTATCCGGCGCGGAGAGCCGCATATATAAAATCCAACAGCCGGAAAACAAAGCCCCTCTCTTACTGCGGCGCCATAGCCGAAAACACCGCCGGTCCCCACAGCACCGCCGGCCTTCATGCGCTGCATATAAACTAACGCAGCCCATCCCTCATTTTCTATTCAACGAATCCAGCAGATCAAGGATAAGATTCTTATCATGCCCGTCGAGCGTATTCCATTTTTGCACCAGCCGCCACTGCGCATCTGTCAATCCCGTTGCATTTTCGGCATGAAAAAACTGCGCAAGCGTAAGCCCCATGCCGGCGCATATGCTTTCCAGCGTAGTGATCGAAGGCTCCGTATCACGCTTAAACATATTCCGAACGGTTGACCAGGGAATACCCGCCTCCTTGGCCACCTTGTAAATCGTCCAGCCCCGTTCATCCATAATCGCCTGCAGCCGTGCCTTAACATCCATCATCTTCACCCAGTACCATTCTATATGTATATTGTGTCTTGTAAAATGGGCTAGATAGCCGACATTATATCGGCGCATATGACTGTATTCTATCTGACATTTTGCTTGCTATTATGGGAAAATATGCATATAATGTACGTGCAAACATGACGATAACGGAGGGTTTCCTATCATTAAAGGTCAAATCGGCTATTCATTTTAATAAAAGGAGCAAGACATGGATTACAAAAGAGAACAGGCGCTGGAAGCCATCAAAATGGTCGCACTGCAAAATGGCACATCTGAAGATGAGGTTTATCAGGAGATAGGGCGCGCAATCGGAAGCGGCCTTTCCAATCCCGACCCTGAAGTAAAGGAAATGTGGCGGCAGATTTCTTGCCAGGGGAAAACGCCAACCCCGGAGGATGTAATTTTATACGTCATAGAGAGCCTGTCTGATATGCATATGGATTGATCTCTGATGGATGATCTGCTATAAATCTGCGTCACTCCAGCCGCACGGCCATACTCCGCCCAAAGTCCGGCCTGCCGTCTTCCCCGGGGATGGCAAGGATCATTTCCTGCGGCCAGGCGGCGGGCGGCGTAAAGTCATACGCTACGGTCACGCTGTTTTCGCCAAACCTCCACCACACATTCCACAGGCCGCCCAAAGGCTCGCCTTCCGGGGTGAAGAGCAAAGCATCGCCCCATTTGTGGGCCAGCTTCTCCCGCTCTTCCATGTCCGGGCCGGCCACGGTGAGAAAGACATCCGCCCCGGTGGCGGTGAAGATGCCGGAATCCAGCGTGAAATCATGCCCCTCCATCTCCTTGGATGCGGGTACTGCATGTTGCACCGTCCCCTTGGCCAGGCCGGTGTTGATGGGAAAGAGCAGTTCCCCGGGCACGGTGGTTTGATTGTCCTTTCGGATAAGCGGCAGCCCCACCTGTACGTTCCCCTCCATGGGAATGCCGCGCTGATATGGATGGGTGGTAAGGTAATACAGCATTTCACCCGGCGCATCCCCCGGGGTGACGAAGTAGTCGGCAAGGTCGGCACTCTCGCCGTTCAGCTCAACCCAGTCGCAAACGGTCACGTCATCCAGCCTGGCTTTATCGCTCAGGCCCATCGCCATCTCCTTTTCTGTAAACTTTTCCGTTGGCTCCCTGTCGGTTACGGCGTAGATGACCCTTACCTCCCGGCCATCGTAGACCGCTTCCCTGACGGTGATGTCCACATGATTAAGGGACAGGGCAGCCAAATCCTTTTCCACCAGCGTTTGGGCGGAGGGTTGCACGGAATAATCGTATCCGGTCAATATGTCATAGGCAAAATTGAAAACGCCGCGGGAGATGGCAATGGCAATGCCCGCCGCGGCCAGCGCCACAAGCAACAGGATCAGCAGCGCCATCGCGAGGCCCCTCCGCCGGGGCTTTTTTCCGCTTGCCGCTTCATTCAGAGCCGTTTGCAGCCGCGCAAAGACTGCTTCCTTTTGCGGCTGCGAGTTTTCCCTATGCAAAAAATCTTCGCAGGCGGATAAAAGGGCGCAGTCGATTTGTTCGGGCGGCAGGGAAAGCTGCCAGTCCGCCACCGCCTCCACCTGGGCGGAGGTCAGCTCCCGCTTATGCAAAACGCGCCTGTACCGCTTTTCAAGAAGATGGTCCGTAAGCTTTCCCATAGCCGCCCTCCTTTCCCGCACCCAAATACGTTCAGGAAATGCGCAAACCTAACATGAAAGAGAGCAAAAGCAAAAATATTTCGGGATGCTTCATCAGCTTTTTCTTGGCGCGGCTCACGCGCACGCGCACCGCGGCCTCGCTGATGTCAAGGGCTTGCGCCAGTTCCTTGCCGGAGGCCCCCTGAAGAATATAGGCAAGGAACAATGCCGTGGTGTCCCGGCCCAGCAGCTTTTCCACCGCCTGTATGGTTTCCGCCTGCAAAAAAAGCTCCGCCGGCCCGGGTGTTTCCCGGTTAGGCCCCGCATCCATGGCCTCAGGAGAAAGGGGCATCGCCCCCCGCCGCTGCTTCCTTGCCTGGGCGGCCATTTGCAATTTGAGGGCGTTGACCAGCCATCCGCCGGGATTGGGATGGTTTTTAAGTACCTCCCGCTTGCGCCACAGAGTCATAAAAACTTCCTGCAACTGGTCGTAGAGGCTGTCCTCCGCAAGGCCGTAGCGCAACGCCAGCCGCCTGCCCAGGTTGTATAGCAGATCGTAATGCTGGCCGTACAGCTTTTCCAGCCATTTGGCGTCGGTCACGCTCTCACCCCGCTTTCTGCCATTGTACGACACTACTGCCACCCTGGCAATGAACGGAAATGTAAAATCATGCGTTACAAACCTCCCCTTTCCCGACGTATAGGAGCGATAAGACCGGGAAAGGAACGTGCTTCCATGAACAAAAGGCTAAAAATCCACGCTTTGCTTGCCCTTACGATGCTGCTTGTTTCCCTGCGCATGCCGTCCACGGCCGCCGGCGAATATGCCACCGTCGCCGATATCCGGGAGGAGACAAAAAACGGATGGCATGAAACCTATACCGTGGATGGCCGCACGGTCACCGTCGACATAGGGATCAAGATCCCCGATGTGGACAAGGTGGCCGCCGTCCGGGTGGCGCTTGCGCAAAATATCCAATTGACCGTGCCGGAAAACGCAAAGATCGTGGGAAATGATGAAACAGGGTTTGCCTACTATGTCATGAACAGCGAACATCCGTTCATAGGCGGGGGCGATGAACGGCATACGGCCGTGCTCAGGCTGATGGAGCAGGGGGTGCGGGCCGAGAACAGCCCCCTTTCGCCTAAGGAGGCCATGGAGCTGCTGCTTGACATCATTGAGCCCTACCGGCCGGCCTTGGAACCTTTTGATCTGCAGCTTGCGCAATTAAGCGCCACCACCCGCAGGTATGTGGTGAAATCCTCCGATTCTTCCGGGAATACGCTGGATTTTCATACCCCGGCCTCGGATACGGGCTATTATGAGGTAAGGTTCCATCAGCTTTTTCACGGGCTCCCGTATCTGTACACATCTCCGCCGTTCATATTCCCGGTAAAGCCCAATACAGTAGAGATGACGCCCCGGGGCGAGGTGACCGGGCATATCGCCACGAAGGATGATTATGCCGTTACCTTTTATCCGGCGGCGGAGACGGGCGTTGTTGCGGAGGATATTCCCCTTGCGCCCTTTTCCAGGGTGAAGGCGGAATTTGAAAGGCTCATCCTGGAGGGATACATCAGGGAGGTCTATGGGCTGCAATTGGGATATGTAGCTTTGGATGATCCCGATGACCTGGGCGGTTCCTTCATCCTTGTGCCGGTATGGGAACTGAACTGCACGATTGTGGAAAAGCCAAGCTTCTTAAGCCCCGATTTTTCCAATGAGGAAAGAGCGCGGCTGAAATTCTTCGGCGCCCAGGAGGCGCTGGTCAACGCCCAGACAGGCGTATACTACGACCCGGCGGATAAACGGCCCGGCCGCCGGTACGCGGACATCATCACATGGGAGCAGGCGCGTTGATAGGCGCCGCAATACTAATTTAAAAAATTCATGCGTCGATGGCGATGTACTCTGAAGGCGAGTCTAACCCCGCAGACTGTCATCCCTCGCTGCGCGAAGGATCTTGGATTTTCATGCCATGACAGCGAGCGGAGTTTACGTGTATTCTATGTGCCGGTGTTCATCGGTGCATTTATGTTTTGGAACAGATACCCGTGATCCACGAATCACCCCAAGGGATGAAAACGGATGCCGGAAGGGAATTGCCTGATCCCCCACATGATCCTTGCTGCAGATAAGCGGGCGAACACAGTTCGCCCCTACAACGTAAAGAGTACCTTGGCTTTTCTTCCGGTTCTTGAGCGTCCCGGATGATAAAATCAACATACTCATGGTGTCGTAGGGGCGAACTGTGTTCGCCCGCCTACGGCGTAAAGAGTACCTTGGCTTTTCTTCCGGTTCTTGAGCGTCCAGGCTGATAAAATCAACTAACTCATGGTGTCGTAGGGGCGAACTGTGTTCGCCCGCCTACGGCTTAAAGAGTACCTTGGCTTTTCTTCCGGTTCTTGAGCGTCCAGGCTGATAACATCAACTAACTCATGGTGTCGTAGGGGCGAACTGTGTTCGCCCGCCCTCGCATGCTTGACACAATCCGCTTGTTTTCAGGGCAGTATAAGCTGCTCCCTATATGCCCCGCGCCCGCATCCAGAAAATCCAAAAAAAATGCAAAAAAATTGCGGCCAGATGCTTGACAACTTTCCGTTGAATGATATTATATTATTAGTTTTTGTTTTAAAAATTATTAACGTTAATATTGAGGTGGCGTATGGCAGCAAAAACGAGACAGACCTTGTTTGGACTGGCCCTGCTTGCCCCGGCGGCGGTGCTGCTTGGCATTTTGTTCATAAGGCCGATGGTGGATCTTGTCATCACCAGCCTAACAAACAAGAACCTGCTGCGCCCGGACAGGCTGAATTTCATCGGCCTTGAGAACTATGCGTGGATGTTCTCCGAAAAATCGTTTTGGGACGCCATTTTCAAATCGCTTGTCTTTACCATAAGCGTAACGGTCATCAGCATCGTCATCAGCATGGGGATCGCGCTGCTCATGAACTTTGAGTTCAAGGTAAAGCGCATTCTTTTTGCGCTGATCCTTTTACCCTGGGTCACATCGTATATGTCCTCCGCTTTTGTTTTCACCCTGCTGTATGACTACAGCTACGGCGTATTCAATTATTTTTTCTCCGATGTGCTGGGCATTGCGGGCGTACAAAACTGGCTGGGTTCCCCAAGCACCGCCATGGGGGCCGCTATCGCCGTTGCCGTATGGCACTTTCTCCCCTTCTCCATTCTTGTTTTGACCAATGCCTTAAAGCAGGTCCCCGCGGAACTGTTCGAGAGCGCACGCATAGACGGCGCCGGGAATGTAAGGACATTCGCCGCCATCACCCTTCCCACCATCAAGCCCTCGCTGATCACCTTGATCATCGTCCGCTTTGCAGCCGCGTTCAAAACCTTTGAATCCATTTATCTGCTTACCCAGGGCGGGCCTGCGGAGGCCACCACCACCCTGCCCATGTGGTATTACCAAATCGGTTTCCAATCCTTTCGGGGCGGCAAGGGCGCGGCCATCGGCGTCATGCTGATTCTAACGGTATTGATCGCGTATTTCGTTCTCATTAAAACCTTTGGAGAGGATGCAGTATGACGGTGAAAACAGCAAAAAGGATTTTGCGGCAGCTTACTTCGGTGCTTATGGTATGCATCGTCATATTCCCCATCTACTGGCTGGTGCTGACCTCCCTTCGCCCCATCAGCGAAACGCTGAGCTACCCGCCCAATTTTCTGCCCCGGTTTTCCACCGTCACCCTCAGGCATTATGCCACGGTGCTCAGCGGCAAGATCGGCAGTTCCACCAACCAGTACGGACTGCCCACCTTCTTTTTGAACAGCGTGATCGTCTCCACCATTACATCGGCCATTACCATCTTCATCAGCCTGTTTGCCGCCTACAGCCTGGTCAGGATCCCCTTTAAAGGCAGCAAGCTTTTCTCCCACCTGATTCTGTTCTGCTATCTGATACCTGGCATCGGCTTGCTGATTCCCATGTTCACCCTGGCGGTGAATATGCGGCTTAACAACACGCTGCAGGGGCTCATCCTGTTCCAGACAGCCACGTGCCTGCCGCTGGGCATATGGTTTGCCAAGGCCTTTATAAAGGGGCTTCCCATCAGCGTGGAAGAATCCGCGCGGCTGGACGGCTGCAACGGCATGCAGATCATACTGAAAATCGTGCTGCCGCTGGCCGTGCCCGGGCTGGTTGTGGTGGGCTTCAACACCTTTCTGGCCTCCTGGAACGATTATGTGCTCCCCTCCATCCTGATTGACGAGGAACGGTATAAGCCGCTGATGGTCGGATTGTACCTGTACTTTAACCAGAATATAGGCGTCGTCTGGGGTGAAATGATGTCGGCGGCCTTTGTGGCCATGGTGCCCATCTTTTTCGTGTTCTTCTATTTCCAGAAATACATTGTAGGCGGGCTTTCCGCCGGGGCCGTGAAAGGGTAAACCAGTGAAGGACATTAATGCATCCGCATTAAGGTTATAGCATCAGCTTCAGTCTATAAAGAAAGGAGTTAAGCATCTTCCACCCGTCTCTTTGGCACAAACGAACTTAATGAAAGGGGTAACACTCATGAAAAAGGTACTTGCATTCCTGCTCATGGCATCGCTGCTGCTTTCTTCCTCCATCGTTGCGCTGGCCGAGGCCGGCCAGACCCAAACCCTCAAACTGTGGGACGTGGTTGTCCGCGATCCCCATCCCGCCGCGCGCGACAAGGTCATCGCCATGTTTGAAGCGCAGCATCCCGGCGTCAAGGTGGAGGTGACCACCCTGACCGGCGACATCAACCAAAAGATACAGACCTCCGCCGCAGCCCGCACGCTGCCGGACGTCATCTTTGTCTGGGGCCCCGGCGATGTGGTGACCTGGGGGCAAATGGGCATCACCACACCCGTGGACGACGTCATTGCCGAATTCGGCGAGGATTGGTGGCTGTCCAGCCGGCAGTTGGAACAGTACAAAATGGACGGTAGCACCTGGGGCGTGCCCCTGGTCACCTTCCCCATCGCCTTCTGGTACCGCGCCGATTGGTTCAAGGATGAGGGCCTTGCCGTCCCCGCCACCTGGGATGAATGGTATAACGCCGCCAAAGCCCTTGTAAAGGATGTAGACGGCGATGGCAAGACCGACCGCTACGGCTCGGTGCTGGGCATTGCCGAAGGCTGGCCCATGAGCGACCTGCGCGGCAGCAACGCAGATTACTGGTGGGACAAGGAAGGCAACCTGACCTTCAGCGAAAAGACCACCGAAACGCTGGAGTTTTTGCGCAAGCTGTACTTAGACACCTGCTACCCCGGCTCCGTCTCCTTTACCAATGAAGGCCAGCGCCTGTCCTTCCTGGCGGAACAGGGTGCCACCATGGTCACCTCCATCTCCTTCCTCAATACGGTTATTGAAGAAAAGGGCCTGGAATGGTTTACCGACGGACATGTGTCCGTAGCCCCCATCCCCATGAACGCAACCGCTGAGGAAGGCGCCGGCGCCGGTGCTTCCACCCACGCCATCGGCGTCATCGACGGCGACAACGTAGACCTGGCCAAGGAATTCCTCCGCTTCTGGCTGAGCCAGGATGCCCTTGTCACCTACTTCAGCAACAACATCCCCGGCCATCTGCCCCCCTACCGCGTGGTATGGGATGCCGAAGATTTCAAAAAAGCCCACGAAGCTTACTGGGATGTATACCTCTCCGGCAAAACGATCATCGAAAACACCCAATGGTTCCACCCCACCGCCAAGTGGGAAGCCCTTTTTAACGCAGACGGCGGCGAAGGCAAGAGGGTTATGTCTTACGTAACGGTGGAAAACCTGCCATCCGATGCGATTATCGAAAAGCTCACCGATATCGCCACCAAGGCGAAGGAAGAACTGGAATGACCTGAAACCCGGACATCTGCAAAAGAGGGGCGGGGCTCCACCCCGTCCCCTCTCAAGATTGCTTTAATACTGCCCTGAGAACAAGATGCGGGTGGAGCGCATACAAAGGCTTCCCCTTGAGGGGAAGCTGTCGACGAAGTCGACTGATGAGGTGGTAATAACCGATCAGATATTCGTAGCAATGCACCTCATCCGGCGCTGCGCGCCACCTATTCCATCTGGCTCAATCGGCGCATTGCTCACTGCCGTTCGCACTGCTTGTTTCGCCAGCCTCCTCCACACCGCCCATTTCCCTCCATCTGGCTCAATCGGCGCATTGCTCACTACCGTTCGCACTGCTTGATTCGCCAGCCTCCTCCGCCTCGCTTCATCCGCCACAGGCGGCGCTTCGGCTACGGAGCCACTGGCGGGGGCGGTGTTCCGGAGCCCTCAAGGGGAAGGCTTTAAATGCGCACCTTGCTCACATTTTCATCCCTCGGGGTGATGCGTGCATCATGGGTATCTGTTCCAAAACATAAATGCACCACTAAACACTGGCATATAGAATACAAAAAAGCGGTGCAACTGCACCGTATACTTACAAAAAACAGAAGGAAATAAAGCCCTTGATATTTCACATCAATTATCTATATAACACTATCATGCAAATGGCAACCTGTCAAGTATTCTTTTGAAAAACCCCGTATGAGGGCGTTTATTCCTTCTTCCGGCGCAATCAAAGTACGCCTCCTGCGAATACCAGGTTTTACAGAATATATCTCCTGCGGTATGATGATTCAATATTGCGGTATCGCCGGAAAAGGTTTCCCCGCCGGAAATCCATCTAATCATCAACGGGCTGATAGGAGAGCAAACGTATGATTCGCCTACAGGGCATCCATAAAACTTACCGTGTTGCCAAACGGCAAGCCGGATTCGGCCGCGCTGTAAAGGCGCTTTTTTCGCGTGAGTACGAGCTTGTTCATGCCTTGAATGACATCAGCTTTACCATTCAGGACGGCGAAATGGTAGGCTATATTGGCCCAAACGGAGCCGGCAAAAGTACCACCATCAAAATTATGTGCGGCGTTCTGACACCGGACAACGGCTTGTGCGATATTGACGGACGCACGCCCTGGAAAGAGCGCGTCGCCCATGTCCGTGAAATCGGCGTTGTTTTCGGCCAGCGGAGCCAGCTTTGGTGGGATGTTCCTGTGATCGACAGCTTTGAACTGATACGGGATATTTACAAGGTAAACGATAAGCTGTACAAAAGAAACCTGGAGGAGCTTTCCGCCCTGCTGGATTTGGGCGAACTTTTGAAAACTCCCGCACGAAGCCTTAGCCTTGGCCAGCGTATGCGCTGTGAAATCGCAGCGTCGCTCCTGCACAATCCAAGGACGTTGTTTTTGGACGAGCCGACCATCGGCCTTGACGCGGTTTCCAAAATCGCCGTACGGCAGTTTATCAAGAAGTTAAACGCCGAGCATGGAACGACGGTTATTCTGACCACGCATGATATGCAGGATATTGAGGCGCTGGCCGAGCGCATCCTGCTGATTGGCAGGGGCAGAATATTGCTTGACGGAGGCCTTGGAGAGCTGAAAAAGCGCTCGTCGGAACGCAAGACGCTTGTTGTTGAATACAGTGGGAATGCGCCTGAAATATTGGAGGGCATGACGCTTGAGGAGGCGAAGGACGGACGGCTTGTTATTGCGCTTGACCCGTCGGTTCTGCCGGTCTCAGATGCCATAGCCAGCCTTGCTGCTCAGACGGAATTGCTGGATGTGTCTGTTTCGGGGATATCTGCCGAAGAGATGGCCGCTGCGCTGTATAAGGAGTACCGCATATGAAAATGTATATGTCGGTATTCCGGATACGCTTTATCAATAGCCTGCAATACCGTGCTGTTGTGATCGCCCATATCATTACCAGATTTCTTTGGGCGATGATGGAAATATTGGCGTTCTCGGCATTTTACCGCGCCAGTCCCGCCGCCTTTCCCATGGAGTTTTCACAGACTGTTTCCTATATATGGATGCAGCAAATTTTGATTATACTGTTCGCTGTGGTGTTTTCAGATGGCGAAATTTCTTCCTCCATTGAGAACGGCTCCATCGCCTATGAACTCGTCCGGCCTATGAGCTTATACGGCTGCTGGTTTTTTAAGTCAGCAGCCAACCGCATATCGTTTACAGCTCTGAATTGTGCTCCTGCGCTGCTTGCGGCATTTATCATGCCGGAGCCTTACCGGATGTCTCTGCCGCCCGATGCGGGATTGCTTTTCCTGTTTTTGCTGTCGGCGGCGCTGGCCTTGTGTGTGGTGGTAGCCTTCGCCATGCTGATGTATGTTTCCATGTTTTATACGCTGTCCCACAGGGGCGTAAGAATCATAGTGACCGCCTTGACAGGCTTCCTGTCCGGGGGTGTCATACCTTTGCCATTTTTCCCCGCGCCGGTCCTTAAGGTGGTCGAATTGCTTCCGTTTGCGGCCATGCAAAATATGCCGCTGCGTATATACAGCGGCAACATTGCGGGGGCGGATGCTTTAACGGGGATCGCCTTTCAAATATTTTGGCTGGCGGCGCTGTTTCTCTTAGGACAGCTTGCCATGCGCCGCGCTGTAAAAAAAGTGATTGTGCAGGGAGGATAATATGCGGCTGTACATACGTTTTTTCGCCTTGCATTTAAAAAGTCAGATGCAATACAAGGCATCCTTCTTTTTAACCACTTTGGGTCAATTTATCACATCGTTTACATCATTCTTCGGCATACATTTTATGTTCACCCGTTTTAGGGCCCTGGAAAACTTCACATACGGGCAGGCGCTTCTATGCTTCGCGGTTGTGGTGATGGCGTTTTCATTGGGGGAGATGGCTGGGGCCGGGTTTGCCATTTTCCCGCGAATGCTGGGCAACGGTGAGTTTGACCGCGCCCTGGTAAGACCCAGGAGTATACTCTTTCAAGTTCTGGTGCCCAAAATGGATCTTACACGGTTTGGCCTGCTTATACAGGCTGTGATTGTGTTATGCTATGCGATCCCTAATAGCGGCGTGGCATGGACCTTTGCCAAAATAATTACGCTCTGCCTGATGATACTTTGCGGAAGCGCAATATTTTTTGGTTTATTCCTCATATACGCGGCCTGTTCATTCTTTACCGTGGAGGGCTTGGAATTTTTCAATTTCTTTACATACGGAGGCCGCCAGTTCGGGCGTTACCCGTTTTCGGTGTACGGTAAAAATGTATTGATGTTCCTTACGTTTGTCATTCCGTTGGCTCTGTTTCAGTATTACCCGTTGTTGTATTTGCTGGATAGGGAGCAGAGCGCGTTTTATGGGATTATGCCACTTTTGGGGCTGCTGTTTCTGGTTCCAAGCTATGGGTTTTTCCGGTTTGGCCTGCGCCGGTATAAGTCAACAGGCTCCTAACATGGAATGGTCCGCTCCATCCCGCAGACGGTTACTTTCACTGGTCGGCTGCCCAGGTTCTCCACCCGTACATCCGTTTTATCGGCATACACCTTCAGCGGCTGCCCCTGCCACACAAGGCGGAAGGAAAGGCTCTCCCAGCTTTCCGGCAGCCGCGGATCAATGCGCAGCGTATCCCCCGCCATGCGCACCCCGCCAAAGCCGTATAGGACGCACTGCCAGATGCCGCCCATGGAGGCGCTGTGGATCCCGGCCTCTGATTTGGGCTGGCCTTGGGGCAGGTCGATAAAACAGGAACCAAGAAAATACCGGTAGGCCATGTCATACAGCCCCAAGTCCTGCGCCAATACGCAATGGGTGGACTTGCTCAGGGAGGAATCGTGGAGCGTGCGCTCCTCATAAAACAGATAATTCCTGCGCTTTGTTTCCTGGTCGAACAGATCCTCCAAAAGCAGCAGCAGCAAAACCAGGTCGGCCTGCTTGGATACCTGGAGGCCATTGATCTTTGTAAGGTTGAAGTCCTTGAAGATATCGCCCACCGATTCCGCCTGCTTATATTTTGCAAGATCGATGTGCTCTAAAGCCATGTACCCGTCAAACTGGGGGATGATGTTATTGCCATCCTTTATGGGCAGATACATTTGATCTGCCACCTTGCGGATTTCTTTATCATCCTCATACAAAAGTGCCAGGCGCATATTGAAATGGGCCATGTAATTGGTGTAGGCGTTGTTGTCCACATGCTCCTTGTATTCGTCCGGGCCTATGACGTTAAGGATCACATATGCTTGCTTTTTTTCATCCCATGTGGCGCGGCTTGCCCAGAAGCGCGCCGTCTCCAGCAGGATTTCTTTCCCGCACCTTTGCATGAAGGCTTCATCTTTGGTGGCTATAAAATACTGCCAAACCGCAAAGGCGATGTCGGCGGTGATGTGCTGCTCGATCTGCCCCGTCAAAATCGGGATCTGCTCGCCGGTCACGATGTCCGCCCCGCCATAGAGCGGCGTCACCTCGCCATCGTCCATCCAGGCGGATTCCCAGGGGTACATGGCGCCCCGGTATCCGTTTTCTCTTGCCTTTTGCCTGGCTCCCTCCAAGGTCTGATAGCGGTAGGTAAGCAGCGTCCTGGCCACGTCGGGCTGGGTCAGTGTGAAGTAGGGCAGGATGAATATTTCCGTATCCCAGAAGGAGTGACCCTTGTACCCTTCGCCGGAAAGGCCCTTGGCGCCAATCCCCACCCGTGGGTCATCCTTTTTGACCATGATGTTCAGATGATAGATGGCAAACCGCACCGCCAGCTGGTCATAGCCGGAACGGGAGGCGATTTTCACGTCCGCCGTTTCCCAAAGCTTTTCCCAGGCCCCGGCGCTTTCTCTCATCAGCGCGTTATACCCCAATAAAAGCGCATCCTGCATGTCGCTTAAGCCGTCCGTTATTACAAGGTCCCGGCTGGTGTGCACGCAGCACAGCTTCTCCAGCCTAAGCGTTTGCCCCTGTTTCAAAACAAAGGAAGCCGTATCCCCAAGGTACCGGCGGCGCATCACCGGCAGGCGGCGGAGGTCCGCTTCCTCCCCGTCCAAAAAATAGGTATTGGCCGCGTGCAGGCTGACGGATACCCCGGATTGCGCCGTGGCCTCCGTCATGCGCAAGATTCGCCCCGATAATAGCCTTTTCTCCCGCTCATAAAAGTGCTGGGTGCCGCTGTTGGTGACTGTGCCGTCGATGCCGCTTTCCACGGTAACGGAGCAGGCGTCATCCAGGCAGGTGATGTCCGTTTGAAAGCCCAGCACATGCTCCCGTGCCATGGAAACAAACCGGCAAAAGCGCAGCCTCATCAGCTTCCCTTGGGGCGACCGCCAGAGGATATCCCGTGTCAATTCCCCTGTCTTCAGGTTTAGGCGGCGGGAGTAGGCTTCATGCTTTCCTTTTTCCATGGAGAAGGGGATACCGTCCACCGTTATCAGAATATTTGTCAGGTCCGGCAGGTTGGGCAGTTCCGTGACCTCGCTTTCATGAAAGCGGTCAAACGTCCCCGCCGCAAACAGGTTCCTGGTCTCTCCCACATATTTTTCCTCCAGCGCCGCCCGCTGGCCCAGGTATCCGTTCCCCTGGCAGAAAACCGCCTCGTATCCCGAAAGGGAGCGTACGTCGAAGCCGGATTCCTCCACGATAAAATGCTGGAATTCGCCCGTTCCCCAATCAAAATTCAGCATAGGCACTCTACCCCTTGATGCCGCTGGATGCCACCGAGGCCGTGACCTGCTCCTGGGCAAACATGTATAAAAGGATGCCCGGCAGCACCACGATCGTCAGCGCGGCAAACATGCGCGTATAATCATAGGAAAACGCCTGATTGAAAAAGCTCAGTGCCACCGGCAGCGTCCTGTTGGAGGCGGAGGAGGTGAGTAGAGCCGCATAAAAGTACTCATTCCAGTTGCCCAGGAACATCATTACCCCCGCCGTGGAAAGGCCTGTTTTTGCCAGGGGCAGATTGATTAAGAAGAAGGTGCGCAAAAAGCCCGCGCCGTCGATGGTGGCCGCCTCATTCAGTTCATAGGGCACCGCCATAAAGGTGGAGCGCAATATGAACATGGACATGGCCAGCCCGCCGGTCAGGTATACCAGCATCAGCCCCAGCTTTGTATCATACAGCTGAAGGTTCATGATGATGGAGAAGATCGGCTGTGTTCGTGTATGCCCCGGCACCAACAGGGTGAGGGTGAACAGCGCGTAAAACAGGTTCTTGCCGGGAAAGCGGAACTTGGCGATCACATACGCCCCCATGGCGTATATGAGCAGCGACCCAATCGTTGGGAGGATGGATACCAAAAGCGAGTTGGCAAAGTAATGCATAAGGTCGTACTGCCGCATCACCGACCCGTAGGCGTCAAAATTGAACGTGTCCGGCAGGGCGAAGGGGGAGGATAAAATTGCGCCGTTGCTTTTGAAGGAGGACAGGATGACCCACAGGATGGGGAATACCGACACCACGACGATGAACAGCAAAAAGGCGTACCCGAAGATTCTGTATAGATAGTAGCCGAAATTTTTTGTTTTGATCATGCTTTTCCTCCTTTCCCGTCAGTACACGGCGTCGTTTAAGCGGAAGGTCCGCTTAACCAGGAGCAAAAGCAATATGCCGATCAAAAACATGATCAGCGCCACGGCGTTTGCCATGCCGTAGCGCATGTCTGTGATGCTGTTGACCAGCAGGATGGGCAGGTTCATGGTATCGTTGCCGGGGCCGCCCCTGGTGGTCAGGGAAATCGCCTCGTACATGCTGATACGGGCGGTGCCCGCGCAGATGATGGCCGTGCCGATGGAGTTGCGGCACAGGGGAAGCTTGATGAACCGCGTCACCTTAAAGCCGTCGGCCCCGTCGATATAGGCGGCTTCGTACAGTTCCTGGGGCACGGCCATCAAATCCGCCAGCACCAAAAGGGAAACGATCACCGCATAAAACAGCCAGGTATAGGTGACTGCGGCGAAAGCCGCCGGCGACTCAAAAAACCAGTTCACCGAAAATCCGGGATTGAAGATCCTGATGATATTGTTTAACAGGCCGTAATCGTTGTTGAACACGAACCGATAGATCATGGCCCAGGCGGCGGCGGAGATCACATTGGGGATCATGTACACCGCGCGGACGAATTTCCACCCCTTGAAACGGTCAAACATTAAAAATGCCACCACGACGCCGACCAGCACGTGCGGCACCATGGAGATAATGCCCCACAGGGACAGATTCCGAAGGGAAAACAGAAAGCTCTCCCGCTTGAACAGGCGGACAAAGTTGTCAAGCCCCACGTAAGAGGGGGGATTGAAGCCGTCCCAATTGGCAAAAGCGGTGAAAAGCACGGTAAAGATGGGCGTCAGATAAAACACCAGAAAAATGATGAGCGTCGGCAGCAAAAACAGATAGATGCTAGGCAGCGCCCTGCGCTCCAGCCTGGAAAGTTTCTGCCCCTTGGACATGGAGCACCTCCCGGTTTCGAAACGTGGTTATATACCAATTCAAAACATGAATGTATCTATGAGCAAGACTTTTAAAAACGAATCCACCCCGCCCACTGTCATCCTGAACGAAGTGAAGGATCTTGTTTCTTCTCGCTACACCAAGATCCTTCGTCACTGCGTTCCTCAGGATGACATATAGGCGGAACTTGCTCGTATTCTATGCGCTGGTATTCATTGGCGCATTTATGTCTTCGAATTGGTATTAGCACGAGCAATTTTCGGGCAGGCCGTCCCTTGTGGAAACGGCCTGCCCGTAGGATTTTAAGAAGCTTATTCTCCCATGGCTTCCTTGGCCATCACGCCAAGCTGTTCCAGGAACTGGGCGGGGGTCAAAGATCCGTCGATAAGCTTGGGCAGCAGCGAACCAAACCCGGTGCTGGCCACGGAGGAGGGGATGCAGTCGGCAAAGGCGGGAATCAGGATGGTGTCTGAGTTGACGGCGCCCACATATTCATCCAGCAGCGGATTTTCAGCGGCCCGCTTCTCCAGGAATTCCTTGCTGGGAGCGAGCAGCGGCGCGGTGCCGCCTTCGGCCAGCATATGCGCTTCCAGCTCGGCGGGGGAGAGGATGAAGGCCAGGAAGGCGCTGGCGCATTCCTTCTGTGCGTCGGTGGCGGTGGCGGGAATCCACCAGCCGTAGCCGCCGGAGGTGTTGCAGGCGGCGATGTTGCCCGGGAAAACAGCTCCGTGCACGGTAGCGCCGTCAAAGCCGTTGGACCATTTATCCTTGGCATCAGGGGCAAAGTCGCCCACCATCCAGGAACCGTTGGCGATGATGGCCGCATTGTTGGACATGAAGGTATTGGAGGCATCGGCGTACACCGCGCCTACCGTGTTGGAGGATGCGTACTTTTGCAGCATGGCCTGCAATTTTTCAGTAGCCGCCAAGAGCGCGGGGTGATTGAAGTCCGTCAGCTTATCCACCTGATGGTCGGAAACGAGCTGCACGCCGCCTTCCTCCGCCGCGATCAGGGAGCTGAAGATCAGCATGGTGGTCCAGGCGTTTTCCCCGGTCATGAAGGCGATCTTGTTGTCGCCCAGTTCCTTGAGCAATTCATCCCAGGAGGCATATTCGCCCGGCGTTTTTGTAAGGGGCAGCAGCGCCTCGTTGTAGTACATGGACATAGGCCGTACCACATTGTAGTTCAGCGTCGCCAGCTTGCCGTCCGGTGTGGTATTGTAAGCCCGGTTCCATTCCGTTTGCATGGCATCGATCTCCGGGTGTTCCTTGAGGATATCCGACAGGTCATAGAACATATTGTTGGGGATCACCACGTTGCGGATCCATTCCGCGTCGCCGCCCTCGATCGCCGGCGGAAGCTTGCCCTGCAGGCCCAGCTGCTTGATCTTTTCCACATACAGGTCCTGGGTCAGCTCCTCGATGACCACGCGGTATTTGCCCTCGTACTGCTTGTTGAAACGCTCCACCTGGGGCAGAAAGAACTTGGCGCCTACGTTTTCGCCGGTCCTGTAATGGGGAATGGTGATCAGGGTAGCATCCGCCATGGCCGGTACGGCCAAAAGTCCCATGAGCACCGTGCACAAAAGGAGTAGGGAAACAAACCGGAGTGTTTTCTTCATGTTGAAGCTCCTTTCAGATGGTTTATGCAGGTCATATACGCGCCTTTTTACTATCTGCATCATAACACTGTTTCCGAAAAGTGTCAACATATTTGGGCGATAGTTTCAATGAAACTTTCTGAAACTTTTCTGTTGCAACGATGATGGATTTGTTGTATACTACCTCCGTCAGGGGGTTGCTTATGCCGATGAAGAATACGCCCAATATTCAAATGATCTGCGATCAGCTGGGGCTTTCCAAAGCCACGGTATCCAAAGCGCTGAACGGGTATCCGCAGGTGAGCCCCGGCACAAGGGAGGCCGTGCAGCGCTATGCCGAGGAAATCGGTTACAGGCAGGACAAGGCTGCCACTGTGCAGTCAAGTACGGTCGTACGCCGCATCGGCATGCCGGGCCGCGCGCCGGGCAGCGAGCGGACAGATTTTTCGGGTGATTATCAGGTGATGGCCGGGTTCCGGGACGAGGCACTGCGCCACGGCATGGAAATCATCCTGCTGCCCAGCATCAAAACTCCCGTCCAAACAAAAACCAGCCTGGAGGCGCTGATTGCCCCCTATCAGCTGGACGGCATCCTGATTAGCGGCCTGAGGACGGATGACCCGTATTTGGTGCAATTGCAAAGCATTCAAATTCCGGCGGTTTTGTGGGATCTGAAGGTGGCGCCAAGCCCTAAAATCGGTACCGTGTGCTACGATTCCCTGCGGGGGGCGCAAATGGCGGTGGAGCATTTGCTTTCCCTTGGGCACCGGCGCATCGCCATCTTCAACGGCCACAAGTTTGCCCAGGTGAGCTACGAGCGCCTGGACGGGTACCGCCTGGCCCTTATAAATGCCGGGCTCACTCCCGACCCCGATCTTGAGCTGTGGGGAGACTTTGCGGAGGCCGGAGCCGAGGAGGCTGCGGAACTGTTTATCCAAAAGGGCGTGACCGCGGTCTTTTGCGCCTGCGACATAACCGCCATCGCTCTCATCCGTCAGCTTAAGGCAAAAGGCAAGCGGGTGCCCCGGGATATGTCCGTGGTGGGGTATGACGATTCTCCCCTGTCCGCCGCCGTTTCGCCGGCGCTGACTACCGTTTTCCAGGATTTTTACCGCATCGGCCAGGTGGCCTGCGGCATGATGAACGCCCTTTTGCAGGGGCTGCCCCTGCATTGCGAGAGCGTGCTGCCCAAGCTTGTGGTGCGGGATTCCACCGGGCCCGTCTAAGTCAAATATCTTTCCATTGTTTTAAGCCGGGAATCAAAGTTCATTCATAACGTTCCAAATAGCTAGCTTCCTGCACCTATTTCATGAAATTGACATGAACCATTTCTTTTAAGACCGCATAGGCTATTATCGATTCCCCACATACCATCGGCGGAATCATCAACAGGAAGCTTCCGGAAGTTCCTTTGATATAAAATGTCTCATAGGCATTTCTCCTTTAAGCCTCAAAAATGCAACCGGGGAACGGCAGATGCCGCTCCCTGTTTTTTGCGTTATCCATCCATACCGGCCGGCTCCTGTGCCTTTTCATTCAGTGCGGCCTTCCTTGCCTCCACATTTCCAATGGCCTTGTTGTACACTTCCTTGGCTACTACCGCCACCAGGAAGGCATATGCGATGCATTTGGGGATGTACGCCCATGTGAAGCTGTTCAGCCCATACAGCAGGAATTGCGCCAATACCTGCGCGATCACGGCCACCGCATACACGATGTACTCTGTCCGGACCTTACCAATCTTTATGTCGATGGGCAGCTTGATGAACTGCACCACCAGCACCACAAAAGTTACCTGTCCGGCAAAGGCGGCAAACTCCTCGGGCTTTAAGTAATCCGTGACGTTCGTTCCGATGGCGCCGGCCGTCTCCGCCAGCACAAGCAGCGGATAGCATACGCACGCAAGAAGCAGGCAAAGAAACAATGCCTTGATAAGAGTCCGTTTCATTCATACCACTCCCGTTTGTTTTTATTCGCCCATGGGCATGTTTTCCTTCATATAAGGATATTCAGTTATTTGCAATGTAGCACCGGTACATCCGTATGGAGTTTGTTGCTGCCTCTGCCGGGACATTGCCAGCCGGGTGGGGCACCAACTTTCTCTATACGGCGTGGGGGCGATTATCAATCGCCCGTTTGCACCGGTGATCAATATGCTAGGGTATTCATGATGCAAGATGGCATTGATGTGCCTTTCGCTTGGAAATACGGAGGGCGCATCTTATTTTTTCATCTCCCTCTTGACAAAGGGGAAGGGGGATAGTATGATAGGCACAATCCAATTCCATATAAAACATATAGGAATTAGGAAATTCAGGTACCGGACGGTATGAACGGGAAGGGTGGTAACAAGATGCGCACGCCTGTCACCCTGGAAAAACGGGAGAAACGTGATCGCTTCGGCTTGCGAATGTGCCGGCAAATGTGTTGTTGCTGTTGAAGCGCTATATGGGTCCCAACAATATATGAATTATAAGGAGAGACTTCCATGAAGCATTTGCAAAAAATATTCGCCCTTTTGCTGGCAGCCGCCCTGACGCTGTCCGTTTCCGCCGCGTTTGCCCAAGAACCCAAAGTGGTATCCGTGGGTACCGAGGCCGCGTATCCTCCCTTCAACTACACCACGGAAGATGGTGAGATCGACGGGTATGACGTGGCCGTGATCCGCGCCATCGATGAACTGATCCCCGAAGTTACATTTGAGTTCGTGCCCACCGCCTGGGATTCCATCTTTGTGGCGCTGGAATCCGGCAAGTTTGACCTGATCGCCAACCAGATCAATAAGAACCCCGCCCGTGAGGAAAAGTACCAGTTCTCCGAGCTGCCCTATTCCTTTGCCGGCAACTCCATCATCTTCAAGGCCGGACGCACCGACTTGGGGGGCATTACCGACCTGCACGGCAAGACCGTGGCCGCCGGCGTCGGCAGCTACAACACCACCTGGCTGGAAGAATACAATGCCAAGAATGGAAACCCCATCAACATCTCCTATACGGAAGGCAATATCTCCCTGGTTCTGCAGGACATCGTCACCGGCCGGGTAGATGCCACCATCAATAGCGAAGTCACCACCAAGCTGATTGCCGATGAATTGAAGCTGGACCTGGAATATACTCTGATCGACGATACCGGCATCACCGAGCAGTACCTGCTCTTCTCCAAGAGCGAGACAAGCAACGAAATCAAGCCCCTGGTGGATGCGGCCTTGAAGACGCTAGTTGAAAACGGTACCCTTGGCGAATTGTCTACAAAGTATCTGGGCGCGGATTATTCCACCTTGGAATCCGTACAGGCCATCCTGGATGCACAGAAGAAGTAATCAAAAAAGCCATCGGTTTCATCCGGGCAGGAAGATATTGTTTCCTGCCCGGTTTGGTGTATTAATCCTTCGTAAGGTGGGTTGTCATGGGGAATATATTTGATCCTAAATACATGCTGTCCACGGTTCCGCAAATCCTGCCCTATCTGCCGCTGACGTTGGGGCTTGCTTTTTTGTCTGCGGGGCTGGGGCTCATCCTCGGTTTTCTGGTGGCTTTGGCGCGCTATTTCCGCGTGCGGGTGCTCTCGCCCCTGTGCAAGGTATATGTATCCTTCATCCGGGGCACGCCCATGCTGGTGCAGCTTTTTCTGGTCTATTACGGCATCCCCATTTTGCTGGAGGGCATCAATGCCAGTTGGGGTACATCCTTTAACGTTAACGGCATCCCAAGGCTGGTGTTCGCGGCGGTGGCGTTTTCCCTAAACTGCGGGGCATACATGTCCGAAACCATCCGCAGCGCCATGCTATCGGTGGACGCGGGGCAAATGGAGGCCTGCTACAGCGTGAACATGACCACAAGGCAGGCCATGGTCCGCATCATCCTTCCCCAGGCGTTTACCGTGGCGCTGCCGCCCCTGGGCAACAGCCTGATTTCCATGGTAAAGGAAACCTCCCTGGCCTTCAGCATCTCGGTGGTGGATATGATGGCCCAGGCCAAATTGGTGGGTTCCCGGTCCTTCCGCTTTTTTGAGGTGTACGTGGTAGTCTCCTTCCTGTATTGGGGGATATGCATCCTCATCGAGCAGGCGTTGGCCCAGATTGAAAAGCGGATGCGCCGCTATGAAAGGAGGCTGGTGAAATGATTGAGGTGCACGGCTTAAAAAAAGCCTACGGGCAGGTGAAGGTGCTGCGCGGCATCGACCTGAACATTGAAAAGGGCGAAGTGGTCACCCTCATCGGCCCCAGCGGCGCCGGAAAGACCACGCTTTTACGCATGCTCAACTGGCTGGAAAAGCCCGACGCCGGGGAGATCACACTGGCCGGGCAAACAATACATGCCGGCAAGGCCACGAAGAAGGATATATTGAACCTTCGGGCTCAAAGTGCCATGGTGTTCCAGCATTACAACCTGTTCCGCAACAAAACGGCCTTGGAAAACGTGACGGAAAGCCTGATCCAGGTGAAGAAGCTCTCCCGGAAGCAGGCGGAGGAAATTGGGCTGGGGCTCTTAAGCCGGGTGGGCCTAAGCGACAAGCGCGATGAATACCCCTCAAGGCTGTCCGGCGGGCAGCAGCAGCGGGTCGGCATCGCCAGGGCCCTGGCGGTGGAGCCCAAGGTGATGCTCTTTGACGAGCCCACCAGCGCCCTGGACCCGGAATGGGTAGGTGAGGTGCTGGCTGTGATGAACCGGATCGCCGCTGAGGGCATGACGATGGTAGTGGTTTCCCATGAAATGCGCTTTGTGCGCAGCGTGGCCAGCAGGGTATTGTTCCTGGATGAAGGTCTGATCCTGGAGGACGGCCCGCCGGCTGAGATTTTTGAGCACCCTCAAAAGGAGCGCACAAGGCAGTTTTTATCCCAGGCGAACCTTACCAAAATATAACTGGCATGATATTGGCATCTATATACGTTCCATCTTTAATACCGTTAAGGAGGTACACTGTTATGCGGTCAAAATCATTTTGGCTTCTATTATGCCTGATCCTTCTATGTATTTTTATCCCATACTCGGCGCTGGCTTCCCTCCGCGTCACTTTCTTTGGTACGGAGGCGGGCGGAACCGCGCTTTTGCAGGCCGATGGGCAAACCATGCTGTTAGGCGCGGGGGCGGAGGCTGACACAGATGTGCTTTTAACCGATCTTGCCGATTTCGATATACAGAAGATCGACTTGTTGGCAAGTACCCAGCTTAAGGAGGATTACATCGGCGGAATAGGTGCTGTGCTGGACAAGTATGAAACCGGTACCCTGTGGCTGCCGGGGGAGCAAACGGATGATCAAGCGCTTGCGGATATACAGGCCTCCGGAGCAAAGGTTGTCACGCCCGTGCCGGGCGACCGGATGGATGTGGGAAACGCAAAGATAACCGTTGTAAAGCCAAGCGGCCAGTCGGAGGGGGCTGCGCCTTATCTTGCGCTGCGCGTGGAATATGGGGAGCATGTCTTCCTGTTCCTGCCGGATGCTGGCGCTTTGGGTGAAGGCGTTTTGCCTGAAAGCGGGACGGAGCTTCATGCCGATGTGCTGAGCGCAGGCGGCGTTCTTCCCCAGGCGATTTTGGATAATGTATCGCCCTTGTGGGCGGTCATAAGCGGGGAAGCTCAAGCAGATGCGCTTACAAGCCTTTCGGATTCCGGTATCCAGATATTGCAACCCTCAAAGAACGGGATCGTCACCTTTACATCCGATGGCACCGCGATTCAAGCGGAACATGAGGCCTCGGGAGTGGTGATTCAAACCAGCGTCAATATGCGAAAGGAAGCATCCACAAAGGCCGGCAGGGCGGCCACGCTTTCCAAGGGAACCGTGGTTAGCATTCTTGGCACGGTAGAAGGTTCCGAAGGCATGTGGTATCATGTGGAGGCGGGCGGCAAGGTGGGTTTTGTACGGGGCGATCTGATTGATGAGATTTCCAATGAAGAGGCGGAGAAGCTTTTGGCGGAGGCAACGCCCAAGCCCAAAAGATCAAACAGCGGCTCAAAGAACAGCGGTGCCGGGGATGATACCCAGGAGGAGGAGGCGCCTGCGGAATGCCATTGATCCCAAGGGACATTCCCTGTGCGCACCATTTTACCCCTTCCATCGCCTTTTAAAATCGGCTTCACATGCAGGATATTTTCCACAATCGCGGCCGCATCTGAGATGCGGCCGATCTTTTTTGACTTAAGGAAAGGTTTGCGGATGTGCCGGTACAGGCCGTTCAGGATCATCAAGTGTTCAGTTCTACCCTTTTTAGTATTTTTAGTGTTTTTAGTGTTTTTAGTGGAGGTGCATATGTTTGATGTGATATTATATAATCTATATAGAAAGGATTAGAATAATAATTATATTATATAATTAATATAATACCGTTTTTGGTGCTATGCTTGGGTTTTGAAACAGTGTGTGTATGATTTTCTGCCTTCTGCATATAAATATATGCCGGTACACTATAAACACTAAAAACACCAAAAACAAGAATCTTCCAATGCAGCCTTTCACGGTTTCCATTGCTGCCGATAACCTCGCGCCTGTGTAGGGAGGGCCTTCATTGTTCCACCTGCGCTTGACTCACATGTGTTCTTATCCTGTATAAGTGATAATATGTTCACAACTTTTTTATATAGCATGATTCCCAACGGTCATATAGATAAACAATCAGGTATGGCATCATATACCGAATGATGGTAAAGTAACTATTCCAATGTTTATATTGCAACAATCCTGACCAATGCATCCATGAGGCAAAAATGCTTGAACTTACTCCCAGCCCCAAAAACAGGATGATTCTATATTTTTTCGGAATCTTTTTTATAAGAACAGCAGCAGTTGCTCCCATTATTGTAGCCAGAATCATTGCTATAAACCGATCGTTTGCGGTTTCATTCGTGAAAATATAAGGTTTGTATTGATATAAGCGCATGGCTCCTCCCAATATTGCTCCTGGCCACTCAGAAATAACGTAAATGGCGCAAAGAAGTCGAAACCTATATGAAACCGGTGGCGTATAGTCGATAAATCGCGCTGAGAAACAGGCCAATACTCTAAGTGTTAAGAAGGCAAGGACAGCAGTTGTCCAATAAAACCAGTAATGATATACCATGAAACCAAGTTTTACATAGACGAATTCTATGATTCCCAGCATGAATGCAAAAATGAAACTTAAAATCCATGGATGATGATGCCGTGCTGTATAATAACAAAAAACTATTGCAATAAGAGGAAATATTAACCCATCTGAAAAAATAATTCCCAGATAGTGCCCGACGTCCAGATTACTTAATAAATGAACCTCAAGATCGTAGAAATGAAACCAGTATCCACAGGGGACATCACCAAAATCAACAACAAAAACAGTGACAAAATAAATGCTGAGTATAGTATGCCACGTCATGCATCCTTTCCTGATTACGTAAATGGCCCAAATCAAGAAGATAACCAGTGTGACAAGGTAAAGCAAATTCCTGCCTCTTTTCAATGATTGCAATGATGCCCTGACCCAGCCACATTCTGCACGTGTCATTAACGAACGAATACCTCGTAGCCCTCGGATATGACGACAAATCCAAACGCTCCGAGGCACTGCACACAACCTATTGAACCGCCGTGTACTAAGCGGTACGCACGGTGGTGTGAGAGGCCGGCTGGCCGTTAGGCGGCCAGCCTCCTACTCGGTTATTCTTCACGCATAAGCCGGGTGAGCACCCGTACCGGCCGGCTTGCCTTGCGCCATCATCCTGCATTCATTGGCGCATGCCTTGCATTCGTTTGCGCATTTTACACAATGATCATCCTTGAACATCTGGCAGTCCTGCGCGCACTTGTCGCAGATTGTTGCGCACAGTGTGCAAAGCTCCTTCGCGTGTTGCGCGTCCATCGCCATGAACCCGCTTGCTTCCGTGCAGATACAGGCACATTCCATTAGCATGCTGATGCATTGCTTTCTTGCCTTTACATCCGGCTCGTTCAGGCACATTCCGACGCATTCGTGGCATGCTTGCGCGCAGCGGGTGCAGGCGTCGATACATTTTTGGTATTTGTCAGTCGTATGAGTTACGATCCCCATGATAACAACCTCCTTTTTGAGTCCCTTTTATTTTTTCAGGATTGCTTTCCGTTCATTCGTTCATGCCTATAAATTAGGAAAAAATAAGCCGTGCTTAAGACAAAGTCTCAAACACGGCTTATTCGATCTTTTATTGATCGCAGGGAACCTATTTGCAGGAACTTCAGTACCTTTACATCATAGGCATACCCATGCTGCTGTTTTGCTGCTGCATGTTGTTCATCATGCTCATCATGTCGTCCATCATGCCCATCATGTTATCCATCATGCCGCCCATGTTGTTCATGCCATTCATGTTGTTCATGCCGCCCATGTTGTTCATGCCATTCATGTTGCCGGAACCATACATATTGTTCATGCCGTTCATATTGTTCGAACCGTTCATCATGCCCATCATGGTATCCATTTTGGCCATCATGTCATTCATCATGCTCTGCATGTTGTTAGAACCGCCCATGTTGTTCATGCCGTTATTCATGCCGTTCATGTTGTTTGAGCTGTTCATCATGCTCATCATGGAATCCATTTTGGTCATCATGTCATCCATCATGCTGCCCATGCCATTCATGCCGTATTGCTGCTGCATTTGGGCCATCTGCTGCTGCATCTGGTTGAGCTGCTGCTGATAGGTATTATTCCCGTACATCGCGCCCTGCATTTGCACATTCCCCATGGGGGTATACACGTTCATGCCGCCTTGCGCCTGTACGGCCTGATGATTGTTGTTATTGCCGCCGGCTGCATGTGTTGCATTGTTGTTCCTGGCATACATGAATCCCATGAAGACTACGCTTACCAGCAGGCCGGCCAGAGAAAACGCCGCTAGATTCAGCCATCCGTTTCTTTTCATGAAAAGACCTCCATTCTGTTTTATAGGCGTCTCCACCATCCCGGTGGATGATTTTGATACAATTTCGGTTTTCTTTTTGCCGGGTTCATCTTTGGGGGCTTTTCGCTCCATGAGGAAAGAAATAAACCGCCAAATTGCGAACCCTGTTCCCAAGACCAGAAGGATCAACAATACCAGCATATAGATCTGGCTGATAGATCCCAAAGCATTCACGATAGACCATCCCTTCTACTTGCTACTTGAACCAAACAATTGCCAACACGATGGCGCCTCCCAGGATAAGCGGCAACAGCAGGAAGACGATTGCGGTTGTCCAGAAATTGACTGCACGCATCATGGCCGGTGCATCTTCATGATGGTTTTCAGCTTCTCCCGTCTGATGCTCTGAAGGAATGCTGTTTACGAAAAAATCATATATAGTAAGATTATTCGTATGCATTTCCGTCATCATTTTTCCCATGCTGTCCGTCATCATCTGTGCCTTTGGCGCTTGCGGACCGCTCCACAGAAACATCAGCGTAATCAGCGTAAGGCCCATAAACCCGAGAGACAATCGCCAGAAATTCAGCTTTTTCTTGTCGAACATTTTTTGTCCCCCTGCTGCCTAAGCCTTATCGCAATGCCAACAAGAACGCCGGTTAACACCATCGGAGCGGTAAGGAAGACGGAGATGGTGATGACCCTTTGAAGTGATGCATCATGCTTTATACCCATGGCCAGCCCCATCAGGGATGTATCCATGGCGCTCATCATGCTTTCCATAAACAGCATGACTTCGCTTTGCGTGGGTCCGGGCCTGAAGATGGAGATCAGGACACCTGATGCAAGGAAGAAAAAGAACGTGGTCATCGTCCAAATGAAGCCTTTAAACCAGGGTTTTTGCATCATTCCCTTCACCTCGCTCCCTGCTCCGCCTGCTTTGCCTTCCCCTTGTTTACAATGAGCGCGTGGCTCTTTTTGTAAATGTGCCAGATTACGCTGGCCAAGGTAAGATACGAGATGTATTCGTGAATCCAAAGAGCAATGGTAGCCACCTTGATATCAAGCTCCGAGCACACCCAGATGATGGCGCCGGTGATGATAAGGATGAGCGTTGTAATAAAGGTGAAAAGCTGATATCCGCTGCGTCCAATAATGAACCAGGGGAGCTTTTGCGTTTTCTTCTTTACAGCCCTTCCTATCTCGTATACGATGGAGATGAATGTCAGCATTACGAATATTGCCGCCATCACTCTGTGTACGTTGATTGCCAGAGCATAGTTATAGCTTAACAGCCAGCCATATTTGGCGCCTACCATGGAAAAACCGCTTAGCGCCAGAAGCGACCAAACTATTGCCCAAAGCCAGTGCATAATAAAATCGAATCGCTTGTGCATTATCCTAACCTCGCTTTTCGTGATTTTTTATGAATGACAGGTTGGGCAGCTTGCACCTTGGCGCTAAGCGGCGTGCTAGGTTACTGTCATTCAGCTTGCTTTACTTTTGTTCCGCAAGCAGGGCAAAACGCTGCATCGCCCGGGATTTTCGCGTTGCAATGAGCGCATGTGGCGTTTGTGACTGTGCCACTTACAGGAACAGGCGTGTTGTTATTGCCGCGCTTTGCAATCAGCTGATACAGATATACGCCCAGGCCAACCACCAATCCCAGAACAGACAGGCCCATCAGAAGATGGAACAGGGTGGAGAGTATGTTTCCGAAATAAATCCCGCCCTGTCCGCCGGCATACCCTTCCATCATGCCGTAATTTCCGCCGAAGCCGTCCATATGGCCGTATCCGTACATGCCATATCCAGCCGGCCTGCCGAACAGGAAGAATACGAGTCCGACGCAAAGTGTAACGAGAACGATTATTCCGATCGTTCTAATGACAGGATCATTCTTGAATGAATTAGGCATATAACCTTTCCTCCGATCCGTTATTCATGTAAACCATTTGGAATAGAAAACCCGATTGCTTAACTTGTCCTAACCAGGCATCCATTTGAGGAGTAAAGAGAAACCGATTGTCCCCAGGAATAAGATCGCCACAGCTTTTAAGAGAGGATTTTTCTTTATCGCGCCCCACATGTAAATCACCTCCTTCCCGGGTTAAAAGTCCTGTCCAAATCTTCAGTTCGCCTCTCCCGGCTTTACATCGGTGATTTCTGTTTTTGAGCGGGATTTTGCCTGATTCAGGATATAGCCAATCATGCCCAGGAGAAAAAATGCTCCGAAAGCGTATGGCAGTAAACCTGCGATGTAATCCATACTCAGGCTGTCAAATGCACCGGTACTTTGCGCTGTGGCGGTATGGCTTCCCGTTGCTGCATCAGCTGGCATTCCATTGGCCGGAATTGCAGGATTTGTTGGGATATACACATAGGAAGCATAGTTCTCCGCTTGCTGTGCTAAGCTGCTTTCCAGCATGCTTGCCGCAGCCAGGCCCTCGGCCAGATTCAAAACACTCTGGTGGAGCTTGGTCATCCTTTCACTGTCATAGGGAATGCCGTTCTCCGAAACATAGGGGTTCAGGTTCAAAAGGCTCGCGGCGTCACTCATATGAGTGAGCGCATTTGTTAACAGCGCTTTGTTTTCAACAGCTTGGTCATACAGGCTGGAATAATACTGCGCGGTGCCGGTTATGTTCTGATCAGTAGCTTTTATCTGGCCTAAAAGATTGTCACTAAGCTTATTCAGCATGGCGGTCCCAACGGCGATCTTGTACATACCGGAGTGAAGCTTTGCCATTTTTTCCGCATCGTACCTAAGCCCCATATCCTGCATGGAAACGGTCTGCGCTTGCGCATCTTCGTCACGTGTATCTTCGCTTACTGTTTCACTGTTTTCGGTTTTGCCGGTTGTTACGGGCTCCATTGTAAGGTACTGCATTGTATCATTCAGCTTTGCAATGATCCCCTCCAGCGTTTCCTTGTTCTTTTGTATATCGCCTTTGGGGCTGAACGCAGGCGTGCCGGTGTATTGCTGCTGCGCCATTGTTTGCGTATTGGCCGCAGCTTGCGTCTGTTCTGTCGCTTGTGTCTGCGCCGCTGCTTGCGTATGGGAAGCGGATTCATTTTTGCCCATGGCGGAATGGCCCGCGTCTACAAAAAAGGTCTTGTAGCCGATAGAAAACACCACCAGAACGACCATTAATACAGTCACCATCATCATGGCACTAAAAAACCGCTTGACATTGCTCATCGATCTTGCACCTTCCAGCCTATAATACTATACCAAGGTAGGGTATATGGAGGATAAAACACCCCCTTTTCACCACTTGCGATGACCGCCTTTGAGTATGTGTCCATACCCGTACTTGCGTTCATCTGAGGACATTATGCCTGTGTATCATGAAGATTTGATGGAGATTTATGTTCTCACAAGTTTTTTTTCATTTCTTTTTTAGCCTGAGTGTGTTCCCAACAACCGATACGGTACCAAGGATTATGGCAGCCATCGCAAGTACCGGGTTCATAAGGGGGCCGCCAAAAAGATCGAGCAGGCCTGCCGCAACCGGAATGCCGATTACATGATAGGCAAATGCCCAGAACAGATTACCCCTTAAGATGCGTACCGTTTTCCTGCATAATTGTATGGCTGCTGCCACATTTGTAAGGTCATTGCCCGTGAGCACAATATCAGAAGCTGCTATGGCCTTATCCGCAGATAGGCCAACGACGATGCCGGCATCGGCTTGCAAAAGGGCCGGCGCGTCGCTTGCGCTGCTGCCCACCACAGCCACTTTCTTCCCTTCGGTTTGTAAGCTTTTCACCGCATGTATACTGTCTTGCGGCGGTATACCGGCAAGGAGCCTTGAAACACCTGCCTGCTGTGCGACGGTTTCGGCGGTCTTTATATCATCGCCTGTCACCATCACTACTTCTATGCCCATGGACTTAAGCATTTGAATGGTTTTTTTGCTGCTTTCCTTTACGGTGTGCGCGGGTACAACATCCGCTTCCCTGGTCATGACATCGCAAATTATATCCGATTCGCCTAGCACAACCGTATCGATATTGCCCGCCGCTTCAAAGGCTTCTGTTCCTTTGATGAGTATCCCATGCTTTATGCCTCTTCTGGCGCTTATGCAAGCAGCGGCAGGGGCGGCAATACCAAGGCTTCCCGGGCATGCAATGATGAGGACAGAGAGGAGGACAGACAGTGCAAACGTACTATTCTGGCCGCCCATCAGCCACGCTCCGGTTGCAATGACCGCAAGCGTGCCTAGGATGGGTACATAGTACCCTGATACGGTATCCGTCCAAGGCACGGGACGCATTTTGGACGGATTAGCTTCCCACGCGGCAATATTTGAATCTTTCCCTGCAACCTTTTTGATGAACTTTCTAACCTTGCCTTGTGTTGACGCCTCCCGCATTCTGCCCAGCAGGGAAAGGGTAATGATTGCGCCGGCTGATGCAAAGTACAACCTATCGGAAGCGCCGAAATTGCCTATGTAAATCTGATAGGTGGAGTACAGGCTATAACCGAAGGATGTAAGCGATCCGATGGCAATCAGCGTATCCATGTTGGGGCTTCTTTGAAAGAGAGCTTTGAGGCCGGCAAAAAAGAACCTGTAACCAGCCAGGATGATTGGCAGCGTCAACACAATTTGTACCAGCGCAAGCGACAAGGGATACTGCATTGGCTCAAGCATGCTGGGATAGGGGATGGTCAGCCACCAGAGCATGGGTACGATCGCCAGGTATAAAAGCGGCAGGCAAAATGCAGCCGCAATGACAAACTTTACCCTGAGGGTGCGGCGCTTTCTCCTTTGTCTTCTTTCATCATCTATTACCATGGGGAATTCTCCTCGTCTAAATGGATTAATGACACCTGGGTTTGTGGTGGCTTTCTTCCGAATTGTGCCCTTTATCCATGGCCTTGTGCATCAGGGGCATCATCAGCAAATGCGACAGCGGGCAAAGGAGAAGCATAACGGCAGGCAAATAACTGCCAATGTTTATCACACCGGAACGATTCAGTATAAGTATCAGCATCGCTGTTATAGGCGCAATCACGCAAAGCGCCATCAGGTATTTCCTCTTTTTGTTTCCTTGCTTTTCCATAACTAACCTCCTTTCACATTGCGTTTTTTTATACTAACTGCATAGACGGTATCGAATGATATTACAGCAGCCTGCCGATGGTGACCAGCAGCTCATCTACAATCTCGTCTTCGCCGCCCCTGATTTTCTCCACCAGGCAACCCTTGATATGGTTTTCCAAAACCAGCTTGCCGATGGAATTCAGCGCCGATTGTACCGCGGCAATTTGAGTCAATACGTCATCGCAGTAGACATCCTTCTCAATCATGCCTTTGATGCCGCGAACCTGGCCCTCCACCCGGTTCAGCCTTGATACAAGGCCGGATTTCAGCTTTAACTCCCGGGATGTCATTCTTCCGCCGCTCTCTTTTGTATCGCAGCAGCCCGTTTTCGTAACATTCATGTCCATTACCGCTTCCCCCTTGCTTCGTCCGGATAACATACCCCCTGTGGGTATATGGGCATTATACGCAAGACATTTTGCATTGTCAACAGGGACCTTTTCACGCATTTTATAAGGATACGCAAAAACATTGACCAAAATATTCTGTGAAAACCAAAAGAAAAAGTTGCGTTCTCCATCAAATCTCCAAAAAGCTGCTGTAGCATGGGGTCAGTACATGAAAAGAAAGGGGAGAGCGCTACGGCAACCTCCAAAATCGTCAAAAAAACGCTGAAGATCGACGGAATGACTTGCGTAAGCTGCGAAAACAGGATTGAGCGCAAGCTTCAAAATACGCCCGGCATTCTTACTGCAAAGGTAAGCTATTCCGGCGGGACAGCCGTCCTTACATATGACAGTCAGGCTGTCACGCTGGAGGGCATTACAGAAATCATCGAGCGGATGGACTACAAGGTCAAAAGCGCCGTGCGTACCGCCGGTCCCAAGGCAGACATCACAAAGACGCTGGGCGTTGCTATCGTGCTATTTGCGCTTTACATGATCGTAAGCCGCCTGGGCGTCCTGAATATTTTCAATGCCTTTCCCCAGGCGGAAAAGAACATGGGCTATGGCATGCTGTTTGTGATCGGGCTTTTGACTTCCGTGCATTGCGTGGCCATGTGCGGGGGCATCGGCTTGTCCCAGTGTGTTCCCCAGGGGAAGGATGTTGCGGGCAGCGGGAAGTGGTCTACCATCCGGCCCAGCCTTTTGTACAACGCCGGCAGGGTCATTTCGTATACAATTGTCGGCGGGATCGTGGGCGCCATCGGCTCTGTGGTCAGCTTTTCCGGCGCGCTCAAGGGCGTCGTGCAGCTGGCTGCCGGGGTGTTCATGGTCATCATGGGGCTGAACATGCTCAATCTCTTCCCCTGGCTCAAAAAGCTGAACCCAAGGATGCCCAAAATCTTTGCACGGAAAATCAACCGGGAAAAAGGGCGCAGCAACAGCCCCCTGTATGTGGGGCTTTTAAACGGGTTGATGCCCTGCGGACCTTTGCAGGCCATGCAATTGTATGCATTGTCCACGGGCAGCCCGCTCAGTGGCGCGCTGTCGATGCTTTTGTTCAGCCTGGGCACCGTGCCGCTGATGTTCGGCCTGGGCGCGCTCAGCTCCATTTTGAGCAAGAAGTTCACCCACCGGATGATGCGCGTCAGCGCCGTGCTGGTTACGATGCTTGGCGTTTTCATGTTCTCAAGCGGCATGAGCCTTTCCGGCATTGCGCTCCCTTCCGCCAGCGGCGATGCAAAAAGCGGGAATATTGCCCAGGTGAAGGATGGCATTCAGTATATAACCACCGGTCTTTCCTCCGGGCGGTATGAGCCCATCACCGTGCAAAAGGGCATCCCCGTCCAGTGGATCATTCAGGCGGAAGACGGCGACATCAACGGCTGCAACAACAGGATCATCATCCCCAAATACAATAAGGAGATGCAGTTGTCCATCGGCGACAACGTGATCGAATTTACGCCTACGGATAGCGGCGTTGTTCCCTATAGCTGCTGGATGGGCATGATCAGAAGCCAGATCACGGTGGTGGATGATATCAACAACGCCAGTACACCAGCACCTTTACCTAATAATAATGAAGCTGCGTACCGTATTCCCACGGAGGAGATCGCCATGGCCCGGATTGAGGATGGCGTACAGTATGCGGAAATCACCATAGACGGAAGCGGGTTTACCCCCGCCGTGGTGGTCATGCAAAACGGGGTTGAAACGGAATGGGTGATCAATGCTGTAAATCCAAGCGGCGGCAGCAGCGTCCTTTTGTTCCCCCAATACTACGCGCAGATCGATGTGAATGACGGGGACAATGAGATTACATTGGTGCCCGAGGGGGACTTTGACTTTTCCACAGCGGACGCTTCCTACTTTGGGTATGTGAAGGTGGTCGACGACCTGAAAAACGTGGACCTTGACCAGATCCGGCAGGAGGTCCGGCAGTATACCCCTGTTTTCTGGGATGTAAGCCAGGATAGCGCAGCGTTTCCCAGCTGCCATTAATATGGAATAACATACTTTTTACTGTTCACTATTCATTGTTCAATGTTCTTTGTTCATTGGAATGGTTCGTGCGAATTTATTTTATTTCCCTCTTGACAAGCGAAAGATATGCATCTATACTGGCGATACACCCCAGGGGGGTATGGTATTACTCCGAACCTAGGAGGAGGCGGTATCTTGGCAAACGAGCAATGGGAAGATGTTCAACCGGAGGATGCTTTGGCGGAAGAAACGCCCATGTGCCCTCATTGTGCGCAAAGGACGACGGTCCGGGAGGAGAAGCTGCGTTCCTCGCTGCTCCGGCGGCTCAACTGTGTGGAAGGGCAGGTGCGCGGCATCAAGGGGATGGTGGAGAAAGACGTGTACTGCGACGACGTCCTCAACCAGATCGCCGCCGTTCGGTCGGCCCTGACCTCTATCAGCAAGATGGTGCTGGAAAACCACATTCACGGATGCCTGGTGGATAAGATCCGCAGCGGCGAAGACGATGTGGTGGACGAACTGGTGGCAACCATCGGCAGGCTCCTATAAGTGCGTTGGGCACTTTTGTATCATGAATAAGGCATAAGGCAAATATAAAAGGAAGGATGTTTTACAATGCCCTACACAAACAAGAACAGCAAAAAGCCGGCGCCCAAGAAAACCAAAAAGCCGGTGGTTTACATTTCGGGGGTCGCGGCCCTGGCCGTTGTGATCCTGGTCGTGGTGCTGGCCATACAGCCCGGCGCTCCCGCCGCCCAGCCCGCCGCGCAGCCGGGAACGGCCGTGGCTCAAGCAAACACTCCCGCCACTGCAACAGAAGCTCCCGCCGCCCAAAGCGGCGATGTGGTGATCAATATCAAGGATGTCAGCGAGACGGCTACCTTCTATCCTGCGGAGGTGGACGGCGTAAAAATGGAGGTGCTGGCGGTGAAAGCGCCGGATGGCACCATCCGCACAGCTTTTAATACCTGTCAGGTTTGTTATGACTCAGGCCGGGGATATTACGTGCAGGAAGGAAGCGTACTGGTTTGCCAGAACTGCGGCAACCGCTTCCGCACAAGCGATGTGGAAAAGGTGAAAGGCGGCTGCAACCCGGTGCCGATCCTTGAGGAAGAAAAGATCGTGGATGAAAACACCATCACCGTCCCGGCGGAACTGCTGAAAAAAGCCAAGGCGCTCTTCGCCGACTGGAAGCGGTAACAATAGATAAGCCCGGCGCTAATAGTCCGGGCGAGGAAAGGAAAGGCTGTATAAACCATGAACAAGGAAACGATCAAAATCACCGGCATGACCTGCGCCGCCTGCGCCCAGCGTGTGGAAAAAGCGGTAGGCAAGCTGGGTGGCGTGGCAGCAGCATCGGTGAACTTTGCCACCGAGAAGCTGACGGTGGAATATGACGCCGGGGTGCTGACCGGTTCAAATATAAAGGATACCATCATCAAAACGGGTTACGGCGTGGCAGAGGAGACATCAAGCAGCAGCGTGACCATTCCTATCGGCGGCATGACCTGCGCTGCCTGCGCCCAGCGGATTGAAAAGACGCTTTCAAAGCTGGAGGGAGTACTAAGCGCAACGGTAAACTTTGCTACCGAGAAGGCCACCGTAACCTACGATAACGGCAAGGTGCGGCTTTCCGCCATCCGCCAGAGCATTGAAAAGCTGGGCTACAAGGCGCTGAGCTCCGAAAAAAATACGGTGGATGAAGATAAGCTCCGCAAGGAAAAAGAGATCCGCATGATGTGGGTCAAGTTCATCGTATCGGCGACCTTCGGCATTCCGCTGTTATATATCGCCATGGCGCCCATGATCACCTGGGTAAACCTTCCCGTTCCCAAGTTCCTTGATCCCATGACATACCCGCTGGTGTATGCGCTGGTGGAGATCTTCCTGACCATCCCCATCGTAATCGCGGGCAACAGGTTCTACCGGGTGGGCTTCAAGGCACTTTTAAAGCGCAGCCCCAACATGGATTCCCTGATTGCCATCGGCACCACCGCCGCCATCGGCTACAGCCTGTTTTCCACGTATCAAATCGCCATTGGCCAATTTGTCTCCGTGGATAAGCTGTATTTTGAAACGGCCGGCGTGATCATCACCCTGATCATGCTGGGCAAAACGCTGGAGGCCGTGTCCAAGGGCAGAACGTCGGAAGCCATCAAAAAGCTGATGGGCCTGGCCCCGAAGACCGCCATTGTAATTCATGACGGCCAGGAAGTGGAAACGCCCATCGATGAAGTGGAAATTGGCGACGTCATCCTGGTAAAGCCCGGCGAAAAGATCCCCGTGGACGGCGTGGTACTGGAAGGCGCTACCACCGTGGATGAATCGATGCTCACCGGCGAGAGCATGCCCATTGACAAGAAGGCGGGCGACAAGGTATTTGCCGCCACCATCAACGCAAACGGCGTGATCCGCTTTGAGGCGAAAAAAGTGGGGGCCGATACGGCCCTGGCCCAGATCATCAAGCTGGTGGAGGACGCCCAGGGTTCCAAGGCGCCTATCGCCAAGATGGCTGACATCGTTTCCGGATATTTTGTGCCGGTGGTATGCCTGATTGCGCTCCTGGTCTTTGGCGCCTGGCTGGTGGGCGGTGAGTCCCTGTCGTTTGCGCTGACAGTGTTTGTTTCCGTGCTGGTCATCGCCTGCCCCTGCGCGCTGGGCCTGGCCACGCCTACGGCCATCATGGTGGGCACGGGCAAGGGCGCGGAATACGGCATCCTCATCAAGGGCGGCGAAGCGCTGGAAACTGCCCACAAGATCAACACCATCGTGTTTGACAAGACCGGCACCATCACCGAAGGCAAGCCCGAGGTGACAGATATTCTCCCCGCAGGCGGCACTGCCAGGGAAAGGCTTTTGCAAGTGGCCGCTTCCGGTGAAAAAGGGTCGGAGCATCCCCTTGGCGCAGCCATCGTGCGGGGAGCCGAAAAAGAGGGCCTTACCTTCCTGCCTATTGGGCAGTTTGCGGCCATCCCCGGCCACGGCATCGAGGTCACCATTGACAACATCCAGACGCTGATCGGCAACAAAAAGCTGATGGACGAACGGGGCATCTCTTTGCAGGAACTGGAATCGGAATCCAACCGGCTGGCAGGCGAAGGCAAAACGCCCATGTACATCGCCATGGATGGCAAGATTGCCGGCATCATTGCCGTGGCCGACGTGGTGAAGGAAAGCAGCGCCAAGGCTATTTCCAAGCTCAACGAAATGGGCATCGAAGTGGCCATGATCACCGGCGATAACCGCAAGACCGCGGAAGCCATCGCCAAGCAGGTGGGCATTACCAGGGTATTGGCTGAAGTTCTGCCCCAGGATAAATCCAACGAGGTGAAAAAGCTGCAGGCCGAGGGCAGAAAAGTGGCCATGGTGGGCGACGGCATCAACGACGCTCCCGCGCTGACCCAGGCCGACGTAGGCATCGCCATCGGCTCCGGTACCGATGTGGCTATGGAATCTGCCGATATCGTGCTGATGAAGAGCGACCTGATGGATGTGCCCACGGGCATCCAATTAAGCAAGAGCACCATCCGAAACATCAAGCAAAACCTGTTCTGGGCATTTGCGTACAACACGCTGGGCATCCCCGTCGCGGCAGGGCTGTTGCACCTGTTCGGCGGACCGCTGTTGAACCCCGTCATTGCGGCGGCGGCCATGGCGCTAAGCTCCGTTTCGGTACTTACCAATGCGCTGAGGCTGAAAAGATTCAAGCCCTATCATAAATAAGCCATCAGAAATCATTCGTGAAAGAAAAGGACGGTAACTGGATATGGTAAAAAAGCTTACATTGGTGGCGCTTATCCTGGCTGGTCTGTTCATTCTCTCCTCCTGCACCTCACTGGATGTGGTGGGTACGGAATCTGTCAACTCCTTTGAAAAGATGCTGGGAGCTACTACAAGCCTGGTATCGAAAGATGAAATGAATGGCGGCTGGTCATTAAAAGCACCGGACGGCAGCGTACGGTTCATTTGGAGTTGGGACTACAGCAAGAGCCCCATTCATGACGTGATGCTGGAGCTGGACGCGACGCCCTTTGTGAACGCCGGGCTGGACGTTAATAAGCTTCCCGCCGGCATGGCTTATGACAACATGCTCATGGTGGGCACGAAGCTTGGAACGCAGGCCATTACCTACAGCGGTGAGGCGACACCACTTGCGTCCTTCAAGAAAATCGTGGAGATCAAGCGGGATGCTGTCAAGTACCACGCCGCCCTGGATCATTACGGGGTGGACCTGGGCAACGGGAACGCCTTTGAGTGGGCGAAGGATATGAGTACCAACGACAAGGACATCGTGTTCGTTCTGGATCCCAAGGTGTTCATCGATGCCGGCGTCGATCCTGCTAAAGTGGAAGGTTGGGTATTCGCAAAGGTCAGTACCATGGACGCCAACAACAAGCCCATCGAGGTGGACAAATTCCTGAAACCCTTCAGCTTGCAGTAAGTAACAGGAGGAAACAAACATGGAAACGGTTCTTTTGAAAGTGGAAGGCATGTCCTGCTCCCATTGCGAAAAGGCGGTCAAACAGGCCGTGGGGGCGCTGGCCGGCGTGAAGAGCGTCGCGGTAAGCTTGAATGACAAGACTGTGACCGTGGAGCATGACCCAGGCAAGGCGACTTTGGAGCAAATCAAGCATGAGATCGAAGACCAGGGGTATGAAGTAAAATAGAGGTAGACCAGATCAGTCCCCTGCCTGGCAGGGGACTGATTAACAATTGGCGGATATTTTGAAAAAGCGATGTTATCATGAACCTAAACAGGCGGGCGATTGATAATCGCCCCTACGGCTGCAAAGAGGAATTGGCTTTTCTATCGGTTCCCAAATGCCCGGCAGAGGCGACAACAAACCCATGCAGGTGTAGGGGCGATTATTAATCGCCCGCAGAGCATCGGTTACCGTTAGGCCGGAGAAAGGTATTCACATCCGGTATATAGGGAAACCGTGCGGGATCGAAAAAATGACAACGTCATTTTTTTGAATGTGAGGAGGGCGCAGGGCTTGAAACACAATTTAAAAACACGGCTGTTTTCCGCCTTTGCGCTGGTCGTATTGGTAACGGTGGGGCTCATCAGTTTTCTGGCCAACGTGCTGATCGAGAACCGCTTTACATCCTATATAGCCCGGCGGCAGGAGCAGAAAACACAGGAGATCACAACCATCATCAGCCAGCAGTACGTAAGCCGTACAGGCACGTGGGACGTACCGGCCATCCATGCATTGGGCATGTCCGTACTGTACGACGGCTATGTCATCAAGGTTTACGATGCGGACAACCGTGTTCTGTGGGATGCCCAGGCCCATGAAATGGGTCTGTGCGCCAAGATTATGGATGAAATATTTATGCGGATGGCAAAGAAGTATCCTCAAATGAAGGGCGGCTTCTCCTCCAAGGTGCTTCCCATGACAAGGGATGGACAAGCGCTGGGTACGGCCAGCATCATGTACTATGGGCCGTTTTTCCTGACCGAAGAGGACGATTTGTTTTTGAGCGCCCTCAATATTGTTTTGCTGGGCGTGGGCGCACTTTCCCTTTTGGTGGCGGCCGCTGTTGGGATCGTGCTGGCCAAACGCTTAAGCCAGCCCATTTTGAAGACCGCGGATGCGGCAAAGCAGATATCGGATGGGCACTATGGCGTACGCATCCGGGAAAAGGCCAACACCCGGGAGCTTCACCTGCTCATGTCCTCCATCAATCACCTGGCCGGCGTGCTGCAAAGGCAGGGCAGCCTTCGCAAGAAGCTGACGGAGGACATTTCCCACGAGCTGCGCACCCCTATTTCCGTTGTGCAATTGCACATGGATGCCATGATCGACGGCGTATGGGACCTGTCGGTGGATAAGCTGAAAACCATCAGGGACGAAATGGACCGCATGGAAAAGCTGGTGGGGGACATCGCGAACTTAAGCGAGGCGGAGCAGGAAGATTTGAAGCTTGCAAAAACACAGGTCGATATCATGGAGCTTGCGCAAAAGGCGGCGGATTCTTTTGCGGCGGAAATCAAAAGCAAGGATCTGCATGTGAATGTCCTTGGCCGCCAGGTTGTGATTCTTGCGGATAAGGACAGGATCAGCCAGGTGCTGTGGAACCTTTTATCCAACGCCATCAAATATACGGAAACAGGCGGGCATATCACCATGGAGGTGCTGGAAACGGAGGGGAGCGCAGTGCTGAGAGTATCGGATAACGGCATCGGAATCGCCAAGGAGGAAGTGCCGTTCATCTTTGAGCGCTTTTACCGCACCGACAGGTCCAGAAGCCGCAATACAGGTGGCGCCGGCATCGGTCTTGCCATCGTAAAATCCATCGTGGAGGCCCATGATGGTGTTGTCACCGTGGAAAGCGAGCCGGGCAAAGGAAGCTGCTTTGAGGTTGTTCTGCCCAAATCAAACTGAGGAGTCTAAACAGCATTTCATAAGCATAATCGAAGGAACATTTGAATAAATTTCCATGGTATGCCATGCGTATTGCCGGCACAATGCGAAGCGCTTTTATGCGGGCGGGGAGTGATTCGGTGGAGAAAACGGCAAGCGGCGTATACGATCGCATCGACAATGATTACTACAATGCGGCCGGAGACGGGTGGTGGCAGCCGGGCTCCCCGCTTTACCTGATACAATCCTCGGTAAACCCTGCGCGGATCGGGTATTTCATAAGAAAATTGATCACCGGGCGGCACATGATCCCCCAGGGAAAGTCGGTTCTGGAAGTCGGCTGCGGGGGCGGCTTTTTGTGCGAAGAAATGGCGCGCCTGGGTTTTGATGTGACCGGGATCGATCCATCCGGGCGGTCCATCCAAGCCGCTGCCGGCCATGCAAAGACAAGCGGCCTGGACATTCGGTATGAAAAAGGAATAGGCGAAGCAATCCCTTACCCGGATCATTCTTTTGACGTCGTTTTTTGCTGCGATGTGCTGGAGCACGTGCGCGATGTGCCGAAGGTCATTTCGCAGATTTCCCGTGTTTTAAAGCCGGGGGGATACTTTTGCTACGACACGTTCAACCGCACGCTCCTTAGCAAATGGGTGGCGATCAACATATCGCAAAACTGGAAACGGTGGGCCTTTGCCCCGCCCGGCCTTCATGTTTGGGAGATGTTTTTGAAGCCGGAGGAACTGCAGAAAATCCTTGCGTCAAACAATCTTGCCTTTTGCGAGCACGTTGGGCTCATGCCCAACGCTTCGTTTCCAACATTGCTTAAAACACTGCGCAAAAGGGTCAGGGGATTGATTTCCTATCAGGAGCTTGGGCAAAAGCTGTTTCTTCAGGAAAGCAGGCATACGTGCCTGATGTATATGGGATATGCGGTCAAACCTTACGTAAAGGGATAGGGGATACGCAGATGCCAAAGGAGGGGATTCGGTATGAAAGAGCCTGCGGCGCCTGAAAAGGAAGAAACCACAAACGATGCGCTTAAAATGGCAGGGAATTGCAGGCACTGTGCCATGTGCAAGGTGGATTTTCTGGGAAGCGGCATATGCGCATCCGGGCGGCAAAAGCAGTATGTCAGCTTCTATCCCGAAGGCAGAATGGACCTGTACGCGGCGCTTATAAATCATACCGTTCCCATCACCGAAAAATGCCTTGAAATCGCGGAAAGCTGCGATCTTTGCGGCAAGTGTGATTATCAATGCTACTTTGTTCATGAGCTGCGCCCTTCAAAAGTCATGAAAGCGCTAAAGGACCATGTGGACGCTTATGTAATAAGCGGCGGTGAAATCGTTCATACGAAGGAGGATGCTGTCCTTACCGA
The DNA here is from genome assembly GCA_023413135.1 of Bacillota bacterium. GTDB lineage: Bacteria > Bacillota > Clostridia > Christensenellales > Aristaeellaceae > JAEWAH01. Next base: position 48,348 of record JAEZQK010000088.1, read on the forward strand.
CCTTCAAGAGATCGTCGGCGGCTTCTGGGCCACCAATGACCCGGCGATTCGGATCGCCTATCATCACGACCTTTGCCCCCATACGGAATTTAAGATGCCGCAATACGTTGTCATGCCGGGAACCAGGGAAGAGGTATCCGAAGTCATCAAGCTGCTCAACTGTGAGGGGATACCCTACGTGGTGCGGGGCAACGGCGCATCCAGCCACGGGCTGGTATTCACGGATGGCGCGGTTCTGGACCTTGCGCGCATGAAGGCCATTGATTTTGAGGAAAAGAACTGGTGTGTAAAAGTGGGGCCGGGGGTTTCCGCCTTCCAGCTTCAGCGGGCAGCATCCAAGCGGGGGCTTAGGGTCATCACCGCCGAGCCGGCGGCCCTTGTATGCGCCAATATCATGACATCCGGCCTGCTTTCCACATTTTCCACCGCGTACGGCGTATCGGCCGATCATATCGTCAATGCGGAATTTGTGGCAAAGAACGGCTCTTTTTTCACGCTGAACGATCTGTACGCCCCCAATCTTTTTTCGTATCAGAATTCCCTTCGTGAACAGGATGCGTTTGCCGTATGCGTGTCGGCAACCGTGAAGCTTCATCCCGTTGCAAAGGATGAAGAAGGGGTGCTGATCCCATTTAATGCCTTTGAAAAGGCGCTGGATTTTGCAAGGGAATGCGCCCTTCGGCGTATCGGCCTTGCCATTGGAATCCTTGGCATCGACTTTATATCCACCTTTATTGCTCCCACCAAAAAGCTGGCCTGTGAGGCAAGGGATGCTTTTTTGAATAAGCTTCAAATGCCCTACCTTGTGCTGTTTATCGGGGATGCTTACGCGCTGGGGGCTATACGGCAAATGGGGCTGCCATTGATCGGCCCCCCATTATTTCGGTCCCTTTCCCTGGGCTTGCCCTCGCTCCGCTCCGCCGGCTGGCTGGATATACTGAGTGGTTTCATGAGCGATGAGCCGTATTCCTATCTTCACATCCGGCAATTTGAGGAACTGGCAGAAGTGGCGCTTGATCCCTCCCCCGAACAGATCGCCAGGGAAGTGGATGAGGACCTTCGTCCCTTTTTTGAGAAGCTGTACGCAAGGCCGGAGATGACGGACCTGAACTTTTTGAATACATTCAGAATACAAAGCTCCCGGTACGTAAGGGAAAAACCTTGCGTGGCGCTGGTGTGCTACCTTCCCATGGACGGCGAATTGATCCTGGAAATCCGGCAGGGGCTATTTGATATTGCCGAAAGGTTGGGTCTAAATAGCGGCTTTGGGTTCCTGACGCCCATCGACGGCGGGAAACGATGCATCTTTGAGTATGATTACTACTTCGATCACAACGATCCCAAGGATGTATTAAGGATAAGGCAGGCAACGCATGAGGCCGGCGCATTGCTGGATACATATTGCCAGAAAACAGGCACCGTAAGGCAGGTACGGTATATCGCAAATAGGGGATGCTGCAGGAAGGAGAACCTGTTGTATGTGTAATAACACTGTTGTCCTGACCGGTGCCACGGGATTCCTGGGCGCGTTTTTGATGGCAGGCCTTCTGGAGCGAGGATACCATGTTACGGTATTGGGGCGTTCATCCAGGGAAAGCAGCCTGGCATCAAGGCTGAAGGCAATTGTACGCTGGCTGGATGTTGATACAAAGGGGCGGCTGTACAGCATAGAAGCCGACTTTTCCAAAAAGCAAATGGGCCTTGACGGCTTGGAATACAGCCGGCTTTGCGCAAATGCGGATCAAATCATCCACTGTGCCTCGGATACCAGCTTTTCCCAGGGCAACAGGGAACGCGTGATGGCAGCCAATGTGGGCAACCTGTCGGTCCTTCTTGATTTTGCTGCCGATTCCAGGGCCAGGCGCCTTCATTATGTCAGCACGGCCTATGTTTCCGGCCGGTGCAGCGGCCTGTGCATGGAGGCACCGGTTGCACCCTTAAACTTTACCAACGTGTACGAGGAAAGCAAAGCCATGGCCGAGGGAATCGTCAGGCTGCGTTGCGAAAGTATCGGCCTGCCTCTCGTCCTACTACGCCCATCGATCGTATACGGCCATTCCATGACGGGCAAATCCCTTAAATTCAATGCATTGTACTATGCCTTGAAATCGCTTTTGATGGTGCGGGACATCTTTGTAAAGGACATCCTGGAGCAGGGGGGGAAGCGGTCCCAAAAGTGGGGGTTCAGCCTTTTGGACGACGGCACGCTGCACATGCCGCTGAACGTTTACATGCCCGGCAATGGCAGCGTGAACCTGATATCCGTAGACCATTTTGTGGACGCCACCCTGTGCATCATTAAGCATCCGCAATCGGAAGGCATCTATCACATCACCTGTGACGATCCGCCGGAGATTTCGGCGCTGATGGAGTATGGCCAGCGGTTTGCAAAAGTCTCGGGCCTTAAGGCACTGTGGAACGGGGCGGGTAAAAACGCTTTATCAAATCCCGCCGAGGAGATGTTCGACCGGCTCATGGAGCCATACCGCCCTTATTTTTCCGACGGAAGGATATTTGACCGCAGCCGTACAAAGATGATCACAAATGGGCTTGCCACGCCGCCCCTTACCTATGACATATTTGAACGCTGCATGGCCTATGCCCTTACGTGCGACTGGGGCAGGGCGGAGGGTTTTCCAAGGTAAACCCATGATGCATCAGCCAGGGCAGTCTCATTTTATATTTATGATGAAAGAGAGGATGCATCCGAAGGTTCAGGGTTCCGAAACCAGCTTCTCTGCCGGAGGTCGTGGTTGCTTGGCAAATCCATTCATCTTTGCCTGAACGGCGTAGGGGCGATTATGAATCGCCCGCCAAGTGACATATCCTGACCGTAACATGCGGGCGATTGATAATCGCCCCTACGGCGCTGTTTGCTATTTGGTCTCTCTACCGGGATTATGCATATCATTACTTCTGTAGTTGAGAAACCATTAGTTCCTTATGCCATGACAAAAATCCTAATAAGACTGCCCATGATGCATCAGCCTTATCCTGCTTGTGTTTGCCGTCCCTTGCGGTATAATGATCATGCAGAACAACAAATGAAGCGGGAAAGAAGGATCCATGTGCTGTTTGGGCGGCGGAGCATAGACAGGTTTGTGGCTTGGGCAAAGGCAAACGCCGTCCCCTTTGAGCCGGCGGAAGATATCAATCACAGCGTGGAAAAGCTCTCGTTTCTGGATAGGCTGCTCCTGGACAAGCGGGTGGTCTATCTGGGGGAGGAGGATCACTGGGTCCATGAGAAATATGAATACCGCTGTTTGCTGCTCCGCTATCTCTTTTCCCGCGGCTGGCGGTATGTAGGTGAAGAGCTGGGATGGTCCGACGGCGTACGCATAGACCGCTATTTGGCGGCAGGCGACAGGTCTGCCCTTGAGCGGGTTGCCACATACGGGTACCGCGGCGACATCAGGCCGGACCGGGAGGATTCGGCTACCGGCATCCTCAAGGATACCGCCCAAAACTATCCGGTACAGGCATTCAAGGCCGGGCAGATCCGTTTTGCGGAATTTCTGCGCGGTTTCAACGAAAGCGTTTTAAAAGAAGAGAACCGGATCCGTTTTTTCGGCCTGGATGTAAATTCGGCGGCGGGCGGCGGATATAGGGATATTGAAGAATTGCTGGGGCCCGCCTTTTATTCCGCCGGGCTTGCACAGCTTAAAAAGATGCTTGACCGCGTTCCCGGGGAAACGATGGAGCAAGAAATGGGGCGGCTGGACAGGGTTTTGCATGCGTTGGAAGATGAGAAGGCCAAGCTTATGGAATGGATGGGTGAAGCGTGTTTCGCTTTCCTGCATCAGGGGATTCTGGCCATGCGGGACAGCCTCGGTTACTACCGCCTGGCAAATACGGCCACCGGCTACAAAGAATTGAACAAAGCCATGGCCGCGCGGGAAGAACTCATGTGCCGCCACGCGGATTTCGTTCTGTCGCAGATGAAGCCGGGGGACAAGCTGGTTTTGATGGGGCATAACAGGCACTTGTCCAAGGATATAGGGAGCATAACAAAAATGGCCGGATCGCCGCCGGGCGGAAAACTTGTGCCTTCCCTGGGAACGTATTTGAACCGGCGGCTGCCCGGCCAGGTTTTCTCCATCTGGATGCTGCACGAACGCGGGAAGAGTGCCCAGCCCTTTACGAATCTTGCAGATGAGTATACCGTAAAGCCCGGAAGCCTGAATGCCATTCTTAGCAGGGCAGGCTCCAGGTATCTGCTTCCCACCGCCGCTTCCGCCCCGGAAGCAAGACTGCTGCACAGCAAAACAGATATCGTGGGTTTGTACAACATTCCTTTTCGGGCCGCTATCGCCGGGCAGGCCGATGCGGTCTTTTTTATTCGCGAGGTACATCCTCTCGTTCCATGAAACGTCATTCGGGATCTTGCCGACTTCTCCGGCAAATATAGAAAAAAGCGACAAAAAATTATTTTGTTGTAATTCCAACAGACTGCTCCGCCTGACCGTATTACAATAAGCCGTCAAAACTTTTATGAATACGGGGAGGACTTAAGGTGAGCATGTTTTGTTATCAATGCCAGGAAGCGGCCAGGGGTATCGGATGCAGCGTGAGCGGGGTTTGCGGCAAGAACGAGGAAGTCGCCAATCTGCAGGATCTTTTAATTTATGTAATCAAGGGCATTGCCCATATCGTTGTTAAAGAAAAGCAGGATACAAGCGTGTTGGCGGAAGTCAACCATCAAATGGTCAACAGCCTGTTTATCACCATCACCAACGCCAATTTCGATGAAAAAGCCATTGAAGATCAGATCACAAAAATGCTTTCCCTGCGGGACGGGCTGAAAAAGCCTTCGGAAGCTGCCGGCCTTCACGATGCGGCCACGTTCACTGTAAGCAACAGGGAAGATATGCTTCAAAAGGCCTCGGAGGTCGGGATACTGGCCACGGAAAATGAGGATGTCCGCTCTCTTCGGGAAATGATCACCTACGGCGTAAAAGGCATGGCCGCGTATCTTGAGCACGCGCTGAACCTTGGCAAGGAGGATCAGGAGATTTATGCTTTCCTGTACGAAGCGCTTGCTGCAACGCTGAACAATGATTTGGCGGCGGACGATTTGACAGCCCTTACCCTGAAGACGGGCGAATACGGCGTAAAGGCCATGGCGCTTTTGGATGAGGCCAACACTTCCGTGTTCGGCCATCCGGAGATCACGAAAGTGAATATCGGCGTAAGGAGTAATCCCGCCATCCTGGTTTCCGGCCATGACTTAAGCGACCTTATGCAACTTTTGGAACAGACAAAGGGGACCGGGGTGGACGTATATACCCACAGTGAAATGCTGCCCGCCCACTACTATCCCGCCTTCAAGCAGTATGACCACTTTGTGGGCAACTACGGCAACGCCTGGTGGAAGCAGACGGAGGAGTTTGAATCCTTCCGTGGCCCCATCCTGTTCACCACCAACTGTATCGTTCCCCCAAAGAATCCGGAAGTAAAGTCCCGCATCTTCACCACCAACGCGGCGGGGTATCCGGGCTGCGTCCATATTCCGGCCGGGGAAGACGGCAAAAAGGACTTTTCGGAGATCATTCAATTGGCCAAACTGCTGCCCCCGCCGGTTCAGATCGAGACCGGCAGCATCGTCGGCGGTTTCGCCCACAACCAGGTGCTGGCGCTGGCCGACAAGGTAGTGGATGCGGTCAAGACCGGCGCCATCCGCAAATTCTTTGTCATGGCCGGCTGCGACGGGCGCATGAAGTCCAGGGATTACTATACGGAGTTTGCAAAAAAACTGCCCAAGGATACGGTGATTTTGACGGCCGGCTGCGCCAAATACCGCTACAACAAGCTGGATTTGGGCGATATCGGCGGCATTCCACGGGTGCTGGACGCGGGGCAGTGCAACGATTCCTACTCTCTGGCCGTGATCGCCCTTACGCTCAAGGAAGTCTTTGGGCTGGATGACATCAACAAGCTGCCTATCGCCTTCAACATTGCCTGGTACGAGCAAAAGGCCGTGATCGTGCTGCTGGCGCTTTTATACCTGGGCGTCAAGAACATTCACCTGGGCCCGACGCTGCCCAGCTTCCTGTCGCCCAATGTGGCAAAGGTGCTGGTGGAAAAGTTTGGCATTGCCGGTATGGGCACGGTGGAGGAAGATATCGAACTGTTTTTAAAATAATATAAAGATGCTAAAACATCCCGCTGAAGCTGTCTTTGCTTCAGCGGGATGTTGTCTATGTTGTGGAATGCGTGCAATAAAAATAAGCCTCGACTCAGATGGCAAACAAGTCATACAGCATAAGCTCCAGGGACAGATGCAGCCGGGTATAATAGTCATTCAGGGAGAGCCCCGATAGCTTTTCGATTTTTTCCAGGCGGTTTTTGAACGTATGCCGGTGAATGTACAGCTTTTCCGCGCCGGAGCAAAGGTTATCCAGGTTCGTAAGATAGGTGCGAAGCGTGTGAACGTAGGCGGTGTTGTGCTCCCTGTCATAGCTTAAGAGCTTTTGAAGCGGCCCCGCAGGAGATGCGCCTGATGCGGGGCCTTTTAGCATGGGTGCCAGCATAGCAAATAAATCTGTGCTCTCATGCGGGCAAACACCGCGGCGGGCGCCGGTTCTCCGAAGCGTTTCGGCCGCTTTCAAAGCCTCGTCCAGGCCGTCTTGAAGGCTTTGGCCGGGCTTTACATGACTTATCCCGGCTAAAAGGTTCAGGGATTCATTCCGGCCTAAGTCGTTCAGCAAAACGGCCGCGTCCATCATCAGATCCCGGAATGCATCCGCATCCATACTCTGGGCAAGCAGAAGCATTCCACGGCCCTCCAAATGCGCAAAGACACGGCTGCTTTTAGTCTGGAGGCATTGCTTGATCTTGTTCATGGCCCGGCGCAGCATATCGTCCGCGGCGCCGGTGCTTACGTGGGATGGTACTGCCCATATCAAACACCTTACGCTGTCGGGCGCACGGTTTTTCTCCCCGGCCTGGCCGCTCTTTTCCCATTGGGCAAGGCGCTGCAAAAGGGCAGGGATGTTCGGGAGAAATCGTGCATCCTCCTTGCTTCTGATTAAGTCCAATAATACATGCATGATGTGGGAAAATGTGAGTTCCCTGGGCAGTTCAATGACCGGGAAGTGAAGGCGGTCGGCCTCCTCCAATATGTAATGGGGGATGGCCTTGATATAATAGCCCGGCTGTATGGCAATGCCGCAGGCGCCCCTTGCCTTGAGGCTCGCAATCAAGTCTTTGTGGCACTGCTCATCCTCCATCTGATAGCCGGTGGTGATCAGCAGCTCATGCTCCTGTACGGAATCGGGCATGTCGAGTATTTCCATGATATTAACCCAGCGCATGGCCTGCAATGCGCCGCGTTCGCCCGCGACCATGCGCGCCCCGTCAAACAGGTTCATGCCGATGATGTCCTGAACGAGAAAGCTCATAATCCCGCCCCTTATCCATAAACATGAAAGCGCCTCCGAAGCGTTTTGAAATACCGCTTCGACAGACGCCCTTGTCGTGAACATCATACTTGTTTTGCATCCCCGTTGTCAAGAAAAACCAAGCGGGAGCATGCTTTTTTCTTTTCCGGTGGACAAATTGTACAGCCGGGGGCAAAATTCCTATCCATTGTGAAGATTGCCAATCGGTCAGGTGGTATATAGAATAATTATGCAGGATTTATTTTGGGAAATTCATTTCCCTGCAAATAAAAGATTCCAATCACATTTAGATCCCTGCACAGATCCTCCGGCTTAAAAAGTATGCCGGAGGTCGGAAGGAAACATGGATGAGCAAAAGAGTATTGCTTCCGGAAGCCATTCACCCCCGGGGTCTGGCTTTTTTATTGGACAACGGGTATGAGGTCAAGCAGGGAACCGGCATTTCGGAAGATGTGGTGGCCTGGGAGGCGGCCGATTGTGATGCAATTCTCACAAGGAATGCCGTCATTTCCGAACGGGTGATGCGCGCCGCCGGGCGGCTTAAAGTGGTGGCCATGCATGGCGTGGGCGTCGATCTCATCGATGTTCAGGCAGCCACCAGGCTTGGCATCCAGGTGGTGAACGCCAAGGATTCCAACAAGCTGGCGGTGGCGGAGTTCACCGTCGGGCTGATGATCGCCCTTTCCAGAAATGTTCTTTTGTATGACAAGGCGCTTCGGGCCGGCAATTGGAAGATACGCCATACCCTGGGCATGGACCTGGAGGGCCGGACCCTTGGCATCATCGGTATGGGAGCCATCGGCTCCCTGGTGGCCCACAAGGCGGTGCTGGGACTGGGGATGAAGGTAATTGCCCACAAGCGGGACCTTACGGGTGCAAAGCCTATGGCCGGGGTTGTATATACCGGGGATATGGATGAAGTGATCAGGGAAGCGGACTTTTTAAGCCTGCATGTGCCTTCCACACCCGAAACGAAAGCGCTCATCGGCCGGCGGGAGCTTGCCCTCATGAAGCCGGGCGCGTTCCTCATCAATACCGCCAGGGGCGAGGTGGTGGACAATAAGGCGCTGTATGAGGCGCTGCGGGATCAAAAAATCGCCGGCGCGGCTTTGGATGTGTTCCCCGGGGAGGTGCCCGATCAAAGCGACCCGCTCCTGGGCCTTCAAAATGTGATCCTGACACCCCATGCCGCCGCCTTTACAGAGCAGTCGGTGGCCCGCATGTCGCTGTTTGCCGCCGCGGGCATCCACGAGGTATTAAGCGGCCAAATGCCCACAAGGCCGGTGAATACGCTTATGCAGGCGGTAATGGCCTGATGCCGGATCAAATCTTTCACGCATTCGTCGTAGACATCTTTGGACGTGAACTGTGCCATCTTCACAGGATAAGCGTAGGGCGGGGGCTTGCTACCCCCGCGTGTTGCGGCATGATGCAGACGGGGGGAGCAAGCCCCCACCCTACGCTAAACTGGTCGATCATTTGTGTTTTGGAATGATATTGAATTTAATTTCGCCGTGCCTTTGGGCACGGCATGAGCTGGAGCGTATACTATGCTTGCGGATTACGATATTTATTCCGGTGCCCAAAGGTTGGACCGTATGTTTATTTCCCCCATCCGGACCGTGCTGGACAAGGCAAAGGCCATGGAGGACCAGGGCCTACCTGTGGTGCGGCTGCTGGCTGGGGAGCCGGATTTTCAGACGCCGGAAGATATCAAGGAGGCGACTGTCCGGGCAATTCGTGCAAATTGTACGCGCTACGGCTCCAACCGGGGGCAGCCGCGGCTTCGGCGTGCCATTGCCCAAATTCTCGAAAAAGACTGCCGTGTATCCTATGACCCGGAGACGGAGATCATCGTCACCTCCAGCGGGGCGGAGGCCATCAACAACGCTTTGCTGTCCTTTATCGATCCCGGGGATGAGGTGATATTGTTCACCCCGGCTTTCGTCAGCTATGAAAACCTGGTGTACATGTGCGGCGGCAAGGTGGTGGCGGTCCCGCTCACGCTGGAAAAGAATTTTCAGTTGGACATTGACCAGATGGAAGCGCATATCACCGGCAAAACCAAAATGATCGTGATCAACAACCCCTGCAACCCTACTGGAGCGGTATATCCCCGTACGGTACTGGAGGGGCTTTCGCGTTTGGCAATCAAGCATAACCTGCTCCTGTTTTCCGATGAAATCTACAACCGGCTGACCTACAACGGCTCCTTTAGCTCCATGGCGTCGCTGCCTAACATGAAGGAGCGGACCATCGTCATGAACGGGTTTTCCAAGACCTATGCCATGACCGGCTGGCGGCTGGGATACCTGGCGGCGGACAAGCGGCTCATATCCCATATCATGAAGATCCACCAGTACTCCACCACCTGTTCGCCCACCTTTATTCAGGAAGGGCTGGCCGATGCCATTTTTGTCCCCGGCACCTTGGATGCGGTGGAAAGGATGATAGGGGAATTTGCCTTGCGGCGCGATGATATCATACAAGGGCTTGAAAAGATCCCCGGCCTTCATTTTGTAAAGCCTGACGGTGCGTTTTACGTGTTTGTAAACGTCAAGGATACGGGGCTCGACGGCGATACCTTTGCCAGGCACCTTTTGGAGGAGAAGCTGGTGGCCACGGTGCCGGGCGGTGCGCTGGGCAAGGGATGCGGCGATTTTGTGCGGCTGTCCTTTGCCACCTCCAGGGAGAATATTGCTTTGGGGCTTGAACGCATACGGGAATTTGTGGCCGGGCTGGAAGGATTTTAAGCCATGCATCTTAAATATCATAAATCGCCCAATATTTAATACTTGCGGAAAGCGGCGATGGAATGGATTTTCAGGTCATGCTCAGGCTTACGGGGATGCTTTTTGTGCTGGTCATCGTTGGTATGTATGCCCGCAAGCGGAACATTATCACCCCTGAGTCCAGGGCGCACCTTTCCGACCTGCTGATTGAAGTCATCCTTCCCATGAACATCCTCTCTTCGTTTGATATACAGCTTGATACTGGGCTCATCTGGCGGGCGGCGCTGGCGCTGATTCTGTCCCTTGGTGTGCAGATATTCAGCGTGGGGTTAAGCCGGCTCCTGTACGGGAAGACGGATGCATCCAGGCAGGCGGTGCTTAGGTATTCCACCGTCGTTTCCAACGCGGGGTTCATGGGCTTGCCCATCGTAAGGGCGGCCTTGGGCACGGAGGCGGCGCTCTATGCATCCATCGCCTTGATTCCCATGCGGGTCTTCATGTGGTCCGCGGGGCTTTCGCTTTTTACGAAGGCCGATGCAAAATCCGCGCTGCGCCGTTTGCTGACCCATCCCTGCAACATTGCAGTGGCGGCGGGCTTTGTAGTTTTGCTCATGCCCGGCGGGCTGCCGGATTTTCTTTCAGGAGCGGTTTCAAGCGTTGGCAACTGCGCCACGGCTATCTCCATGCTGATCATCGGCGGCTTTCTGGCCGAGATCGATATCAAATCGGTCATCACTAAAGAGGTGCTGTTCTATTCCGCCATCCGGCTGATTCTGATCCCCTTGGCAGTCCTTTTGCTGACGGCGCTTTTGCAGGTAGACCGGCTCCTTGCGGGAGCCCTTACGCTTTTGGCCGCCATGCCGGCGGGCAGCACAACGGCGATACTGGCCGCCAAGTATGGCGGCGACGCAGGCTTCGCCTCCAAGGTCATTTTTGTATCCACCGTGCTGTCATTGATCACCATTCCCGTTTTTGGCCTGGTTGCCGCGTAACGTTATTCCAGATAATTGAAGATGCATAGCGATGTAGAGCCAGATTCAAATACACATAAAAAACACAACTAAAACAATAGAAAAGTGAAAAGACTATCTATCGGTATTGCATTTTTGGATGCGATGTGTTATTTTTAGTTCGTCTTACTGAGAAGAAACAAAGGCGTTTCACATCCTGACCGACGTATGCCGTAAGGGTGTGATACGTCCTTTTTTCAAGTTAAAATTACAATCGTAGAATGGAAGGGGAAGGTACCATGAAGCGTATCATCGCACTCTGTCTGTCGGTTTTGATCCTTCTTGCAAGTGCCGCGGGCGCCTTGGCCGAAAAGAACAAGGCGGCGGTGCAGGAGGTCACCCTCGTATACTCCAGCGAGTATACTACCTTCAACTACATGTATGAAAGCTCCGGCGAAAGCATGGCCAATTTCATCGATACTTTGATCGAGTATGACAATTACGGCGTCCTTCAGCCCTGCCTGGCCGAAAGCTGGGAGACGAGCGAAGACGGCCTGACCTGGACCTTCCATCTGCGCCCCGGTGTCAAGTGGTACACCGCCGACAAAGGGGAATACGCCGAAAGCGTCGCGGCGGACTACGTGTACTCCGCCAAGCGGGTGCTTACCGCCAAGTATGCCTCAAAGACGGCGGATATCCTGTATGTCATTAAGAATGCCGAAAAATATTTCAGCGGCGAGATCACCGACTTTAACGAGGTCGGCGTAAAGGCGCTGGATGACTATACCCTCCAGTACACCCTGGAAAGCCCCGTGCCCTACTTCCTGTCCATGCTGTCCTACGTTTGCTTCATGCCGGCCAACGAAAAGTTTGCCGAGGAGATGGGCGACGATTTTGGCCTTGACAACTACTCCATCCTCTATAACGGCGCTTACATCCTGGAGACCTTCGAGCCCCAAAGCCGCCGGATTTTTGTCCGCAACGAGAACTACTGGGATAAGGAGGATATCCACATCTTAAAGATCACCGGCATCTTCAACAAGGAAGCCGGCACCCTGGCTCCCGAGCTCTTCCTACGGGGCGAAGTGACCAGGGCAGACATTCCCGCCACCCAGATTGAATCCTGGCTCAGCGATCCCAACAAGGCAGCCATGGTTCGCCCCAGCCGCGCGGCATTCAATTACTCCTACTTCTACATGCTCAACTTCTGGCCCAACTTTCCCGAGGAATACGGCCATGAGAACTGGCTGAAAGCTGCCAACAATTTGAACTTCCGCAAATCCTTCTTCCACGGCTTTGACCGTGTGAAGGCTATGCTGACGGAAAGCCCCTATTCTCCCGAAGATTTCATCAGCAACACCATCACCCCCGCGGGCTTTACCTCTGCCGGTGGCGTGGACTATACGCAGATGGGCGGCCTGGCCCCCATTTCAAACGGCGATTCCTTTAACCCCGACCTGGCGCTTGAATACAAGGCAAAGGCTATGGAAGAACTGATTGCCGCCGGTGCCACCCTGCCTGTGAAGGTGTATATGCCCTATAACGCTGGCAAGACCGCCAACACCAACCGCGCCCAGGTGGTGGAGCAGCAGATGGAAGGGCTGCTGGGCACCGATTACATCGACATCGTACTGGAAGGCTACCCCGATACCGACTACCTGAACAAGACACGCCGGGCCGGCAATTACAGCTTCATGGAATGCTACTGGGGCCCGGACTATGCCGATCCCTACACCTTCACCGATCCCTTCCGCATCATCCAGCTCTACGGCTTTATCTACATGGCCGAGGGCTTGGCGGAAGAGACCACCGAAAGTGATCCCGAAGGGGCTATGGACCGCATTGGCCGCTACTGGAAGAATGTGAAGTATGACGACATGGTAAAGGAAGCCTACGCCATCACTACCGACCTTCCCAAGCGCTTCGAGATCCTGGCCAATGCTGAGGCGTGGCTCATCGACCAGGCTTACGTGATTCCCTATTGCCTGGACGGCGCGGGCTACACCGCCTCCTGCCTGAACCCCTTCGAGTCCCAGTACGCCCCCTTCGGCGTATCCGAGAACCGCTACAAGTACCAGTACGTGTATGAGACGCCCTTCAGCGCAGAGGAGTATGCAGCCCTGCTCACCCAATGGGAAGCGGAGCGTGCCGAGCAGCTGGCTGCCAGCAAATAAGCTGGTGGTCGTAAGTTAAGCATCCAACACATAAGGGGCTGCTGCTCCGAAAAAGGGGTATGAGGCGAGCAAGTCAAGGCTTCCCCTTGAGGGGAAGCTGTCGACAAAGTCGACTGATGAGGTGTAAGGGGCCAAAGACAACTAAGCTAAACACCTCATTCGGCGCTGCGCGCCACCTTCCCCTCAAGGGGAAGGCTAAGTACAATCGTCCTGACCAGCTTAGCCATAACAAGCGCAGGATAAGCCTTTGCAAAGGCTTATCCTGCGCTGAATTCAAGGGGTGAGCCTATTTGGCCAGATACTTTCTCAAGCGCACATGCTTTGCGATGGTTTCCCTGTTTATCGTAATTACCGCCGTGTTCCTGCTCATGCGGCTTCTGCCGGTGGAAGGGTATTTCGGCAGCCGCTCCGATGTCATGGATGAGTCGACAAAAAACAACGTGCTTCAAAACCTGGGTTTACTGGACCCCTGGTATGTGCAGCTGGGCCGTTTTTACCAGGATGTCTCCCAGGGGAATTTCGGGCGTTCCATTACCTTGCGCCCCAAGGCGCAGGTGGCCCGCATCCTGAATGAAAAGATCCCCTATTCCCTCACCTTTGGCCTTTCCTCCATAGCCCTTTCCCTGGTATTGGGATGCGGGCTCGGGATTTTGATGGCCCGCTCCAAGGGAAGGTTCTGGGACAGGATCGGCACCAGCTATATCGTGATCATCAACGCCGTGCCACCCATCATTTGTTATCTGGCGGTGCAGTTGGGCGTCACCGGCATTTTGCCCCTGCCCATGCTGTTCAACGAAAGCAAGCCCTTAAGCTTTATATTGCCCACCCTTTGCATGGCCATGGGCCCCACCGCCAGCTATGCCATGTGGATCAGGCGCTATATGGTGGATGAGCTGAACAAGGATTATATCAAGCTGGCCCGGGCCAAGGGTATGAAAAACAGGGACATCATGCTCAAGCATGTGATGCGCAACGCCTTCATCCCCATGGCCCAGTACCTGCCCTCCTCCATATTGTATACCATTTCCGGCTCCATTTACGTGGAGGCCCTCTTCTCCGTCCCCGGCACGGGCGGGCTGCTGGTGGACGCCATCCAGCGGCAGGATAATCCCCTGGTGCAGGCGCTGGTGCTGATTTATTCCGCCATCGGCGTCATCGGGCTCTTGCTGGGAGATGTGGCCATGGCTATCTGCGATCCCAGAATCGTGCTGGATAAAAAGGAAGGGGGGAGCCGCTGATGAGCCTTACGCTCTTGAAGCCCTTTCAAAAATCCGGGAAGGCTTTACCCGCCCATGTGCTTTTGCGGGAGGACAATCCCCCGGAAGTTTTGGATGCAAGCCTCTTTGTCCCTGCCGCTTACGACGGGTCGGCGGCCGAGAAGGCCGGCTATTCCAACTACTCCTATTGGCGCTCCACCTTCCACATGTTCCAGAAGAACAGGGTGGCCATGTTCTTCCTAAGCGTCCTTCTTGTCATGCTGCTGTTCACCTTCATCCAGCCCTTGCTGCCCAACCAGAAATCGCCCACCGTCATCAACAACGACCCGGTGACGGGGTATCAATTGCGCAACATCCAGCCCAATGCGGAATACTGGTTCGGCACCAATTCTATCGGCCAGGATCTGTGGAGCAGGCTTTGGTCCGGCACCCGCACATCGCTGTTTATCGGCGTGACGGTAGCGCTCTTTGAGGCCGTGATCGGCATCCTTATGGGCGTCATCTGGGGCTATGTCCGCAGGCTGGACCGGCTGTTCACCGAAATATACAATGTGCTGGACAACATCCCCACCACCATCATCCGAATTCTGATCACCTATATCATGCGTCCATCGTTGTTCACGGTCACATTTGTCATGTGTTTGACGGGCTGGATGGGCATGGCAAGGTTCATCCGCAATCAGATCGTGATCATCAGGGACCGGGAGTACAACCTGGCCTCCCGCTGCCTGGGCACAACCACGGGTCAGATCATTTCAAAAAACCTTTTGCCGTATCTCGTATCGGTAATCATGCTCCGCACGGCCCTCGCCATCCCCGGCGCCATCGGCACGGAGGTGTTTTTGACGTACATCGGCCTTGGCCTGCCGGTGGATATCCCGGCGCTGGGCAACCTTATCAACGAAGGCCGCCAGGTGATGCTCAACCCCACCATGACGTATCAGCTCATGTTCCCGGCCGTCGCGGTCTCCATTATCACCGTATCCTTCTACATGATAGGCAACGGCTTTTCCGATGCGGCGGATCCCCGCAATCATGTGTAGGGGGGTGAAAGGGATGGAAAACAAGGAAAAGATATTGTCTGTGGAGGACCTGACCATCGGCTTTCATTTAAGGGGTCAAACGCTTACGGCCATCCGGGGCGCCTCCCTGGATTTGTACAAGGGGGAGAGCCTAGCCATCGTGGGGGAATCCGGGTCGGGGAAAAGCGTGTTCACCAAATCCTTCATGGGCATGCTGGACAACAACGGCTTCGTGGCCGGCGGCAGCATCAACTACGGCGGATATGACCTGGCCAAGTTTAAAACGGAGTCGGAATGGCTGAAGATCCGCGGCAAGCGCATCGCCATGGTATTCCAGGACCCCATGACATCCCTGTCGCCGCTGAAGACCGTGGGCAGGCAGATCGCGGAGACGGTTTCGCTCCATCAAGGGCTGCGAGGCAAAAGAGCTCGCGAAAAAGCCATCTCCATCCTAAACGATGTAGGCATCGCCGAGCCGGAACGCCGGTACCGGCAGTACCCCCATGAGTTTTCCGGCGGCATGCGCCAGCGGGTGGTGATCGCCATCGCCATCGCCTGCAACCCGGAAATCCTGATCTGCGACGAGCCCACCACGGCGCTGGATGTGACCATCCAGGCCCAGATACTGGAACTGCTAACGGGCCTGCAAAAAAAATACGGCCTGACACTCATATACATCACCCACGACCTGGGGGTGGTGGCCCATGTTGCAGACCGTATCGCCGTGATGTATGCCGGCGACGTGGTGGAGATCGGCACCTGCGAGGAGATCATATACGAGCCCAGGCATCCCTACACCTGGGCGCTTTTGTCCTCCCTGCCCCAATTGGGCAAGAAGGGGGAGGACCTGTATGCTATTGCGGGCACGCCGCCCAACCTGTTCAAGGAGATCAGGGGCGATGCTTTTGCGCCAAGAAACCCCCATGCGCTGAAAATTGACTTTTTGTACAGGCCGCCGTACTTTGTCGTGTCCTTAACCCATAAGGTCCGCACATGGCTTTTGCACCCCAACGCGCCCATAGTGGACCCGCCGGAGAATATAAGGTGCATCCGCCTTCAGGAAGGGGGGCGCGGCAATGCCTGAAAAGCAGGAGGTGCTGGTAAGCGTAAAGGACCTGAAGGTCCGCTTCGGGGTAAAGTCCCGGCCCTTTTACGCGGTGAACGGTGTAAGCTTTGATATTTACCGTGGGGAGACCTTCGGGCTGGTGGGGGAATCCGGTTCCGGGAAAACGACCATCGGCCGGGCGCTGGTGCGCATCCACCCCGCCAGCGCGGGGGAGATCACATTTGGCGGGCAGCGCATCAGCGGGCAGATCGATAAGGACTTGGACCGGCTTGTCACCAGAAAGATACAGATGGTCTTTCAGGATCCCATGGCGTCGCTCAACGAGCGGGCCAAGGTCTCCTATATCGTGGCGGAAGGCCTTCAAAGCGCAAAGAAAAAAATGAGCGCTTTGGATAGGGCCCAGGCCGTCTCCAAGGCGCTTTCAGACGTGGGGCTTTTGCCCGAGTTCGCCAGCCGGTTTCCCCACGAGTTTTCCGGCGGCCAGCGCCAGCGCATCGGCATTGCAAGGGCGCTGATCATGGAGCCGGAATTCATTGTGGCGGATGAGCCCATCTCCGCATTGGATGTATCCATCCGTGCCCAGGTTTTGAACCTGCTTTCACGTTTGAAAAGGGAGCGGAACCTGACCTACCTGCTCATTTCCCACGACCTGTCGGTGATGCGCTTCATCTGCGACCGCATCGCCGTGATCTATAAGGGGGTATTGGTGGAACTGGCGGAAACCCAGAGGCTGTTTGAAATGCCGCTGCACCCCTACACCAGGGCGCTGCTGTCGGCCATACCGCTGGTGGATCCCGTTCAGGAGCGCAAAAAGGTGCTTACGGTATACCACCCGGAGGTACACAGGTATGACGTGCTGCCTCCGGAGTGGCTTGAAATTGAGCCGGACCACTTTATCCTGGCCAACGTCCCGGAGCAGGAAGTGTACATGGATATGCTTAAGCGGGATAAGCTTGAGGCTTCTTCATAAACTCCTTTTGTCACGGCTTCCATGGTTGCCGCACTAAAAAACCGAACAAAAAACCGGCCTCTCTCATGCTTGAGATGGCCGGTCTTTTTTCGAAAACTGTTGCGAAGAATTTCTCAATGCGACAGTCCCCTTTTTTACGCATCAGGCGCCCAGGTATGCCTTTCTCACCCGGTCATCCTCCATCAATTCCGCGGCGCTGCCGGACATGGCGATGGTGCCGGTCTCCAGCACGTAGGCGCGGCTGGAAACGCTGAGGGCTACCTTGGCGTTTTGTTCCACCAGCAGTATGGTGATGCCGCGCTCATGCAGCGTTTGGATGATGCGGAATATTTCCTTGACCAGAATGGGCGAAAGGCCCATGGAGGGTTCATCCATCAGCAGGATCTTCGGGTTTGCCATCAGTGCCCGGCCGGTAGCCAGCATCTGCTGCTCGCCGCCCGACAGCGTGCCCGCCATTTGGCGCGCCCGCTCTTTGAGGCGGGGGAAGCTTGCGAACACCATCTCGATGTTCTTTTCAACCTGTTCCTTGCTGGTAAGGGAGTAAGCGCCCATGCGCAGGTTCTCCATCACCGTCATGCGGCTGAACACATGCCGCCCTTCGGGCACGTGGGCCATGCCCAGCGTAATGATCCTGTAGGGTTCGGTGGCGCGCAAATTGACATCGCCCAAAGTAATCTGGCCGGAAGTGGCCTTTAAAAGCCCGGAGATGGTGTGCAGTATGGTGGTTTTACCGGCGCCGTTGGCCCCGATGAGGGAAACGATTTCCCCATCGTTCACCTCCAGGGAAACGCCTTTGATGGCATGGATGGCACCGTAATGCAC
This sequence comes from Bacillota bacterium, assembly GCA_023413135.1. Taxonomy (GTDB): domain Bacteria; phylum Bacillota; class Clostridia; order Christensenellales; family Aristaeellaceae; genus JAEWAH01. Next base: position 66,701 of record JAEZQK010000088.1, read on the forward strand.
ATGCAGGTCTTTTACGGTTAACATTTGCAAACCCCTCCTATTCGCCCAGATACGCGGCGATGACCTTCGGGTTGTGGGAGATTTCGTCGGGCCCGCCATGGGCGATGATCTCGCCATAGTCGATCACGACGATGCGCTCACAAATGTTCATCACCAGGCTCATATCGTGCTCAATGAGCAGGATGGAGATGGGAAACTTTTTCCGGATGACGTTGATGCAGGCCAAAAGCTCTGCCGTTTCCGTAGGGTTCATGCCGGCGGCCGGCTCATCCAGCAGCAGCATTTTGCAATTGGTAGCCAGGGCCCTTGCGATCTCCAGCTTGCGCTGCTGGCCGTAGGGCAGGTTTTCAGCGTTCCAGCCGGCTTTGTCCTGGAGATTGAAAACGGAGAGCAGGTCCATGGCCTGCTGGCGGATTTGCTCCTCTTCCCGCCAGAATCCGGCCGTACGCAAAAGCGAGCTGAACATGCCGTACTTAAGCCGGCCTGTGAAGGAGATAAGCACATTTTCCAGTACCGTCATCTTTTTAAAGAGGCGGATGTTTTGAAAGGTGCGGGCAATGCCGGCGGTCACGATCTCATGTGTCTTTCTTCCGTTCATCCGCTGGCCGCTCAGATAGAACGAGCCTTCCGTGGGCTTGTAAACGCCGGTCAAAAGATTGAATACCGTCGTCTTTCCAGCGCCGTTGGGGCCGATGAGGCCCACCAGCTCCCCCTGGTTGATTTCCAGGCTGAAATTGTTCACGGCTTTCAACCCGCCAAAGGTAATGCCCAGGCTATTTGCTTTTAAGATGGGTTCCGCCATCGGTCACTCGCCTCCTTTTGCCACGGGCTTAATCCGCTTTGAGAAAAACGGAAGCTTACGGATCACCCGGATTAAGCTGAACTCATAAGTACCGCACAGGCCGATGGGGCGGAAGATCATGACAAGGACAAGCACCACCGAATACACCAGCATGCGGTAGTCGGCGAAGGCGCGCAGCGCTTCCGGCAGGATGGAAAGGGTGATCGCCGCGATGATGGAGCCTGTGAGCGAGCCCATGCCGCCCAGAACCACCATGATGATGAACTCCGTGGATTTTAAAAAGGAAAAGTCGCTGTGTGCCAGGGAGCCGGTGCCCCTGTGGGCGAACAGCGCGCCTGCTACGCCGGCAAACAATGCGGATATGGCAAAGGTGAGCACCTTGTAAAACGTGTTGTTCACACCCACGCTGCCGGCGGCGATGTCATCCTCCCGGATGGCCATGATGGCGCGGCCAAACTTGGAGCGCACAAAGGCAAGCATCAGCCCTACACAAAGAACGGTGATCCAGAAAACGACGTACAGGTCATTCATCTTCATGATGCCGATCAGCGCCTGACCAGCCTGGCCCTGGGCAAGGCCTTTGCCGCCCGCGAACTTCAGGTTCTGTATCACCACGCGGATGATTTCACCAAACCCCAGAGTGATAATGGCCAGGTAGTCGCCCCTTAAGCGAAGGGCGGGAATGCCCACCAGCAGGCCGAAGAGGGCCGCCATCAAAGCGCCGCATGCAAGGCCAATGGCGAACTGAAGAAAGGGATCCATCGTGATGGTCCCGGCTTTGACCGCGACTCCGATGGCCTTGGTAACAAGGGCGGAAGTGTAAGCGCCGATGGCCATGAAACCGGCGTGGCCCAGGGCGATCTGCCCCAGAAAGCCCGTGGCCAGATTCAGGGATGTTACCAGAATGATGGTGTATAGGCACTGCACAATGATGCCGCGGATATAGTTGTTGATCATACCCTGGGAATCCAGGATAAACAGGACCAGGCAGACAGCCCCGAGCCCTGCAAGGCTGACCAGCAATCCTAAAAAGCTTTCCTTGCGTCTTGTCATTCTGCCGCACCTACACTTTCTCGCCGACATTCTTGCCCAGAATGCCGGCAGGCTTGACCAGAAGAACAATGATCAGAATGCTGAACACGATGGCGTCGGAGAAGGCGGAGGTAATCACGCCACCTGTCAGCGGGGCAATAAAGGCTTTAGACAAGCTTTCCACAACGCCGATGACGAGGCCGCCCAGCATGGCGCCGGGGATGATGCCAATGCCCCCCAATACCGCAGCCACAAAGGCTTTGAGGCCCAGCATGGAGCCCATGGTGTTGGTTACGGAATTGTATTGTGCGGCGTACATCAGCGAGGCGATACCGGCCAAGCCTGCGCCGATGGCAAATGTCAGGGAAATGGTACGGTTGACGTTGATGCCCATCAAAAACGCGGCATTCTTATCTTCCGAAACGGCCCGCATGGCCTGCCCGCTCCTGGTGTATTTGACAAATAGGAACAGCGCAACCATTACTGCTATGCCGATAAAGATCGTCAAAACCGTATTGGCATCCAACGTGAAAAGCACGGGGGGGTCGCTTACGCCATCGCCCGCGCCAAGGATACGGATCGGGGCAAGGTTGAAAATCGTCTTTACCTGCTTGGGGTTGGCGCCAAAAAGCGTTTGGGCGACATTCTCCAGAAAAAGACTCATGGCAATGGCTGTGATGAGGGTGGACATCTTCGTGCCACGGGCCCGTACCGGGCTGTAGGCTAATTTTTCCACCAGTACGCCGACCACGGCGCAGACGATGACTGCGGCCAGTACGGCCAGCCAGGCGGGTACGCCGATGCTGATCATCAGGGGCACGGTAAACACCAGGGTATAGCCCCCCACCATGATAAAATCACCGTGGGCGAAGTTAATCAGCCGGATGATTCCGTAGACCATGGTGTAGCCCAGCGCTACCAGGGCATAAATGCTGCCCACACGCAGGCCGTTGATGATCTGTTGGATGAACAGCGTCAGCACATCCATGCCTGACATCTTCCTCTCTTACGAAAAATTACGCTACTATTATAATACAAAAAGTAGAGTACTGAAAAGTCCAAATAGACAAAAGTGGGGCGGACTTTTTGGTCCGCCCCATGCCCGAGGCGCCCGGAAATGTACTGCATTCTTAAGCGTCAGATGCGGTGCCACCGAGCAATGCTAGAAGCTTAGATGTACTTGTAGAACTTGGCGGTGCCGTCGGTCAGCTCAATGACGGGAGCCTTCTTGGCGGGGGTGCCGGTCTCATCCAGGGTGAAGGAGCCGGTGACGCCTTCAAAGCTCATGCCGGTCATGGCCTCAATGACCTTGGCGGTCTCGTCTGTGCCGGCAGTTTCGATGGCCTGCTTGAGCATGTACACGGAGTCATAAGCCAAGGCAGCCAGAGCGGTCAGCGTCTCGGGGCCGAAGGTCTCGGTGTAGCCATTGACGAAGTTCTGCACTACATCGGAGGGATCGTCGGGAGCATAGTGGTTCACAAAGTAGCTCTTGTTATAATCTGCGGTCTTGCCTTCCACCATGGTGGTGGTGGTGCCGTCCCAGCCGTCAGCGCCGGCGAAGTAGCCGGTGAAGCCGGCAGCACGGGCCTGAGGTACGATGAAGGGGCCGACAGAGTCAAAGTAGTAGGGAGCAAAGATCAGCTCGGCGCCGGAGGCGACGATGTTGGTCAGCTGGGTGGCGTAGTCGGTATCGCTGGTGGCAGCGGAGCTTTCGGTGGCAACCAGTTCCAGGCCCAGGGCAGCGGCGGCAGCCTTAAAGGACTCGTACAGGCCGGCAGAATAGGGGTCGCCGGAGGCATACAGCACGGCTACCTTCTTAACGCCCAGGTCCACGGCCAGCTTGGCGGCTACTTCGCCCTGGAAGGAGTCACGGTAGCATGCGCGGAACACGCCCGTATAGCCCTCGGTAACGGTATCGGCGGTGGCAGTGGGGGTCAAAAGGAGCATGCTTTCCGCATCAGCCAGAGCGGCCAGACCTGCGGTGACGCCGGAGGTCACGGAACCGATGACGGCGGAAACGCCGTCAGAAACCAGCTTGTTGTAAGCGTTGGCGCCTTCGGTGGAATCGCCCTTGTCATCCATGTAAGTTACTTCCAGCGGACGGCCCAACACGCCGCCGGCAGCATTGATCTCTTCCACAGCCAGCTTGATGCCGTTGCTGACGGAAATGCCGTAGGTGGCCAAGGAACCGGTGACTGGCGCGATGGCGCCCACCAGAATGGGCTTGGGGGCTTCGGCCAGGGCCGGCAGGCAGATGGCTGTCATAGCCATTACCAGGGCGGCGAACAAGGACAGCATTTTCTTCATCAGGTAATTCCTCCCTTATAATGGATTTCCGGGGCGTTGACTTGAGCCTTTGGTAAACCAAAAGCAACAGATGTGATGCAGACTACCGTCCTGCCATGCTCCATTGCTTGTGGTGACATTATAGCGCGTGCGTATGGGTGTGTCAATGCATTTTGAATGTATATTTCTCTGATTATGCATTTCGGCCGGAATATGCCGGTTAAAAAAACGAAAAAAATGCAATGGAATCTCAAAGTTCCTCCTTTGGTTTTCCAAGGGTTGGGAACACCATGCAATTTGCATATGCAAAACTCCCATTTTGAGCGTAAAAAGCAAGCCTGATGCATATTCGGACCATTGGAAGGAAAACATTGGTAGGGAAACGGCCCGCCAAGCACGCTTTGTTTTTACATTTTTATCTATACAGACCGCCTCACATGGGGTAAAATAGAATAGGCTACATATAGGGATTGGCATACAGGCGCGAGGCGGCGTGTTATGCCGTCCGGTTGCGTGCATAAAGGAGCGGCTATGAGACATGTGTTAAAGGGGCTTGCCCTCATCCTGACAATGGCGGTGCTGTTCTCCATGCCCATAAACGGCATGGCTTCCGAGGAGGATTTGGGCGGGCTGACTGTGGAGGAATTGAATGATTGGGCCGGGCAGATGATTGCAAAGGCCAAGGCGCTGAGGCCGATTGTTTCAGGCCCTCAGGCACAGAAAACGGAAGATGGCTATGAAGTCATTTATGATTTTGCCACCTTCTATCTTGATACGCCGGAATTAACAGAAAACAGTGTGTTAAGCGCCATCATTGTCGAGGATTCCGAAGTGGATTGCCCCCGCGGCATAGGCGTTTTGGATACGCAGCAGACGCTGCTTTCAGCCTGGGCCAATGAGAACCCTGCGCTGACGGGGAGCCCCGACTTTGCGGTGCTCTACCTTTCCGACAGCCTGCCGGAGGAGGCGCTGTGGGGCCGGGTGCAGCGGGAGGGGCAGCAGATACAGGCGGTGCAATATGCCGTGCACGGGCATATCGAAGAAACCGATGAATATACCGACTGCGGCCTTTTGTACAGCGTCATGGATGGCTATGTAACCACCGTGCGGGCCTATGGCCTTTCATCATCCGTTCCCCGGACGCAGGTGGATGAAACGGTAGCCGAGATTTCAGCCATACAGCAGGAGCAGACATATTTCGCCTATCCCCAGAGCAGCATCGGCACCGATTTGGAGCCTTTTGAAAGGGAAGACCTTCAATTCTCCGGTCTGGATTTTTTAGGGCTTACGCCGGAATCGGCCATAGAGACGCTTGGCGCATATGAAACGGAGACCTGGCTTCAAGACGACAATGGAGAATGGCTGCGCATCCTGCAATGGCCCAAGGCGGAGATCACCTTCACCTACAGTCAGGATAAGGTATTCAAGCTCGTGGATACGCTGGCCATAAACCAGCGCGGCATGGAAGGGCCCCGGGGCGTACAGGTGGACGACTCGCTTTCCAGTGTAATGATGCGCTTTCGCCACAGTGAAGGAGAGTTTGACGGTACATCCACCGAGGTGCTTTATGGCGATGGCCAGACGCCGCCCTATGGCCTGGCGGAATACGGCAATACCACCGCCACGCTGCATTACGTCCAAGCGGTTAACGGCAATAAAGACGTACAGGTCGTTACATTGCACATGATTTTTGTGGATACTATGCTGTCGGAGCTGTTTTTGTATTCCTGGTAAAGCATCGTGCCATGGACAAGCTCCCGCTTCATATAGGAACTAGGAAGGGAGATAGCCGAGTGAAGATTGACCTGACCTGCCCGGTGGAACTGTGGCGGTATGAGCTGCCTACGGAGACGGATGAAGCCTGCCGGCTGCTTATGTATAACCTTTCGGATAAAGATGTTGCAAGTATGCAGGTGACACTGGCCGGGTTTGATGCCCAGGGCGAAGCATTAAGCCGCCAGGTGGAACGGCTGCAGGATGTGAAGGGCGAGCCGACGTCCACTTTTGAGGTCCTCATCCAAATGGAAGGCGGAGCCCAGGCGGCCGGCATGGAGCTGGTGATCGAAAAGGTCTGGTTCGGCGACGGTACCATCTGGAGGCGGGGCAATGCCCACCTGTCGGAATATGTACCCAACACGCTGCCCAACAACAGAAGGCTGGAGATGCTGCGCTTCGTGGCCGGGCCCGACGCGGTGGGTTATCCCCAGGATCAGGGGGCGGTATGGCTTTGCGTGTGCGGCCGGGCCAATGCTGCCAGCGAAACTTTCTGCCGCCGCTGCCAACGGGAAAAACTGGCTGTATTTGAACAGTTCAACCAGACCGCCATTGAGGAGATGGTGGAGGCCCGGGAAAAGGAGCTGGACCAGATAGCCCACCGGGCCAGGATGCAGGCCTCCCAGCAGCAATTGGAGCGGGAAGCCCGTATAAAAAGGAAAAAGCGCCGTCACCGCAGGGTGCTGTTGACCTTTTTGATCACGGTGTTCGCGCTGGGCTCGGCGTACGGCATCTATTTCCATGGCATTCCCTATTACCGCTATTTCCGGGCAAACCAGCAGTTTGACAAGGGGTTGTATAGCGAGGCCAAGGCCGCTTTTAAAGAGATGCCGGGGTATCTTAACGCCGATGCACTGCTTATAAAGAGCGATTACCTCCAGGCGGTAAGTGACCTTGCTACGGGTACGGAAGCTTCCCTGCAAAGCGCGCAGGATATGTTCGACAAGCTGGGCGATTACGAGGACTCAGCCGTCCGCTCCATGGAAGCCCGCTATAACCGCGCGGAAAAGATGCTAAAAAAGGAACAATATGAAGAAGCCGCGGCGCTGTTTGGAGAAATTCCCGACTATTCCAACGCCCGGGTCCGCCAGCAGGATGCGCTTTTTGAAAAGGCCACGAAGCTTTTGAACGAGGGGGAATACGACCGGGCCAAAGAAATCTTCCTGGGCCTTACAGGCTACGCCGGGGCGGAGAAGCTGGCTACGGAATGCATATACAGGCCGGGCATTGCCGCGCTCAACAACAAGGATTACGACCGGGCGATTACGCTGCTTAGCCAGATCACGGGCTATTCCGATGTGGATCAAAAGCTGCCGGAAGCCTATTATGCCAAGGGTGAAAGTTTGCAGGCCGCCGGGGATTACGATGCGGCCGGGGAAGCGTTTCTGAAGGCGGGCAGCAATTACCGTGATGCCCAGGTAAAAGCGGCGGAGTGCATCTACGAGCCGGCCAAGAAGGAGATGGAAGCCGGTAACTTTAGCCGTGCGGCAGAGATGTTTTTAAAGATCCAGGGCCATCTGGATTCCAGGGAGCTGGCCTCGGTATGCATCTACCGTGTGGCGGATCAGGCGCTTGGCAACAAGGAATATTTAAGGGCAAGGGAACTGTTTATGCAGATTCCCAATTATCTGGACGCCAAAGACAAGGCCAATGAGGCCATCTACCAGCCCGCCCAGGAGATGGTAAAGCAGAGCAAATTCGAGGAAGCGCTAGCGGAGTATGCAAAGATTCCGGACTACAAGGATGTTGCCACAAAGGTGCAGGAGGTAAAGTACAAGCAGGCTTCCACCTATATGGCCGCCGGGGAGTATGATAGCGCCATCGCGCTGTATCAGGAGCTGGGTACGTATTCAGACAGTACCGCCCGCATACAGGATGCGCTGTACAGCATGGCCGATCAGGTTTTGGCCGCGGGCGACTACGTTAATGCCATCGACAAGTATGCCTCATTGAACGGTTACAGCGATTCAGATGAAAAGATCAAGGAAGCCAAATATCAGCTGGCCCTTGGGCACAAGGAAAAGGGCGAATTCCAGGAGGCGGTAACGCTGCTATCCACCCTGGGCAAATTCAAGGATGCCCAGGATCAGATCAACGATTGCAATTATGCCCAGGCAAAGATTTGGCTGGATGCTGGGGAGCTGGACAAGGCGTCGGCGGCTTTCCAGGAGCTGGGCAAGTACCAGGATGCCCAAACGCTGTTTATGCAAAGCAATTACGAACTGGCTGTCCAGGCCCGGGACGCAGGGGAGATGGCAAAGGCGGGCAGGCTGTTTGCGCAGGTCAGCGGGTACCAGGATGCCGCCGCGCAAAGCGAAGCCTGCTTTGACAGCTACTATGCCCAGGTGAAGACTGATGCGGATGCGGCCATGAACGGCAAGAATTACAAGACCGTGGTGGACATTCTCTCCCAGGTGGAATTGGATGGCCTGCCGAAAAAGTATAAGGACCTGGACGACATGTACAACCTGGCCAACTATAACTATGCCAATGATCTGTATGCCGATGGCAAGCCGTACGAAGCGCTGCCTTACTACAAAAACATTCTGGATTACAAGGATGTAGCCAAGAAGCGGCTTATGCGCAACTGCTATATGGTGCTGGGCAAGTGGAAGTCAAAAACAGGCGTAGCTATCGAGTTCCGGGAGGACGGCACCTGCACCATCGACGGGGAGGAGCTTTTCTTCAATGTGAGCGGCACCTACTCCATGCTTACCGGCGTAACAAAGGAGAGGCTGACGCTTACCCACAAGCTGACGGCTGTGTATGAAAATGACTTGACGCTGCGGGATATCAGGGATGGGAAGAATACGGTCATTAAGCTCACGAGGGAGGAATAAACACTCGTGAAAATCGCTGACGCGCTTTTCACGACTTTTCGCAGAATTTCCTTGTAGCCTTACGCACCGGCCCGCGCGTTAACAGGCTTCAGACTTATGGTTATCGTTCATTTATGCCCAGCAACCCTATCCAGCTGCATGCGGGCGATTGATAATCGCCCCTACGGCTTTAAGGTGAAGTTGAATTGGCTTTCCAAGCAGTCACAGGCTCCAGCAGAGAAGCCAACAAACATACGGCATCGTAGGGGCGATTATCAATCGCCCGCCACCTCCGCCAAGTGCCTGTATACTTTACAAGACGGCTTTATCCCAAAATATATCATGTTCGCGTCAGGTGGTGTAAATATTGCCTCTGGAAAAGCGCAAACAGAACAGGCTTCAGTTCTATGACTACAGTCAAAACGGAGCATATTTTCTCACCGTCTGCACAAAGGACATGCAATGTATCTTTTGGAATGCTCAGCCTCACTCGTTCGAAACCCCGGATGACACCTCGCATCTTTCCGTCGCCGGGCTGGCGGCAGATGCGGCAATCCGCGAGATCCCCCTCCATTATTCCGGGGTAACTGTGGAAAAGTACGTCATCATGCCAAACCATCTGCACATGATTCTTTTGTTGGCCAGGAATCATTTAACGCCAACGGCAGATATTTCCGAATCGTTCAACAGTTGAAGTCTGCAGTGACCAAGAAGACAGGCCATGCGGTTTGGCATAAATCCTTCCATGACCGGATTATCCGGGACGAGAAGGAGTACATGGCCATTTGGGATTACATTCATGCCAATCCTGTCCGCTGGGGAGAGGACTGCTATTATGCGGAGGGGACAGATTTAACTCCGCAAACCATTGCAGACAGCCGGATGGTTTTGTGATTCGTGGGGCATCCATCTACCCAGCAATCCATTCTTGTAGCAAGCGGGCGATTGATAATCGCCCCTACTGTTTTAAGGCATAGATGAATGGGTGTACCAAACAACCATAGCCCCCAGCAAAGAAATCAACAACCATGCGAAGTCGTAGGGGCGATTATCAATCGCCCGCCGATTCACCTTCACCCCATAAGGAGTGAAACCATGCAGCCTTTGCCAGAACAAAAAAATAGGGATTCCAAAGGGATGATATCCCTTTGGCGAGGTTTCAGGGGCAGCGCCCCTGAGAAGGCGGAGCCCCTGGCAGGTACGAGGCATGTGGGCGTGCTGGACGGGGTCCGGGCGCTGTGCGTGTTCCTTGTGGCCTGGTTCCACGTGTGGCAGCAAAGCTGGCTGACGCCCTATGTGTTTTTTGCCAGGGAAAAGATCAGCCTGGATTTTGTGGTGCGCAGCGGGTACATTTTTGTGGACGGGCTGATATTATTAAGTGGCTTTCTGCTGTTTCTACCCTACGCAAGGCATAAGGTGGAGGGCGTGGCGCTGCCATCCATACGGGAATTTTACGTAAAGCGCGTGATGCGCATTGTTCCTTCCTATTACTTCTGTATTTTCGCTATGCTTTTCTTTGTCGCCATCCCCCAGGAGAAATATTCTTCCCTGGCCGCGATGCTCAAGGATGTATTCATGCACCTCACCTTTACCCACACGTTAAGCCCGGCCACCTATTTGCAAACGCCGCTGAACGGCGCACTGTGGACGCTGGGGGTGGAGATGCACGCCTACCTGGTCTTCCCGCTGCTGGCCAGGGGTTTTTTGAAAAAGCCGTTCCTCACGGCTTCGCTGATGATGGGCGCAGCCTTTCTCTACCGTGGCCTGGTGCAGCTTTATGTAACGGATACCGCCATGTGGTTCAACCAGCTCCCGGCGTTTCTGGATGTATACGCGCTGGGCATGCTGGGCGCCTTGGCGTATGTGGCTTTGGCAAAGAAATATAAGGGGCCGCAGAGTTTTGTAAGGATTTCGGCGACGGTCTTGGCTTGCGCAGCGGTGTACTTCGTGATCCTGCTCATGAAATCCCAGGCTGCCTCCAATGGGCATGAGGCCATCCGCCTGTCGCAAATGAACCTGCGGTTTTTTCTGGCGGCGGCGCTTTCTGTTTTCATGCTGGGGCTGGCTTTCGCCTTCAAGGGTATGCGGATTTTGTTTTCCAATCCCATCATGAAGTTTCTTTCCGCCATTTCCTTCAACTATTATATCTGGCATCAGGTACTGGCTGTGTGGCTGAAGGAATGGCGCCTTCCGCCTTACACGGCGCCATACCCCAACCAGGCGGGGGAGCAGCCCTGGCAGATGCTCTACACGCTGCTTTGCTTCGGTTTGGCAATTTTGCTGGCAGCAGCGCTGACGTTTGGGCTGGAAAAGCCCGCGGCGGCGCTTGTCCATAAACTACTACACAGGAGGACCAGAACAAATGAAAGACCCGCGGATGATTCAGTTGGCGCATAATTTGGTGAACTATTCCTGCCGCGTGCAAAAAGGAGAAAAGGTGCTGATCGAGTGCACCGGCGTGCCCGAGGAATTTGCGGCGGCGCTGGTTTCCGAGGTTTACAAAGTGGGCGGAATTCCCCTGGTAAATTTGAGGTCGCCCAAAGTGGATAGGGCCATGGCCATGGGCTTTACCCGTGAACAGCTAGACCTGATGGCTAAGTATGATTCCCTGCGTATGAAGGATTGCCAGGCGTTTATCGGTGTTCGTGCCGGAGACAACAGCTTTGAAAGCTCAGATGTGCCGGGGGCGAATCTTTCCCTGTACAGCAAGCATTATGTACAGCCCGTGCACTCCAACATCCGGGTGCCTGATACCAAATGGGTGGTGCTGCGCTATCCCGTGCCCAGCATGGCCCAGCAAGCCGGCATGAGCACCGAGGCCTTTGAGGATCATTTCTTCAACGTCTGCAACCTGGATTACGGCAAGATGAGCTGCGCCATGGACCACCTGGTGGACCGCCTGCAAAAAACGGACAAGGTGCATATCGTGGGCGAAGGCACCGATTTGAAGTTCTCCATCAAGGGCCAGCCCGCCATCAAGTGTGCCGGGGAATTGAATATTCCGGATGGGGAAGTCTTCTCCGCGCCCCTTCGCGAATCTGTAAATGGCGTACTGACTTATAACACCCCCAGCCTCTATCAGGGCCGTACGTATGAAAACATCCGCTTGGTATTCAAGGATGGGAAGATTGTGGAGGCCACCGGCAGCGATACAAAGCGCATCAACGAAATTTTTGATACCGATGCGGGCGCCCGCTATATCGGTGAATTTGCCATCGGCGTGAACCCTTACATCACATCTGCCATCAAGGATACGCTGTTTGACGAGAAGATCGCAGGCTCTTTCCACTTTACCCCGGGCAACTGCTATGACGAGTGCCCCAACGGCAACAAGAGCGCCATCCATTGGGATCTGGTGTGCATCCAGACTCCGGAATACGGCGGCGGGGAAATGTACTTTGACGGGGAATTGGTCCGCAAGGATGGGTTGTTCGTGGCGGAGGATTTGAAGTGCCTGAATCCGGAAGCGCTGAAGTGATGCCTCTTCCGGTCCCATCTTGCCAATATCCGCACAATATTTCATGAAAAAGGCCCGAAGAACTCTTGCAAAACGCCGAAGGTCCAGGGCGATCGGAAAGCCCTGGTCGCGCCTACAGGCGCGAAATCCCCTTCCCATAGCAACAGCATCATTCGAACTTGCGATTTATTTCACAATCTTCCACAAAAAGGCTTGTTTTGCTCTTGCAAAAACAGGGAATATTCTGTACAATCATGGGTGGGGCCAAGCATGATATAGGAGGGAAAACAATGTCTGCGAAAGTAGGTATCAACGGATTCGGCCGTATCGGCCGTTTGGTTTTCCGTGCTGCCATGGAAAACAAAAAGGTGGATGTGGTCGCCATTAACGATCCGTTCATCGACCTGGATTACATGGTATATATGCTCAGGTACGATACGGTGCACGGCCAGTACAAGGGCGAGATTTCCGTCAACCACGAGAACAACACCCTGATCGTGGATGGAAAGCCCATCAAGATCTACGCCTGCAAGGATCCCAAGGAAATTCCGTGGAAGGAAGCCGGTGCGGAATACGTTGCCGAGGCTACCGGTGTGTTCACCTCCCAGGAAGGCGCTTCTTCCCACTTTGTGGGCGGCGCCAAGAAGGTTGTTATCACCGCTCCCGCCAAGGACAAGGAAACCCCCATGTTCGTCATGGGCGTCAACCATGAAAAGTACACCAAGGACATGACGGTTGTTTCCAACGCCTCCTGCACCACCAACTGCCTGGCTCCCTTGGCTAGCGTCATTCATGAGAAGTACGGCATCACCGACGGCCTCATGACCACCGTTCACTCCACCACCGCCACCCAGAAGACGGTAGACGGCCCCTCCAACAAGGACTGGCGCGGCGGCCGTGGCGCGGCATACAACATCATCCCCTCCTCCACCGGCGCTGCCAAGGCCGTGGGCGTGGTCATTCCCGAGCTCAAAGGCAAGCTTACCGGCATGTCCTTCCGCGTGCCCACCGCCGACGTGTCCGTGGTTGACCTGACCGTCAACCTCAAAACTCCCGCCTCCATGGATGAAATCAAGGCCACCATGAAGGAAGCCTCCCAGAGTGAGCGCTGGAAGGGCATCATCGGCTACACCGAGGACGCCGTTGTTTCCAGTGATTTCATCCACGATGCCCGTACCTCCATCTTCGATGCAACCGCCGGCATCAGCCTCACCCCCACCTTCGTGAAGCTGGTTGCCTGGTATGACAACGAGTGGGGCTACAGCAACAAGGTTGTTGACCTCATCAACCACATGGCGACGGTTGACGCCAAGTAATAAGCCAGCAAAATCAAGGGTTTGCGGGATCACGGCAGAGGAAATATTCATATAGGATATAACCATGTGTTGTGAAAAACATTGAGCTGTTGTGATAACTGTTTTAGCGGATATCACAGCACCGCGAGTTACTAAACCGCTACCGTAATACATGATTTTCACCCTTCTGATTCTTGCTTTGCAGGAAAAGGAAGGGTGTTTTTATGTTGTTGTCAAGCTTGCTGGAGGAATTCGTTTTCAATTGTGAGTGCCGCAGACTGTCACCTAAGACAAACTGCCACCGGGATTGTTGACGGCATTCTCAGATGTAACTGTTATGAATACATTCCAGATGTATCTGATGGTGGCACCTATGTAGAAAACATAGCACTCCTTTATGCCAATAGCCCAGTTTCCCTTGACAAAAAAAACTAAATGTTTACAATAATAGCCAAGTACCACATAGACTATGTATGAGCAAAAGGCTGAATCATAAAGAAAATATGGCATTAAGGTTCGGAGGTGCAATTGATGAAGAAATGTATTTTGTGCGCAATCATTTTTATTCTGCTGGTGTCCTGCGTGAATCTAAGCTTGAGTGAAAGCATTACCATTCCGCAATCGATCATGGATTCATTTATAGGAATCGACGAAAATAAGGATGTCGTTTTTTTTGATTGTTTTACCCTGTATGACAACATTGAAAGTTATGAGAAGCTAGCAAAGAGTAGCGGCTATAAAGATGGAGAAAGTAATTCAATAGGCCGCGCAATGGGTATTTTGTTTTTTGATGCACCCAATGCGTTTTACCCAATTAAGACATTGGCATTGATAACTGTAAGCGACTACATGGATGACATTACATTTATTATACGAGCAAACAAATCTGACTATAAAGCCATTAATGATAAGTTGAACACTTTATTGGGACAATCAAAACACGTCGAGTCAAGAACAGAAGGAATCATTACTTTTAGTGAACGATATATGTGGAATGCAAGAAATGCCCTCATATACATGTACCCCGAAGGGAATGGCAATGGCAGCCTTAGCAATATGATATCAGGTAAAACTGCCTTTTGTGTCAAATTCGAACGAAAAAAAGACGTTGAGCCAATTGCCACTGCAAAGCAAAGCAATGTGCTGAGCGACGGGAAAAGCAGTGATTTTACTTTCCGTAACAATATCATGTTTGGCATGTCAAAGGCAGACGTAATAAAGGACGAAGGTAAGAAGCCCGACCATGATACAGGTAACCAGATACTCTATTTATCCGAATGTGCAGGTATTGATGCAAACCTGATTTATAGTTTTGACGATGATGGTTTATGGCAGGCTGGATATGTTTTTGCCGAAGAACATTCAAACGATAATTTATTCGTTGAAGATTATGAAGGTGTTCAGGCCCTGCTAGTCACCAAATACGGTAAACCATCTACAGAGGGTGAGAACTGGCGTGATGACTTATATAAGTATGAACCGAGCAAAAAGGGCTTTGCTATTTCTTTAGGCGATCTTACGATGGCTTCATTTTGGACTTACCAAGATTACGAAATAAAGCATATTATGGATGGCGATAATTATGATATAAAACATTTGGTTATATACCAACTGTTATCGAAAATAGATGCAAATGATCCAAAGAAAGATATTGATGGAATATAGAAAAGAAAATCATAAATATAAATACATGCAGTAGATTAAGCTGCTGCATCTATCATAGTCAAAACTTATAGTTAACAATGGGTGGAACGATGATCTACGGTTATGCCGAGTATCAACCAAAGGGCAGACAGTACCTATAACTATAGCAAACTAATAGACTTCCTCCTGCGGTATGCAAAGGAGAAGTACAACGTAGATACCATTGAGGAATTTTCGAGCCAGATCATCAAGGAGTTTTTGGTTCAAAAGATAGCGACATGCAAGCCGCAGTATGTGAATGACCTTCTCAAGGCGTTCAAAGTGTTCTTCCGATATGTTCGGCAGGAGCTAAGACTCTTCGCCACATACGTGCAGACACACCTATGCCCATCAGCAATTGAAAAACGGATGTGATCTATATACCCTGTCCCGTTTGCTGGGGCATGAGAATATCAGCATAACACAAAGATACTTGGAGGGTATTCAGGACGAAGATATATTGGCCGCAGGAAGAAGGATTTCACCGTTGATGAATTTATAGAGCAAATTGAACACCCTGATTTATATTGTCAGGGTGCTTCTTAATGCTATGTGGTTTTTTTACAAGTGTATTAAGCGAAATTGTGCATCTGGTCAACAGCTTCAAACTGCGCGAAACCCGAAAAATGGTGAGCATCAATCTGCCTTGCGGGGTCGAGGTACTGATGCCGGTGGGGTAAAAGAATAGGAGAAGATTTCATGCGTATTCAAAAGGACATCATATATGGAAACGGGCTGGAGGAAAGGCAAAAGCTGGATGTTTTTCTGCCGGACGGTGAAACGCAGGCCCTGCTTGTTTATCTCCATGGGGGCGGAATGGAGATGGGGTCCAAGGAGGACGTGAATTTTCTCTTTGGGCTGACAGATAGGGGAATAGCATTGATTGTGCCAAATTACAGGCTGTATCCCAAGGCCCGCTATCCCGAATTCATTGAGGATGCGGCGTCTGCCGCCAAATGGGCGGCAAGATTCCGCAACGGTCATCATCCGGGCAAAAAGCTGTATCTGGCTGGCAGCTCGGCAGGGGCCTATCTTGCCATGATGCTTTGCTTTGATGCACGGTATTTGGCATCACACGGACTGCACCCTGATGTTTTCGCCGGGTATATTTTTGACGCGGGCCAGCCGACCGTGCATTTTAACGTGCTGCGGGAGGCCGGGCTGCCCACGCAGGCGGTTGTTGTAGATGAGCGTGCGCCCTTGTTCCATGTACTTAAGGAGTGTTATTATCCTCCCATGCTATTCCTTTGCGCGGAAAGGGACATACCGGGAAGATATGACCAGACGCTTTTCATGCTCTCCGTCTTAAAGCAATTTGGGCATGGGGAAAAGACTACATTCCGGTATATGGAAGGGTATGATCATTGTGAATACGATGAGAAGCCCATCTTTGCGGAATTGATCATGAAGTTCATGGATGAACATTAATACTGCTTCCAAACATTATTGCGTCATTGCCGCGGATCTTTTCGCGCACTACTGCGTCGTCTACCGCTCAGCGTAGCGCTGCTACGCCTCGCTTCGTCTCCTTGTATTGCACAAAAATCTCTCGCGGCCATGGACGCA
>JAEZQK010000132.1 GCA_023413135.1 Bacillota bacterium
CTCCCTCGGCTCCTGCCTGACCTCATCCCCCTCATTTCCGGCTGCTTCTCAGCAGCCTGCTTTGCTGTTCCTTCCTTTTCCGCGCTTATTCAATTGGCTGTTTCAAACTTGCGCTCCTCAGGATGACAGTGGGCAGAGATTGTGTGCATTTTGTGGGCTGGTGCTCATCAATGCATTTATGATTTGAAATGGCATGATATTGCTGATACAAATGTAAAAGCCGGAAAGCATGCTTTCCGGCTTGTTTGGTCCTATGTATTACTTGGCAAACTCCGTGCTCCTGGTTTCCCGGATCACGTTTACCCGGATCTGGCCCGGATATTCCAGCTCTTTTTCGATGCGCTTTGCGATTTCCTTGGCCAGCACCTTGGTGCCTTCGTCGGTGACATCGTCAGGCTTAACCATGATGCGCACCTCGCGGCCGGACTGAATGGCAAAGCACTTTTCCACGCCGGTAAAGGAGTTGGCGATTTCCTCCAGCTTCTCCAGGCGCTTGATATAGTTTTCCAGGGATTCGCGGCGGGCGCCGGGCCGTGCAGCGGAAATGGCATCCGCGGCCTGTACCAGCACAGCTTCTATGGTTTGAGGCTCCACGTCGTTATGGTGGGCCAGGATGGCGTGAATGACATCGGCGCTTTCCCGGTATTTGCGGGCTAGCTCGCCGCCCAGGGATACGTGGGTGCCTTCCTGCTCGTGGTCAACGGCTTTGCCGATGTCGTGCAATAAGCCTGCACGCTTGGCGAGCGTTACATCCGCGCCGAGCTCCGCGGCCATAAGACCTGCCAGGTGGGATACCTCGATGGAGTGCTTCAAAACGTTCTGACCGTAGCTGGTACGGTACTTTAACCGGCCCATCAGCTTTATCAGTTCATGGTGCATGCCGTGCTGGTTGGTTTCAAACACTGCCTGCTCCCCGGCTTCCCGAATCTGATTGTCGACTTCCTTGCGGGCCTTATCTACCATTTCTTCAATGCGGGCGGGGTGGATGCGGCCGTCCATGATCAGCTTTTCCACGGCGATCCTTGCAACCTCCCGGCGCACGGGATCAAAAGCGGATACGATCACGGCTTCCGGCGTGTCGTCGATGATCAGGTCAACACCTGTGGCAGTTTCCAGAGCACGGATGTTGCGGCCCTCGCGGCCAATGATACGGCCCTTCATATCGTCGTTGGGCAGGGTGATAACCGATACGGTGCTTTCGGCCACGTGGTCAGCGGCACACTTTTGAATGGCCAGCGCAATAATATTGCGGGCCTTTTTCTCGCCTTCTTCCTTGGCGCGGCTTTCAATATCCCGCACCATGGCTGCGGCGTCATGGAAAGCTTCCTTCTGGATGCGGTCGGTGAGTACCTGCCTGGCTTCATCCTGTGTCATGCCGGCAATTCGCTCCAGTTCGGTAAACTGGCGGTTGTGATACTCCTCGGCATCTTCCTGCAATTTTTGGATTTGCGTCTGTTTTTTGTTCAAGCCCTCTTCCCGGGCCTCCAGGTTATCCAGCTTCTTGTCCAGCGTTTCTTCCCGCTGGATCACGCGCCTTTCGGAACGCTGCAATTCCGAGCGCCGGTCCCGGATCTCCTTGTCCAGTTCGGTTTTCAGCTTGAGTACTTCTTCTTTGGCTTCAAGAACGGTTTCCTTTTTCTTATCATCCGCCTTGCGCATGGCGTCATCCAGCAAATTTTTGGCGTATTCTTCAGCCCGCCCGATTTTCTTTTCGGCGGCGTTCTTGCGGTAGACATAGCCGGTTCCCAGGCCGACGGCCGCGGAAATGAGTGCGGCCAGAACGATCCATACCCAGTCCATTGCGATCTCCTCCTTTTTCCAATTTTCTTCTATACGTGAGTCCAAGGTCAGTTGGGAACGACGAAAGCCGTACAGGAAATTCCTGCACGGCCGGCTGTTTTTTCGCGCACCATGGGTTCATCTGTTTGCTGGTCGATTCGTACACCTGCATGCGCCGGGAGAAACCCACCCGACACAATATCCACATAAACGGGAATGCACAAGCATCCACCATTTTGCTGCTATGCCGATATCAAGCGGATGATGTGCCACACCCGTATTTTGGGAAAATCAGGCATGGGATATGTGTGTATCCCGGTCCCTGATTCCGCCATCCGCCTGCTCTTCCATACAAACCGCACCGGAGCCAAATTGCCCCGCAACGGAGAAGAAAAGGAATGGTTGCTTTATTACGAAAAACAGCGCAGGCGCTTCTTTGCCAAGGCTTGAAGCAACCTTTCAGCCGATCATAATCATTGTAACGGCCAGCACTACATCTGTCAAGAAAAATTGTTCCAATGCCGAAAATCCATTGCCCGGGTAAGGGCAGTTTGCATAAAGATGAAAAGAAAGTGTGGAAAATCTTCCCCTTTTCAGATCTGGAAAAGGAATTCTATATTTCCAAAAGCGGCAGGATTTTGTAAGCGCGAAACGTTAAATAGTTGTATCCGGATGTAGGCCGGATAAACAACGGCAAATGAACGAATGGTTTAATGTTAAGGAGGAATTCGCATGAGGAGGAAGGAATGGCTTGCGGCGGCCCTGGTGGTTATGATGATGTTGTCGGTTGCCTTGCCTGCATGGGCGGAGCAGCCGGTGGTGGAGACAGGCGAGGTAATCAGCCAAAACGTTACCTTGCGAACTGATCATACCACCGGCTCCAAATCGATCAGAAGTCTGCACAACGGTGAGACGTTCGAGATTCTGGACCGGTGGGAAGAATGGCTGTATATCGCCTATTTTGACACGAAAACCGCGCAGACCATCAACGGCTGGCTGCTCAACTACTATGTGGTTGAAAATCCCATGCATATCACGCTGCGCAACAGCAATACAGCGGCATATGCTTATCCGGCTTCCGGCAGCAAAAGGGTAGGTTCCCTTACAAAATATACGCGGCTCACGGTGATCGCGCAATTGGATAGGTATTGGGTAGTAAGCCTGCGGGAAGCCGCGGCCGCTATCTCCAAGTCCTCCAAGGTGTGGCTGGATGAGGAGTTGGAAAACTGGATATCCATGGCGCCTACCATGGGAACGGTGGCAAATAGGACTACCACCCGTACCGGCCCCGGTACCAACTGGAGCTCGGTTGATACTTTGGCCGTAGGTGCGGTAGTGGAAATATTGGGCACGGAAGGCGAATGGTATGTGATCCGCTATCATGACGCCGTTGCCTATGCCAAGATGGCGGATGTAACCTACTGACGATTATAAACGAGGGGCTTCGGCCCCTTCGTCGCTCCCTGGATAATGGAAATGCGATGGCGGCAGTCATGATAACTGCCGCCATTTCGTTTGCTGGAATGGTAATGCTCATTCTTCGTCCAAAAGGGCAGGATCATCCTCGTCGTTCTCTGCCTGCGGCAGGACGGCGGATGTAGCGTTGAGTATTTCCTGGCGGATCAGGGTTTCGATCTCCCTGGCTATTTCCGGGTTTTCCTTCAGGTACTGCTTGGCGCTTTCCCGGCCCTGGCCAATGCGCTGGTCATTGTAGCTGAACCAGGCGCCGCTCTTGTGGATGATGTCACGGGCTACGGCCATATCCAGCAAAGAGCCTTCCCTGCTGATGCCCTGGCCGAAGATGATATCGAATTCGCAGACGCGGAAGGGCGGAGCCACCTTGTTTTTGACGACCTTCACCTTGGTGCGGTTGCCGATGACATCGGCGCCCGTCTTCAATTGCTCGCCTTTGCGCACGTCCAGCCGGACGCTGGCGTAGAACTTCAGCGCCCTGCCGCCCGGCGTTGTTTCCGGGTTGCCGTACATGACGCCGACCTTTTCGCGAAGCTGGTTGATGAAAATGGTGATGGCATTGGTCTTGGAGATCACGCCTGCCAGCTTGCGCAGCGCCTGGCTCATGAGCCGGGCCTGCAATCCCACAAAGCTGTCGCCCATTTCGCCGTCGATTTCGGCCTTGGGTACCAGCGCCGCCACAGAGTCGATGACCACCACGTCGATGGCTCCAGAGCGCACCAGCGCCTCGGCGATCTCCAACGCCTGCTCGCCGGTATCCGGCTGGGAAATATACAGTTCATCGATGTTCACGCCCAGCTTTTTGGCGTAGGCGGGGTCCAGAGCATGCTCCGCGTCCACAAAAGCGGCGATGCCTCCCTGCCGCTGCGCCTCCGCCACCACGTGCAATGCGACGGTGGTTTTGCCCGAGGATTCCGGTCCGAAGATTTCCACCACGCGGCCACGGGGCAGGCCGCCCACGCCCAGCGCCAGGTCCAGATCCAGGCAGCCGGTGGGGATAACGGCAATGCCGCTTGAGCGGGCGGAATCGCCCAGCTTCATCACGGCACCTTTGCCAAACTGCTTGTCCAGCGCGCTCAGCGCAGATTCCAGGGCCCGAAGCTTTTCCTCCTGCGCTGCGGATTCGGGCATCCTTTCCTTCTTTTCCAACGTTTCCTTCTTTGCCATGGTGCGATCCCGCCTTTCTTATGAATGCCTGATATTTTGTGAATTTCCCGCGGCAAGGCGCAGGGCATTAAGCGCGTGCAGGGTGGATATGGTGCGTATGCGGTAGCGGCTGCCTGCCAGACGAAGTTTTGTGACTGTGACGCCTTCCTTTGTTGCCAGGCCGATGAATACGGTGCCCACGGGCGAAGCCTCCGTGCCGCCGTCCGGCCCGGCAAAACCTGTGGCTGATACAGAAAGGTCGCTGCCGGCGATATGGCGGGCATTTTCCGCCATAGCCCTGGCGCATTCTTCGCTGACCGCGCCAAAAGTCTTCAAAACTTCCTCCGGCACGTTCAAGAGGCCCATTTTTGTCTGCTCCGTATAGGTGACAAAACCGCCCAGAAGCACGTTTGACGCGCCGGGGATATTCGTCAGCGCCTCACAGATCATGCCGCCGGTGAGGCTTTCGGCCACGGCGATGGTGAGGCCTTTCTCCTGAAGCGCCGCCATGGCGGAAGCAGCCAGGGAGCCTTTGTTGTCGGGATCGACGGAGTATACCACATCACCCAGGCGGGCTTTGACCTGCTCCACCCTGGGCAGCAAAAGCGCCAAGGCATCCTCCCGCGTGGCCGCGGCGGCGGTGGCCCTAAGCTGCACCTCACCCAGGGAGCAATAGGGGGACAGGGTAGGGTTGCCCATTTCCTCCAGGTCGGAAAGCTTTGCGTCCACATCGCTTTCGCCCATGCCGAAGATGCGTATGTAGCGGCTTTCAAAGCACATATGGTTGTGGTTTTGAAGCCATGGGGCGATATGCAGGTCGAACATGGGCTCCAGCTCGATGGGCGGGCCGGGCAGGTGGAAAATGACCTTACCATCGCCGGCGGGCACCATGGCCCCCGGAGCTGTGCCGTTGGGATTGAACAAAATGGTGGTATCGGGGGTGAACATGGCCTGGGAAAGATTGTTTTCCGCCATGGGCCGGCACATGAGCGCAAAGCGCGCCCGCACCATTTCCTCCGCTTCGGGACGGAGCATCAGGGGTTTTTCAAGCACCTTGGCGGCGGCCCGTTTGGTGATATCGTCCACCGTAGGGCCAAGGCCGCCGGAGGTAATGACAACATCCGCCCGATGAAGGGCTGTGCGGTAGGCGTTTTGCAGCCGCAGATCGTTGTCGCCCACGGTGGTCTGATGATAGCAGCTGACGCCCAATTCGCTAAGGCGCCGGCTTAAAAACTGGGCATTGGTGTTTACGATTTGGCCCATCAGCAGCTCCGTGCCCACGCAAAGAATCTCGGCAATCATTTTTGCTCCTCACCGGCCGACAGCACAGACCGGTTTTTGATAAAGTAATCAATCCCGGACCAAAGGGTGAAGGCCACCATCACATAGGCCAGGATTTCTTTCATGGGGAATATGCCAAAGGGCCAGTTGTGGATGATCGCCAGGGAGATGGCGGCCATCTGGGACACGGTTTTGATCTTGCCCAGCTTTCCCGCGGCGATCACGCGGCCCTTTAAGGAGGCCACCATGCGCAGCCCATCCACCGCAAGCTCCCTGGCCAGCACGATGATCACCATCCAGGCGGAAATTTGGCCCTGGGCGGTGAGCAGGATCAAGACGCTCAGCACCAGCAGCTTATCCGCCACCGGGTCTATAAACTTGCCCAAATCGGTCACCAGATTCCTTGAGCGGGCGATGTGCCCATCCAGAAAATCAGTGAAGGAGGCAATGAGGAAAACAATGAGGGCCAGCGCGTCAAAAAGCGGCGTGCCGGCGTATTTTAGCCCCAGGCAGACAGGGATCAGCACAATGCGCAAAAGGGACAGGCGATTGGGCAGGTTCATGCTTTTTCTCCCATCAGGTCATATGTCTTGGCCTTGGTGATTAGGACGTTGCAAAATGTTCCCAACGCAAGGGGGGCAGGCGAAGTAAACAGGATTTCCCCGTCGATCTCGGGGGCTTCCCATTCCGAGCGGCCGGCATACAAGCCATTGCCCCGGTCTTGGGTGACGAGTACCTTCGTTACGGTACCCACCCGAAGCTGATTGCGGCTGTGGGAAATGGAGGCCTGCAGCTTCATCAGCTTGTCCAGCCGCTCTTCCCGTACTTCCGGCGGAACCTGATCCGCCATATCTGCCGCAATCGTCCCCTCCTCGGGAGAGAAGGAAAAGGCGCCAAGGCGGTCAAACTGTTGCTCCTGCAAAAAGTCGCAAAGGCGGTTGAAGTCATCCTCAGTTTCGCCGGGGAAGCCTACGATGATGGAGGTGCGCAGCGCGAAGCCCCGTTCCCGGGCGGCCGCAAGTAAGGCGCGGATGTGCTTGGGATCGCCGCGCCTGCGCATGCGGCGCAGGATATTGTCATCGATATGCTGGATGGGCAGATCGAGATACTTGCAGATGTTGGGCGTTTGGGCCATGGTATCAAGAAGCGTGATATCCGCTTCGTCAGGATAGCAGTACAGCACCCGCAGCCAATCCACGCCCTCGATTTGGGCGGCCTTTTGCATAAGCTCCGGCAGAAGGGAGGTTTTTTGCCAGTCGGTGCCGTAGCGGGTAGTATCCTGGGCTACCAGCACATGCTCTTTGACCCCCTGGCGGGCCAGGCTTTCCACCTCGCCAAGTACGCTCACCATGGGCCGCGAACGGTAGCGGCCCCGGATTAACGGAATGGCGCAAAAGGCGCAGCGGTTGTTGCAGCCGTCGCCGATGCGGATGTAGGCGGAATATGTGGGCGTAGTGAGCACCCGCTCTGTTGTTTCCAGAAAGGTTTCGGAAGGGGCGCAATAGGCGCTGCGATTGCCGGTGAGTGCGCCCTCGATGGCACAGACCAGCCGCCCGTACTGATTGACGCCAAGAATTAGGTCGATTTCCGGCATGTCTTTTAGCAGCTCGTCGGAATACCGCTGGGCCAGGCAGCCGGTAACTACCAGCAGCCGGCAGGCTCCTGTTTTTTTGTACGCCGCCATTTCCAGAATGGTATCGATGGATTCCGTTTTTGCCGATTCGATAAAGCCGCAGGTATTGACAATCAATATTTCGGCGCTTTTTGCATCGGGAACAATCTGATATCCGCTTTGACGGAGGATACCCAGCATTTGCTCGGTATCCACCCTGTTTTTCGTGCAGCCAAGGGAAATAACGCCGACGGTTACGGGCATCTACATAACTCCTTCAAGGGTTCAAATGGGGAATATCCTTTTGCATACCTCCGTTATTGTACCATAATGCCTGTTGAATGTAAAAGAAAAATGGCCTTTTTGGAAAAGGCACACTTTATGAAAACTGCCCGCCAACTCCTGCCAATCCTGCCTGTACATTGTTTTTCATGTGTGTATAGTGTACAATCAAGCCAATCCGGCTATGGGGTGAAGTAAGATGGTCAATGGCGGACCGGCAAGGCGGAAAGGCCTTCCGCTTCGGCGGAAGCTGTTTTTGGGCACCGCAGGCATATCCATCGTCCTGGTGCTATTGGTTACCTTTTTTGCCATGCGCACGACATACGATGCTTTATACAGCCAGGTGATCGGCGTAAAGCATATGAGTATCGGCTGGCTTCAGGAAAGGCTGGATTTGAGCCTTAAGGAGTATGCCGATCAGTTTTATACACTGGAAGTTGACAAGGAAACCAAAACGGACATTCAGGAGTGGTGCAGGCCGGGCGGAACGCTGAATTATGCGGCACAGTGGCGCCTGATCACCGCACTGAACGCCATCATCAGCATGGATTCCAATATGAACTCCATTGAGATATACAACCTGCATAACAATACGGTTCTCACCGCAAGACGCTCCGGAGCTGTTATTTCGGAAACGGGCGGAAAACTTGCGCAATGGACTGCACGGGATACCGG
>JAEZQK010000020.1 GCA_023413135.1 Bacillota bacterium
ACAATTTCCGGTGGCTATGGCGAAGGGGATCCACCTGTTCCCATTCCGAACACAGAAGTTAAGCCCTTCAGCGCCGATGGTACTTGGCTGGACACGGCCCGGGAGAGTAGGTCGTCGCCGGATTCCATAAAGAGCATCTAGCAATAGGTGCTCTTTTTTTCTACATGAATTCAAATATGCTTATTATTTATTTCAAACATTAGGCGCAAGGTTCACAATTTTCGGTAGCTATGGCGAAGGGGCTCTACCTGTTCCCATTCCGAACACAGAAGTAACACTCACTCGGTGCAACGCATGGTGCATGCTGCGGCATCTTTTCCGCGTTGCTGTGTCACAAGGCTTCGACGTAGCGCTGCTACGTCTTCAGCCTTGCTCCTTGAAACGCGAAAAATCTGCTCCCAGCCTGCACCACGCTTTTGCACCTCGTTCGGTTCCCATCTGGCTCAATCGTCGCACTGCTCACTGCCGTTCGCATTGCTTGTTTCGCCAGCCTCCTCCGCCTCGTTTTATCCGCCACAGGCGACGCTTCGGCTACGGAGCCCTTCAGCGCCGATGGTACTCCGCTTCCCACGGCCCGGGAGAGTAGGTCGTCGCCGGATTCCATAAAGAGCATCTGTTAAGTCAGATGCCTTTTTTTATTTCATTATTTGTTGACAATCTGTGAAAGGAAGCTTACTATTTGAGCATTAGATGATATAGAAAAGGGGTATATATATGTTACATCAAACGATTCCGCTGAAGGTGCCGGGAATCGAGGAAGAAGCCACGCTTACACTGTATGTGCCGGACAACAGCCCGGAGGTTGAGGCAGACAGGCGGCGGCCTGGAGTTATCGTCTGCCCTGGCGGTGGCTATCGATTTTTGTCTTTCCGGGAAGCGGAACCTGTGGCATTGCGGCTGAACGCCCTTGGCCTGAATGCCTTTGTGCTGCGTTACAGCGTGGACCCATATAGATACCCTACTGCGCAAATGCAGTTAGCTCTCGCGGTGCATACGGTAAAATCGAATGCCGATACCTGGCTTACGGATGCAAGCCGGGTCTTTGTAGCCGGATTCTCGGCCGGCGGCCATCTGGCAGCCAGCCTGGGGATCCTGTGGCATCAGGAGGGCTGGGCGAAGGAGCTGGGCCTTTCTCCGGAGGATATCTGCCCCATGGGCATGGTATTGAGCTACCCCGTCATCACTTCCGGGGAATTTGCCCACCGTGATTCCTTCCGCCGTCTGCTGGGTGACCGGTATGAAGAGCTGAAGGGCAGCCTGTCCCTGGAAAAGCGGGTGACGGACAAGGTTGTTCCCGCATTTTTATGGCACACGTACGAAGATGGTGCGGTGCCGGTGGAGAACAGCCTGCTTTTGGCCATGGCCTTACGGTCTTGCGGTGTGACGTTGGAAATGCATATTTATCCTAAGGGCAGCCATGGGTTGTCCTTGTCCAACGATCAGGTGTATGGCCCCCAGGCATCGGGGAACATCCGTCCCGAGTGCCAGGGATGGGTCGATATGGCAGCAAGATGGATATTCTCATTTTAGGGCAAAATGGGCTGCTTCATGCATTCCCTCATAACGTTTGCTGCTACTTAATGCTTCGCTTCCAGTTCTTTGATGATGGCAACGCTGGCGGTGGAACCGATGCGTTCCACGCCCATGTCAATAAACAGCAATGCTTTGTTGAGGTCCCGGATGCCGCCTGCCGCCTTGACTTTGACGCGGCCCTTGACCTCGCTTACCATCAGCGCGATATCCTCTACAGTGGCCCCGCCGGTGCCAAAGCCGGTTGAGGTTTTGATAAAGTCGGGCCTGACGTTCAATGCAATACGGCACAAAGTCCTTTTTTCTTCCTGTGTCAAAAAGCAATTCTCGAAAATTACTTTGGAAATAACATTCTTTTCCCGGCAGGCAGCCACGATGGCTGCCATTTCCGCTTCGATAAAGACATAGTTGCCGGCCTTCAGTTCCGTAAGGTTGATGACATAATCAATCTCATCCGCGCCGTTTTGAATGGCGTCGATGGTCTCCAGGCGCTTTACCTCCTTGGTGGTCTGCCCCAGGGGAAAGCCTACCGCCGCGCCGACATGCACGCCGGAGCCTGCAAGCAGCTCCTTGCAAAGCTTCACGGGAGCGGGGTTGATGGCCACCATTTTGAAGCGGTATTTGCGGCTTTCCTCGCACAGGGCCTGGAATTCCGCTATCGTGGCGTTGGGACGAAGCAGGGTATGGTCGAAGTATTGGGCCAGACGCTCAGGTGCCAAATGATCAAGTGCAGGCATTGCTGTTCCCTCCCTTGAAAGATCTCTTTATTTTCGCGGGGTGGCGGAACATAAAGCTTCGCCTTTCTTTTGCCATTCCGCTTCCATGAGCAAGAAGAAGGCCTGACCTTCAGGTGCGACCCCGGGCTTGTCGAAGGTAGGAGCTCCGCACACGCCCTGCACCAGCCCGTAATGATCTACCTTGCTTAGCACGGCGCTGCGCAATTTTACACAGACGGGGGAAAATTCCTCTTTGGAAAGCCACCCATCCCGCATGCCGCGAAGGATCGCATAACACAGCATCTGGGACAGGTTGGTCTCTATAAAAGTACTTTCATCATCCACCACATCATGAAAGAGCCCGTCGGGGCGCATATGGTTGAGCAGCGCGCGGATCAGCCTTGAGGCCTTTGCAATGATGTCCTCCCGATCAGCCCACATCTCCTTTGGCAAAAGTGCAATCACCCTCGCCATGCCGGCGGCCGCCCAACCATTGCCCACGCCCCAGTGGTCGGAGCGTTTGAAGCACTGCGCATGATCATCAAATATGTGGGCCATCAGGCCGCTGGCATTGTCTTGCAGCGCATCATAATATCCGTTAAGCTGGCGAAGCGCTTCATCAAAATACCCGGCGGCCGCCAAATATGGGGGCAGCATGTACATGGAATCCACCCAGAATTCCGGGCGGGTGGTCAAGTGGTATACAATGCCGTTGTTGTTGCGTGGAGCGTCATAGAGCGCCCAGTGAAGAAGCTTATCCGCCGCATGCGTAAGGTCGGTATCGCAAGTCAAGCGGATGGCCCACAATAACGCCTCGCCTGCGCAGCAGGGGTCAGTGACGCCGTCGGTGACGCCGATGGTGGCCACCCGGCCATCCGCCATGCTGCGGCAGGCCGCTTCCTTGGCAAGAAGGATCACCATCTCCTTTTCGCCCAGCTCCCAAAAGGCCTGCATGGCAACGCCCTGCTCCCAGGAATGACGCTGCATGGTAAGCAGCGCCAGCTTTGCTTTTCCGGTCATTTTTTCACCTGTACATTTGGCCCTGCGGCGCGTAAGGCGCCGGAAGCCGTTTTACATCATTTAACTTCTTCCGCCCGGATTTGTTGAAGTGCTTCATCCGCTTCCCGCAAACCATGATACGCTTTTTCAAAAGCTATGGAAAGCTTTTCGTACAGCCGGGCATTGTTTTTGTTGGGCACAATGACCCGATTTGGCTTGGTGAATCGGGAGACCTCATGAAAGCCATCAAAGGCCCCGATCCCTACGCCCCCGCAGACCGCAGCTCCCATGCTGGTGGCCTCGCCGGGGTTTTCAATGCACTGCAGATGCTTTTGCCACACATCGGAGAGAATTTGAAGCCACAGCGCACCTTTGGCCCCGCCGCCTATAATGGTGATCTGTTCCACCGGGCAAGTGCCGCTTAAAACATCCAGGATGATTTTCAGGTTCAGCGCCACGCCTTCCATCACCGCCCGGGCCATGTCGCCCCGGCTGGTGGCTACCCCAAGGCCCACATATGCGCCCCGGGCGCTATGATCCCAGCGGGGCGAGCGCTCGCCCAATAAATAAGGCAGGAAGAGCGTACCGTTCGCCCCCGGCTTGGAAGCCTCCGCAAGGCTGTTGATGGCGTCATATTGCATGCCGGGGCACAGAGAACCCCTAAACCAGCGGTAGGAATAACCCGCCGCCTGCATGGTGCCGCAGGGGGTGTACAGGTCTTTATCCAGGTGCACCCATGTAAAGGTGCGCATATCGTCATCATACAGCGGAGCGGAGGAGGCCATGGAGATCCAGGAGGAGGAGCCCAGCACATTGTAGGCACTGCTCTCTTTGACCACCCCGGCTCCCACACAGGCGCAGGAACCGTCGCCGCCGCCGATGACCACCGGCGTACCGCAAAGAAGGCCGCAGGCCGCGGCAGCATCCTCCGTCAGCCCTCCCGCGATGTCGGTGGATGCGTGTAATTCGGGAAGAAGAGCAGAGGGAATTTGAAGGGCATCAAGGATTTCTTTCGACCATTCCAGGCGGCTCAGGTCCATCAGGTTGGTGCCGGAGGCGTCGCTGTAATCAGTTACGAACCGCCCTGTCATGCGGTGCAGTATAAAGTCCTTGGCGTTTAGCAATTTATATGCCTTTTGATATGCTTCAAGAACGTTTTCCCGAAGCCACATGAGCTTGGCTGCCGAGTAAGAAGCGCTGGCCCGGTGGCCGGTGATGCGGTAGACCTTTTCCATGCCTATCTGGCGAATGATCTCCGCTTCCTGTTTGGCGCTTCTGGTATCAGCCCAGATAAGCATATTGTGAAGGGGGGAGCCCTGCTCATCCACAATGAGGCAGCCCATCATCTGAGCGCTGAAGCAGACGCAGGCCACATCCTTTGGTGATGTACCGCTTTTATCAAGCAGCTCCCGCGTGGACAGGACTACCGCCTGCCACCAATCCTCCGGGTTCTGCTCCACCCAGCCGCTTTTGGGATAATAGGTGGGATATTCACAGGTGGAGCTGGCAATCAGCGTTCCGTCCATGGAAAACAGAGTGGCCTTGTTGCCGGTTGTGCCCAAGTCATGGGCCAATATACAAGCTTTCTCTTTGGTTGTCATACGCACTGCCTTTCCCGTCCATCTATCTGGCCAGATTATACCAGGAATCGGCATGCTGGACAAGCATGCAAGGTAGGTATCCATAAATGACTGGGAAATCCACATTACATAAATAATCAGTTATATCGACTCGCAACCCTGTCCCAAATAGCCTGGATCAACATAAATGCCACCGCCGCATGGCCCATGTAGTAATACAGCGTGTGATTCATCTTGTTTTGGATTCTGGGAGATCCAATCAAATATAGCGCAGGAAACATTAACGGAAGCAGATAACGTGACTGACAGCCATTAATAGTATCAAGTCCCACTGGTGTGAATGCAATATACATGGAGGAGGCGAGGGCAATTACAGTTATCAGCGTACCAGCCCAGGTAAACATGCGGACACTGCCTGTACAGGTCTTAAGGTCATGCTCTGATTTATCCGTAACGGCAATCAGCGTAAGTAGGCATGCCGCATAGCTGGCTGAGCTGTTTGTGCCAAGATAGGCAAAAAATGTGAGTGTATCTCCCATGTTCGCAAAGGCCAAATAACCCTTCAGAAAGCGGAGGAGCGTTGTAAAAAAGGCGGAAGGGTTGGAAAGGATATATTGGATCTGCCCGGAAATACTTACGGTATCACCGCCGCGAATGTCCCCGTCCCCAACCATTTCCATTCGCACGATAAGCAGCGTAGCCACAACCAAAAGCCCAATACCGATGATTGAAAGGAGATAGGCTATCCGTTGTTTCCGGTTTGTGAATTTTGATTTTGGAATGAACATCAACGGTAGAATTATCGGTATATATGGCTGCTTGGGCAGGCAGGCCATCAGAATAGAAAAAAGTATGAGAATGGCTGAATGCATAGATAACTTTTTCTCGGGCTGTTGCAATTCGGAAAAATACGTGGCAAAAGCCAGCATGATCCATGCGGTGATCCAATAATCATAAGAGAAGTTAGTGGCGAGGACAAAGGTCGTTGGCATGCAGGCGATAGCGGACAAAAGCATTTTGCCAGACCGCAATTTTCGTATGGCAAAATATACGATGAGGGTATATGCAATCAGATTGCCGAGCTTACCCAGCCGCAGAATCCACTGGAAGTTAAGGCCCAATCCTCTGGCCAAGGCCATTGCCAGCCCAGACGGCCAATGCCCGATCCGGGTGATGAACCTGTCAATACCCACGTTGGGAACGATGCCGGTAAAGCCATCATCGTAATAGTCATTAAAGGCTGCTGCATTTTCTTGTGCTTCGGCCAGTTGAAAAGTAAGTGGCATTGGTTCTGCCGATATGGTATCATCTGACCAAGTCGTATAGGTATCATCAGGGAAGGACTGGCTTAGCGACCAGGAAAAGTGTATCTGCTCATCCCATGTGAAGAAGATCTCAGCCGGAGTGATGAAAATGAACATGCACCCCAGAATGAGCATAACAGACACAAACAGCTTTTCTGGTTTCAAATGAACTAGCTTGCGAAGAAGAATAAAAACAGCCAACAGAATCCAAACAGCCACAAAACAAATCAGCCGTGGTTGATTTAGCATGGCACCGGTAGACGTAGGCCCGCCAACGATCAAGCGACCGTAAAGGTACTCAGACAACACACCAAGGCCTGCCGCGCCCAGGATCATTGTAAGTCCCGATAGCCATTTTACCGGAACTGCCTTTATATCGGCATATATGCGCTTAAGGAAGGCAAAAAAAAGCTTTCCCCAAAGCAACCAATAGGTAAGGGATATAAAAAGTAAAAATCCAAAATTCCAAGCCCAGAACCCAATACCTTTGACGATAGTTCTATCTACCAATTTATATGAAAAGCAAAGATCGGCATCAAGAGGTTCTCCATTCAGGTACATTTGGCCCTGAGAATAGGTAGAACCGCTTTGTGTACTCCATACGCCGATAGAATTGCTTTCTTCCGATCCGTCGGTCATAATTTTAAGCGTAAGCAAAGCCGGTTCTTTCAGCGAGTAAGCCTCAGGCAGTGTCAGCTTGGAAAGCGCTTTGTCAAGTAACTGAATCTGCAGTACGGTCTTAGAGGCCAGTTCAATATCCTTATCCCACAAGCTTATGGTGACTTTGCCTTTGTTTTTCCTGTCATAGGTCCCCAGCATTACGGAAACCTCCACCAAGTCACCCTTCACCCAGATCTCTTGGCGTATCTCGCTTCCTCCAACTAATGGCCCGGTCAGCGCAGCAGGCGATATATGATCATAATCGGTGGTGATGGAAGACTGCCTTGATAACATGGCATTATTTCTTAAACAGGATACGAGAACCAGAACAGAAAACAGGAAAATAATCAGGCAAAATATTATCATCATTCCTTTAGGCTGCTTGGCCACCTTCTGCATAACACAGTTCATACCTTTCGCTTAAATCTTGCAGGCCATTGGGTTACTACTCTTGCTTTTTCTTGCCTTCCATAGCGAAAAATGCCATCTCCTGAGAAAGGACCCGTATCTTCTGCTGAAGCTGGGAAACCTGAACCGATAGCCCAAATAACTTGGTCAGCAATAGGAATATAATAGCGAGAAATACGGCGTTTGCCGGAGATTCTATGCCAATCAGACTGGAAAAAAAAGCGGCGATCCCGGGGAAAATGCTGACGAGAACCAAAAGAATGCTTATAATGATCCAGAATATGGAGTCATCAATTTGCATTTGAGATTTCCTTATCCGTCTGAGTGCATAGGCACAACTGAGAATGGATACGAAAAAAAGCAGACATCTGAGCGTTGTGGACAAAGTGAGGACCTCCTTCAAGAAATTGTCAGCCTGCTGCGGAACCATTGGATAAAAAATATCGACAGGCACATATGCATCATATATTTAATAGAACCTGTAATGGTTAGGTAGCTTTTCCCTGCGGTGCGTTCATTCATCGAGACGTGTATTTCTTCAATGGATGCCCCTGACCTGATTAGGTAGGCAAGCGTGTCCGGCTCAGGGCCCAGATCCTTAGAATCCGCAAGGATCCGCATCATTCTTAGATTATATATCCGCATGCCTGAAGTAGGGTCTGTAATGTGCTTTTTTGCCGTTAACTTTACCGCAAACTGGATGATGCGGTTTCCAAGCATACGCAGGCTTCTGGGCTTTTTATTTTCTACAAAGCGCGATCCGATCACGATATCACACCCGGTGGACTCTAGGCTGGATATCATTTGCGCGATGTGACAGGCATTATGCTGGCCATCTCCGTCAAATTGCAGAACACTATCGTACTGGCTATGGAGTGCATATTTCATCCCTGCCTGAAATACACCGGCCAGGCCAATATTGACCGGCAGGCTGATCAGCGGATAACCATTGACCTTACAGATATCTGCCGTATGGTCTGTGGAACCGTCATTCACAATCACGTAATCCGCAAGATCTTTTATGGAGGAAAGTGCTTCCGCCACTTTAACAATGCTTGCTTCCTCATTATAAGCCGGAACAATAATTAGCGTCTTCATGTGTTTGTCCCCTTGTTGCTCTTTTCGCTGGAGGCATAGTATTTGGTCAGCAGCTTTGCAAGAGGCATGCACCAAAATTTCCTGAACATCTCCAAATCCTCTCCTGTGCGCTGCCCATCGCCAATCACCTTGGATGTTTCAGACCCGTCATGGATCCGGTGGCCTACCAGCATGGCGGAATCATAACAGAAAGATCCAGGCATTTTTGATAAACGCTCCCATGTCTGCCAATCTACATCACTTCGAAACTGAACAGAAAAGATTTCGCTTGGCAGGTTTCTTGCCGCGAATGTGACCGAAGGGCAGCATATGCTGTTGCCAAAGGCCAGACACCAGCGCCGGACCAAGGTAAAATGCTGCCATTGTTTTATCATAAGTGGCGCAATTAGCAGCCGTTTTATTTTTAGCAGCCGATTTCCGGTCACTTTTTTTCCGTTTCGTATCTCGTAATAATTCGAGCAAAAAATCAGAGGTTTTTGAGATGATTCCATGGCCGATATCATACGGACAACATAATCGGGCTCATAAATATCATCCTGATGCGCCAGCGTTACATAATCGGCTGAAGCTTGGCTGTAAGCGAAATTCCAATCTTGAGCAATATCGGCCTCACCTTGATGAATGCGCAATGGAATTTTGTATTTCGCCGCCACGTTCTCAATCAAGTCATTTGGGGTGGATGTTGATATCAAAATTTTGCTTGTTACAGTCTGCCTTAGCAGAGATTGGATGCACTGTTCCAAATAGCCGCTTTCCTTATATGCGCACACCACAAACGCATGTTTGTTTTCATATGTCTGCATTACTGCGTTTTCCTTTCCTGAAGGTGGCTTTTCATCATAACTCCTATTACAATCCCGCTGGTTACTATGGCCAGCATCAGCATAGAAGCGGTAAATAAAATGCTTGCCCCATAGACCCCCATGTTTTGAACAAGAATTGGAGCAATGCCAACTTCCAACAGCATCGTGAGGCCGTAAACGATCAGCAAATACTTTTGTGCGCGTATGACGGCAATGATGCTTGTCATAAATCCTGATAAAGCAGCCATCCCGCCGCCCATAAGGAGGATCATCAACGACGGACGATAGCCGTTAAGGTCGATGCCATACATCCATGTAAGAACTGGGATACCCAGCAGATATCCGGCTATCATAGCCGTTGCTGTAACGGCAGCTACAAAGCATAGTTGCTTGCGCAGCATCAGATTAAGCGCCGGTTTGTTGGACGAATGCCAATGCTGAGCCAATTGTATCAAAAGCGGCCTGAAGATCGATATACTCAAAAGATTAATCACAAAAACAGGCATGGATAGCGCCCCATAATAGGACTGGGCAGTGTCTGACAGAAACATATCAATTGCGTACTTTGGATAGTTGACAATAAATAATTGAAGAAAACCAGAAATGCCCAACGGGGCGCATATAAGCAGGAGTTTTTTAATCGCGGTACATTGCCCATATAAAAAGACAGGGTCAGAGAATTCTGCCCTTAATACACGGTTAAGGAAAACGAAAGCAAGTAGGGAGTAGATGGCGGAAATGATCGTAGAAAGTAGTAGATTACTTGACAAAAGTACGGCGGATATGTATAAGACGATGGTTGATCCCAAGCGAATGGTCTGCGCCAGGCTTGCGCTGTCCAGCCGTCCCTCGTGCTGATAATATCCGTGATACACATCTTCCAGTACATCAATGGATTTGTAGAAAGCCACCGCAATGATGATAGATGCCTTTTCAGGTTCATATCCACCTAAGACAATGTAGGCGGCAAGCCAAACAAACATCCCAAAAACTGTAACAACCCTGGAAAAAAAATATGCAGAAAAGGAAAAATCCCCGCGAATGTCGGTAGCCTGATAATCTCTCATGCCATACCGGCCAATAGTAACCATCTGATAGGCAATGGCCATGGAGATGGAAAAGATGCCGCCTTCTACAGCTCCGCATGTTCTGGTAATAACGATAAATAGTAGCAAGGTTTGGGCCGCATCCAGTGCGTTTGCCGCTGTATTAAACAACATGCTTCTGCGGCTGGTATTGCAATTTCTTGGAAGAAGAAATCCTTGTAGTGTAAACATGTAGATAACTTCCAGCTTTCTAAAAACCTGTCATCATTCGCATATACGCACAGCGGCGACCACCCATTCAATTATAAAGAACGTGAATTGAATGTCAAGTATTCCCTTTCATACATATTTCGTAACAAGAGAGTCGATAGATCCTTTATATAAAAGGCTTTCCATATTTAAGATGCCGGCAATCAAATGAAGGAAGTATCCTGATGGAGTACTTCCCTCAAAAGCAACATGAATGATCTGTCAGCCAACGCCGAGATTGCTTGGATCGCGGAGCATCAAAATTTCGCCTGTCACAGCATCCAGTATCACAGCATAGTCGAAAGGCGTCCTGGGATCGTTCAGGCTGAAGCTGATGGACCAATAAGGCGGTTTGAAGTCTATCCCCCATTCAGTGTTATTGGCAGTCTTGAGCAAATATCGGGCATTGAACATCGTAAGGGCATTTACCGTTTGCTCGTCCAGCCCGCATTGATCCATGATGGCTTTCCTGGCTAAAGCGACGGCCTGCTCTTTTGTGAGGTCGCCTTCTCTTGGCGTTTCGGGCGCGACTGTCGCTTCAGGCTCTAAGATGATGGATTCTCCACTTTCAAGCACATCCGGATCATTATTGATACCGCTGGAGCCGGCAGCGGGTTCAGGCGCCAAGATGGGCGTAACCGATGTCTGTACTTTTGGTGCGATGAATTGGGCCTCCCCTTTTTCCGCCCTATTGACGATCAGCTTTGTTTCGCCTGTGTGTGCATCCACATGCGCCGTACCCCAAGGGTTGTTCCCGGCGTTGTTGTAATAGACGTGATACTCCGCACGGTCGGCATAATAAT
Organism: Bacillota bacterium; assembly: GCA_023413135.1. Lineage (GTDB taxonomy): Bacteria > Bacillota > Clostridia > Christensenellales > Aristaeellaceae > JAEWAH01. Next base: position 11,197 of record JAEZQK010000020.1, read on the forward strand.
CGACAACGTTGCTCGTAGGCTCTTTAACGCCCAGTGTTTGAGACACCGCCTGCAAGCCGGTTTCCTGCGCCTGCTCCCTGGTGATGATTAGATCATTCCGGTGCTGAAAGGCATATAGGCTCTTGTATTCCAGCCGTGTGCCCTTTTGGTTCAGCAGCACTTCTATGGTGAAACTGCTGCCTGGACCATATGCTTCGCGCAGGGTGTTCAGCAGGACGCCATTGACCTGGTCGGCGGCAATGGTAAAGCCGGCGGCCCAAATCATATCTTCAGGAAAAAACGCCGCGGTGATCGTGCCGCTGTCCACCTGTTGCTGCGAAAAGCCGGTGACCTCCGTCATATAGGCCCGGCAATCCGCCGTCGCATTTTCTTGGGTATAGGCGGATAAGGCTTCCGTGTTTCCAGTGCGGTTAAAGCATATGCTTATTTCATCCATCGGTTCAAAAGCAAGCACGCGCACGACAGGTTCGATTTGCATGATAAAGGAATGGGCCAACCTTGTACGCCCGTTTCCCGTGGTGATGGTCAGGTAACGCCCATCATCATTCTTTGCATCAGCGTCAATGCGGATGACCTCAAAGGCGGAACTCACGCCGGGCAGCATGGCATCACAAAATGCGGTGACATATTGCAGAAGCCGGATTCCTTCTTCGCTGGAGTCGGTGATAGGCGAGGCTGCCGGGTAAGCGTTCGCATAATAGACGGTGCCATTTGCGTAAGAGACGATCATGCCATACGCGTCAAAGGCCAGGCGGTAAGGCAGCGCTTTTGCGGGTGCGAAGGCATTTATATACCACATGCCGTCTCCCTGATCCGCTTTGATGTTAAGTTTTTCCGTGTCGGCGCCGACCGCATCACAGCCCAGGAATTCCTTGGTATACCGGATGGCATCCTCCTTTGTGGCAATGGTCTGAAAGCCTGCAAAGCCTTCCACCGCTTCGGGGAAATCAGGGATAGAAATGGGTTTTGCGTACTCCGCGGTGGCAAAGGCGAAAAGAAATGCGACCAAGGCCAGCGAGGCAAAACTGAGCGTCAGCCAGCGCAGCGCCCTACGGCTGTTCACGATCGTATTGATACGCTGCTTCATTTGCCTGCCTGTCATGCTCATGCAGGTAGCCAGCACCGTTATATTGCGCGTACCCCTTTTCGCGGAGGCTAGCACCAGCATATTGGCATAAGCGACCCTTTCCTCCTTATCCAGCTTTTCGATCACGCGGTCATCGCATTTCAGCTCGCAGTCCGTACGGCTCATGGCTGCTGCCCACCACACCAGGGGATTAAACCAATGAATGATGCAGCAAAGGTTGCGGACTACGCCCCAAAGATTGTCGTGCCCTTTCAAGTGGCAGCTTTCATGAATAAGAACCTTCTTCATATCCTTAGGCGGGGTGGAAAGCGGCAGCACGATGAACGGGCGGAATACGCCCACCAGGCAGGCGCTGGGCAAGGGATCGGTCAAATAGACGGGAACAGGCTTGGTTCCACGCTCCTTTGACAGGGAAAGGTATTGCTCCAGCATTTCCCCGGAAAGCTTTTCAATGCGGTTTTTCTTGAGCCGCCTGCGGAAACGGGCATTCTGGAAAACCATGTACCCCAACACACCTAATGCGCCGCCGAGGTATACCCATAGCAGCGCTTTGGAGAACCTTCCGTTTGTGGTGGAATACACCACATTCCATGTGGTTTTTGCCACAGGATTGTTTTCCCTGCCGCCATATCCGAAAACGGTGTGATAGGCATTGGTGGCACCATCCCTGAACCGCACGCGCACCTGGTCCGCCATGGGGCGGATACCCTGATCGGTGCTATATGTTGGGCGGATCTCGTTGATCGCAGGGTTAGGCAGTGCCAGTGGGCAAAGCAGCCGTATGGCCACCAACAGCCATGCAAACCAAATGACACGGTTGCCAAGCTTTGCCCGCAGAAACTTGCGCACAAGCAACATGAGCACGATGGCAATGATGGCCATGATATTGGCTTCGATCAGAAAATTGTAGACCGTAGCGCTGCGCATATCTATACCTCCCGTACCCCAGTTCACTTTTCAGATGCATTTTGAAGGATTTTCATGAGCTCCTTTATTTCTTCTTCCGTAATATTCCCTTGTTCCACCAGGTTTGCCACCAGCAGGGAAGCCTTGCCGGAGAACAGGCGCTTAAGCAGCGTATCCGTCTGCTCCTTCGTTACCCTTTTTTTCTCCACGTTCGGGTAATAGCGTTTCACGCTGCCCGTTTCGTCTACATGCACCGTACCCTTTTGATTCATCCGCTTGAGCAGCGTAGTCACCGTATTCTTTGTCCACCCGGTTTTTTCTTCCAGTGCCTTGGTGATTTCCATCATGGTCAGCGGTCCGGATTCCCAAAGCAGCTGCATGATTTTCCATTCAGCCTCTGTCAATGCTGTCTTTCCATTCATTTCTTGTTCACACCCTTCTGAGTTAGACAATTGTCTAACCGAATTTTACAGGTTCTCCCATGGTACGTCAAGTACTGAATTGTAACAAATGATCCGTGAATTTGAGCTTTGGGAACACAAAAAAGGCGCATAGCATCATGCGCCGGACAGAGAAGATTATCTTGAATCAACGATTATATTGAACGGTAAAGGGCAGTTCGTCTACTGGCCTTGTAAAAAAGGCTTCCTGCCCGCGGGAAAGGATCACAGTCCTTAAAGCCGGCATTTGATCCAGTGGGGAGAAATCCCGCACGGGGTTATCGTACAGCGCGAGCTGCTCTATGGAGGGATGGCCAATCAGGGGGCTCAAGTCATTGACAGCATTTTCTGAGACATTGAGGCTGACCAGGTTCTTGAATGAAGAAATTCCCTCAAGATTGGTCAGATTGCTCCCATGGATCGTGAGATAATTCAATTCTTCTAGACTCATAAAGGGTTCCAGACTATCCACTTCGCAGAAAAAAAAGAGTATGCTCCTCAAGGATTCCACTTTGGAGAGAACTCGCACCCCCTCATCCTTAAGATCTCGGCTGCTAAAGTCCCGAAGCTGAGTCAATGTGGTGAGCGACGAATAGTCCATGTCCAGCGGCATAACATACAACGAGAGTGTTTGCAGGTTCATTCCGCTGATGGGAGATAAGTCATTCACCAAAGTGCTGCTCATATTCAGCGTATCCAGCTTTGTAAGCTCCGCTATACCGGATATATCCGAGATTGGGTTATTGCTTATATCCAGATTCTGCAGCGATTTCATTTCTGCCAGAAGGGGTTTGATGTCTATGATCCGGTTATCGCAAATGGACAGGTGAGTCAACGGAAGCTTGACTAGCGGAGTGATATCGTTTAGATCCAGCCGCATCAGCGACAGTTTTTTCAGATTCGGCATGTATTCCAAGTCGGAAAGATCGCTTAAGATGCTGTATCCCCCCTCATGATCTGTGCCAAAAAGGTGCAGAGTAAAACCGTAGGAATGGGCATCCTCCCATTTGGAGTACGGCGTATCCCCACACAGGTACAGTTCGGTCATGCCGCGCAATTCATCCAGGCTGATATCCCCTTCGTCACGGCCCAATTGCAGCCTTACAGCCTTCTCGATCAAAGGAGACTTGAATAAATAGGCGCTTCTGTTCATTTGCTGGATAACGGTTCCCATGGAACGCAATATGCCGGTACGGTTTACGTATAAGCCGGCGGCTGCAGTGCACAGCAATACGGCGCAGATCGACCTTATGGCCAAGTTGCGCCAGCGTGCTGCATACGCCGATAAGCGCCTATGCAAATGGCGGACTGACGGATATCTCTTTTCCGGATCAAAGCGCAGGCATTTGTATATGATGCGCTTGAGCGCGGGGGAAATGCGAAGCTTCCGCAGCTTGCCTATGTCGTAATCGCCTGTCAGCAAGAAGACAAGCAGCATCCCGATACCATATACATCGGCCCGCGCATCGCACCTTTGATAACCAAACTGCTCAGGCGCAGCCGTTGCGGCTGTGCCCAGGATCTCAGTATCATGGGATTTTTGCGGAACATGAGCCTGTACGGTATCCAGGTCCGTAAGATGGATGGTTCCGCTATCGGAAATGATGATGTTCTGGGGCTTGATATCCCTGTGAATGATGGGTGGAACCATTTCATGCAGCTCTTCGACTATTTCGCATACTTTGCATGCAATGGACAAGATCTTTTTAAGAGGTATCGCTTCGCAGCTTTCCAGATAATCCGCCAGGGACCTTCCGGGGATATATTCTCGCAAAAGAAATGCATGACCTGCCCGTTCAAAGCAGGTAATCGGGTGGGGAAAAGCGCTGTTATGAAGTTTGAGGAGCAGCCTGTGTTCACGCATCAGTTTGTTGATGCTGCCGCCCGGCGCCACTTTCAGAATGCTGGATGTTTGATCATCTTTGCCCTTGAGCAAAAAGACCTGTTGATTTTCGTTATGCTTCAGACATCCGTTGACATTGTAATACTGGCTGATGCTTTCAGGCAAATCCGGGATCACGCATGTGGGTTGATAATCAGCCAAAAATGCCTGTAAATCTTCCATAATGAATCTCCATATCAAAAGATTACGGCATGCGGCCTATCAATGATGCTTCTCCCAGGCTGAGAAGAAAATCTTCCATTTGGGTAAGCGAATAGCGATGATGTATGCAGAAGATGATGGCCGCGTCACGCCGTATCCGGGGATAGAGCTCGCCTTTATTGGCCAGGCGCAAAAGCCTCTGCGTCCACTCCAGGTCCAGGTTCATGACCCTCGTGATGCAGATCAACACATCTTTTCCGGGATTTCGCTTGCCGCTGAAGACCTGATATGTATACGGATGGCTAAGCAGTGCCGCGTCCGCGATCTGCGCAATGGTGAGTCCGCTGCTTTGCTGAAGGGCCGAAAGCGTTGCATGAAGGGTAGGATTATCAATCGCATCGCCGCTGATGCTTAAAAACTGATCGAATTTTCCGCTTTCTCTCAGCAATTTCTGCATATCATCAGTGCGCAATTTGTTCACGAGCATTCCTCCGTGAGCAGTTATGGCTTAACATCATTTTCCATGCGGGTAAATCTATTTCCTTCTCATATGAAAAAATATCTTGTACTGCTGGTTCAAACAAAAAAGAACCGTCACTATGGCGGCTCTTTTGATATTTGAATATTCATATCGGCAACACATAAAAAGCTTTTGCCTCTTGCCATTTATATTATAGCATGCTGCCTGCGCAATAACAAGACTGTATATTTTCAAGCTTATGTGCTAGACTACACGCACGACGGAAAGTGCCCAATCTCATCCCGTCATCAGAAGAAAGGGGATATAAGAGAATGGAGCAAACGCAAGAACAGAAGGAACTACAGCTTGAAAAACTGCATCTTGAGCAAACGCTCGCATACGTAAACAAACAGTTGGAGTTGGCAAAGCTAAAGCGCAAGGAGCGGGAGGATGCCATCTCTTCCGCGCATGAGGATTTGCAGGAATATGCGCCTCGGGCGCAAACCGTATCCAGCCTGTATTCCATGCAGGGCTTTCACGATATAGCGGAATTGAGTGAATATTTCCAGCCTGAATTAGACCAAATCGCCGAGCGTGACAAAGAAACTGCATCGATCCAGTCGCTTCATATCATGCTGGACTCACCCTATTTTGCGCGGATTGATTTCCGCTTCGGTGGGGAAGAGGCTAGCGAAAAAATCTATATCGGACGCTGCACGCTGATGGAAAAGAATACGCTAACCATTCATGTGCATGATTGGCGCGCACCCATCGCCAGCGTATTCTATCGCTTTGGCCTGGGAAAAGCATCCTATGAAGCGCCTGCCGGCATGATTTTTGGCGAGGTACTTTTAAAACGGCAATATGAAATACGGCAAGGGAATCTGCTGTATTTTTTTGACGCGGATATTCAGATCATCGACGAATTTCTTCGGAACCTGCTGTCCAAGAATGCGTCCCCACAAATGAAGACCATTGTGGAAACCATTCAAAAGGACCAGGACATCGTCATAAGGGACATGGATAGCGATGTGCTGATGGTGCAGGGCGCGGCGGGAAGCGGCAAAACCTCTATTGCCCTGCACAGGGTTGCGTACCTGATGTACCGGGAACTGACGGGCAGGGTAAGCTCCAACGATATCCTCATCCTGTCGCCAAGCCTGATATATGAGCAGTATATTTCCCATGTTCTGCCGGAATTGGGAGAGAGCACAGTGAAAACCATGCTCCTGGAGGATATCTTTGCGCATGTTTTGCCTGGGGAGAAGATACAGTCACGGGGCGAATGGTTGGAGCAAATGCTGGCGTGCCGGGAGGACAAGCGGAGGGAAATTCTAAAAAGCAGCATGGCATTCAAGGGCTCCGCCGCGTTTGCCCGGATTCTTGACCGGTTGGTACGCGACCTGCCCAAAAGATGGATCGCTTTTCATGATGTGGACTATAACGGGCAATGCGTTGCCCACCGGGAAGTATTAAAATCGGTCACCTGCAATCCCAAAAAGATTGCGGCCTTAGGCATGCGCCTTCAATGGCTGGAACAGGAGATATTTGAAAAAGTACATAAGCTTCGAAAGAATCGCATCCGGAAGCTGAATAATTTCGCGGCACGGTACCCGGAGCACGCGACGGAAGTGGAGGAATTTGCCCGTTGGATATCCATCCGGGAGAGCGCTGTTCTTCTAAAAGAAATTCAGGCATTTACAAGGATCGACACCAAGGCTGTATACCGGCAGCTGCTTGAAGACAAACAAAGCTTTTACCGCTTGGCAGAGGGTATTGTGCTGCCCGAAAACATAGAAGAGATTTTGGCGTTTACATGCGGACAATGGACGGAAGAGCAGCTTTCGTATGATGATGCCGCGGCGCTTACGTATTTGCACATTGGCATCCATGGCTGCGGCGAATACAGCCATATCCGGCAGCTTGTCATCGATGAGGCGCAGGATGAGGAGCTTTTGCATTTTGCTCTTTTACGGGAATTGTTTCCAAATGCCAGCTATACCATTCTGGGGGATGTCAATCAGGCTGTCGGGAAACAAGAGGACGTATCGCTGTATCAGCAAATCAGCAGCATTCTGGGCAAGGAAAAATCCACATTCGCCACGATGGAAAAAAGCTTTCGCTGCACCATGGAGATATGGCGGTTTAGCGCAAGATTCCTGCCTTCGGGCATGGCGGGCCAGTGTTTCAGCCGGTCGGGAGAGGAGCCGGCTGTCCATGGGGCCGGCAGCCTGCAGGGGATGGATGAAGCACTGGCTAAAGAGGTGGCATCTTGCAGGGAAAAGGGATATCAATCCATTGGGCTCATCTGTAAAACAGAACAAGATGCTTCCGTCCTGTATGAAAGGCTGAAAAGCAGGATGGAGCTGCGGCTCATCCGCCATGACAGTGCGGCAAACATTGCGGGGATACTTGTCCTGCCGGTATATATGGCGAAGGGATTGGAATTTGACGCTGTGCTTGTATGCGATGCCGACCAGGAGCATTACCATACGGAAGATGACAAAAGGCTGCTATATATAGCGAGCACAAGAGCGCTGCACCGGTTGCATCTTTTCTATACCGGGGAAATCAGCCCGCTGATTAAAGGGTAAGGGGGAAAAGGAAGAATGGGTATGGCCGTTTATAAGGTAAGGAAGATGCTGGCGGATATCTTGGGCGTAGAGGCGGAGGATATTCCCGGCAATATGGCTCTGACAAAAGACAATGGCGTGGACCCGCTGGATATTGCAAAATGGATCATCGCATGCGAAAAGGAATTCAGAATCACCATTCATGATGAGAATGTACTTGCCTTTCGCTGCGTCAATGATACCGCAGCCTATATTGACAACATGCTTTCGCTTGGCCTTAACGAAATGCCCGAGCGCACCGATGAAGACCGTGTGGCATGGTTTTACGAATGAACATAACCGCTGTTTTATTAGTTGTCTTGAGTATACTGACGGTTACCAACATGACCTCTTATCTTCTCATGCACCATGACAAGCGCTGTGCCCAAAGGGGCGCCCGTCGCGTGCCGGAATCGAAACTCTTTCTGGCCGCCGCTTGCTTCGGCGGTTTAGGCGGGGTGCTGGCCATGCGGCATTTCCATCATAAAACAAAGCATTGGCATTTCAGAGTTTTCTTTCCTTTGTTGCTGATCGTGCAAGTGGTTTTGTTGGGCGCGGGCATTTGCTTGCTGTTTTGATATCTGCCGGCCTTCCTGGACGTGTGCTATAGCTCTTTTGCCTGCCTTTTAAACTGGGATGGCGTCATAGTGGTCGCCTTTCTGAACACCTTGGTAAAATAATTGTAATCAGGGATGCCTACCTTCTCCGCAACATCCCGGATGGTCGTGCCGGGGCGCTTAAGAAGTTGCTTAGCTGCTGCAATACGCCTTCGTATGATCATTTCACCGATCGTAAGGCCAGGTTCGATTTGTGCCGCCAAAAGATAAAGCTTGCTTTTGCTGACGGACAGCGCCTGTGAGATGGAGGCGAGCGTCAGGGGCTGGGCATAATTTTCGCTGATATACAGCTCCAGCTTTTCCGCGTCGGTCTGCACGCTCACCTTCATCAGCCTTTCCAACCGGATCCCGCTGACACAGGCGTTGATGATTTCATAGCAAGCCCGGATCTGCTTTCCGCTCAGCCTGGGAAGATGGGTGAATGCCTCCTCCAGCGACTTTTGATCAGGATACCACGAGCACCTCTGCCTGGTATCCGCCCATTGCTTCTCAAGCGGCGTATCGTCCAGAATCTGTCCAAAGAGGATTGTGGCGACTACCTGGCCGCTCTCGGTGATCGGAATGGCGGCATCGATCAGCCCCGCGTGGCAGCGGTATTGCACCGGAGTATACGGCGGCGTAAACGAGGAGACCGCGTGGTGGTCACATGCAAGGCAACGCTGATACCCCTGCGGCAAGCGGCAGATCAGATCACAGAACGTACCGAGTGACCTGGCCGAATACAGCTCCGCACCGCTGGTATCGTGAAGCGATATTTTCAGGCGTGTAATTTCATGCAGGTTTTCCAGTAGATCCACCAGCCGCGCGACATTGAGCGTATAGTCCACATCCATCCACCTCTGATGCAATAATAGCACGATTTTTTTATTTGTGGAAGATAATGCTATTCGATTAGAACATATTTGCTATGATTTATGCTGCAAATCTTTATAATGAACGTAGATGATGGCTATTGGAAACAGTTTGAATATATCTGTGGAGGCTATGACATGCTGAAGGCTGCTTATCAATTCCGGCTGAACGGATCCCCGAAATTTTGCGCGCCCTGCGGCAGCGGGCATATCAACGAAACGTACCTGCTGGAAACCGACGAACGCAAGTACATCCTGCAAAAGATCAACCGCCGCGTGTTCCGGGACGTGCCGGCACTGATGAAGAACGTTGCGCTGGTGACACGGCATCTGTCCCGGCTGGAACCGGATCCCCGCAGGGTGCTGACGCTGGTGAGCGCGGTGGACGGAATGGATTATTGGGTGGATGACGAGGGCGAATACTGGCGGGTATATGATTTTATCACCGATAGCGTCTGCCTTGAACAGGCGGAGTCCTCATTTGGCCTGTTCCAAAGCGGTGTGGCGTTCGGCCGGTTTCAGAGCATGCTTTCAAACTTTCCGGCAGAAACGCTTTCCGAAACAATCCCTCGCTTTCATGATACGCCCAACCGCTATGCGCAATTGCGCGAGGCGATAGAGAAAGACGCATTGGGCCGGCTCCATACGGCGGAAGCGGAGATCGCCTTCGCCCTGGAAAGGGAAAAAGAGGCCGGCACGATGGTTCGCATGCACAGGGAAGGGAAATTGCCGCTTCGGGTGACCCACAATGATACCAAGCTCAATAATGTCTTGCTGGATTTAAAAACGGGTGCGCCGCTGTGCGTGGTGGATCTGGATACGGTGATGCCGGGCCTTATCGGCAATGATTTTGGTGATTCGATCCGCTTTGGCGCGTCCACCGCGCTGGAGGATGAAACGAACCTGGATAAGGTGTCCCTGTCGTTGGATTACTACCGGGCGTATGCCCAGGGCTTTCTGGATGCCTGCGGCGCAAGCCTTGAGCCGGCAGAAATCGATACGCTGCCTCTGGGCGCGAAGCTGATGACGCTGGAATGCGGTGTCCGCTTCCTGACGGATTACCTGTCAGGGGACACGTACTTCCGCATACACCGCCCGGAACATAACCTGGACCGCTGCCGCACGCAGTTCAAGCTGGTTGCGGACATGGAGTTAAAGTGGGGCGCCATGGGTGAGATCATACAAACGGTAGCACAGCGCAGATACGCCTGAGCGTTGATATCATCGGTATGGCCAACAATGGCATCACGCTCATGGGGATGCAGCTGTTTGGGCCGTGGCGCAGCCGGATAAGGATTTACAATAAAGGGGTATCTCGGCTTGGGGTACCCCTTTCCTCATACTGCGGGCTGGCGGAAACGGCCCGGTCAAAGGAGCGCGTAGCAATGGCATACTACGAATTTTTTCTCGTTTCCTCCCTGGAGAAGATTTTTCCCACAGGTAAGCCCATCCCTATGGATGCGGGACAGCGCCTTTCCGTTTGGCGTGGTACCCGTGCCGCGGTGCAGATGGCTTATTATGCCGGTATCGACGCTCCCCGACTGGAGATGTTGCCGACCTTTGCCGTTAGCGTGTCCGGCGGCCCCACAGCTGCCTGTATGCGGACGGTGGAGCTTATCCCGTCCGAATTCCCCAGCTATGCCCATGCAAGGGAGGATGAAAATTATCTGACCCACGAACCCGGGTTGTTTCCCGACCTGCTCAGGCCCTTGGAAAGCGCACGGGTGACCCCGATCCCCGGACAGTACCGAAGCCTGTGGCTCAGTTGGGATGTTCCCGAAACCGCCGTGCCGGGTGATTATGAGATTGCCATCGACGTCTGTGCGGATGAAACAATGCTCTCCCCGAGAGGGATTATGTGCCGGAATCCATTGGCCCGGGAGCAGCGCTTTCATCTTTCCTTAGTGATGCATGTGGGAAGCATTGACTTGCCGGAACAGGAACTCATTCACACCGAATGGTTCCATGCGGACTGTCTGGCAAGCTATTACCATGTTACGCCCCTGAGCGAGGAACACTTTCGCATTGTTGACAGCTTTATCGCATCGGCGGCCGGCCACGGCGTAAACATGCTGCTGACGCCCGTTTTTACGCCGCCGCTGGATACGCAAATAGGCGGGGAACGCCCGACCGTGCAGCTTGTGGATGTGATGCAACGCGGTGGCGAATATTCCTTTGATTTTTCGGCGCTGTCCCGCTGGGCGCGGCTATGCCGGCGCCACGGCATACGCTATCTGGAGATTGCACACCTTTTCACCCAATGGGGCGCTAAGGCTACCCCGAAAGTCATGGCCACCGTGGACGGCGCAACAAAACGCATCTTTGGCTGGGATGTTCCCGCCGCCAGCCCGGAATACCGCGCCTTTTTAGAAGCTTTCCTGCCTGCTTTGCGGGCGCACCTTACTGGGGAAGGCTTTGATGCGCAGCATGTGTTTTTCCATATTTCCGACGAGCCGGGCGAAAACCACTTGGAGGATTACCGCGCCGCCAGGCAGCAGGTGCAAGACTTGCTGGAGGGCTGCCCGATTATTGACGCCTTGAGCAGCATCACGTTTTATCAAAAAGGCTTGGTAACGCGGCCCATACCATCCAACGACCATGTGCAAACTTTTTTTGATGCGCATGTGCCTGACCTCTGGGTCTACTATTGCTGTGGCCAGAGCGTTTCCGTCCCCAACCGCTTTTATGCCATGCCCAGCGCCAGGAACCGGATCATGGGCGTTTTGATGTTTCTATACGATATCAAAGGCTTTCTTCATTGGGGGTTCAATTTTTACTATGCGCAGTTCTCGCAGTATCCCGTCGATCCTTACCGCATAACGCACGCCGGCTACGCTTTCCCCTCCGGGGATGCATACCTGGTCTATCCCGGACCTGACGGCACCCCGCTTTCCTCCATACGGGCCGAGGTACAGGACGATGCGCTGCTTGATTTGCGTGCATTGCGCCTGCTGGAACGTTTGGCTGGCAGGAGCGCTGTGGAAGAGCTGATCCGTGAAACCGCGGGGCAAAAAACCATTACTTTTGAAAGCTATCCGAAGGATGCTGGATTTTTGCTGGATTTGCGCGAAAATGTGGCAGCAAAAATCGACCACCACCTTTTAACGGCTATGTGATTTTTCCTTCCATGGGAATCGGGCTTTTATCTTTGCTCCAAATAGATCAGGCGCGACACCTCATCCAGGTGCCGAAGAAAGCCGTCTGCATCCAGTTGGCCTGCACAAAAGCGGCTGCACAGGCCGCTTATCTGCTCCTGCACCGTTTCCTCCGACCGGGAAACGTAGAGAGAGTTTTCAAAAAAGCGGATGGAAGGCACAAGTCTGCGCCAGTTTTCCAGCGCATTGGAGGATATCTTCCACCGGACGGTATCCTGATGGTCAAGGTACCACTGGGTAAGCTCCATCTGCTCCTTCAGATTTTTTAGCCGGGCCGCCTGCGTTTCATCCATCTCCGCTTTTTGAATCTGGGCCGTGAGCTCTTCCTTCTCCTCCTCCAGCTCTTTCATTTTTGCCGCGTACCGGGGGTTTTCATAAGGCTCGTTTGCGCCCGGATGCAGGGCGTAATAGCGTTCGGGGTCCGTTTCCGCTTTGGTAGCGCAAACGATATATTCCCGGGCAAGCTCCTGGTTTTTGGAAGCCGGGTTGACCATCAGCACCGAGAGGTAGCCACGTATTACAGGCGCATCCGTTTTGGAAAAAGCAAGGGGAAGCATGTTGACGTACGCACCCTCATCCACTGCAAAGTAATCTGCTAGAAGGACGTTCCCGCCCAGCGGATTGAACAGGGCATACTTTAGTACTTCTTCGTCGCTAAGGCGTGCATACTCCCCGGATCCTTGGGTATCTCCACGGGCAGTTTTGAATGCATTGACCTCCATTAATTTTTGAAGAGCCTCCTTCAGCTCCGGTCTGTCAAAAGTCATGGGGGCGGTGGCGTACTTGTCGTTTTGTTGGATGTAGGCGTCTATGACTGTTTTCACCATGCTCTCATAGGTGTACCATTCCAGGAACCGCACGCCATCCTCCGGCCCCCGGCCTTGCTCAAAGCGCAGCATGTCATCGAAGAAATCCGAGAACGTGACGGGAACAGGCTCCTCGCCAAAATACGTACGCCACAAGTATGGGTTCACCTGCCAAAGGTCGAGGATCAGCTTTTGGGGATAGGCCACTACCTCGCCTTGGGCGTTGCGGATGGCCGCCTGTATGGCAGGATACAGCGTGTCCGCATCGGCGGCGATGGCCTCCGATGCAAGGCTCGCGGCATAGCCCTTGTCCATTAGCGTACGGAAGGAACTGTCCACATACACCTGAAAGATATCCGTTTCCTCATCACCGCTGCGGATCATTTCCCCGATATCGGCGGCGGTGAGCTGGCCATATTGCATATATAGCGTCACATCCGGATGTTCAGCCATAAAGGCGTTGTACATGCTTTCATCTTTCCAGAATAACCTCAAATGCAGCGTGTTGCCGGAGCTTTCATCAGCTTTAGGGCAAAATATTTGAATACCTTCCAGCCACAGGGCGTATTCCCCCCGGGGCAGCACCCATCCCTGGTTGAATTCCAGCATGAAGCCAAAGGCATGTGGCGTCATCTGCTGAAAACCGCCGCCCGCCACGGAACACCATATGCTGCCCGCATCTGTCAAATACATAGCATCCAGGGCAGGATCATAGGCCAGAGCGCCAACTGCCGAACCGCCGCCGGGTAGGACAGCGGGCAGATCATGTACCTCGCCGCTGGCCGGGTTCAGGATACTAAGCGTAAGCTCATACCCGCTTCTTTCGTCCTGCCTGTGGCGAAGCAGCAGCAGTGAATTATCCCGATACAGACACATTTCCTGCATGCCCGGCGCGCGGTGGATGGCAGTATCCCCGGTGATCATGTTTATGGCCACGATGGCGCAGTTCCAGGGGCTGCCCCGGCCCTCTTCATCATAATCCGTTAAGGCGTAGATTGTATCATCCTTCACAACAGTATAGTGGATGGCCCGGGAAGAACCCTTGTACAGGAAGGGGGCTGGATCGAACCGGTTGGCTGACCATGTGATCCCCGCCTTTGTGATCTCGCCTATTTTCCCCGAGTACTGGTTCAACCCGTACAGCTTTCCGTCTCCCGCCGCCAGAATGGTTACCGCATCATTCACTGCTTCCTGAACATCCTGCTTCCAATCCTCATAGGCGACCTCGTAATTGAGATCTTCCGGCATCTGGGGCACATCGCACAGCCTTTGGGGGGCCGCTTCTTCCGCTTTCCAGGCATAGACAACGCCATCATCCAAACAGGCATAGAAGGTATCTTCCATCATGACAGGCTTCATTCGCATAAAGCGGCCGCCGGTTTTAGGATAGATGTGTTCCATGACGGCGTCGTATGTAAAGATGCCGGGGCCGGCGCTCTGGGCCCATGCGCCGCCTGCCAGTGCGAGGATTGTCAAAAAGAGAAACCCCAAGAAAGCCATACCTTTTTTCATGGCTTGAACCTCCCTGCTTTTTTGTATGTTCAGCCGTTTCCGCCGGCGGCGGGATCGTGGGTCAAGCGCTCCAGCGCGCCTGTTTCCGCGTCCAAGAAAACGGTATATGTATCCTGGTATGTTTCGTCATACCGGTAGAAGGTGAAGACCCACACGGCCTGCCCGGGATCGCCAAAGGGATTGGAAATCAGGAAGTCGGCCTGAAGTTCGCAGGCCGCCAGCCATTCTTCCGCAAGGCCCCGCTCGCTTTGAAGCGCCTGTTTGGCCAGGGACAGCGCTTTCTCCTGATCCAGATCACTTTTGGCGGGCAGCCCGTGGATATACTGCTTACCCTCAAAGCCGGCATTTAGGAAGAGTTGGTCGTAGGCGGCAGCATCTTCCACGCTCAACCAATCGGCGTTTTCATCCTCAGGATACCGCTGCAAAATGGCGTCCCTTGCATCAAGCAGCTCCATCAGCCATGGCAGCATGCGCGCACTGTATGCCTTGGCCATGCCCCAATTTTCCTTTGTGTATCCGCTATCGGCCTCCAAGTCTTCCAGCGACCAGGCGGTTTGCAAAACGGCGCCGTCCTTGGCGTTCAAGGTCACCGTATATACCCCCAGCGCTCCAGTATAATCCCACAGCATCTTCCTTGCTGGAACAGGGGAATAGGTGATCACCCACTCCCGCAGGGGATCTGAATAAGCCAATGCTGTTTGGGGTGCAAACAAGGCAAGGGTTTCTTCGGTAAAACCATAGGCCTTTAACAAGGCGTCCCTCGCTGATGAAAGCGCGTCTGACTCCGATATATCGCAGCTGCCCGGCGCAATGTAGTGAAGAGTCGGAAGCATATCTCCATATCCGGCCGCCTGGATCCGCCTTGCAATATCCGCTTTGCCCTCGGTAGAAGCAAGATCAAAGGCTCCGCTTTGCACATACTCCCACACGGCATCCGCATATCCGGCAAGATCGCCTTCCGGCAGAGAGCGGTGCGACGGGTCTACCCGCCAGAGGCATCTTGTTACTTCGCCGGAAGGGGAATTAAGTTCGATCATAAAATAATCATCCCAGATACCTTCCGCCGTATCTTCCTTTACGAGGGTGATCCGGTAGTGGTGCGCTTTGGTCTGCGTTTCCCAGACAAAGGCGATATGCGGCCTGTAGAATTGCAGCGTTTCTTCCCCGATGCCGTACTTTTTGATGACAGCATCCCTTGCCCGCTTAACGGCGTCCGCTTCCTGAATATCCTCCGGGCTGGGAAGGGTGTTGACAAGCGCAGGAGCATTCTTACCGTATGCTTCGGTCAGCATTTGATCCATTGCTGCCCGCTCCGCAAGGGTCCAGTCCGCAGCCTTTTCCCAATCGATCGTTGAAATTTGTTTGGAATATGCTTTGTTCAGCGCCATTGCCTTGTCAAGCTGCGCCGCCCCCCAGACTGGGGCGGTCAAATCCCCTGAACGGAATTTCTCCGGATCCGCGCCGTCATGGCTCCATGCGGCCGTGGCCGTGCCGTTTTCTGCTACGGTGGCCACATACGTGCCGATAGCTTCCGTGTTCATGGCGTGGGGGGTAAAGCGGACCGTCCATCTGCTTTCCTCTTGGGAGGCTGTTACGGAAAACAGATCCAAAGCTTCTTCCGAAAGGTCGTATTGTGCGATCACAGCATTCCTGGCCGACTGAACTGCGCTGTATCTGGCGGAATATTGCAAACCAATCGCTAGTGCTGTGGCGGACACTAGCGCAAGCAACACACATAGAGGAAGCACGACTTTAAGTGATCTTGGGGCTGGCCTTTTTTTAGCCTCTTTATCCGTGATGGAATGGATGCGGTCCATGACAAGATTTCCTTTTCTCCATTCCAGGCCGGAGAGCCGGTTATCGACAAGCTTTTTGAATGGGTCAGTCATCGAAATACCACCTTTCCAGCTTTTTGTGCAACTTCTCCTTGGCACGCTTTAAGCGGGAGGAGACCGTCGGCACCGGGATACCCAGCGCTTCGCTGATCTCATTGGTTGACATGTTTTGGTAATACCGTAAGAGAATGACCGCTTTATCCCTGGCCGGCAATTGCATGACTTCGCACAAAACGGTATCGTCCGTCAGCGCGGTCTCACAGGCCATGTCCGGCAATTGCTCAATAGGCGTCCGACGGTCCGTAAGCCGCAGCCATACACTGCGCTGGAAATCCCTGCAGGTATTGATGGCGATGCGCATAAGCCAGGTTTTTTCGCTGCTGGCACCGCGGAACTGACCCAGGTGTTTGAAGGCCTTCAGAAAGGTCTCCTGCACGGCGTCTTCCGCCAGGGCGGCATCTTTGAGATAAAGGAAAGACATGCGAAGAAGTGCGCTCCCGTATTCTGCCATCATGCGCTCGATTTCGGTTTCGTAAACCTTGCCGGGTACCGCAGCAAGACTCACCGGCTCACCTCCTTCACACGTTAGACGGAAGTTTTATCCAAAAAAATTCAAGCCAAATCGTTTATTGCACTTTTATTTTTCACCATATCATAACATGCAGGTGTGGCTATATGCGAGCATGCATGAAATTGTTTCGTTGCGCACGCCCTGATATCATTGTATAATAATTACATATGCTTACAAACGGGCATGGCCTTTTTTAGAAAGCAGGTCGATGTGGATGCCAGCCGTGATGAACAGACTTGAGAAAATAAAGGCGTATGTATCCAACTTTATGAGGGATATGGCCGATCCGGTTGCCAGGGAGGATGCGGCAATTCACTTGTATGGAGTATCATCCGCTTGCGTTTTGCTGGCGCAAAGACGTGAAATCGATGCTGAAATAGCTGGAATATGCGGGCTGCTGCACGATATATACCGTTATAAAACCGGGATTGGCCTTGATCATGCCCACAATGGAGCGGAGATGGCCAGGGTCGTTCTTAATCGTATGGCTTGCTTTTCAGAGGATGAGAAGAAAATTATTATTTCAGCCATCTTTCATCATGGAGATAAACAGCATATTCATGATGCATATGACGAGGTATTGAAGGATGCAGATACGATGCAGCCGTTTTTATGTGGAGATTGGCGCATGCCATCCATACGGGCCAAGAGGCTTATGAAAGCGGCCCGAGAGCTGAATCTTAGCATGGATTATGCCGCGCTTGACGTTTATGAGCCTGATCCGAAGCGGAAGCTTACGGACAACCCGGAAAAGCGGGAGGCATTGGCCTTCATTGCGGAATCACTTGCCCAAAGGCAGATCACGGGAGAACGCATATGCGCCGAGTATATGTATTTGATTCGATACTGGCCGGAGGAGGAGGCTTTTGATGAACTGAAATGCAGCTGGTGTGCAGCATTTGTTTATCACTGTTGTCAGGAAGCTGGATTCTATCTGCCTATACGTTTGCCGAATGCTCCCTGCCGCTTGGCCGGAGTTGCTGCATGGAATACATGGGCGCGTCAGCCGGACACACATTTCTTTATAAAGGATGACATGAACACTGTTCCTCAGCGGGGGGATATTGTGCTATACAGAAACATTATCCCGCCTGAAAACAAGTCGGGCGGGAGCAAGGTTAATCCTATCGACCATATCGGCGTCATTATTGGCTGCGACGGAGAGCATTTTACTGTCGCGGAGGGTAATGTAAACAATGAAAATCAGTCAGGCATTCTTGTACGGCCGCTGCATCAGAATGTGGAGGGCTACATACGCATCGACAATGGATATGTATATGATGGCTGGAAGATAGACTACAAGACCGGGAATGAGCGGATTGTGCCCTTTGAAGGGTAACATAAGGGGACGCCCCTTTTGGCGTCCCCGGAGATTAATTCCTTGCATACAGAAGAAGGGACAGCGTTTACTCGTATTCTGCCATCAGATGGTATACCATCTGCGCGTCCAGCTTGGCCTGGGGGATCAGCGCCACCGGATCCACCATGCGGCCATCCATGCGTGAAAGATGCTGGGGCACATAATGGGCGGAAACATGATGAGCATAGCGTACCCAGCAATCATAAGCCAGGTCCGCATATTCCATGGCACGTACGGCTTGCTTGGGGCCTTTGCCCATCACCGCCCGTTGTGTGGCAAGCGCGGCTTCCACTTTCGCGGCGTAAAAGCGAGCCAGCAGCGTAAAGCCACGGCAGTCTGAAAGCAGGGCCGCCTGTTCACCCTGAGCAGTCGTGAATGCATCCAGCAATTCCTCAGCCTTCACGGCGCGGTCAAGCAGCTCCTGCGCCACGGCATCCGGTGCAATCTTGTCCTTGGGGATTTCCTTGCCCTGATATTCCAGCAAACAGAATTCCCGTACGCCAAGATAGCTGCAGCCTGGCTGGGCGGGGGTCATAATATAATCGTGGACATCGTGGAAGGTTATTTCGCCGCCCATGTGTGCCACATGATTGGTGCTGGATACGCTGCAGTTGGCCTCCGGGTAGTGCTGGAAGTCAAAATCATGCCAATGCATGCGGTTCATGAGGGGGATAACCATGGATACCGTTTCGCACAGGGCGAATACACGCTCCGCTTCCTCTTTGCCGCATTGAAGGCGGGCGGCCAATACGCCCGTAAAATAATCATCCGGCAGATCCTTTTCGTAGGCCAGGCTGCCCCAGATGGCCATCATATACCATTGCCGGTCAAAAACGGTGCGGCGGGGGATGCAGCCTTCCTGCTCCCGGCATAGATAATCACGGCCCAGGGTGTAGCCGTCCGGCCCCATCAAAATGCCTCTCAGTACTGGATGGGGCATGTTCTGGATGTATTCCCGGGCATAGTTAACACCGCCCCAGCGCAGCATGTAGATATCGTCGTTGCGCACGGTGAGCCAGGTTTTGCGCCCCTCGGGAATGGAGGCAAAGAAGGCGTCGCCAAAGTGCGGCCTTGTATCGGAATACATGTGGGCCTGGGAATACTTGAAGCTGAAGTCCAGCGGCACCGGCAGGCCGGAAAAAGCCTCCAGGATCTCCGCCGCACCGCTCATGTGCTGGCGGTGGATGAGGGTGAATTGCCGGCCGCTGTCACCGATGGCATCCTTGATACCCGAGCCGTACGTGTCCGCCAGCCACTTCACGTCAAAGCGCAAGTCCGGCTGCGGTTCCCAGCCCACCGTCATGCGCTCACCGGCGGTGATGCCGATACCTTTGAGCAGGGGATAAGTGCTGACCAGGGCCGCAACGCTCTTGCGGAAGTAGTCCTTGGTGACGGGGTTTTTCAGATTGCAGTCGATGCCGTAGTCCGTATGCTCCGTGCCGTATACAAACACGTTCCAGGTGAATACATAAAAATCAATGCCCCTGTCCGCGCCATATTGCATCACTTCGCGCCAGAAGGCCATCTTTTCATCCATGGTCATGCGGTGCACCGTTTCAAGGCTTTCTGCGTGCCGCTTGCCGTACATCCCAAGGCCCGCCAGCGTGGCGCCCATGACAGGCTCCCTGGTGCGCTTCACGTCGCTCAGCGCAACCTTCTCATAGCCGGGCACACGCACCATGGAGGGGAAGGGATGCAGGCTCCATAGGGACACGGCGTTGAACTTGTTTTCCGCCAAGTCGTCCAGATAAGTGCGCCAGAAATCCATCTCCCACATGTGGGGAATGTTGTGCCATGCGCTGTCGGATGCGTCGGAATAGCTGGGTGTGCGGGCGTCCAGGGGGATATTGAACTTGATGCCGCGCTGCTTTACGCAGGGGGCATGCTTGCCCGCCGGCCAGCTTCTTTCCGCCTTTTCCGCCCGGAAGATGTCGATCAAACCGTACATGCAGCCGGCCGCATCTCCCGCCAGCAGCCATCCGTCC
Source organism: Bacillota bacterium (assembly GCA_023413135.1). Lineage (GTDB taxonomy): Bacteria > Bacillota > Clostridia > Christensenellales > Aristaeellaceae > JAEWAH01. Next base: position 31,438 of record JAEZQK010000020.1, read on the forward strand.
TCATGCTTTTCCAATGCATACCCCTGGGCCGGCAGCTTTTCCGGCGCCCGGGCATGGCCCCTGTAATACGCGGCACCTTGTTCATCGCCCAGGTTACATACGGTCAGCGGCTCTTTCGCCGCAAGCCCGTTTGCCTTTTGAAGGCCGAATTCGATTTGAGGCGTTGCGCCGTATACCTGTATATTCATGTGATATACCTCCTCAGGCACTGATCAGCTTAACTTGATGACTTCCCAAACGTCCAGACGGTCAAGTATAAATTCCGCCCAGCCATCCTTCATGGAAACGGCAAGGGCCTTTTTGTCCAGCAGCGCCGTGGCACGGGGAGGCGTGCTTCCATCCCAGCGCACCTTGACGCGGATATCCGTAAGCTTCACATTGGTATCCAGCGGGCGCTGGCCCACACCGTTGACTAGGTGAATCAATTGAGCGCCTTCATACTCATAGCCCATCAATTGCAGCCCGCGCACATGGGTGCAGGATATGTGCTGCTCACCGCCCAATAGCATACGGATGGCGTTGCCTGCCAGCATGCCGTGCTCTGAAAGCTTATACGCCGTGACCAGCCGTGAAAATTCAAAGGGCATCAAAAGTACTCCGCCATTGCCCACCGCATGATACAGGCAAAGGGGAAGATCGCTAACAGGATTGGGAATGCTGGCCCGCTCCGGCGGCGCACCCACGGCCTCCAGCGGAGCGAAGGGGGGGACCAGTGTGGCCAGGCACTTCACGCCCGGCAGCGGATGAACGTATTGCACCACACCCCGGTGGGCGATCAGCGGCGTACGCTCAAAGCCTGCGGCCAAGGGATTACCGCCCTCCGCTTCCTCAAAACGCAGATAGCTTGCCACAAGGCTTTCGCTGGTTACCACCTCTTGCGCAATGCCCAGCATGTTTCGCGCTTCGTCCGTGATCAGGTCTGGGATGCCTTCCACCAATACGCGCCCGCCCGCCTTCAGGAACGTATCCAGCACTTTGGTCATCGCTTCATCCAGCCGGTTTCCTTGGGGTATCACAAGCACCTTATATTTCTCCAGCCGTCCGGTAAGCACTTGCTCTCTTAGCAGCACATCAAAGAGCACCTGCTGGTCGATCAGTGCTTCCGCCCAGCCCTCGGCGGCGTTGCCAGCCTGGCCCAGGAAAGCCTTCTCCAGGCCGCCTTTTCCTTCCATGCTCCACAAAAGCGCAACCTTTGCGGTGGAAGACGCCCGGTGCATATCCTTCTCCACCGCCTGGATGTTATGATTGATTTCGCTTACACAATCCAATATCCTTTTGTCTAAGATGGTATCGCAAAAACCGGTGATGGAATGCCAGATCATGCCACCGTTGGCCGGCACCTGGCTCATCCAGTATCTGTATTCCGCGGTTGGCAGGCCCGTATGCCGCCAATCCATGCCGGGACAGGAATGGATGATGCCGAAGGGAACGGGCGCCTTCTCCGGCTCGGAGCGGCCCAGGCGGATGCATAATGCAGGCTTCCAGCTTTGGGGAATGTTCTGCCAGCCCAGGGAAAGCACATCTTGGGGCTCGCAGCAGATCATATCGCAGGTGGCCAGGCGGTCGAACAGGTTGTCGTGGGAGATGGCATAATATAATATCAGCGGGATATCGGGCTTGACCGCCTTGACCTGTTTGTACCACTGATCCACGCAGTCCCGAAGGATGCGGCTCATCCAATCGGGAGCGTACTGTCTGGGATCTGATGGCAGGGGCTGCCCGTAATAATCCATGTATTTGCGGCGGCAATTGTCGCAGCTGCAGGGGCCGGGATGGGGGGCGTTGAAAAACACGCCGTCGATATCGTACTTCTCCAGGGATTCCTTCAGTACCTTCAGTGCCACATCGCTATTGCGGTAGCCGCTGTTGATGCAGGTGGTGTATAGCAGATCCCATTGGCCGGGGCGGAGCGCGCCGGTTGTGATGGCCGTGCCGTCCTCCTTGCGGGCAAACCACTGGGGCCGAAGCTGGTACGCCTTGTCATAGGCTTTTGAAAAATCATATCGGGCTACCAAACGGATGCTGCGCTTGTGGCATTCCTCTATCAGCCGGGCCAGCAGATCATATTCCTTGGGCAGGTAAGGATTCACATAATGGAAGGGGACCTGGCTTTCGTACCAGGCCACAATGCCGCCCACATTCATAACCAGCACATTTCCGCCCATGTCGTATGTTTCCTGGGCGATCTTTGCGGGATCCATTTTGGGGGTGTCAAGCACCTGCAGATTGGTTTGGATAACGCGCAATGGTTCCTTCCACCATAACGGCTGCGGCATGTTGCTTTCTCCTTTCAGTGACCGGGCATGAAGGAGGAGGGCAGGGCATACACCCGGCCCTCCTTTTCATGAAATTGTGGGGCGTTACTGATTCAGGTTGTTGTAATAGGCGGTCAGCTCCTGGAAAGCCTGCTTGAATTCCGGCATGGAGCGCAGGTTTTCCACATACGCCTTGTACTCGTCCATGGTGATCTCGCCAAAGATCGCCTTGGTGCCCATGGCTGCCCATTCCTCTTCATAGCTGGGCCAGGTCTGGGACCAGGTATCGCTGATGGCGTGGGACATGAACTGGGGCAGGCCCAGTTCCACGTACTTTTCCACTTCCTTGCGCTTCATCTCATTGTAGGCGGCGGGAGCGTTGGCAGCGTCCACCTTTACCCATTTGCCATAGTTGAGCACGCCGGCGCCCTTGCTGGTGACATTGACTTCCTTGGTGCCCTGCTCCGTCATCTTTTTGCTGCCGTCTTCCAATACGGTGTGGTGGATGCCTTCCACGCCGAAGTAGGCCAGGTCGAAGGCTTCCACGGAAGCGGACTTTTCAAAGTAATCCAGGATCTTGAGCATCTTTTCCTCGGGTACCTTTTTGGAAATGTAGAAACCGCCGGATACGCCGGTCAACAGCTCGATGGCATAGCCGTCCGGGCCTTTGAGCGTCAGGTTGAGGAGCTCGGCTTCGGGCTGGATCTTTTTCAGCGTCTGCTCCCAGTCATAATCCCACCAGATGCTGCGGGGATAGGAAGCGCCCATGCCGCTGGTGAACATTTCGATGGCTTGGTTGTTTTTGATGGCGGGGAATTCCTGGGCCAGTGTGCCGTCGGCGTACAGGTCGCGGAAATAGGCGATGGTGGCGGTGGTGGCGTCGTTGAGCTGCGTGGCGATATAGCCGCCATCAGCGTCAAACTGGGGCTTGAACGCGCCAAACGCGCTGGTGATGGGGATGATGGGCAGGCCGTTGGTGCTGCCTACCGCGATCAGGCCGATGGTGTCATTTTTGCCGTTGCCGTCGGGGTCGGAAGCGCAGATCACCTTCAGGGCTTCCCGGTATTCTTCCAGCGTGGTGGGCACGGGCAGGCCGCACTTATCCAGCCAGTCCTTGCGGATCTTAAGGCCGTTGTCCGTCTGCGTGCGGGAACGGGGCACGGCATAGATGCGGCCGTCCACCGTCAGGTACTTGTAGGCGCCTTCCACCTGGTTTTTGTACAGGTTGGGATACTTGCTAAAGTCGCCAAGATAGTCGGTGAGATCCCAGAAAGCGCCCTGCTTGATAGCATTGATCAAGGTGGGGGTGCGGACGTCCGGCACGGAGGAAACCTCGGGGATATCGCCGGAGGACAGCTTCAGGTTGTACTTGGTGTGGAAGTCGCCGGAGGGTACCCATTCCACCGTCAGCTTGGAATTGGTCAGTTCCTGCCAGGCAGACCAGAACGCATCGTCCAGGGAAGGTTCATCGGAATACAAAGGAATAATGATACTGATTTCCAGCGGAGCTTCCTCGGCGGCCATTGCCGGGACCGAAACGATGCCAAGGCCAAGGATCAGGGTAAGGACCAGTGCGAGCAACCTTTTCATTTCTTTTCTCCCTTTCTTTCATTATGCTTAAGGCGCCAGGGCGCCTGAACATACTAACCTTTGACGGAGCCGACCATCACGCCCTTGGCAAAATACTTTTGCAGGAAGGGATAAACCAGCAGAATGGGCAGCATGGCGGTAACGATGGCAGCCATTTTGATGGTCTCCTGGGGCAGCACCTTCTGATCGGCCAGAGGGCTGAAACCCATGGCATCCGAATCGATGATCATGGTTTTAAGTAGCACCTGCAGCGTCCATTTGCCGGAGTCCGTCAGGTATACCATGGCGTTGAAGTAAATGTTCCAGTAGTAGACGGCGAAGAACAGTGTGAAGGTGGCGAGGCACGCCTTGGACAGCGGCAGTATGATGCGGAAAAAGCATGTCCAGTCGTTGCAGCCGTCGATGCAAGCGCTTTCCTCCAGTTCTTTGGGCAGCGAATTCATGAAGGAGCGCACCACCACCAGGTCCCATGCGCTGGTCAGCGCCGGCAGGATGAGCGCCCAGTGGGAGTTCATCATCCCCAGGTTTTTGATCAGCAGATAGTTGGGCAGGATGCCTGCATTGAAGATCAGAGAGAACACAATGATACCGGACAGCACCTTGTTGCCGGGTACCTCTTTGTGGGTAAGCCCGAAGGCAAAGGTGAACGTTACATATACGTTGAGCACCGTGCCGATGGCGGTGACTAATGCTGTGTTTCCAATAGCACGCATAAAGTTCTGGCTTTGGAAAATGTATTTATACCCCTCCAGGGAAAAACGGTCCGGCAAAAGGTAGAATTTCATGGGGGTATAGCTGTCCGGATGGGTGAAGGATACGCTGATTACATATAAAAACGGGAAGACACAGATCAGCATGATTACGCCCAGCACCGCCATAATCACCCAGTCGCCCGCCGTGCTTTTCTTTGTGCTCACAAAGCTCATACGCTTTTTTCCTCCTTCGTCAGTAGATCCCGTCAAATCCGGCGCGTTTGCATGCCTTGTTGGACAGGATGACAAAGACGGTCCCCACCAGGCTTTTGAACAGGCCTACGGATACGCCAAGGCTGAATTGCCCCTTAGAGATGCCCTGGGTATAAGCGTACGTGTCGAATACCTCCGCCACATCCCGCACCATGCTGTTGGTCATCAGCAGGATGTGCTCAAAGCCCGTATCGAATATGCGCCCCATGCGCAGGATCAAAAGCGTAATGATGGTTGGATAGATGGAGGGGAGGGTGATATACCGCACCTGCTGGCCGCGGGTCGCGCCATCCAGCACCGCCGCCTCATACAGCTGCGGGTCAATGCCGGCCATGGCCGCCAGAAAGACGATGGTGCCCCAGCCGCATTCCTTCCATATGGTCTGTCCTACCAGCATCGGCCAGAAATAGCTCTTGTTGGTCAGAAAGGAAACGGGCTTTCCTCCCAAAGCCGATATGCCTTTGTTGATGATGCCCACATTGGTGGAGAAAAGGAAGAACGTAAGGGATACCACCACCACCCAGGATAAAAAGTGCGGCATATACAGTACCGACTGGGCCAGGCGCTTGTAGCGGCTCTTGCGCACCTCATTGAGCAGCAGGGCAATGATAATCGGAAGAGGAAAGTAAAAGAACAGGTTCAGGAAGCTGATGGCGAAGGTGTTGCGCAGCATCCGTGGAAAGATGCTGCTGGAAAACAGGTTGCTAAAATGCTTGAGCCCTACCCATGGGCTGTTGAAGAAGCCGGAAAACGCGCTGTAATCCAGGAACGACAGCGAAAGGCCCCACAGCGGCGTGATTTTAAACAGCAATAAGTAAATGATGCCCGGCAGCATCAATAAATAGATGTATCGGCTGCGCCATATACGCTGTCTCAGCGACCTTAATTGAACCGGGCGCGCCACGCCTTTTGATACCGGTATGCCGCTCATACTGGTTCCTCCCTTTGGTCCTGCTTACATACTGCCGATTATAGGCCGGAATCTACAACAAATCTACTGAAAATTGATGCGATTTGGGAAATGGCAAGCAATGTCACCCATGACGAAACCGATACTCTTTCCAAAATTTTCAAATCAAAAACTGTCATACAGGCAAGCTGCATGACAGTTTTTGCACTACATACACTGATTTTTCTCCCGGAAGCTTCCGGGTGACATACCTTCCAGCTTGATGAAGATTCTGTACAGGCTGCGCTCCGAATACCCGACCTGCAGGGCCAGCTCGCCTATGCTCTCCTGGGTGGTAAGCAGCCTTTCCTTTACGTAATCGATCTTCTTTCCTGTCACATATTCCAAAAAGGATGCGCCGCAGTACCGTTTGAAGATACGGCTCAGGTAAGAAGCGCTGATGCCGACAGCATCGGCGCACTGTATCAGCGAAAGGTCCCCTTTGATATTATCGCGGACATAGCGCTGCACTGCATCCACGATGCGCTGGGCGCTTCCCTCCCCATCCTCTTCCTGCTGTAACTTGGCAAAAAGCCGGAATACGTACTGGACCATCCAATCCTGCATCTCCTGCAGGGTGATGCACTCATTCAGGGATTCAAACAGGTTGTCGCCCAGTACCATTTCAGCCCAGCGTTCTTCCCTGACCAGCGTCTGCACAATGCTGGCCAGCAGCAGCATATAGGCCTGGCGGCAGAAGGGGTAGGAACCGCTGTCCTGAATCTGCTGTCCGAATTTATCCAGGTCATGATGGGCGGCATCCAGCTTATTTTCTTTCAGGTGGCAGATGATTCGTGCTTCCAGTGCCGCGGGGTAGTGCAGCTTAACATCCTGGGCATCCTCCATCACTTCGTGATAGAAGCAGACGCCCTCGTCCTTTGTTCCCAGCAGATGATAGCGCATAGCCATCAATGCTTCGCTGTGGGAAAGGGATGCATCCAGACGGTTTTCATATAAGCGGCCTACGCCAATGGAAATGCGGATGTCCAGATAATGCTGCAGCGTTTCCCGCAGATGCATTAAATAAGCCCGCATGCTGCCGTAGATTTCGCCGTCCGGTATGGTGCGCGCAGGAAAGCAGATCAGGCTGAAGCCCGTGGGATATTGGGCCAGGATGTGGCCGCCAAGATGGGGGTATTCCTCCAGAAGTTCCTGGGCAATGTTCTCAATGGCGGAAAAGGCCAGGGGCCGGTCGCTAAGAAGTGAATCCTTGCTGCCGCGGGACTCCAGGTGCATCAGGGCTACCGCCGCCGCGCTGTGCTGGGGCAGCGCTTCCGGGACCGTATCCAGTGCGGCGTACCGGCCGTTGCGCAGAAGCTGCTGCAGATATTGCTGGGTGATCACCTGCTGCACCGATTGCCAGCGGTTCATATAGGCTGCCTTCTCCCGCTGCACATTGGTGATGGTGTCCTGAAAGTAAGCCACCTCATCCAGCACCTGAGGCCTGGCGTTTTGCCGCCATGGGGCAATGTGCATAAAGGTATCCATTAATACCTGAAAGGGCTTGTACATCCAATTGGAAAAAAGCACGATGCACAACACCGACAAAAAAGCGGCCACGCCCATGATGCTCAAGGCCATCTGCCATACCCAGGCGATATCGGAATATACTTTGTAGAACGGGCCAGTGGCCAGCAGTTTCCATCCCGAAGCGCCCACGGCATAGGTGGTGACCATATCGGTGCCATTCATACGGTAGCTGCGGGTGCCGCTGCCGGTGGTCAAATTGTGCACATCCGGCGGCAGCAGACCCGTATCCGTTAGGGCGATGGGGTAAAAAATATGACCCCCCTGTTCCAGCAGGGTGAATTGTGAGCCGGGGATGACCTTTGGCAGGGGATTGATCTCCGCCGCCAGCTTGGCTTTGGACAGGACCACAATCAGCGTATCCTGCGCACCCTCCGCGTTGCGGGGAAGCTGGCTGACAAACAGGAAGGTGCCGTCACCCTGCTGGTTGGAAAGGGCATGCCAGCCGATAGGCATATCCTCCGCGATCAGTATATCCAGCACGTTTTGCATGCGGTAATCCCGCAAAAGGACGATGCCGTATTCACTGTCCAGCAGCATGCCGCTGATACCGTGGCGGAAAATGACCCGTTCCATCCATTCGTTGCTGTTTTTCAATACTTCCAGGGAGTGGACAATTCGCATCAGCCGCAGGTAGTTTTTGGCGAAGGTCTCGTTCTCCTTGGAGGAAAAGGTACCTATGTTCAACTTCATCCACTGGGCGGCCTGGGTTTCCACATTGGAAAACGCCTGCTCCAGCCGCGCCTGCGTCATGCTCAGGTAATCCTGGTTTTGGTTCATCTGGCTGCGTTGGACATTACCGCTGTACAGCAAACAAAACCCGCCGCCTACCACCAAAAGAGGTACAACGATCATCAGGCATGTATTGATCAATATTTTGGATCGCCATAGATGACGTGTCCTGGCCTTTTTCACGCAACCACTCCCTGCCGGTGTTACGGATTCACTACGTTCTGGACATGGCCTTGGGCAAAGGCACGCAGGTTATTCACGGCGATCTCCATCAGCCGTTCCCGGGATTCCTTGGGCGCCCAGGCGATGTGGGGAGTGATGATGCAATTGCCGGCCTTCAGGAGCGGGTTGTCATTTAGAATAGGCTCGGTGGAGACGACGTCCACTGCGGCGGCATACACCTTACCGGAAGCCAGCGCATCGTAAAGGTCCTGCTCGTTGACAAGAGGACCACGGGAGGTGTTCAGGATGATCACGCCATCCTTCATTTTGGAGATGGTCGCGGCGCAAATCAGCCCTTTGTTTTCCTGTGTCAGGGGGCAATGCAGCGAGATCACGTCGCTTTTTTCAAGCAGCGTGTCGATGGGCACGCATTCCGGGCCGCTGGCATAAGCGTCGTAAGCCAGAACGTTCATGCCAAGCCCGCGGGCGACGGCAGCCGTGGCGCGGCCGATGCGGCCATAGCCGATGATGCCTATGGTCTTGCCCGCTAGCTCGATGAGTGGAAAATCCCAAAAGCAGAAATCCTTGCTGTTTGTCCAGCGGCCGGCCTTTACTGCATTGCTGTGGTGGGCAACATGGTGGCATACCTCCAGGAGCAGCGCAAAGGTGAACTGCGCCACCGCCGCCGTGCCATAGGTAGGGATGTTGCACACGGGGATCCCCTTTTCCTTCGCCGCTGCAATGTCCACCACGTTATACCCGGTGGCCAGCACGCCGATATACCGGATGCCCGGGCATGCATCCAGCACCTGACGGGTAATGGGCGTTTTGTTGGTATAGATAATATCGGCATCCCCGATCCGCTTGACGGTTTGGTCCTCCGGCGTACGGTCATAAACGGTGACCTGGCCATAAGCATTGAATGCATCCCAGCTCAAATCTCCCGGATTGAGCGTATACCCGTCCAAAATAACGATCTTCATAACTTCACCTCCTGAATTCATAACATGAAGAACACTCTAACTTACCGACTAGACCAGCGTCCAGGCATGGTTTAAAAAGCGCTTTGCGTTGGCAATCACCATTTCCGGGTCTTCCTCGCCCCAGGGCTTGACTTCGAAGGAAACGATGGGCCGCTTGCCTTCTTTCAGATACCCGATGGCAAACAGCTTGCGCAGGAACTGAACCAAAAGGGAAGTATCCACTTCGCTGCCCGGGAAGCCGAAGCGCGGATGCTGGTCCCCGTACGCGGGGGCGCCCTTTTGAAGCACGGAATTGGCGATATGCACGTGGCGGATGTAAGGCACGATAGGGTCGATGCACTGGTCGATGGTTTCGTGTAGCTGCGTCATATGGCTCAAATCCACCATCAAGCCGAAATTATGCCCCTCTCCGACAATCTCCTGTACAAAGCGCAGCGCGCGCTCCGTTGGCCCGATCAGTGAGCATTTCTCCACGTCGTAATCAAAAATTTCCAGGTTCACCGGGATATCGCCGTTTGCTTTGGCGTAAGCGCATATCTCACGGGTGCTTGCAAGCAGCGCCTTTAAGTGGGCTTCTACCTTGTCTTCCTCATACTTGCCCGCCAGATAGGCGATGCCCTGGGCGCCGGTTTCCTGGCATTCGTCGATGCAGCGCTTCATGCGCTCCACTCCCCGTTGGCGCAGCGTTTCATCCAGGCTGTTCAGGTTTTCCTGGTTGCGCATCAATTGCGGCTGCGCGCCATAGGTCATGGTAATGCCGCTTTGGCTTACAAGCGCGCCGATGCGTTGCCGCAGCGCCGGATCGTTGATGCGCGTAAGCTCAATACAGTCAAAATAATCGTCCGCAAGCACACGGCGCACGGTTGATTCGATATCCCCTTCCCCAGTCATGGCGAACGGGTAGGCCATAAAATAAACCAGACCGATTTTCATAAAGTGTTGAACAGTTCCTTGCACGCACTACTCCTCCAGTCAACTTTTTTTGCACAATTCGCCGTACAAACCGGCAACTCCTACACGAATGATAAAAAACAATTTTATATTTTGAAACTTAAGACTGTATGGAAATTATTGGGATGGAAAGGGCGAAGGAAAGGAGCGCTCTGTAGGCCTCCTGGAGAAACGGCAACATCCTTGCCGATGCCAAGGATGTTGCCGTTTCTCTAAGGGACAATGAAACTGAAAGAGGTTGCCAAGAAATTTGAGGAAGAATAGGGATACAATATCCTACACATCGTTCCCATTAGTGTCGGCAGCATGGTGCATCATACAAGCTGCCTTTTTGCAAGGCTGGCAAAAATCCCTTCTATTTTTATCAACTCAGCGTAGGTGCCACTTTCCACAATTCTTCCCTGGTCCATGACCAGGATCTTGTTGCAGTTCATGATTGTGCTCAGACGGTGGGCAATGACCACACGGGTAGCTTGGAGAGCATCCAGGCTTTGGCTGACAATGGCTTGGGTTTGATTGTCCAGGGCACTGGTGGCTTCGTCAAAGAAAAGAATCTTCGGTTTGTTGGCGACGGCCCGGGCAATCATCAATCGCTGTTTCTGCCCGCCGGAGATGGTGCCGGCGCCCTCGCTGATCACAGTAAACATGCCCATGGGCATCTCCTGTATGTCCGTATCAATTCCGGCCATTTTGGCAGCCTCCCAGGCATCATCAATGGTCAGGCGGGGATTGGCTCCAATAATATTGCTTAGAATGTTGCCGGTCATAAGCTGTCCATTCTGCAGCACCACCCCCAGCTGCCTGCGAACGGCCCGGACGTCCGCCTTGTAAAGATCCTGGCCATTATAATATACATTGCCGGTCTCCGGTCTTTCAAAGCCCAGCAGAATCCTCAGCAGCGTGGATTTTCCACAGCCGGAAGTGCCTACCAAGGCCACATAGTCGCCTTCGTCAATCCTGAATGAAACATCCTGAAGCACCAGAGGACCGTCTGCCTGGTAACGAAAAGAAACATGGCTGACTTCAATCGTGCCTGTCAAAACCTTCGGGTCTATTTTGGTATCATCGTCTTCAGGCAATGTTTCCAGAATGGGCTTGGCCCTTTGGTATAGGGGGATGACCAGGTTGGCGCCGATCAAAGAATCCGCCAGGGAAACCATGGAGATCGAAAATGTCGTAAAGGCAGAATAGAAACCGATGAATTGACCGGCAGGTAAAGGCGAAGCTTGGGCAAGCAGTGTATGGAAGATGATCAGGCTGGATAGAACCGGGAATACGGCGTTGAAAACGGTCAAGCAGTTGGAAACCGTTTCCCGGCGGAGAGTCATCTTTCGCTGCCGGTGAAATTCCTGAGCCCAGCGGGCAAAAGCCATGCTTTCTGCTCCGGCCACCCGGAACTTTGTTACCCCGCTGACCAGCTGCAGCATCAGGCCGGAGATATGGTTGGAAACATCCAGGATTTTGCGCTCCCAGCCCACCTTGTTATAGCCCAGATATCCCATTACCAGAACCGCAAATGCGACTAGAACGGCAGCCACCCCGGCCAGCCGGGCGTCATAATAAAAAAGCAGTACAAAGGTAAAAATCGAAAAAATGCCGGAGAGAATGGTATTCAGCGTCGTTCCGGAAAGCAGCGTTCTGATCTGGCTGATCCCCATGGCCCGCATTGCCAGCTCGCCTGCTGAAAACTGCTTGAAAAAAGGTATGGGCAAGCTGAGCAGGCGGTCCCAAACCGCCGCCTGCAAAGAGCCGTCCATTTTCCCCGACATGCGCATGGATGCCAAAGAGCGGGTTAGCTGAAAAAGCATAGCGGCAAGGGAGCCGGCCCCAAGGATGAGTGCAATTTGCAGGAGGCTTCCTCTGTCCCCTTCCGGGATGATGCTATCGAACACGATGCCGGTAGCCAGGGGAATAGCCATGCTCAAAAGCCCGCCCAGAACACCCATCAGGACGATCAAAAGCCAATCCCGTTTCCAGCAGCTTCTAAGACCGAAGGATAAAAGATCGCGCAGTCCTATCTTTTTTGGACCGAAGGGCCGAAAGAAGACAACCCCCCAGGATTTAAGCTGAGCAGCGGTTTCCCTGTCCACCCTTTTGGGGCGATCCATGCCGGGAGCGTGAAGGAGATAGGCGCCGGGAGAAGATGGAATCAGAGCGACAGGCTTTTCATCCTCATCCATAAAGCCCAGTATTGCGCCGCTATCCTGCTTATACCATTCTCCGGTCAAAGCCACCTCTCTTGTCCGTATACGGGAGGCGCGGGCAATCGCATCCAGGGTGGGAGCCGGAGCGGTGCCATCATTGTTTGTGGCAGGTGTGATGATCTCAATTTCCATGCTCCGGCCTATCAGACGGCAGGCATCCAACAGCGGGCTGCCGCTTTGCTCAAGGAAGTCCATCCTCTTTTCTTTTTGGGCCAGGGCGGAAAGCTTCCAAATAGAATTGGCCATCAGGCGTTGGCGGCTATCCTTCTTTTTGTTCAGGCGCTCTGTTTCTATCTGCCTTCGTTCCTGCCATTGCATTGCCAGCGCGCGCAAAAGCGAGCTGTGAATCAATTCCCTCTGTTGAAAGTCAACAAAAAAAGCCTGTGGGTCATATTTTTCTTCCTTAGAGCATGATTCTGAACCTGTTGTCTCGCTGGAACCGGTTTTGGCGTCTGGCGTTTCCGGACGCTTGCCGGCTTTTTTCAATTGACTCAGCCAGCAGGCGGTCAATTGTACTGTTTCCTCCAGGATACCGCCTGCAGGCAGCTCTCCCAGACGGTTTATATCCAGCCGGATAAGGCTGGAGCCGACTGAGCCCACAGCCAGCAAAGCCATTTTTTCCGGAGTGCCTTCCGGAGACAGGCCAAAAAGCAAGCTGCCAGGATTTGCTTCAAATAGAAAGGCTTTTTTATAAGGCTGGTTGTCCGGTGCAATGGAGGTTAAAAAAACAGAGATTTTTTCCGGCCCTGCCATCCAGACGGAGTTTACGTCATCAAGTAGCAGCGGTTTATTGCCTTTAAGTTCAATCCTTGTGCCTTCCGTACGAAAGAAATCTTGAACCTGCATTTTTCATCACCTCTATCTGTTTCCGCCCAGCTCGCCGTTTTCAGCGGCGATTTCAAGCCGATCGAATTGTGCTTGACCTGTAGTCTGGATTTTGTACATTCTACTGGAAAAATTACCTTAACCTGTTTTGATCAGACCGGCGTAGACGCCATCCTGACTGTACAATTCTTCATGGGTGCCTCTTTCAGCAATTTTACCCTTTTCCAGTACGATGATTTCATCACAGTCCCGGATAGTACTTAGGCGGTGGGCTACAATGACGCAGGTGCATCCCCGCCGCCGGATATTCTCATCCATGATTTTTTCTGTGATGGGGTCCAGTGCGCTGGTGGCCTCATCCAGAATCATGATGGCGGGATTTTGCGTAAGCGCTCTGGCAATCTCCAGCCGCTGCTTTTGCCCACCGCTGAAATTTGAACCGCCTTCTTCCACGGGCTGGTCATATCCGCCGCTTCGGGCTGTGATATCCTCATGGATGCAGGCATCCTTGGCAGCACGTATCAATTCGGATTCCGAAACTGTTTCATCCCACAAAGTGATGTTGTCCCGCACGCTTCCCTCAAACATCCGGATCTCCTGATCGACCATAGCCAGAGAATTGGAGATAACAGAACGGGGCCAGCCTTCGCGGGACTGACCGTCCAAAAAGATTTCACCGGACCAGGGACGGTATATTCCGGCCAGGATCTTGGCTACAGTGGATTTTCCGCTGCCGGAGCCGCCTACCAGCGCTACCCGCGATCCGGGGCGAAGCTTCAGGCTGAAGTGTTCAATGAGCGGCGGTTCCAGCGGATTATAGCCAAAGGTGATTTCCCGGAGCTCTACAAACCCTGCCAGTTTTTGTGCTTTGTCTGGGGCGCTTTCTTCCGATTGGCTTTCCTCTGTCTCTTCCATTTCATCTTCGGAATCGGGTGGATAATTCAGCGCATCGTCCAGGCGGTTCATTTCTCCCTCTACTTCCTGAAGCTCCGCGCCCAGGCCGACAATTTCCGTGACAGGTGTCATGAAGCTGGTCATCAGGCTTTGAAACGCGACCAGCATGCCGATTGTCATTTGTCCCTGAAGGATGAAGAAGGCGCCCAATGTTAAAACGATGGCATTGTTGATTCCGGTCAAAAAGGGTGGGAGCACCCCCAGATATTGGGTTGAAACGCCCATTTCTTGTTCCGAATTCAGCGCCTTGGCCTGGTAGCCTGCCCATTTGGCGAAAAAATCAGATTCAGAGCCGGTGGCCTTGAGTGTTTCAATGATCTGCAGGCCGGTCATACCAATAGCGGTTGCCATGCTCCTGTCTTTGAGCAGCCTGTTGTTTTGGTCTTTCCGCCGGGCGGCGACGATCTTCAAATATGCGATATTGATCATGGCTGCCGCAAGCCCGGTCAAAGCCAGAACCACATGATACCGGAGCATCAGCACAAAATAGAAAATGATCATGACCAGGTTGAGTGCCGCATTCGCCAGTTTGCCTGATAACAGCTTGGCCACCCTGTCGTTGCTTTGCATTCGGAATGCAACATCCCCTGCCGAACGCTGGGAAAAAAAATCCGCGGGCAGCCTTAAAATATGCCACCAGAACCGGCAGGAGGAAGTCAGGGCAATTTTGGATTCCATTTTTAAAAGGTAATACTGTTGAAGCCAAGTTAGAATTCCTCGAATAACCGCTGTCAGCCCCAATCCCAGAAGCAGGGGAACAACCCACGTATCATTGCTGCCCAGCAAAATATCATCCACAAACACCCTGGCAAAAACGGGAAGTGTAAGACCAGGAACAACCAGGGCCAATCCGGCAAGAACGACATAGAGCAACGCGGTTTCCAAACCGCGCAGCCGTTTTGTAAGAGCTGAGAAAAGGCTGGGCTTTGCGCCATCCTTTTGAAAGTCGGGTGTCGTGCTGAAAGTGAGGACAATTCCGGTAAAGGACTGGTTAAATTCTTCTTCTGTAACGCTCCTTCGGCCGCAGGCCGGATCGTTTAAGAAAATTTTCCCCTTTCGAAACCCCTCCAGGACCATGAAATGACTGAAATTCCAATGGATGATGACAGGACGGGCCATTTCCTTCAGGCTTTCAGGCTCCTTGCGGAACCCTTTTGCTTCCAGGCCGTATTGCCTGGCTGCCTTCAGTATATTGCTGGCTTTGCTGCCGTCCCGGGATACCCCGCAGGCGATCCTCAGCTGTTCCAGCGGCACGTATTTGCCGAAGGAACGCAAGATCATGGCAAGGGATGCCGCCCCGCATTCCACGGCTTCCATCTGCAAAACGGTAGGGACCCTGGCTATGGCACGCTTTTTTCGTTTATCTTGTGTATCCACTTTATTGATCCCCGCTTTCCCGCGCTCCGAAGAAAGGGATGACCTTGCTGATCGGTTTTTCCCTGGCAATCACTATGGCGCCATGAACAAGCGTTCCGCTGGGAATGGCATGTGGCGGACCGGCAGGAGAGGACCACTTATATCCGCTTTTCGTGCCCTGGTCGTGGACAATATCCACCTGCACCTGAATAGGGGCGCCCTGCCCTGCCAACAAGGACGCCAGGTTTTCGCTGCCCAGTGTTTGTATCACACTCTTGGCTGTTTCAGGATACCCAGAGACAAAAGTGACCCTTCCCAGCATATAGCCGTATTCTTCTTTATTTACAATGGTAGGGGAGATTTGAACTTCCATCCCGGGTCGGATATTTCCCGCAAGCTCTGCGGAAACATAAAGCACGGCTTCCAGCCTGGTGGTGGCGCCGCTTTGTTCAAGCGTTGCCAGCGTCTCTCCCGGTTGAACGATACTGCCCGCATGCATATTCAGTTCCAGAATACGTCCATCGATCGGGGAAATGATTTGCGAGCGGTGGTCCAATTCTCCCCGCAGCTGCGCCACCTGATATTTCAGCGTCTGATATTCGGGCAATGCCTGGTTCTGCTCAAGATCAGAAAGCTTCCCAAGCGCTTCGTTGATTTCTTCCACCAGTTCAGGCTGATCGATTCTGGCAAGAACGTCTCCCTTTTTTACATGGTCTCCGGCGGTAAAGCGAACGTCGATGACCTGCCCGGAAACAGCGTGCGTCAAGGAAAAAACGCCGCCGTCATTGAGCAGAATTCCCTGGCCCTCTATTTTTGTAGGTATACTGCCTGCAAAGCTCCAAGCAATAGCTGCTGCCAGAAGAAGCCCAATTGCCATTAAAGCCAGCCAGGCCTTGGGTGAAGTCACCTTGATCAGTTGGTCCAGCCGTTCCGGTGAGGAAAGCCTTTTTAGGGATACATCCCGGAATATGCTTTGCTTCATGCTCAGCACCTCTTTGGGGGTTATTCGTTCTATCCGGCATGGATAGGTCAAGCGACTATTTCTCCAGGCTGATAAACGATCCGTTCCACAATTTTTTAAGTACCACCAAATCTCCCAGGTCATCCCCAGACGGGCTTAACTCATGCACCCCACAAACGCCTGTCCACTTGCCAAGGCTGCTAAGCTCATTGGCTATCGAGGTCCGGTCCGGCTTACTGGCATTTTCTATGGCGGCCGCCAGCATGTGGACAGCGTCATACCCCAAGGCTGCATCCGAAGTAGGCGTTTGCAGATATGCCTTTTGAAAAGCGGCAACAAACCGCTTTACCTCCGGACGGTTGCTGGCCGGATCGAATACAGAACCGACAACCGTTCCCTCCGCCGCATTCCAGGCTATGTCATTAAGCTTCGGGGAATCCAGTGAGTCGCCGGCCGCAAAAGGGGCTTGGATGCCTATTTGCCTGGCATCGGAAATGAATCGGGCTCCGTCCGGTGCGGAGGAGGAGGCTACAAAAATCCCGTCAAAACCGAAGGCCTGCCATCTATCATGCAGGCGCAATAAGTCTTCCAGGCCGGAATAGTAATTGAAACGGTCGACAACCATAACGCCCAGCGCCTTTGCCGCGTCTTCAAAGGCATTGGCCAAACCGGTTCCATAAGCATCACTGGAATAATAGATTACCAGCCTTTTTAACCCACGATCAGACAAGTGCTTTGCCAGTTGCCGTGCAATTTCATCATCTCCCGGAAGGTTGCGGAAGATATTCCCGTAATTGTTTTGAGTGAGTTCCGGAGCAGTGGAAGCCGTGGATAGCATTACGACCCCGGCTTGCTCGTAAATGGAGGAGGCCGGAATGGATACAAAGGAGTCGCGGTGTCCGATCACCGCCAGAACAGACTTGTTTTCTGCCAGAGAGTATGCAATGGCAATCCCTTTGACAACCTCGGAACCGTCGTCTTCCTTGAGCAGCTTCAGGGTCTTGCCACTTATTCCGCCGCTTGCATTAATCTCTTGTACCGCCAGATCAATGCCTTCGTTGAACAGATTGTTTTCGGCGGCAAAGGGCCAGGCCACCCCAATAACGATCTCGTGGGGCTCTGCCTGCGGAGTACAGCCCGTCAGGGACAATAACAGGCACAGGCTTAAAATGAAGCAGCCGAACATATGTTTTTTTTTCAATATGGTTTCCTCCGTCTTTCCAGCGCTTAAGCCTGCCGCTTTTTGCATGTATTCGAAAGTAAATACGCCTATTGGAAAAAAGTATTACATTTGCATGTAATGGCCTGCTTCCAAAAACGTAATAAAAATGAGGCAATCTTTCTGGAGGAATGGGTCTTTTTGTCAAGGTAAGTAAGCAGCTGAGCAGATGACTTGCATTTTAGCTACAACAAGAAAAGGGGGATACTTTTTGAGCCTTAAGACAAAAGCCATGCTACCCTTTCATTTATTTCAACTTGACGGCAAACATTATGTAATCAATATTGAAAAGATGGCGGCAAGCGCTGTGGATGATCTGACCGCTGAAACCTTGAAAAGAATATCGGCCGAACCGGAGGAACCGCTTCTGCCCGGCTTGACGGAAGATCTTGGAAAACTGGAACTGCTGGTTCAAGATGAAAAGCGGGAATTCTCTTTCAAAGAGCCGGAAACGTTTCCCATTGTCAGCATGGCTCTTTTTGTGACTCGGGCCTGCAACCTTAGATGCACTTACTGTTATGAAGAAAAATCCGGCGGCAGCATGGAAGAAAAAACAGCGTTTCGCGCAGTGGATTGGCTGCTGATGAAGGCGGGGAGCGCCAAACAAATCTACATTTCCTTTTTTGGTGGCGAGCCATTTTTGAATTTTCCCCTCATCAAAAAAGTTGCGGTTTATGCCCGGGAGAAAGCCGCCAGACTTGCCAAGGAAGTAAGCTTCAACGTCACGACCAATGCAACGCTGCTGAATGATGAAATGATTCAGTTTCTGAAGGAGCAGAATGTCCGAACGCTTGTCAGCATGGATGGACCCAAGGAAATTCAGGATACGCAGCGGCCTTTCCCTGACGGCCGGGGTTCTTACGACGTCGTTCTTCCCCGCGTACGGAAGCTGCTGGAGGCAATGCCGGAAACACGTGTCCATGCCGTGCTTGTGGATGACAGCAAGGCCGAACGCATGAAAAGCACTCTTCAAGATATTGGTTTTCCGGAAGTCACTCTTTTGCCAGCCTCCGCTTCGCTGTTTGATAAAGAAGGGGATGGGGGAGGGGCAAAGCAGGCCCGGAAACTGGATAACCTTCTGCAGGAAATGGAACGGGAAGCGGAGTCATGGCTGCATCTTTTCAAAAGGCGGGAGAAAAGCACTCTGAAAGCCTTGAGATCCGGTGCTCAGCTTTTGCAAGCAATGCTTGCGCTTCTTCATAACAAAAAAATGCGCTACGCCTGCGGCGCCGGCATAAAATACGTTGCTGTTTCCTGCAACGGAGATATCTATTTGTGCCACCGTTTTGTTGGTGTAGACGAATATAAGCTGGGAAATGTCTTTGAAGCCGAGCTTAGGGGTGAAGAATATCAGGAATCACCGCTTACCAGGGTACCGGCTTGTGCAGCGTGCTTTGCACGTTACTATTGCGCGGGGGGGTGCAAGCATGATCATGCCGGGTCCTGCGGCTCCGCCTGGAGTCCGTCCCCGGATATGTGCGCTTTGAAAAGGCGGGAACTTGAACTGGCTTCAGCCCTGATAGGCCGGCTTGATGATCAGGACCGGGCCTTCCTTATCGAAAGTGAAATAATACCCCCCAAGCCTTGCCCTCTCGATTTTTAGACGGGGCGATCGCGCTATGTCTATGGCTTTCTTCCATTGTTGAATCAGACATGATACTAAAAAAGCACCTTGCCTGTTTTGGATGATGGGCAAGGTGCTTTCCGGGAGGATAGGGATTCATCGAGAATCAGGATTGCAGTTCCTTTGGCGATGATAAGGCTTTGGATTACCAGACCTGAACATCACCGATGTTATGAAGGCATGCATGCCCGCAGCCGCCGGCCACGCCATCCAGTTCCGCATCCGAAAGACCCTGTTCTTCCTTCACTTTGGCAATGTCTTCCGCTGTGAAATCAAAACCCGCCGCTTTGGCAAATTCCAACCGGGCTTTTCCGTCTTTCAGCTGTCCCAGCTTGTTTTTGAAGTTCTCGTCGCTCTTCACCTTTTCCAGGAAGGCCTTTGCTGATGTGATGCTCATTTTCGTTACCTCCATTTTTTTAGTGTACTTGATGTACACTGATGATGTGTTCATTGGTTAATACGATGCCGTTTACAAATCATTACACCAAAAACCAAAAATTCGGCAATGATTATCAAAAATGGAGCATGCGCGGGCGGGAACGTCAATAACGGCATACGGGGCATCTTCCTTGCGCTTTGTCAACTCTTGCCCCGCAGCGGGGGCAGATGTCCTTCGGCAATCCGGCCGCCACATACATCAATTCATCTTCCGTCAGCTCATCCTCCGGCTCTTGTTTGTCCTTCCATCCACCGGCCGGAATACGGCCGTGAACCGGATAAATCTTCGCCAGAAGCTGTTTGCGCAAACGCTCCCTGATTTTGATGTCTTCGCTGTAACCGGCATCAATCATGTTTTGGGCCAGCCTGAGAAGTGCGGAAACCTCCGCGTCCTCAATATGCCCGATATCTTTTTCCCCTGCAAGAAGCCGATCCAGGCAGGCAAGGTACATATTGGCTTTATCTTGTTCCGTCATCAATACGCATCCCCTGACTTTCCAAGATTTGGCGCAGCTGACGCATGGCACGGTACAAAATAACCCCGGTGTTGCTTTCGCTGATTCCCATTATTTCAGCAATATCCCTATTGGAAAAGCCGCTCCAGAATTTCAAGGCGATGATCTCCCGCTGACGGTGACTCAAGGATGACAACGCTCTGTGCAGGTGCATTCGGGTCTCATGAATGGCAGCGGCATCATCGGGCCCCGGCCCGCAATCTATTAAATTCTCGGCTGCCTCCAGGGAGGTGTAAAGATTCCGTGTTCGGCGGCGGTAATAATCCATTACGGTATTTCTGGCAATGCTGAAGACCCATGCGGGAAAAGGTGCCTTCTCCGGCCGGTAATATTCCTGCTTGTCCAGCAGCTTAATGAAGGTCAGGCTGGTCAGGTCATCGGCATCATAAGAATCGTCTACCCGGTAACGGATGTAATTGTAAACCCTTGGAAAGTAATCGGTATATAGCTCGGCAAATAGATGGTTTTGATCATTGGCTGGGACGGCCGGCAAACGCTCTTTTGTCTGCGGCAGCATAGTCATTCTTTCTTAGCCTCCTTATTAACCACGATTCGTAGCAGTGCCGGCAGTTACCAGGAGTGCACCCGATATGCAGGAGAACGCCTCCCGGTTTCATACATACATGATCTAGCTGCTGCTATTATAAAAATAAGGATGCCACCAAAACTGCCACCAAACAGACGAAATTTAGCGATTTCTGTCTGATCGTGCACTTCCGGTGCCCAAAGCCTTATACAGACCGCTATATACATTCCAAAGCATACCCTGGGACGGCGTGCTATACAAAAGTCATACCATAATATTCCATTGTTGATATTGTTCGAAGTTTGGAATATAATTAAAAAAGGAAAAGCAACAATTTTCACAAATAACACAAAAGTAGGGGCGAAGCAAATTGAAATATATGACGCCCAAAGAAGCCGCAAAAAAATGGGGCATCTCCCAGCGACGGGTGCATACACTTTGTCAAAATGGCCGGATTATGGGAGCGGAACGGCACAACTGGATATGGCTGATTCCGGAAACATCCGAAAAACCATCGGATGCCAGGATCAAGTCCGGCCATTACCTCAAATCAAAGCGGGACATTTCCATTCCTTCCATAGGAAATATGATCATTCCCCGGTTCCGTCTTACGGAGAAGCTTTGTCCTCCCGGCAGCAGGCTTACCTATATCCATGCGGGAGCGGGATATGGAAAGACCACGCTCATGATGCAATACGCGCAAAGCCATGACGATGCGGTCTGGCTCTCGTTGGATGACAGGGATAACGATCCCTTGTTTTTTCTGCGCCGTCTGGAAGCATCCATTCGGGAAAAGCTTGGGGCATTCAGCTTTGATGCGGCAGACTATATGCCCTTTGCCGCAAACAAAGCCTTTTCTGCTATTGTCGTATCCGCCCTGCTGAAGGCCGTTGGCCAAAGCAGGCTGTCCATCTTGCTGGACGATGTTCATGCCATCCATAACAATAAAGTCATTGAACTGCTCACGGCCATTGCCATGGTTTGCCCGCCCAATATCTCCTTGATGATGGCCAGCCGCCACGAACCGTGGAGCGGCCTTTTCCGTTTGAAGATGGCCGGGGGAATTGCGGAATTCACAAAAGAGGATTTATGCTTTATCCCGGAAGAAGCAAAAGAACTCTGGGGTTTTTTCGATGAGGATGCATATATGGCTACCGAAGGCTGGAGCTTGGCTGTTCAGTCGTACCATCTGGCGGCAAAAGGCGGAAAAACACTTTCATTTTTACGACAGCAGGCGGAGCATGACCTTTACGGCTATTTGCTGACTGAAATTATGATGCAGTTGCCGCTTAAGACACAGTCTTTTTTAAAAGCGACCTGCTGCCTGCCCGTGCTGGAGATTGGGAATTGCGACGACCTGCTGAGAATCGACAGTTCGCAGGAGATTCTGGAGGATCTCGTTCGCTGCAACATTTTTACACAACGCATTACGGGCGAAACGTATCGCTATCATGCCCTTTTCCGTGCTTTTTTGCAGAAAAACGATAACGGCCAGGGCAGTGAAACCCTGCGCCGGGCCATGGAATATAGCTATGGCCGGAAAGATTACGAACAGGCCGCCGAGTATGCACTGCTTTTGCAAGATGACAAGGCTATTCAAGACTTAATCGGCAATATTCTTTGCGAACCTTTTGTTTGGGACCGTAACCGGAATCTAAAAAAGTATCTTGATTTTTTGGATGCGCAGTCCGTAAGCCTCTCTCCGCTTTCAATGCTGGCCAAAGGCATGCTTTTATCCGACCAGGGGGATTTTTTTCAGGCGGAAAAGTATCTGAATGCCGTTATTCCGCAACTGAGCAGCGACAAGAAAACTCTCTATCTGCATGCCATGACCCATATGGCCAGGGTCTTACGCAACAGAGTCTCCTTTTCGGAGAGTACTCGCTGTCTTGATACTTTGCTGCCCCTGCTAAAAGGTGCCCCCTGGCAGGAATGGTATAGTGTGATGATAGAAAAAATCCACAACCTTACCCTGACTTCCCACCTTTTTGAAGCCATGCAGCTGACCGAATCAATGATGGAACAATGCATAGCGGCAGGGGCTGTCAATATCAAAGCCTGGTTTGAACGCTACCTTACGGTAATATATTTTTATATGGGAGACTACAAGAGTTGCATAAAATTTTTTGAGAGATCCCAGTCCATCCCCCGGAAAGAACAGGATTGGCTGATGCGTCATAACATTGGGGCTTATGCCGCCAAAGCTTATCAAATGACCGGACAGGAAGAAAAAGTCGTGCCTTTGCTGGAAACCGAATTGACGTGCCTGAAGCAGATTGGACTGTATGAAGGATTTAGCTTCCATTATTTGTTGAGGGCGGAAATTTTCCATACAGGAGCGTTTTTAAAGCGCTATCAAGGCTTGGCCTTCGATTTTTCGGCGTCGGATCAATATATGAACATGGCGGCGGAATATGCCATATTGAACCGTAGTACCCATGACCATTTTTTGTTTGTAAAAGTATGGAGGCTGTGCTCACGCTTGCTTGATCATCCGGAGAAAGCCGGGCAGTCCATACAGGAAACATTGCCTCTTTTAAAGAATACAACACCGTTTTTTCAAATTGTGGCTTATGGCCGCATGGCCAATGCCATCGATGTATTAGGCCTGAGTTCCGAACAAAGCAAAGACTTGTTTAACCGTTGCATCCGCATGGGGGAAGAGATTGGATGCTATGCCTATGCGGTCAGCGCCTACGGAAGACTGGCGGCTATTTATCTGCGTGAAGGGGACCTGGATACTGCCAGGGAATATACCCGGCGGTTTCTGGAGCTCAGCCGGCAATACGGTCATTTATGCTACATGCGTTTCAGACCGCTCTATGGCTCTGTGCTGAAATTTGCTGAAGAATCGGACATTTTTCCGGATTTCACCCGTGAAATGCTGTCTTATGGCGGATATACGACCGAGCGGGTATATATTCATACCTTGGGGAACTTTTATATCGCTTCGGTCCAAGAGCGGGAAGTTCCTTTGAAAATTCGTACAAAAAAGGCGCGCGAGCTTCTGGCCTATCTGCTGGAGCATCCCAAGGGAGTCACCCGGGAGCAGATCCATACCGATTTGTGGGAAGAGAGCGAAGCCGACGTCGTCAGCATGTTCCATACCCGCCGGGGGGAAATCCGGCGGGCATTTGAGAGCCTTAAGGCAAAAAATCCTGTGATGCATGAAAATGGATTGTATTTTTTGAGCAAAGAGGAAATTGTTTGCGACCGTGATTTGTATAGGCAGGCGGCAAATGAATTTCGCAAGCGGCCAACACCAAAGAACGCACAGAATGTGGTAGAGCGGTATACCGGCCGGTATCTGGACGATTTGGAGGCGCTGTGGGCGGAGAGCGCCAGGCGTATGCATGAAGACTGCTTTTTGGAGGCGGCTGAAGTTCTTTTGGAAAGCTACAGGAGTTCAGGGGAAAGAACCAAAGCCACGGAACTGCTTCGGCGCTGCACGGGCTTGAGCTATCATGCGCACCGCTACGATATGGCTTAACTACCTGGTTATATCTTAATTCACAATGATATCTGTCCCGTTCGGGATAACAACGACGGAAGGGGAGGAGCAGGTCCAGCGGTAGGCCATTTCGAGGGCCATATCGATGGAAGGAGCATACGTCATGTGCATGGCGCTGACCAATGCTTCATTTTCAGGGCGGGTAACAAAAATGCACCTGGCTTTTTTCAGGATTTCGGCCAGGATCTGCGCTTCCCATTGGTCGGGAAGAGTGGATTCAGGCGGGATGGCGGAAATCCTGTCCGCCACTTCGTCGGGATCTTTTGCGGAGGTAAACCACCGGTAAAAATCCTCCCCGCCATGGCCGTTTGCGCACTCCGCGGCCATGATGAGCACGCCGTCGGGTTTTAAGCAAACCACTCCCGTGCTCATCCCCTTGACGGCCTGGTATATATTCTGGTCCAGGGGATACCCTCCGTTGGAGGTGACGACAATATCCCCTTCCACCCTCATTACGCTATTGCAGGCAAGGCAATCCCGGCAGCCGGCCTCATGGGCCTTTTGGGGATCGCCGGCATAAGCGGCCATGATCCGCTTGCTGCTGTCCAGCCGCACGTTCAATATGAAGGAAAGGTTTGCCGCCTTTGCCGCGCAGCACATGTCACGGTGCAGGGGATTTCCAGGAAGGTTGCCCTGCACGGCATGGGGATCGGCGATGAACTTGGCATTGTGATTGAATAGTACCGTCTTATGGGATGCGATGCCCGGCAAAATGCTTTTGCGCCCGCCGGAAAAGCCTGCAAAAAAGTGCGGCTCGATAAACCCTTCGGATACGATCAGGTCCGCCCAATCAACCAGCCGGTTCAGCCACAATTCTCCGCCGGAGGGGAGGATGCCCTTGAAAACCATATCCTCATCCCTGCGGGAGAAGTGGTTCAGGATAGTTTCGGTTTGGGCAATCTCCCCGCCAAACTTATCGATGATTTCTTCCTGCGTGGTGGGGCGGTGCATGCCGGTAGCCAGAAGGATGCGTATTTGAACATTCGGATTTCCTGCGCGTATCCGGGACAGCAAAAGCGGCATGGTGATTCTACTGGGTACGGGTCTTGTATGGTCGCTGGTGATCAATAGAACACGCTGCTTCCCGGCGGCCAGTTCCTCAAGAAGCGGGCTGCCGATGGGATGATTCAGCGCCTGAAGCACAACGTTTTCCTGATCTTCAGGCGTTGGGGAATCTGTGGATTCCGAGCAGGGGACAAGCACGGCCTTGAGATGCTGCTCCTCCACTTCCAGCGGAAGTGACGTCAGGCCATAGGGAATATGAAGTGTCGTTTTCATCGTCATTCCTCCCAAAGGCGGTTTATACGTTTCCGGGATCAATGCGAAGCGTGCTGTGAAGGGACAGGGTTTCGCCCTGCGTCAAAAACCGGAAGCCGCTTTTTTCAGCCGGCAGGGGAGAATTGGGGGCGTCCACCTGCCAGGTTTGGGGCTCGGGACAAACAAAGCCGCTTTGGCCTCCGCCGTTCCAGAGCATGAGAAATGAAAAGGCGGGGTCGGGAGCGTAGTGGACGGCGGCGCCTGTCACCACGTGGCGGAGGATGATTTCGCCCGACAGATGCTCAAAGTGATGGGAGAGTGGGCTTCCGACGGGCACAAGGCTGCCGTCCCGCAAAGCCTGGCCGGCAGTGCTTGCTTTACACATTTCCCCGGTAGGGATGATGGTAACGGGGTCAAGGCATATTTCATCGTCCACATTTGCATAAAGGCGGTATTCCTCTCCGGCGGTATCCGGCAGGAAGGGTACTTGAAAGGCCGTGTGAAAACCAAGGCCTGCCGGCATATCCAGCGCGCTGTTGTTTTGAAGCGAAAGCGTCTGGCTGAGGCCGGAACTGTTCAGCGTATAGTTTAAGCGGACGGTAAATGCATGGGGGAAGGAAAGATAGGGAGACTGGCCGCTAAAGGAAACGGAAAACGTGGCGCTTACACCATCTGAATCAGCATGCGATTCCTCCAAAAGAAAAGGCATTTCGCTAAGGAAACCGTGGATATGATGGCCCCTGGCAGGCTCGTTGATGGGGAAGCGGTATTCTCTCCCCTGAAATTGAAAAACGCCGCCCCGGATCCGGTTGGGGGGAAACAGAAGCGGCATGCCGTATACATTGGGCTGGGCCTTGAATACATCAAGGGCAGGGGGGGTGCGCAGCACATTGATGCCATCCCGGGCAAAGCGGATGCAGTTTGCCCCCATTCCCGGGCATATATCGGCTTCATACGGGCCGAAAAGGAGGCGCACAACGGGGATGCCGTTGTGCGTTGCTTTGATAATGCCATATGTATGATCATACTTCATAAAAGTCAAACCCCATGATCCGGGCAAAACAGGCAATCGTCTCCCTGTGATCGCCATCGGCAACGGCATAATGCTGGGTGACGCCGATGTCCATCAAACGCTGAAAAAAGGCGGTAGGATCCTTGCGGGGCCTGAACAGCCCATGGGTATACCCGGCCAGATGGCGGGGGCATGGCAGCGCATCGACCAGGGCGCAGACTGCCTTGAAGCGTCCGTTGCACTGGGAAATGTGCAGCATGGTTTTTTCCCCTTCGGAAATCACATGCCAGGCAAAAGGCGCGCCTGCATGCTTGTAATTGGAGCGGGCGAACCGCTCGTCCCGGGAAAGGACCGTTTTGCCCCGGGGATCGGTGTAGTCGTTGGGGCCTGCGTGCCCTCCCGCGAAAATGCCCTTTTGCATGTCAATGTGGAAGGGCTCAATGAAGGGGACATGAAGCCCGGTCAGGTGGCGCAGCACATATACCGCCAGCGCGCCGCCGATATCGCCTTCCGGCACGACGGCAATATCCTCCGTTCCGGGGCAAGGGGTAAAGCCGGGACGCAGGCCGATGATGCGCAGCAGCGTCGCATCCACATCGTTTAAGACCAGCATGGAAACGCCGGCATCGCGGCACATTTTCTCCAGCGCCATGGAAGCGGCAACGGAAGCCCGCATTTTTTCGGGGATCACTGTGCCGTCGTTTTCATACGATTCCATGATATGGCGGACGTTCTCCTCCACCGACTCGCCGGGCAAAGCATCGATCGTCTCTTGAAGCGCGGCCACGGACAGGAACCGCATTTCGGGGCCAACCTTCATAAACAGGTCATAGATGTCTACATAGGTGGACCACATGACTTCGTTGAGGGTGGGGAGGAGGCCGAAAGTGTCCTGACTTAGTACACTACGCAGGCATGCGGCCTTTGCAAAACAAGCGCAGGTATGCATGACTGTATTCATTGTGCCGATCACCCGCTGCATCATGGGCCGGTCAAACCGGGATGCGGAGCCGGAAGCTTCCAGCATGCCCACCAGGGAACCGGCGGAGAGGAATTCCACAAACCTGTCTTCGTTCAGGGAGTCGTCAAAGCCCAGTTCATCCCGGACAAGGGATGCGAAAAGGATCGGAACCGGCTTCATATCCCGCAAAAAGCGGATCCAGGCAAAATCATCGGACCAGGAAAGGAAGCAGGCGAATACCATGTCCACTTCTTCCTGCTCAAAGCAGCGGATCGCTTCCTTTACATCCTCTCTGGTATAGACAACGCCGGGAAACACCACATCGGAGAAGGAGGAGGCTGCGGATAGGATGTGCTGGGCCTCCTTATCCTTGCGCTGATGATACACGCCGTGCTCCGTGCCTTCGCCAAGATTGCGAAAGCGCGGCGTAGTAATCAAAAGCATCCCCACCCGCGGCTTGCGGTCAAAAACCTGCATGTTTCAGCCCTCCTGATTCTTTCCGTGAAAGCGCTTGCGGCGGCTGGTCAGGCGCGTTTTATCCAGATACGGCTTGACTTTTTCATACATGCGGCTGGATACGGCCGTATAAAGGATATCCACCATCGTCATCTGGCTGATTCTGGAGCCCATGGCGCCGCTTCTGATCATGGATTCTGAAGAAGAAATGTACAGGCTGATATCCGTGGCCTCACTCAAAGGGTTTTTTCCGTATCTTGTGACGCTGATAGTAGTCGCCCCGCTCTGACGGGCGATTTCAAATGTTTCAATGGTATCGTGGGTTTCGCCGGAATAGGAAAAGAACACGGCGGCGTCACCCGGCCTAAGGCTGGTGGCGGAAAGCACCTGCTCATGGGGGTCGGAGCTGGAAATGGTGAATTTGTTGATCCGCAGAAATTTGTTGTGTGCATCATGGGCAACCAGGCCGGAACTGCCCACGCCGTAAAAGTCGATGCGGGAAGCGTTGCACAAAGCTGTGACGGCCTTGTCCAATTGTTCCAGGTCCATGAGCGACAGGGTGCCCTCGATGGCATTCATGTTGCTTTTGCAGACGCTGCGCATAATCGCATCCAGGCTGTCGCCCGGACGGATATCCTCATAGGAAATGCCATCCTGCTGGCTGTTAAGATCCGCGCTAAGGGTTCTTAAAAGCTCCTTGAAGCCGGAATAGCCAATGCTTTTGCAAAGCCTGACCACCGACGCCGTGCTCGTCTGGCAGGCGATGGCGACTTCCTCAATGGACATGGACACCACTTCCTCCGGAAAATCCAGAATGAAGCTGGCGACACGCTGTTCCTTGGGGGCAAGGGAATCCATCGCTTCCTTCATGCGCAACCGGCAGCCTGTCATACTAATGGCTCCTTTCGCTTGTCAGCTATTCCAAATCAACTGCGCCGCACCGATCAGCGGCGCTTCGTCTATGCGTAGAGCCGCTTCTACCCGGCAGGGGATGTTAAGCCTGTCAAGGCATTCCTGGATAGGCTGTATAAGCAGCGAGCCTGCTTTGGAGATTTGTCCTCCTAAAATCATACAATCAAAACCGTTTTCCCGCAAGACAGGGGCAAGGATTTCGGCCAAAGCTTCGCCGGTTTTCAAAAAGGCGGCTTGGGCCGCCTCGTCTCCAAGGCTCGCCAGACCGGCTATGTCCTTGACGCTTTTTGCCTTGCTTCCGCCAAGCATTGCATAGGCCCGCATGATCCCCCGCTTGGAGACAAAATCCTCCGCGGTTTCATCCCGGTACGGGCGGCGGAAAATGCTGATGCCGGGGCCGCCGCTCTCGTTTTCAAAAAGCATGCCGTTCTTTGTGCAGGCAAAGCCAAGGCCCGTGCCTATGATCACCGCGCATACATCCTTTTCCTGCCTGGGCCGCACGGCCAGTTCACCCAGTAAAAAGGCGGATGAATCGTGCATGAACCGGACAGGCAAATCAGGCGCCGCATGGGCAATATATGATCCCAGGG
Source organism: Bacillota bacterium (assembly GCA_023413135.1). GTDB lineage: Bacteria > Bacillota > Clostridia > Christensenellales > Aristaeellaceae > JAEWAH01. Next base: position 60,873 of record JAEZQK010000020.1, read on the forward strand.
GAATGCCTCGGATGGACTGGTACTTGTGTGTCATCAGGCTGATGCCGCCCTTATAGTCAAAGGGGCCGGGAATGCATACGCCGATGCCCTTAAAATAAAGGCCGCGGGCGGCGGCAAGGGAAGCCCCTGTTGCCCCGGCAGCCTCGAAAGCGCCTAATATATCATGGGCGCTTCCGCTTTCCGGGATAGGCGTTTCAAAAAAATCCGAAAGAACTTGCGCTGATGATACCAGGGCACCCTTGATGGCCGTTCCCCCGGCATCCAGTGCCAGTACGCATTTACCGGACGATATCTTCATATCCATCCCTCAGCATGGTTTTGTGAAGCACAACGCTCCCTACGCCCTGGTTTACCACTTCATATTTCCCAAAGGATGCAGGTACCACCACCATGTCCATATAGCGCTGCACAAAGAAGCGGCTGGGATCGCTGAGGGAGCGGATGAGCACCTGCTCGCCCTCCACCAGCACCAGCACATGGAAGCGGTCGGATGCTTCGTCGGTCATCCTCTTTTCAAAGCATAGGTTTCGCAGCGTGAAATAAAGCAGTTCGTGTTCGCCCACGATGATTTCCCGGCCGTCCTCCTCTTCCCGGACAAGGCGGGGCTGCTGAATCAGGTTTTTTTGCACCCAGTCCGCATTCCTTTCCCTGCGGAGCACCTGCTCCCCGTGATAGGAGTGGATGGGGCGGGGCTTGCCGTCCAGATCCTTGCGCAGATAGTCGTACATTTTGTACGTATACGAACCGATGGTCAGGCTGCCGATCTCCAGAATGACCTGGTTGCGGCCGGAAGCATGAATGGTGCCGGCCGGAATTAGAAACTGCATGCCGGGCTTTGACGGTTCCGCGTATACGTATTTGTCATGGTCGATGGGCACGCATTCCCGCTCGGAACGCTTGGCTTCGGATATAAACTCCGCCACATCGCATCCGTTTTGGAAACCGCAGTAGGTTTTAGCCTCCTGTCCGGCTACGACGATATAATAGCTTTCATCCTGGCGGCCCAGTTCGCCGTTGTTGCGCCGCACGTATTCGCCGTCCGGATGGCACTGGATGGACATGTTGCCGCTGGCGTGAAAGGTATCGTCATAATTGAAGCGGATGGGGAAGTAACCGTCGAATTTTTGCAGGCACTTTTCACCCATCAGCTCCTTGCCGACTGTTTGGACAAAACCGTAGTAGGGCATTTCCAATTGGAGCCCGTCCATGTCCGCCACGATGGATACTTCCATGGGGATCAGATCAAACACCCAGGCACAGTTGCGCATGGCGTCGGGCAGCTTCCTTAAATGCTTCACATAAAATCCACCCCATACGCCTTCGATGTACACAGGGCGGCAGCGGAAGGGATACGTGACCAGCGTCCGGCAGATGGACAGGTAGGTAGGGAAGGGGAGAAGCTGCATGTTGTCCGCATGGTCGCCTGCCACATAATACTTAAGTTCCTGCGTTTGGATCAGTTTGCCCCGCAGCGCGGCGGCAGCCTCAAAATCGACATAATAAGCCTGGCGCAGCGTTGGGCTAAACGGCTTGGGCGTAGAAAAGCCCAAATTTCCCGTATGGCCGGATTTGATATTTAGCACGGTGCGCTTCTGGGTCATGTCCACATATACCCGAATGTCGGCAAAGGAGCGCAATGCCTCGATCATGCAGCCGTTGCCATACAGGATCAACGCGCCGTTTCCCTGGGCTGTGAATGATGCCAGGCTATTATTCAGCGCGGCGATTTGCTCCTCCTGCATCAGGCCTTCATAGCCACCATGGTACAACCGCCCGTACAGCAGCGGCGGATCGGTCTCCCGGTCTTCCGGCAGGCAGGGCAAAAGCTGGGCGGCCAGTTCTTTTTCTTCCTTATATAAAACCTTCGTGTCCAACATTTCGGCGGAAAGGCCGCTTTGCGCAAGCGTGCGTGCAGTCAACCGGGCCAGCAGTTCCATAGGGGCGCTGATATAACCGTCTATGGCGATGACGCAGCGTCCTTTTTCGCGTATAGTCTGCGCGGCATCGGCAGCCAATGTTTTTGCACTGGCGGTCGCCCCGGAAATGATGGCGGAACGGATGTCTTGGGCCACGGTGATTAAATTGACGGCGTTTGGATCGTCATAAGGATAAGGGTTATACATGAAGCTCATCGGGCATTCCCTCAATTCTCGGCCGCAGGCACATCCGTCCCCGGCTGTTGATATTAATTATTATAGTATGAACTTTCGAAGGATGTCAACAAAATATTCAAAAAAGATTTTTGTAAATGAAAATATTTTTAAACGAGCCGACATCTGGGCTAAAGAATATTCTCTTGTATATTGTACAATTAGGGTAAATTGTTGATAGAAATTAAGGACAAAATATGGATAATTCCGCATTATTCGGAATATAGAATTTTCAATTGAGAAACAAGAAATTGAAATATTGCTGTTGACAGTATGCGCAGCCATGGTTTATAATGCGCTTATCAGAAGTCAGTCGCGGAGGAATGAGCATATATGGCAGCCTACCAAAAAAGGGGGGGGAGTCACATTTCCGCCAAGCCCTATCGGGGTCTTAGGCGGGATGTGCGGCGCGATGCACTGCTTTATGTGATGCTGATTCCTGGCATTTTATATTTTATCCTGTTCAAATATGTGCCCATGTATGGCGTCACCATCGCTTTCCGTGATTACAGCGTATTCAAGGGCTTTGCCGATGCGCCGTGGGCAGGCTGGGAGCATTTTATTGATTTGTTTTCCAAGTCTGCGTTTATACGCGCGCTGATGAACAATATTGTGATAAGCATCCTGAAGCTGGTATTGGGCTTCCCGTCGTCGCTGATCCTGGCGCTGATGATCAATGAGATCACCAGGACCAAAGCGCGCAAGGCGATTCAAACAGCCGTGATTCTGCCCAACTTTGTTTCCTGGGTGGTCGTCAACGGCTTGCTCTTTGCGATGTTCAACACCACAAGCGGGGCTGTTCCCGGCATTTTGAAGGCGCTGGGTTACCAAGGCCAGATCAATAACGTGATGTCGCAAAAGGAAACGTTCCAGTGGGTGATCGTCATCTCCCATATCTGGAAGGGCGCGGGGATGGGCACCATCGTATATCTCGCGGCGATCGTGGGTATCGACCAGCAGTTGTATGAAGCCGCCCAGATCGACGGCGCCGGCCACTTAAGCCAGCTGTGGCATATCACCTTATCCTCCATTCGTTCCACCATCGTGGTGCTGCTCATATTCCGCGTTGGCGAAATGATGTTCGCGGGCTTTGACCAGATATTTGCCATTTCCAATTACCTGGTAGTTTCCGTGGCCGATATCATCGATACCTACGTATATAAAATCGGCATGGAGCAGCAAAAGTTTTCCCTGGCCACTGCGGCGGGACTTTTCCAGTCCTTCATCGGCCTTGTGCTGGTGCTGGTTACAAACTACGTAGCCAAAAAAATCGACCCGGACAGCGGCATCATGTAAGAAAGGGGGCGGCAAACCGTGCGCATCCGAAAGACGCCTGCCGAAAAGGCCGGCCATGCAATCGTAGGTATCCTGCTGATTTTGTTTTGCTTTACAACGGTCTACCCCTTCTGGCATGTGCTGATGTATTCGGCCAGCGACTCACGGGCGGCCATGACCGGCGGGCTGTTCTTCTGGCCCCGCCAATTCGACCTGCTGGCTTACAAGATGATTTTCAAAACGAGCCAAATCTATGTGGCATACCGGAACACCATTGCCCGCACGCTGGTCGGCACGGCCATCAGCATGCTTCTATCGGCGCTGACAGCTTATCCCCTTTCGCTCAAACGCCTGAGGGGGCGCAACGGGATCTCCATGATGATTTTCTTTACCATGCTGTTTTCGGGCGGCATGATCCCCACCTTTCTTACGGTGCAGGCGTACGGCCTGGTGGATACCTTCTGGGCGCTGGTCCTGCCCGGCGCGATGAATGCCTATAACCTTTTCATACTGCGCAACTATTTTCAGTCCATCCCCGATTCGCTGGGGGAAAGTGCCCATATCGACGGGGCCAACTCGTTTACGGTATTGTTCCGCATCATACTGCCCGTTTCCACCCCCGCCCTGGCGGCAGTCACCATGTTCTACGGGGTCGGCAACTGGAACGCGTACATGGACGGTATCCTGTATACCAACTCAACTTCTTTGGAAATATTGCAGGTTTATCTTCGCAAGCTGATGGCTTCCACCGGCGCGCTCAATTCCCTTTCCGGGGTCGGCAACCTGTCGGAAGCAGCCAGGCTCAGCGAAGAAAGCATGAAGATGGCCACCATTGCCGTGTCGGTCATCCCTGTCCTTATCGTCTATCCCTTCCTGCAGCGCTACTATACGAAAGGGATCACCGTAGGCGCAGTGAAGGGTTGATTTAAGCCCAATCAAAAAAAGGAGGTACCCCCATGAAGAGAAGCCTGTCCGTGCTCCTAGCCCTGTGCCTGTGCATGCTGATGATGTCCAGTATAACTTTAGCGGCGGCCGAGGCAAAGCCTGTGCTGACCATGATGATGCACGGCGACAACACCCCCGCGGAAGACAACGCTGTCATCCTCGCCATTGAAGAGAAGCTGGGCATCGATCTGAACGTCATTTATGTGCCCCTGGCCGATTATACCGCCAAGCTGAACACGCTGGTGGCGGCCCGGACGCTGCCCGATGTTTTCCTCATCGACGGGGAAAAGATGGCCGCTGAAGACTTCCGTGACCAGGGCATGCTGCTCAAGATGGATGACCTGCTTCAAACAAAAGGCCAGGATATCCTGACGGAAATCGGAGACATCCTCAAGAACAGCCCCGTCAACCAAAAAGACGGCATCTATGCGGTATTCCCGGCCTCTTTGGATTATGCATCCAACCTGTCCGTGCGTGCCGACTGGCTTGAAAAGCTGGGGCTCAAAATGCCCACCAATCTGGATGAGCTGTATGAAGTATTGAAAGCCTTCACCACGGGCGATCCCGACGGCAACGGCCAGAATGATACCATCGGCTACGTAGGTTCCATGGCCAACCTGCGCACCTTCGAACACATCTTCGGCGCGTATGGTATCTGCGTAGGCAAGGATTACTTGATGGAAGACGGCACAGTGACCACTTACATGAAAGCCCCCATGTACCTGGATGCCATCAAGTACCTTCGCAAATTGTATCAGGAAGGCATTCTGGACCCCGACTTCGCCACCATCCCCCTCATGAGCGCCTTTGAAAAGTTGTGGACGGGCCGCACCGGTGTGTTTGACTTCCAGTCCGTAGGTACCACCAACAACTGGATGCCCGGCCGGTATACCGAAAACCCGCCGCCCACCTTTGACTTTACCATCATCGCAGGCCCCGGCGGGCAGGGCGGACCCATCAAGCAGTATCCGCGCTATACCTTCTACAACGCGATTTCCTCCACTTGCAAGTATCCCGAGAAGGCCATGGAGCTGATCAATTACCTGTTCACCGAAGAAGGCGATGAGCTGACCTACCTGGGTGTGGAAGGGCTGCACTACGAATGGGTGGATGAAGCCGCCGGCCAATACAAGAAACTGGATCCCTATACCGATGCGGCGACCCACCGGGCGGACGGCGGCTTCGTGTACAACAAGTACTGGAAGCTGAACAACGCGGAAGTCCGCACCCTGAACGAACAGACCCGCAAAGGCCAGGAGCTGGCCCAGGAATACGGCATCGCCTATCCCAAGATCATCAAAACCCTGGAAGCCGACCGGGAGTACGGCGCCACCCTCAAGGATATCACCATGGAGGCCTTTGCACAGTTGATCGTGACCACCGGTGACGTAGACGCCGAATACCAGGAGTTCGTAACCCGCTGGGAAGAGGAAGGCGGCCTGGAATATGAGGCCGAGGCGACGACAGCCTATGCCGAACAGCTTGCGGCACAAGCAGCCCAATAACCATTTAATATATTCCAAGACTGCGCCCGTTGAGAGCTTGGAGGCGGCGGACATGGCGGCATCGCCCGCTGCCGCCGCCTCCCGCCCGCTCTCACGGGCGCAATCTTTGTAAAAGGAGAAGGATTGCCCATGCGCAGGGAGATCGCGCTATCCAAGCTCAAAACGCTTCAGGGAACGCCTTGTGAAAGCGGCGAAGGCATCGCGCTTATACCCCGGGAGGATGGCGCGTTTTGCCTTTCGCTGAAAAAAGCGGACAGCGGCGTGCACTTTATGGAGACGGATTACCTTACCATGGAAATGTGCGTGGACATGGACCGGATGCCGGTGATGTTCTTTGATTTTGTGGAACACGTGGGTGGGGAGGAGAAGGTGCTTTCCATCCGGTATTTCATGATCCCCACCCGCCGAGTGAAGATGACGGTACAGCTTTCGGAACTGGATTCCCACCGCTTTTTCCTGCCCACCTATCCCGGCACGCTCAAGGGCCATGTGGATGGGGAACCGACGCATATCAACCGCATCGATGAGATACGAATCCGCTTGAAGCAAAATGACGGGTGCAGGCGGTTTGAACTGTACGGGCTGTGGCTTCAAGACAGGCTGCCGGACATGCGCTTAAAGGGCGCGCCCATGGTGGATGAAATGGGCCAGCGCAAAGGCTACGAATGGCCGGGGAAGATGCATAGCACGCAGGAGATGGTACATTATCTGCATGGCGAGCTTAAGAAAGCCAAGTCCATGCGCGGGTATCCCGAAGGATGGAGCCGGTTCGGCGGCTATACCAAGCTGCGCTTTGACAAGACGGGTTACTTCCATACCCATCACGACGGCAAGCGCTGGTGGCTGGTGGATCCGGACGGTTGTGCCTTTTACAGCAACGGCGTATGCTATGGCTCCCGCATGGGCGATCATGGGTTTGTGGACGGCATGGAAACCATGTTTGACTGGCTGCCGGACCAAAACGATCCCACGTGGAAGATCTGCTGGACGGAGGCTTCGGAAATAGCCGAATTCGTAAAAAGAAACGGCAAAGAAAGCGGCAAGGGCCGCTGGATGTTCAATTTTGCAAGGGCCAACATGATCCGCGCCTTCGGGCCGGAAGGCTGGTGGGATGCCTGGGTGACCATCAATGCTGCCAGGCTGAAAAGCTGGGGGATCAACACCATCGGCGTCGGCGTCAACAATTACATGGATGAGCAGGTGGATGAATACCTGAAAAAGGCGGAGATCCCCTTTGTGTGGACATTGAAGGAATTCCCCCTGACCAAGGTCTGCATCTACCGGGATTTTCCCGATGTGTTCAGCCCGGAATATGAGGAAGGATCAAGGCGCTTTGCGCAAAAGCAGCTTTCTCCCTTCGTGGGCAATCCATTTTTGATCGGCTACTTTATCACCAACGAACCGGAATGGCTGTTCCAGGCCTCCGTGAATCCGGCGGAGAGGGTGCTCGCCTATCCCGGCCACCTGTACAGCAAGGATGCGCTGATCGCTTTCCTGAAGGAGCGCTATGGCGGGGACATTCAGGCGTTCAACACGGCCTGGGGCGTAAGCCTCGATACGTTTGACGCGCTGCAGAATTCCATTGTGGGAGCGGATAAGCTGTCGGATGGTTCCAGGGCGGATCTGGAGGCTTTCCGGGATATCCTGATCGCCAAGTACAGCGCCGTGCCTTCTAAGGCCCTTGCGGAGGTGGACCCGGACCACATGAATCTGGGGATGCGCTATGCAAGACTTACGCCCAACGAATTTGCGGGCAATGCTTTCTTTGACGTCTGCTCCTTTAATTGCTATCAGGTGGACCCTGCGCCGCGCTTTGATATCGTGGCGCAAAAGGATAAGCGCCCCGGATTGGTGGGGGAATGGCACATCGCGGGGGATGAGATGCGCAACATCGCCACGGGGCTTATCCGTGCCTATGGGCAGACGGAGAGGACGAAGGCGTGCATCTATTATATGGAACAGGCCATGGCTCACCCGTGCAGCGTAGGAGCCCACTACTTTGAAATGAACGACCAGCCGGTGCTAGGCCGCTTTGACGGGGAATGCATGCAGCACGGCCTGATCTCCATTTGCAATGTGCCATACCCTGAATTGACGAAGGCCTTAGAAAATCTGGCGCAGCGGATGTATGACATCGTGTGCGGCACAACGCCGCCCACCAAAGAGCATGGCCATACCCAGCAGCTATACCATTGACGGGAGTGAAACGAAAAATGGCGGTTTTGCAAAATTGTGCTATCCGGCTGGAAGTGGATGAACGCGGCCGGCTGATCCATCTGGAAAGGATCAATGGCGGCCATGGCAACGTGATTGAAACGCCTGCAGACGGGCTGTTCCGCATTGTGATGAAGGATGAAGACAACTGGGAGGATGTAGCTTTCCCGCAGAACCAATCGTATACGCTGGCTGTGCATGAGGACACGCTGCATATTATCGTGGAGAAGCTTGTTACAAAAGACCATGCGGTGAATGTGCGGGTGGATATGCGCATCTGCTTAAGCGGCGAGCAGGTTCTGTTTGACGCAAAGATCGAAAACAATGATACCGTCATGGTGAATGACTTCTTTTATCCCTGCATTGGCCGCATCCGTACCCTGGCGGGGGGCAAGCCGGCGCTTTTGTGGCCCAACTGCGCGGGGGAAAGGCTGCCGGATATCGGGGCGCATGTGGGCAGCATGGGCGATTGGGACGGAGAGCATGTGATGAGCAACACATACCCTGGCCTGCTCAGCATGCAGTGGATGTCCTTGCTGGACGGACCGGAATGCCTGTATTTTGCCGGGCATGACGCGCTGTTCCATACCACCGTCCTCCGGGTGGTGGGCAGCAGGGAACACGATGTTACCCTGGAAATGGATAAGCTTTGCTTTGTGCGCCCGGGGGAAACGTGGGAATGCCCAGCCTATGTGCTGTGGCCGTATGAGGGCTCCTGGCGCAGGGGCGCGGATGAGTATGTTGACTGGGCAAAGACCTGGCGCAAGCCCATTGAACAGGCAGAATGGATCCGCGACATGAACGGCTATTTCCTGGTCATCAACAAGCAGCAGTACGGGGACGAGCTGTGGCCTTACGATACACTCCCCGAATTGTACGAGGATGCCAAGGCCCATGGCTGCGATACGCTGGGGTTGTTCGGATGGTATCATTCCGGCCATGACAACGAGTATCCCGATCTTAATGTCAGCCCGACCTTGGGCGGCGAAGAGGGACTTATATCCAATATCAAAAAGGTTCAGGCCGAGGGCGGCCATGTAACGCTGTATTATCAGGGACATCTGATGGACACCGGGTCGAAATTTTACAGGGAAAAGGGGCATATGCTGGAGGGCAGGACCCGCTGGAATACGCCCTACTTGGAGGAATACAGCAAATTCCATAACAGCGAGTACCTGAAGAAATTCAGCAAGAAGGTCTTTGCCACCGTATGCCCATCCTGCACCGAGTGGCATGACCTTATGGCGCAACGGGCCGATTGGATTGCCTCCTTTCAGGCGGACGGTATGCTGTATGATCAAATTGGGGGCATGCCTCCCTATCCCTGTTTCAACGACGAGCATCCGCACATGAACGGGCGGCCGTCGCTGTCGTATACCCAGGGCAGGCTGAAGCTGCTCAAGCGCCTCCATGATCAGGCCAAGAGCCATGGCCGGGAATTTGCCTTCATGACTGAGCATGAGACGGATGTCTATTCCCAATTTCTCGATGCATTGCACGGCATTGCCACAAACCCCGGCCCGCCGGCAGGGCGCCGCCGGGATGGTAACTCCATGCTGAACCTGGCCTCTTCTTTCCCGGAAATGTTCCGCTACTGTTTTCCGGAAACCATCCTGACGCTGCGCAACCCCAACCCGTTCCTGGATCCCCGGTATGTGAACTTTGCATTCCTCTACGGCTTCCGATATGAAATGGAACTGCGCTACCTAAAGGACCAGGATGTCATACGGCAGGATCTGTACAAGGAATGGAAGGAATATGCCCGTGCGGTGGGGGAACTGCGCAAAAAGTATCAGGATGTGCTGCTGGAGGGAATCTATCGGGAGCAGGACGGCGTGGAAAACGTTAATTCCCTGCTGCACTGTGCGCTGTTTGAGGGAAAAACGCGCAGCGCTATTGCACTTTGGAACGATACGAATGAAATGCAGAAGGTAGTGCTGAATGTAGCGAAAAGGCGCCTCGCATCCTGGGAGACGATCGAAGCATGCGGGGAAGGGATGCTAAAGGAACTGAAGCCCGGCGCCGTAGCGGTCCTGCTGCTTGAGTAATACCCGTTCTATCCGCCTGGGATGAGCGATCAAAACCGAACCGGAGGAATGGTGCCATGGAACAGGAGCGACCGGTCCGCCCGATAGTTTCTTCCCTTGAGGTACATGAAAAGATCCCTGTCAAGGCGCATTATGACATCATTGTCATCGGAGGCGGCGTGGCAGGAGTGGCGGCGGCCAAAGCTGCCGCAAGAAAAGGAAGAAGCGTTCTGCTGATTGAAAAATCAGTGATGCTGGGAGGTTTGGCTACGCTAGGGTTTGTAGCCATTTATCTGCCGCTGTGCGATGGGCGGGGACAAAAGCTGATCGGCGGCATTTCGGAGGAGATGCTGCGGGCCTCCATTGAACATGGCTATGATACCCTTCCTGATTCATGGCGCGAAGGACCTGACCGCGCGGACGGCAGCAAGCGGTATCAAACGCTGTTCAACAGCCCGCTGTTTGCCATGCGGCTGGACCGGATGCTGCTCGACAGCGGCGCCAAGGTACTGTTCGATACGCTGTTTTGCGGTGTGGCCAGGGAAGAAAACCGTGCAACCCATGTGATCGTGCAAAATCTGGATGGGCGTATTGCGTACGCCTGCAATGTGGTGGTGGACGCCAGCGGCGACGCCGGAGTATTTCGCTGCATGAACGCCGAAACGGTGGCCGGCAGGAACTATATGACCTATTGGGCATATTATACCGATTTGAAGGCGATCAGGGAGGCGGCTGAAAAGGGGAAGGCAGCTCCCGCCGTCAAGCTCTATACCGGGGGCTCTGACTGCAATGGAATTGGGCACCCTGCATACATGCGTACCATGGAAGGCGTAACTGCGGATGATGTAAATGACATGGTCCTGGCCGGCCGGGCACAGGCGCTGAACCATTTGGAACAATTACCGCCCAACAGCATGGCATATACCGGACTGCCGGGCATGCCCCAATTTCGTACCACACGGATGATTGCGGGGGATTATGCGCTGCGCTACGCGGACAGCCGCGTCTTCTTTGACGATTCCATCGGTTGCTGCGGTGACTGGCGCAAGGCGGACGTACCCTTTGAAATCCCTTATCGGACACTGACCGCGCCTGGCATTGAAAATGTGCTGGCGGCAGGGCGCAGCATCAGCTGCGCCGATCCTGAAGCATGGGAAGTCACACGGGTGATTCCTGTTGCCGCGCAAACGGGAGAAGCGGCAGGAATTGCGGCGGCGCTCAGCAACGGCCGGGATGTGCATCGCGTGGATGCGTCGGACATTGCACGGGAAATGATTCTTTCCGGCCATAAAGTTCATTTGGGCTAAAATAAATGGTTTGTATTTAATAGAATAATGAACCAATAAATAACCATCCCCCGGCGCAGCCGGGGGATGGTTATTTATTGAATTACATTATGTGCCTGAGGCTGCGACCTGCCCTTGCATGATATCGCTGATGGACAGTTTGGAAGTGTCTATTCCCAATGCACGGATATGTTTGCTGATATTTTGAAGATTTTGCTTTGTGCACTCCGTATGCTGGCGGACAACCTCCTGCACGCGGACGGCGTCACGGCTGCGCAATGCATCAATGATGGCCAGGTGCTCACCAAGCGTTTCCTTGGGCGGGCGCAAAAGACCGAAAGAAAAGGTGCGGTCCATCAGCCGCAGAGATTCATTGATGTGGCGGAGGAGCGAATTGTCACACCACTCCATCATCAGTGAGTGGAATCGTCTGTCGGTACTGAAATATGCATCGGTATTGATGTTTTCCTGGTCGATAAAGGGCGTGAACAATGCATATAGCTGATCTATCTGTTCGCTGGTCCCTACTTCCACCAGGTTATTTGCCGCAACCATTTCCAGGCTTTGCCGGAGCATGAAAAGCTCAATCAGCTCCCGCAGAGTCGTTTTATGTATATAGAAACCACGGTTTGGAATATTGTCAACCAGCCCTTCCGCCTCCAGCATATGTAGAGCCTTGATGACAGGCGTCCGGCTGACTTTAAGTGTCTGCGCAAGCGTATTCTGATTGATGCGCTGGTTGGGAAGCAGCTCACAATTCAATACCATTGTTCGAATGCACTGATAAATGTCATCCGTTGTACGTAACGCAGTAGCCGCGTTCGTCATAGTAGCACCTCCATTTGGTACCGCTTTGAATGGAAAGTAGCTCCTTCGTTTGGTGCCGCTTTCCATATAAAGTAGCATATCATATCCTTTCTCATTTTACAACAGAATGCGTTCAAAAAGCAAATAAATGAATTCAAAATTTAAAAATAGGATTGACAACATGTACAGTCATGGTTTAGAATGGGATTATGAATTCCAAATGAGAAAAATGAATCCAAAAGAGGTGTGCGTGTGGGAAGGACGGTTGTGGGCATTTGCAAGGACCGCTTTACCATCAATGGATTACTTACGTATCAGGACATCCCCGGCAGCAACCCTGATTCACATGGGCTTTTATGGAACCAGCGGCTGATACAAGGCATTTTTGACGACGCCGGCCACCGGGCGCTATACAACCAGCTGGCGCTTGACCGCTTTGATCCCGATGCCAATACCGATGCTTTGATTGCGGCGCTGCCCGAGTGGTATGACTACGGCATGCGCGCTTTTACCGTGGGCTTTCAGGGCGGCTGGCCGGTAGGCATGACGGAAGTGGAGGACATTGACAACAACCCCTTCGGGCCGGAGGGCCTTGTGCTGGATGAAGCATACGCATCGCGCATGGACCGGGTGATCACGGCGGCGGACAAGCTGGGGATGGTTATGATCGTCAACATCCTGTACTGGGCCCAGGCGAAGAAAATGAAAAGCGGACGGGCTGTCCGCAGCGCCGTATCTGTTGCTGCGCGCTTCCTTAAAGAGAAAGGCTATACCAACGTCTTGATCGACGTTGCCAATGAATACGACATTTCTTTAAACAAAGCCCATGCCATCATCCAGACGGCGGAGGGCATCGCCTCTTTGATCGACCTTGCCCGCACGGAAAGCGGCGGGATGCTGACAGCTTCCAGCGGCGGCGGCGGTACGGTAGACTCTCAGGTGGCCGATGCCGGCGATTTTGTGCTGGTGCATGGCAACGGCTTAACACGCGGCCAATATTACGATTTCTTAAAGCGGGCCATACGGCTTGCCAAGGGAAAACCTGTTTTGTGCAACGAGGACAGCCCCTGCTGCACCCGTGTGGATGTGGCGCTTATGACGGGCACCTCCTGGGGCTATTACAACAACTACACAAAGCAGATACCGCCTTGCTTTTTCGGCGTCACCCCGGGGGAGGACCTGTTTTTCGCCAGGCGCATGGCCCGTGCGGTAGGCATCCCCGTGAAGGAGCTTTTAAGGGAGGAGCAGTTTGTGCTGCAGGGTTTAAGGCCGGAAGAGGCGTTTGGCGGCGGGCTGCGCGCACTGCGCCTGGCGGCGGAGTATCCCGAGCAGGTGGACCGGGTGGAGTTTTATAGAAACGGCGCAAAGTTTTATGTGTCGTATGACGAGCCCTTCTTTGTAGACTGCAAGGCGACCTGGCTGGGAACGCCCTTTTCCGTGGCGAAGGGCGAGCGCTACAGCGCGGACATATATTTGACCGGCGGCGAAGTGGTGCGCAAGGAGTATACCATCGTGTAAGCAACCGGGGGGTGAAGCCCGGTGGCAATAGAAAAGGAGGAAATCCATCATGAAACGGACACTGGCATTGGTACTTGCTCTTGTACTCATCCTGGCGACCGGCGCGTCGGCATTTGCCGAAACCGTACGCATCGCCTGGCTGAGCTGGAGCGACCGCGACACACTGGATCCCATCAGCGGCATTGTGAATAAGGGTACACAGGCGTTTGTGGAACTGCTGAAGCAAAAGTTTCCCGGCACAGATTTTGAAATCATCAGCGTCCCCGGCGATGGCTGGATCCAGAAGATGGAAACGACTTTGATGTCCGGTGAAGCCGATATCGGCTGGTATACCAACCAGGTCTTGGCTGCCAACTGGTTCATTGACCACCGGGAATTCATGGCCAAGGACCCGTCCTTTACCGAGGCGACCTTCGAAGCCACCTTTACCCCCGGCGCGAAACAGTACACCCGCTATCATACGTACGATTTCCCCGAGAGCGCCGGCGCCATTTACGGCCTGCCTTACGATGTGGGCGCATACTGGATCATGTATGACAAGGTACTGCTGGAGCAGTGGGGCGTCACCTGGCCCGAAGGCCCAGTTTCCTATCAGCAGATCTGTGAGATGGCCCAGAAGATGACGGGCACAAATCCCGTAACCGGCAAGACGAATTTTGGCGCCTATATCAAGCCCTTCTGGTGTGAATGGCTGGGCGTGGGCGCGGACCTGTATCACCCGATCTCCGATTCCACGATGGACATCACCAAGCTGGACATCGCCAAGGATGTGGACTACATCAAGGACAGCCCTGAAGTGCTGGCCTACTTCCAGACGCTGGAGGCCTTGGTCAAGTGCGCGCCTGCCGGGGCGGCGGCCGGGACCGGCGCTGAAAAATGGCTGACCGAGGACAACGATATTGCCATCATGATGGATACCAACAGCAGCAACATCTATTTGAAGCACGTCCTGGCCAACAATGCGGCCGTCGTTGACAGGTTCATCCCCGTCATGCTCCCCGTGGGCAGCCAGCAGGTGGCGGGCTTCCCGGAAGTGCACCATGTGGCCGTGGCCAAGCAGGCCAAGAACCCCGACCTTGCCTGGCAGGTGGTCAAGACCATCGCTACGGACAAGGATATGCTGAACCTGGTATTTGACAACTACGCCTATGCTTCCGTGCCGGCCCTTGCCGATCCTTCGGGAATCAACATCATGAACATCCCCTTCACGGCCCAGCGCTATCAGGACCGCCTGGAGCACACCCTCATCTCGGACGACTACTGGTACTGGCGCGAGCCCATCAACAAGGTGTTCTCCAGCCTGTTCAGCGGCGAGCTTACCCCCGAGACGGCCCGTGAAGCATTCTACAACAATGTGGTGGAATGGGTCGCCAACAAAAAGCTGCAGTTGGGCAAGTAATCCCAAAACGCCCAAGGCCGGGGTGCACGCGGGTGCATTCCGGCCTTTCCATTCAAATTGGGAGGTGCTTTCATGGCGAAACGCTTCAAGCCCTTCATGAAGCGCTATGGCGGCTGGTACGCGATGGTGGCGGTCCCCCTGATCGGCACGCTGGTTTTTAATTTGTATCCCATGCTGGTGACGATCTACAATTCCACCTGCAATACGGCCGGAGCGTTCATTGGTACGATAAACTACGGCATTTTGTTCAGGGACTCGGAGTTTCACGACGCGCTTGTCAACACGCTGTACATGGGCCTGCTGGGCGTTGGCATCAGTATCCCAGTGGCCTTTATGCTGGCCTACATGCTCAACCGCATTCCCCGGGGACGCAACGTGTTCAAGGTGCTCTTCCTTCTGCCCATGATCATTTCCATCGTGGCGGTAGCCATGCTCTTCAAGCATATTTTCAATCCCGATCCGGCCAGCATCGCCAACTATGTGCTGGGCCTGTTCGGGCTCAAGCCGATGGAATGGTTCGCTTCCACCGCCACCGCACGGGAGACGGTGATCCTAATGACGCTTTGGAAGAACGTGGGCTACAGCGTCATCCTGTTCTATGCGGGGCTGCAGACGCTGCCCATGGAACTGTATGAGGCGGCGGATATCGACGGCGCCAACGAGTGGGACAAGCTGCGTTCCATTACGGTGCCCTGCATGCGCAACATCCTCATCTTCGTGTACATCACCAACACCATCGGCGCGCTCCGCCGCTTCGCGGATGTGTACGCCGTTTCCAGTGAGTACGGGTATCCCGCCAACAAGCTGATCACCATCATGCTGTATGTATACCGCAAATCCTTCTCCACGCTGTTTTACAAGGACACAGGCGTGGCCTCCGCCGCTTCTACGGTGCTCTTTGCGCTGATCCTTGTGATTACCGCGCTGAACTGGAAGCTGACGGGCGAATCAAACGACCTTACGCGCAGCAGCCGCCGCAAGGGGGTGAGGATATGACAAAAGGCATGATGATCCACACGGATGGTTCCAGGGTATTGATCCGCCGGAAGACGCGCGTCAGGCCGTACATGCTGGTATTCTACCTGCTTTTACTGCTGTCCGCCGTCATCGTTCTGGTGCCCTTCTGGTGGACCGTATCCACATCCTTTGAAAAGATCACTTCCTATGCCATGCCTTACCCACCCAGGTTCTGGCCCCAAACATTCACCATGCTCAACTATACGCTTGTCACCACCAACATGGACATGTGGCTGTATTTGAAGAACACCGTTTTTGTGGCACTGATAGACCTGGCTCTTCAGCTGTTTACGGCGTCACTGGCAGGCTTTGTGTTCTCCAAGGGGCGCTTTCCGGGCAAGAATGTGCTGCTGCTGCTTGTTTTGTCCAACATGATGGTGCCCTTTGAAACAAGGCTGATGCCCGTGTACCAGATCATCCGCGGCCTGGGGCTGAACAATACGTATATGGGTATCGTCCTGCCGGGCGTGATGACCAACGCATTCAACATATTCCTTATCAAAAAATTTTGCGACGACCTGCCCTATGAGCTATTGGAGGCGGGGATCATCGACGGCGCCAACAAGCCGCGCATTTATCTGAGCATATTCCTTCCGCTGATGGGCCCCGTGCTGGCAACGCTGGCGGTACTTGCCATCATGGCTTCGTGGAATGATCTGCTCTGGCCCATTATCGTAGCCAACAAAACCACCATGCATACGGTGCAGGTGGGCCTGTCCATTATGACAAACAACCCCGCGCTGCAAAGCCACGCCGGCATGGCCACGGCGGCCTCCGTGCTTTCCATTGTGCCGCTGGCGCTGGTGTTCATCTTTATGCAGCGGTATATCGTCCAGTCTGTGGCCGCAACAGGCATCAAACAATAACGGAAAGAGGAACGCATTATGGAGCGCAAATACGCAATTATCACTGGCTTTATGGGCAAAGTGAAGGACCGCTTTATCGATTATCAGCCTGCCCGCCCCATGGAGGAAATGGTGGAAATGGCCGCCAAGGTCAAGGGCTGCTCGGGGCTGGAGGTGGTGTATCCCCAGAACTTTCTGGACCCGGTGAAGCTTAAAAAGCTGCTGGACGGCTATGGCCTTGGCGTTTCTACGGTGAACCTGAACGTGAAAGGCGAGGAAGTGTTCCGCTTCGGCTCCTTCTCCAGCCCTAACCCAAAGGCACGCCGCGCCGCCGTGGATATGATGAAAACGGCCATGGACGCCGCCGCGGTACTGGGCTGCAACATGGTGACATCCGCCTTTTTGAACGATGGCGCCGACTATCCTTTTGAACTGGACTACAACCGCGCCTGGAACGACGCGCTGGAGACCGTGCACGAAGCCGCCAGCCACCGCGCTGATGTGAAGGTATCGCTGGAATACAAGCTTTCCGAGCCCCGGGTGCACTGCCTGCTGGGCAACGCGGGCAAGATGGCGGCCTTTTGCGAAAAGGTGGGCCTTGACAACGTTGGCGTGACGCTGGATGTGGGCCACGCGCTGCAGTGCGGCGAGATTCCCGCCGACTCCCTGGCCTTCCTGTCCGAAATGAAACGGCTGTTCTATATCCATATCAACGACAACTTCCGCAATTGGGATTGGGATATGCTGCCGGGCACTATCAACCTGTGGGATTATGTGGAGTTTGCCCTGTACATGAAGCGGGTGGGCTATACCGGCTGGATAACGGCAGACGTGTTCCCCCAGCGGCATGATCCCATCAAAATCATGACCAAAACGTTTGAGTGGATGGATTTCATCTTTGACCTGGCGGACAGGATCGATGAAAAGAAGCTGTACGAGCTGATGCATACCAGCGACGCTATGGACGTGTACGATTATGTGCGCTCTCGGGTATTCGGTGGTACGAAATGAGCTATGAAGCCGGTATCCGCACGACCATGCACGACACGTATCTGGAGATCACATTCGTAAGCCCGGATACTGGAAACAAACTTACTCGCCCCTTGCTTGCATGCATGGAAAATGCTTTGCGTGAAGCGGATGAAAACATATGTGCCGTCGTATTGCGCCATGAGGGCAATGTGTTCTGCCAGGGCGGAGACCTTGGGGATTTTCGCCGTCAGGATGCCGGGGATGTCCGCGCTTTCGGAGACAGCCTGACGGGCGCTCTGCTCGCCATTGCCCAGTGCACCGTGCCCGTTATCGCACTGATATCCGGCACGGTGGCCGGCGGCGGCGTCAGTTTGGTGGAAGCATGTGACCTTGCCGTCTGCACAACGGACAGCACGTTCGCCATCCCGGAGATCCTGGGAGGCCTGCCCCCTGTGATCTCCTTTTCCGGGGCATACAGAGCTCTGCCTGCAAAACGGCTGATGTATCTGGCGCTGCTGGGCAAGGCGCTGCCGGCCCAGGATGCGCTGGCCTTGGGCCTTGTAACTGAAATCGCTCCGGAAGGCGGGGCCGACGGAGTATGCGCAGGCTGGCTTTCGGCACTTGGGGAAAAGAGCCCCTCCGCCCTGCGCATGATCAAGGAATTGCGCAGGCAGATGGACGGCTATCAATACGAGCGGCAATTGCGTGACGCGCGTGACCTGCTGGTACAGGCGTTGCTTTGCTCCGACGCGAAGGCGGCGCTGGACATGCGCGACCTGGGACAGCAGCCGTGCTATAGGAGAGGCAAACCATGAAAAGAAAAATTGTGCTGGCGGTGGCGCCTGTATCCTTATCGGTGCCCCAAGGCGCATCCTGCCCGGTCGATCCCACTGCCGTTGCGGAGGATGTGGTACGGTGCAGCCAAGCCGGTGCATCCATCGTTCATCTTCATGTGCGTGATGCGGCGGGGCAACAAACGGAGGATTTATCCTGCTTTGATGAGACGCTCCAAGCCATCCGCAGCCGGTCGGATATCCTGATACAAGGCTCTACCGGCGGCCTGACAACACTTTCCCTGGCGGAGCGGTGCGTGTCCGTGACCCATCCCCTTACACAAAGCGCTTCGCTGAATATTGGATCGGTGAACTTTGGGGAAAGCGTATATGTAAATACGCTGCCCGATATTCGCTACTGGTGTGACCAAATGAAGAAGCATGCGGTGACCGCCGAGTTGGAGGTGTTCGACCTCTCCATGGTGCGCGTGGGGCAAAAGCTTAGGGAGGATGGGCATGTCGCCCATGCGCAGTTCAATATCTGCCTGGGTTTTGAGTGGGCGCTGCCCGGCACCTGGCGCGCGCTGGCAGCGATGGTGCAGGAGATCGAGCGCGTCGAAGGCGCATCCTTCGGGCTGATCCACCACGGCATGGAGGACATGACTCTGCTGGCGGCGGCGGTGGGCATGGGAGCCAATATGATACGCGTGGGGTATGAGGACAGCGCATGGCTGGAACCCGGCACCGTTGCGCCAACCAATGAAGCGTTGGTTGCGCGGGCTGCGTCGCTAATCCGCGCCATGGGCTGCGAGGTGGCAACACCGGCGGAAGCCATGAAGCTGCTTCATATCCAAAAGGAGAGCTGATATGCTTTACGAACGGGAAGTGCGGGAAGCCAAGGCCGCATGCATGCCGCTTTTGAAAAAGGCGGGCGTGGTGCTGTCGGACAGCGAGCTTAGGACCATGGAGGTGGCAGATTTTGGCCTTGGCGATTACCGCGTGGAGGGCTCTCAAATCGCCACGTTTGTTTCGACCAGCCGGGTCGGCTTTAAGGTCATCTGCCTGTTGCCCGGCCAGACGCTGCCGGAGCACTGGCATACTGCCATGGAAGGCTACGAGGGGAAGGAAGAAACGCTGCGCGTGCTTTATGGCAAGCTGCGGCTGTACCTGCCCGGCGGGGACGGCCCGAAGGAGGGCTTTATCCCCAAGGGAAAGCAAAACTGCTATACCTGCCGGGATGAGGTATGTTTGCAAGCTGTCCAGCAGGTGACGCTGGCACCGGGTGTCAAGCATTGGTTTCAGGCGGGGGAGGAGGGAGCGGTGCTCTTCTCCATTTCCAGCATGGCCACCTGCACCTTGGATCCGTTTACAGACCCTGACATCGTGCGGGTGCCCGTCATTGTCAAGGAGGAAGTATGAGCCAAACGGTTTTGAGCATACGGGGGGAATTGTTTTATATCAATGGCAGCCTGGTGTACGGTGAGATTCCCGGCTGCCCCGAATCCTCCAGAGGGCTCTTGATGAACGCCCGCTTCATCCAGGGCATTTTCGATGACACGGCGGACGTATCCCGCTTTCACCGCTTCTTAAGGCGCTTTGATCCGGAAGAGAATACCGATGCGCTGATTGCCGCGCTTCCCCGGTGGTATGATGTGGGCCTGCGGGCTTTCACGGTCGGCTTTCAAGGCGGCGGCCCCTGCTTCACCACCAACAATTCCACCATCGACAACAACGGCTTTTCCAGTGACGGCCTTTCCATCAAGCCCGCATACGCGGCCCGTATGACGCGCCTGCTTGATGCTGCCGACAGGCTTGGGTTTGCGGTGATCGTATCCTTGTTTTACGCGGGGCAGATCGCAAGGCTTGACGGAGCCCAGGCGGTTTTGAACGCCGTGCGCACGGCCTGCACATATTTTCAGCTGGGCGGTTGGAAAAACATCATCCTGGAAGTGGCCAACGAGTACGATATTCCTCCCTTCAAGCCCTTTCCCCTGATCCAGACGGCACAGGGCATGGTGGCGCTGATCGACCTGGCCCGCCGGGAAAGCGGCCTGCCCGTAGGCAGCAGCGGCGGGGGCGGAACGGTGGAAAAGGAAGTTATTGAAGCAAGCGATGTGGTTTTCTTCCACGGCAACGGACAGGCACGCCAGCAGATGTGCAGTGCATTCAAAAGATCAGGCGCTGGGCACCTCAAAAACCCATCGTTTGCAATGAGGACTCCCAGGCGTTGTCCAACCTGCAGGTATGCGTGGATCATGGCGTGTCCTGGGGTTACTACAACAACCTCACCAAGCAGGAACCGCCGGCGGATTGGACCATTACACCGGGAGAGGATACGTTCTTTGCCCACCGCATGGCAAAGGCCGTGGGCATTATTCTGCCGCCCCTTGGGAGGGAGGAGCAGTTTTTGCTCATGGGCCTTGGGGAAAGGGAGTGCACAGACGGCAATTGTTTCCCGCGTATGGCTTCCCTGTACCCGGAACAGATCGACTATGTGGATTTTTACCGCGATGGCAAGTGGCTTGAGCGCTGCTATGACGATCCTTTCACGCTTCACTATATATCCAATTGGCTGCAGCAGGCGCATACCAGCGCACCGGCCCAGTGGCGTGCGGTAGCTACCCTGCGCACAGGTGAAAAGGTGGAACGAACGGCGGAAACGGTTGGATGACAAGGAGATGGAACGGTATGCTCTATGCAACGCAGTATCAGCCAATCGATGTGAGAATAACGAGTGGCTGTGCCTTTGAAAACCCCTTTCTGGCCCAATTATACGGCAGGTTCCAGGATCCTGAAGGAAAGGTGTACGAGGTGCCCGGCTTTTATGACGGCAACGGCGTTTTTATCATTCGCGCCTGCCTTCCCATACCGGGGCGCTGGACCTACACGGTGCAAAGTGCGGACATTCCAGACGCACATGTTTCAGGGGAAATTGACTGCCGCCCCAATGAGAATCCCCGCATCCATGGCAGGCTTGGGATCGATGCAAAAAACAGGCGCCACTTTTCGTACGAGGATGGAACGGACTGCTTCATGATGGCCTATGAGTGCGATTGGCTATGGGCGCTGGGGCTTGGGGATGAAAAGGCGGAAAAGATACGGGAGCTGGCCGACATCATATCGAGCGTTGGGTTCAACCAGGTGATCGTAAACGTTTATGCCCACGATACCGCCTGGGCGCCCGGCAAGTCCTGCGAAAAGGATTACGGCCCACCGGCCATGTTCGCGTGGGAAGGCAGCAACGAAAAACCCGATCACAGCCGCATGAACACGGCGTTCTTCCAGAATTACGACAGGATGATGCGGATTCTTCTGGAGCGCGGGATCGACGCACATATCTTCCTGAAGGTATACAACAAGGAAGTGAACTGGCCTAAAAAGCGCTCCTGGCAGGAGGCCCTTTACCTTCGCTACCTGGCTGCGCGCTATCAGGGATTCCCCAACGTGATATGGGACTTTTCCAAGGAAGCCTACTATGAAACGGACAAGGACTATATCTACGACACACTCAAGTCTTTGCGCAATCTGGATGCCTACAAACATTTAATTACGCTGCACGACGACCGCATCTTTTACAATACCCCGGCCCATGCCCGTGTGCTGGACTTTGAAACGACGCAGCAGCACGATGAACTGTATGCCTCCAACCTGCTCATCCACAAGGATCGCGACTGGCCCGTTTTCAACTCAGAATTCGGATACGAGGTGGGACCGGGAGGCAAGGATAGCTACCTGACCTGGACAGGCCATACAGGGGAGGAATTGGTTGGCCGGGCCTGGGAAGTGGTGATGAGCGGCGCCTACATTGCTTATTATTACGACTATACGGCCTGGGATATCGTGGATTACAGCCATACCCCCGGCGGTTACGCGCATTTCAAGCGTCTGAAGGCTTTTATGCAAACCATCCCCTGGAAGGAGTTCCGCCCGGCACCGGAAATCTGCTGCTGGAGCGGAAAACGCTTATGCCTTCTTCAGGAGGGCAGGCGGATACTCGTCTATGCGGACAAGCATGTGCTTTTGACCGAAAAGCTGGTGGAGAAAAAGCTAAAGGTGCAATGGATGCACACGTTGACCGGCGAAACGGTGGAAGGGAATGAAAGCCTTTTGGAAGCATCGCCCCACTCCAGCGGGCTGTCGTTTTTCAAAAATCCGTTCGGGGCGGCACCCGCGGTACTGCTTATTACCATAGATAATTCTTTTCAAGCTTTAGAAACGTGAGGCGATACCGTGGCAGACCTTGATAAGGTAAAAATGCTGCAAAAAAAGGCCATTGAGGTGCGCAAGGCCGTGCTTTCAATGATCCATGCAGCCCAGTCCGGCCATCCGGGCGGCTCCTTGTCCGCGGCGGACATGATGACTGCCTTGTATTTTTCGGAGCTTAATCTGCGCCCCGGCGATCCCCATTGGGATGAACGGGACAGGTTTGTTTTGTCCAAAGGCCATGTATGCCCCGTGCTGTATGCCTGTTTATGCCTGCGGGGCTACTTTGGGCACGAGCACCTTCTGACGCTGCGCCGGGAAGGGTCGCTGCTGCAGGGCCACCCCGACATGAAGCGCTGTCCCGGCGCCGATATCTCCACCGGCTCGCTGGGCCAGGGGCTCAGCGTGGCGGTGGGCATGGCGCTTCGGGCCAAGCGCGACAACATGGGCTATAGGGTATTTGTGCTGCTGGGGGACGGCGAAACCGACGAAGGACAGATTTGGGAAGCGGTACAGTCGGCCGCCAAATATGAGCTTGACAACCTGGTGATCCTGGTGGACAACAACGGCCTGCAAAATGACGGCGCCTGCCAGGATATTATGCCCACGGGGAACCTTTACAGGAAGTTTGAGGCGTTCGGCTGTGAATGCCATGCCATCGACGGGCATGACATGGCGGATATCCTGGATGCGCTGGCGGCCGTGCGGGCGGATACAGGCAAAAAGCCGCACTGCATCGTCGCCAAAACGGTAAAAGGCAAGGGTGTGTCCTTTATGGAAAACGTTGTGGCCTGGCATGGCACGGCGCCCAATGATGCGCAATACGCCCAGGCGATCGGCGAGATAGAGGAGGGCCTGGCATGATGAATCCCGTCCCCACCCGTGACGCCTACGGCGATGAAATTTTGGCCTTGGGCCGTGAAAACCCCAATATCTATGTGGTGGATTGCGACATCGGAAAATCCTGCAAAACAATACCCTTTTCTCTGCAATTGCCCGGTCAGCATGTAAACGTGGGCATCGCTGAGCAAAACGCCTGCGGCGTGGCGGCCGGGCTGGCCGCCTGCGGCAAGATTCCCTTTGTGACCACCTACGCCGTGTTTGGCAGCATGCGCATGTCCGAGCAAATCAGGCAGGAAATTTGCTATCCCAACCTGAATGTGAAAATTGCCTGCTCTCATGGCGGGCTGACGCCGGCCAACGACGGTGCGAGCCACCAGGGAATCGAGGATATGGGCATCCTCCGCGCCATTCCCAACATGACGGTGATCATGGGCTGCGATTATCATTCCACGCGTAAATTGGTGCGGGCGGCCGCAAGCCACTACGGCCCCGTGTACCTGCGTTTCACCCGAGACGCCGTTCCCTGTATTTATGGGGAGGACGAGGAATTTCAAATCGGCCATGCCAAGGTGCTGAGGGAAGGCGCGGATGTGACCGTTATCGCCAACGGCGATATCATGTCCATCGCGCTTGCTGCCGTGGATGCGCTGCGGGCCGGGGGGGTTGACGCCGGCCTTATGGATATGCATACCATCAAGCCCCTGGATGTGCAGGCGGTGAGGGAAGC
The DNA here is from genome assembly GCA_023413135.1 of Bacillota bacterium. Taxonomy (GTDB): domain Bacteria; phylum Bacillota; class Clostridia; order Christensenellales; family Aristaeellaceae; genus JAEWAH01. Next base: position 85,379 of record JAEZQK010000020.1, read on the forward strand.
CACATTCAAAACGGGCCGCATCGTCACGGTGGAGGACCACAACATACTGTGCGGCCTTGGCAGCGCTGTATGCGAGGTGGTGGCGGAGCTTGGCCACGGCCGCGTTAAACGCATCGGCATCCGCGACCAGTTTGGCGAGTCCGCACCCTATGAGCGCCTTCTTTATAAAAATGGCATTACCGTGGAAGCAATCATGGCGGCGTGCAAAGGGCTGATTGGCGAAAAAGTTTAAGCCATCTGGGGGAAGCCTTTGTATATGCTTCACTCCCATCCAATTTTCAGGTCAGTCTGAGCGGCGAAAGCCGCTTTTTTCATGCTATAATTTACTATTGGAAAATATTTTTAAAACCGTGTGATAAAAGCATATTCCAAAACGCCTTATAGATGTCATGACAAAATTCCGGGGAAAGTGGTGGAGCAATGACCAGGGATGTCCTAGGACAGCGGATCTGGGAAAACCGGAACAGCCTCATGCGCTTTGCGCTCAGCATTGTACATAATGGCGCTGACGCTGAGGATGCGGTATCCGAAGCGGTGGTACGTTCCATGACCGATATAGGCAAGCTGCGCAGCGAAGACAAGCTGAAGCAATGGCTGCTGCGCATTACGGCCAATTGCTGCTATGACCTTATGCGGCGCAAAAGGCGGGAGGAAGCTACGGACGATATGGGCCGCTTTGATGCTCCCGTGTGTGAAACGCCTGCTGAGGGTACGGTATACGGCCATATCACAAGGCTTAAGCCGGTTTTTCGCCAGGTATTAATCCTCTACTACTATGAAGGCTTTCTCGCCAAGGAAATTGCGCAGGTCCTTGGCATTTCGGTCAGCACCGTACTGATGCGCCTGTCCAGAGGCAGGCAGAAGCTAAAAGACATGTATGAAGCGGAGGGGGTGAAGTACAATGACAAACAAAGAATTTGATGCCATCGTACGCTGCTCCGCGCAAATGGAGGAATTTGAGATGACAGAGCATATGAAAAAAAGGCTGTGGGAAACCATACAAAACCCGGTGACGCGCAGGACGGTCCGCAGGATCTCCCAACGGACGGTGATGATCGCTGTACTGATCACCCTTTTCCTCTCAGCGGTAGCCTACGCGGCGGCAACGAATCCTACCATCATTGAGATCTACACAAGCTGGTTCGGTGAAGAGAATGAAACAGTCCAAAGCCTGAACGAGCAAACCGTGCAGTCGCCTGATCTGAGCTATGAGCTGAACGACATCACCGTCCACCTAACCCAGGCGATTTTCGACGGCAATACCCTGTATACTACCGGTACGGTTGCCGCCAAGGGAGGCAGCAATGTGGTCATCCTGGCGGATGGTTACAACCCCAAGGATCCCGCCAATGCGGATTTTCACCGCTCCCAGGAGGATTTCTCAAAGGCTCCCACCTACCTGGAGCTGGCAAAGCTGAAAGGCGCAAAGCTTTTGCACACCTATGTGTGGGTGGAGGCGGAGGGCGGCAGCAACTCGTACATGAACGATGCCATCCCGCTTGCGGACGGCACCTATTCGTTCATCAATGAATTCGCCGATGCGAAGGTGACTGGGGACAGCATCAAGGGTACCATCGGTGCGCTGCAGTATGAGGTGACCGACGAAGGAACCGAGATTCCGGGTACCCGGGTGAGGAAGGACTGGGCATTCACCGTTCCCGCCATCGCCAAGGAAATGCGCACGCCCGTGCCTGCGCCCGAGGTGACGCCCATGCCGGCCGGTGTTCAGGAACAGGCGCTAGTCGTGGTGGGGGATGGCCCCTATACAAGGACGGCCGAATCCTACACGGCTGCTTACCCCGGCGCGCCCGTCATCTATCAAAACGGCCTGTATGACGAGATCGGGATGAACTATACCACCGATGCCATCCTAAAAGGCGATTTGGAATGGGACGTGATCGGGGTGTCCACCAGCCAAACCGATTTGCCTTTGCTGATGGCGGGCGGTTACCTTGCGGATTTGTCCGGATACAAAACGCTGATGGAAAAGGTATCCGCCCTGCAGCCGGCCGTCCGGGATGCGCTGATGCGGGACGGTAAACTGTACGCTGTGCCCCAATGGATCAATAACAGAATCTACTATTGCGGCTCGCCCCGTGCCGACGTGGATATTTGGACGGCCTCCGGGTTTACGCAGAATGATATTCCCAAGACCATCGACGAATTGTGCGATTTCATTGACAAGTGGCTGGATCGCCCAGCAAAGGAGCGGGAGAAGGGGATCATCAGCATGAGCGGCGTCGAGGGCAGCTATCGTGCCTGGCTGCTGGATATGCTGCTGGACCGGTACATCGACTATTATGAGTATGTGAATGAGCCGCTGACCTTCGATACCGAGCTGTTTGCCCGCTTGTTGAAGCGCATTGACGAGGTATCCGCCCGCCTGCACAAAGAAGAAAAAGGGGGCCCGGGGAAGTGGATCCTGTTTAACGATGCCCTCAACCCCATCGGCTCCGCCACGCGCATCGCGCCGATTCGCCTGCTAGATGATCTGCCCTACCTGGCTTCCTCCGAAATGACGGTGTACATCGTCAATCCCAAGAGCAAGCATTTGGAGCAGGCCGTCGCCTATGCGGAGTGTGCGCTCATAGGCATAGAGGAGGACGACCAGCGCGCCATGCTCTATGAAGGGCTCACGCCAAAAGACCTACCCAATACAAATCGCGAAAATGTCCTGGCGGAATGCGAAAAGATCATAACCTATTGGGAAGGCCAAGTGGCAGGCGCGAAAACGGACAGCGAGCTTGAGAAGGCAAAGGAAGCGTTAAAACGCATGAAGACCCGCAAGCAGGAGCTGACCGACAAGCTCTATGCCGTGGATGCGGAGAATCTTGAGACGTATCAGAAAAATATTGCGCCCCATCTATTCTTCCCGGTACAGAAGTTCTTCGACAAAAACAGCGATAACTGGATTGCAATGGATACGCTGAAAAAGAACTATCTGGCAGGGAAGACGGCGGATGAAGCGTTCATCAAGGCGCTGGATGAATTGGCACATGAGGCGGAAACTAAATAGCTTTGATGATTCAAACAGGAATACCGGAATAGCCGCATCATAGAATAAGCACACAAAAGAAGACGGTATCCAGGAGCTTCCAAATGCTCCGGAATCCCAGCCCCGCCGGCGGCTCATCGCCGCCGGCAGGGGCTGGATTCCGTTACCCATCGATGCGGAATTCCCATGCTATGGTAAAATTTCGGCATGCATGTAACTTTCATTGATATTTTTCCGTCTACCATATGAATGGTCATGATAATTTGAAGCTAGCAACCCATGGACACTTACTAATGAGGAAGGATCATGCGAAAGATGAAACGGCTTTATTTCGTATTGCTTGCACTGTGTGTTTGTATATCCGTCCTGTCTGTATCCGGGGTGGCTTTTGCGCTTGCTCAAATGGATGAGCAGCCGCTGTACGAAGCCGTTTCCAATGTCACCTTCCATATCCGCAAGACTCCGGAAGACAACGGCCGCCGGCTCAAAGAGGTGGAATCGCACAAATCCTTGCTTGTATATGAGTATGGCGAACAATGGTGCAAGGTGCAGTATGACAATGCGCTGGGATATTGCAAAACAAAATGGCTTTACCGTTACCGCTCCCTGCAGCCGGAGAAAGCGTATGTTCCCGGATACCCGGCGCAAGAGGGATTTGCCCGGGTGACATCTCCGGTTCATGCAACAGTCTCCGGCTATGGGGGGAATGACCTGCTGCCCGGCAACCTCCTGTCCGTTCACCAATGGAATGATAAGGAGGCAACCATCCATATGATGCGCTCTACGGCCGCCATTGGTGCCGATGGACTGATTTTTACTCCCTTTGTGCCCTGGAAAGATGCCCAAACGGGGGATGCCATTGGTGGATTTACAACCTACTACAATGAAAAAACGGGCGGAAAGCTTAGCAAGAACAGGCAGTGGAATATCGAGCTGGCATGCCGGCGTGTCCATGGCACGGTGATACCTGCCGGAGAAGCATTTTCCTATAACACCCTCTGTGCTCCTTACAAGAAGGCGAATGAGTACAAAATGGCGCCGAATATCAGCGACGACGGGCAGGGATATGGCGGCGGCGTATGCCAGTTGACCACCACCGTCTATAATGCCGTGCTGGGTCTGCCGCTTAAGATCGAAGAATGGTCCATCCACAGGGATTCAGGCGTCCCGTACATACCCAAGGGCTTTGATGCCGCCGTTGGCAGCTATAGCGATTTTGTTTTCCAAAATACGCTTCCCTATGCGATCCAACTTGCGGCCTTGCCCCAAAATGGCGTGCTGACCGTATTGATATACCGCCACTGACAATGTATGTTCCGCTTAGCCGTTGCTTATCCCATATGGGTCTGAACTGTTAAGCACCGATCCCGTATAGGCATCAAGGGCCACATCAGCCAGGAAGTTGTTCTGGTTGTCATGGAAGGAAATTATCCAAATGGGCATGTCAGGGTTTTGCACGCTGTAGATGAGCCCGATTTTCCAGCTGTCCAGCTCCGCCTTGGGAATGTCGTACTTGTCGAAGATTTCCGCCTTCGCAAGCTCAATGGCCTTTTCCTGCTGTATGGCCTTGGCGTCGGGCAGGCCGTATATGCCATCCATATACAAGGCGCTGAACTCCGCCTTGTCTTTCAGCTGCCAGTAGGCAAAATTGCCTTTTTCGGCCACCCATTGTTCCATGGCATTCCGCTGCTCCACCATGCGATTTTCCTGCTCCGCCTCATCCTGATAAAGAGCGAAATCAGAGGTTTGAAGCACTTCACCTTGTGGAGAGGACAGTATCACTTCAAATGGGGTATCATGCTTAAGGCGCCGGAACTGCACGCTCCACATCTTGGCGTCGGGATCGCGGTCAGGAATGGTGTAGAAGCCCAGGTTAGTTTCGTATTCCTCCTGCTTTACATCCGCCGATCCTGTCAGCGTTACAAACCTTTCCCAGGCGATGCGCACGGCATCTTCTTTTTGAAGATCACCCGCCTGAGGCATCATATAGTAGTGGTCATGGGCGCCGAAATACATTTCCTCCAACTGACCATACCATGCCTTGTCTTCCAGCGGCCAGTATTCCAAAACAGTGCCAAGCTCCGCCTGCTTTTTGGCGACAAGCTCGTCAAATGTATTTATGCTGTCCATTTTGCCCCGGGGAAGGTCGTCAAAGCGGTCAGGCAAAGATGCATCCAGCGCCGATTTGGTGCGATCGTCCAGCGCGATGTTCTCACGCCTTATAAAGCCCAGCTTATCGCTTATCGCCAAAGCGCACGTGGTACCATTTGTTCACGCGCCCCAGCAGCGTTACTTCCGTGCCGCTGAGGATCACATCCAGCACAAGGGACGTATCGTCGTTGAGCTGGTACAGGTTGGCATGGGAAGTGGGGGAATTGGCTGACACCTGCGCCTTTGGAAGCACATTCTGCTGTGTGGCGGAGAGGTAATACAGCGGGATAAAGCCGCTGATGCCTTCCCCGGAGCCGTTTCCGCCGATGCTCACGTGCGCCCAGTTATTTTGACCGTCCTTGCTGTTCCATTCGGGCAGTGAGCTGCTTGAACGAAGCTCTACGATGGTTGCCTGCGCACCGCCGTAATACACGCCTATGGGAATATGGATATCGTTTACGCTTGGCACCGACAGCACCGGTGCTCCGGCTTTTCCATCCGGGCAATAGATATAGGCGTTTTGTCCTATATCCGGCTTCCCTTGGACCGGCTGCTCGGGCAGGTAGCTGATGGCAAACGCCATGCTGATGCCAACGGCAAGTACCAGGGTCATGCATACCATGGCCGTGCCAAGCTTCTTTCCCTTGCCCTCCATAATGGAAAGGATGCGGTGCTTCATGCCGTTCTTCCCGGCGTAGAAGCTGGTGGAAACCGCGGTGCGAAGCCGGGATTGCCTGCGGATAACGGCAATGATGGTCTCGCTGTAAAATTGGCGGGTCTTCAAGTCGGCGTTTTTTGTAACGGAAGCGTCGCAGCTTGCTTCCATGTGGAAGCAAAAGGACCGGTTCATCAGGTAGATCACGGGATTGAACCAGTGCACCGAAATCGCCAGCAGCATCGCCGCCTTGGCCCACAGATCACGCCTGCGAAAGTGGGTCAGCTCATGGGTAAGCACCATTTGCAGCTCATCTCTGCTCAAATCCATATCGGGCAGCAGGACCGCCGGGCGGAAAAGCCCGGTGAGCATGGGGCTGTCCACCGGCGGGCAGAGCATAAGCGAAATCTTTTGCCCGATGCCCATAGCCGCCTTGACTTGCTGGAAAACCGTTATGTATTCCTCCTGGCGGATGGGCTTGCCCCACCGCTTCACCACCTGGGAAAAGCGAAAATGCTTGTACACGTGAATCATAAGCGTGATCACCGTGCCTGCCAGCCATACAAGAAACAGCACCTGAACCCATGTAAGGCCCGGCGCATTTTGGAAAGATCTTGCCGCCGCCTCCTTAATAGGACTGGGCAGCGCCTGCCCGGAAAGCACAGGCACCGCCCGCGAAGGCATGCCCAGCACAATGGAGCTGGCCTGCGGAACTGTTACCGTCACGGCCGGGGCAACCGCATGGGGGCGCCACGGCACCAGAAAGGCAAGTAATAGCGCAAGCCATGCCCAGTAGATCCCCTTGGGGCTGTACCGCCTGCTTAGCAGCGGGATGACGAGCAGCAGCATAAGCGCCATGACCGATGCGGTTAGCGTACATTCCAGCAGGTTTTTCAAAAACAAAGGCATACTACTCTTCCTCTTTCTTCTGCTGCTTTACCCACGCTGCAAGCTCATCCAGCTCCTTTACGGTCAGCCGGTCGCTTTGCAGGGCGTTGAGCAGGCTCACGTAGCTTTTTTTGTGATAGCGGTTCACAAAGCTTTCTGTCTCCATTTTCAGGTATTCTTCACGGCTGATGACGGGGAAAAACGACCTTTCACGCCCTTCGCCTTTTTCTACGCGCAAAAAGCCCCGCTCCGTCAGGCGGGCAAACAGGGAAACCACTGTTTGGATTTTCCAGCCCTTTTCTTTGCCGATTTTCTCCATGACCATCGAGGTGGTGACGGGCGGCTCCCTATCCCACAAAAAATCCATGATCTCAAATTCGGTATCGGGCAAACGCTGGGATTTCATTGGACATGCCTCCTTGTTGCCTTAAAAGACAACGTGTCTTATATTTATATTACGCGGTGTCTTACATTTTGTCAATAGAGCTTGACAAAAAAATAAGACGCGGTGTAGTATATCTGTAAGACGGATTGTGTTACAAATAGGGAGGCGTAGTCAGATGAAGAAAGGATCACCAAAACATACAATCATGGAACTGCTGCTTTGCCTGCTGTTTTTGGCTCTTTCCCCTTCCGCCATGGCGCAAGGGGTCCCGGCTACATATACCTTTGGCGGAAATGGACAGGAAAGCCTTTATGGGGCCTGCGTACTGAAGAACGGGAATGCAGTCATCGCAGGCGTTTCCAGTATGGACGGCAGCGGGAATCGCCTGCCGGACAGAGAATCCCGCGCATGGGCCGTCTGTGTCGATTCCGGCGGGAAGGTGCTTTGGGAGCGCCATGACGGCTTGGATGGAATCAGCCTTTACACCAGCCCTGTCCCATTGGAAAACGGCAATGTGCTTCTTGTTTTGCATAACTATATGAAAGGTGGACTGGATACTGAGGAATGGAGGATTGTGGAGCTTTTACAGGACGGCACGCAAGTCAAAAGTACAAAGGTCGGCGGAAGGGCCTCCAATCTCACCCCGTTAAAGGAAGGCTATCTATTGGAGGAAATAGTGGAGGAGAGCAGATTCATTTCTCTTTTGGATCAGGACGGAAATGAGCTCTGGCGTGTGCCGCGCAGCCAGATGGCGCGCGTTATCCGGACGGCCATATCCACCGAATCAGGCACCATTTTACTGGGTACAAAAAGCAAGGAAGAAAATTTCGCTGCCGTCAACCTGGTGGATCAGACAGGTGCCTTGAAGTGGGCACAAACGGTCGTGTCCGGAGAAGGGAGCTGGTTCAGCGGCGGACTTGTCACCGGCGACGGTAAGCTGCTGTTGTCAGGTTTTGATACCAGAATGATTGAAAGCTGGCAGACGGAAGACCAGATCTTTACCGTTTGCTATGATACGGATGGAAGCCTTCTGTGGCAGCAAAATTACGGGGTTATTAAGAGGATGGATAGAATCGATGACCTGATCCCGGTCGAGGGCGGCTATCTGGCTGTTGGGGCCAGCCATAGCAACAGCCGTTTGAAGCTGCTCCTGCTATCCGGTCAGGGAGAATTGCTGGATCAATGGGAGGTCAGGGTGGAGGATACCCTATATAGAACTCCGAGGTTCTGCCTGCTGGATAGCGGAATATGGGTTTGCTCAACGGTGGAGCGGGATGGGCAGTCAGCCGTAGAGCTTACACGGATAGACCTTGTGCGTTAGATTTTGTGCGTATGGCGTGACTCATGGCGATGGCGAAGAAAAGGCAGCCAATAATGGATAAGGAGCTATCTTATGAAGAGATTCTTTTGCGTATGGATGATCCTGATGATGTTTTGCGGCGCCGCTCTTGCCGACGAGCCAATCAAGCCCACGGCGGAGGACCTGCCAATGGAGGAGGTACGGCGCATTGCCACCGAATTTTTCCTAAAGACCACGGGTTTTTCGGAATTTGGGCTGAACGATTTTACCTTTTCGGCGGACCTTTGGCCGGAGGTACCCCGTGTTCAGGGAGTATGGTCAAGGCATTATACGGCCACCTTTACATACATGGACAATACTGCCTGTTATTTTTGGGTCAATATCGCTTCGCCCTCCGGTGAAATCATGGAGGCGTATGACGGTGATTTTGCCCGTGAAATAGCAGATTTGAAAAAGCAGTTTGTCCTGAATGAATCCATCGCCGAAGCCACCGCGGAATGGGAAAAGGAAAAAGGGCCGCATTTCTTTTGGACCTATGCGGATAAAGCGGCGTTTTACAGGCAGTATGGAAGCATTCCAGGAAAATCCTTCAGCGAAATGCCGGTAACGCTTCCGGAAGAAGGCGATCTGAAGGAGGCGGAAGCGATTGCGCTTGCCAAAGAGCAGCTTGGCAACGAATACAAGCTGCCGGGCGGGCAGATAGACGCGATGCGCATGGACAATTGGTTTTACTCGGAGTTTCATACGAACACCGTGGGAAATTCGCGCTGCTGGGTCTTTTTATTCCGCGGTGATGCGCCTGATGAAAGCGGAATGTACCCCCTTCTTTACCAGGTCAATGTACCATCCCCCTCGGGCCTTACTGATGCCATACGCAACATGAAAAAGGAAGATCTCGAACTGTTGGGATTCAACGAAGCAACCGCCAGCTTCCTGACCGAAATCGGGTACCTGTACTACAATCCCGACGGCGGACGATTTTTTCATAACGCTCCGAATTGCGATGGCGTTTTGGAAAAATACCTGCCGATGACAAAATTTGATACGGGCATGCTTTCCATGGAGCCGTATTGCAACCTTGATCCATGCAAAAAGTGCGTGCCACAATAACCGGCGGGGCGGCGGCAGATTTTGAGGTACGCGTCAATATCTTTGGCATGCTGCGTCCCGTTAATAGATATGGTATACTACATTCAAAACATGGAAAAACAACGGGAACAGCATGCGCCAAAATGGTGGGAAGGGTATCCTTGGCGGATGATGCAGGCCCACGCTGGAGGACTTGGTCATGAGGCAGGAAATTTTTGATGGCCTGAACAGCCACGAAGAGATTCGGGAAATTTTGAAACTGCTTGGTTCAAAAAAGTTTCTTTTGGTTTGTGATAACGCTTTTCAGTACATTCCTTTTAAGCATTATTTTGATAAGCTCGATATACCGTATATCAAATTTGATGAAATTGTGCCCAATCCGACATATGAAATTGTATGCAAGGCTGTGGACCTGTTCAACCTTGCCAAATGTGATGCCATTGTAGCCATAGGAGGCGGCAGCACAATGGATGTTGCAAAATGTGTCAAGCTATTCTCCGCAATGGATAAAACCATGAATTACCTGGAGCAGGAGTATAGGGATCATGCCGTCCCAATCATAGCAATACCGACAACCGCCGGGAGCGAATCCACCAGGCATGCCGTTATCTATTATAAAGGAGTAAAGCAATCCATATCCCATGACAGCATCCTGCCGGACTATGCCATACTAGACTTAAGTGTACTAAGCACATTGCCGCCCTATCAAAAGATTTGCACCATGCTTGATGCGTTATGCCAAGGCATCGAATCATGGTGGTCTGTAAAATCAACCGGCGAAAGCAAGGAGTATTCGAAAACGGCCGTCAGGATGATCATGGATCATATGAATGCATACATTTACAAATCTAATGCTGAAGCGGCAAAAGCAATCATGCGTGCGGCCAATTATTCCGGACGCGCGATAAACATCACCCAGACTACGGCTGCACATGCTATGAGCTATAAGATTACGTCTTTGTATGGCTTGCCCCATGGACATGCCGTCGCCATATGCCTGCCCAAAGTATGGCGGCATATGGCGGAGAAATTGGATAATTGCATAGACGAAAGAGGAAAGAAATATCTTGAACAAATTCTGCATGATATCGCCCGCACTATGGGGGCCGATTCGTCGGATGCGGCTATCGGGAACTTTGAACGCATGCTTGGTGATTTGCATATAAACAATCCGGAAACCGGCCATGCAAGCGATCTAAATACGCTTGTGGCATCTGTCAATCCGGATAGATTGAAAAATTACCCGGTATGCATTAGTGATGAAGTTATAAGCAAAATGTATCATGAAATTGTAACACTGAAATAAGTTTTCATATATTTGTGTCATGGCCATGTATTATCATCTGACAAAAGCCAATTTACATCAACATTTAATATTTTTGAAAATGTCAATAGTTCATAGTCCGCCACGAATCGCGTTCCTATCTCAATTCTGCTGATGCTATCGCGTTCCAGTGTAATTCCCGCTGTTTGCATTTTGGCTGCCAAATCGGCTTGCGATAGGCGCCTTTTTAGCCTTGCTTCCCTGATCCGATCACCGCAAATGTTCTTTTGACCGCCGTAGTCATATATTTTCATTTTGTCGCGCTCCTTAAATATGTGTTAAAGATCAGCATTTTTCTTGAAATTAACACAAAAATCGTCTATAATTGCGTTAAAGTTCAGAATCTGAAAAATTTGGCAGGTGAAAATTGTAAATGGCCACATCCGATGGAAAAAGCAGCCAATAAAAAGTGGGTTCGCGAAAATCATGGCCACTCCATAAATATAGCAAAAAAAGCTGCCTTCAATACCTAGGACCTGAATTATTGACTAATATCATGGCTCAAGAACCTTAAAATGAAATTTGAAAGCAGAGTGGAATACATATGAAGAACCTTTCTATTAATTGGAAGCTGATTGTTGGTTTTGGTATTGTGATTTTATTGATGCTGCTATCCGCCGGTGCATCCATTATCAACGTGAATAACCTGAATGAACAGATTCATTTGTATGGTCAATATACCGTACCAAACCTGAAAAGCAATTGGAGCATGAGAAGAGATTTGGTGTCGGCCCAGAGATACCTGCTTCAAGCCTTTATGGCTGAAAATGCTCAGGAAATTCAGGAAGCGCTGGCACAAGCCCAGAAGGATGGCCAGTCTGTTCTTGATACACTTGACATCTATACCGAGAATCAAAGAAATGCTGATCATGACGGGCAAATCAAGAGCATAAGGACTTATCTTGAGCAGGCCGGTTCCATTCGCAGAAATATTGCCTCGCTCCTGGAAGGCCAGACGGCGGAGAATTTGCAAAAGGCCGAAGATATGTTTTTTGATCAATATGTGCCTGCCTTTGACAGTGTTGCAGATGTTTTGACTAATCTCTCCGCCCAGGAGGATAAGCATGCGGAGGAGCAGGAAGCCGCAGGCAAAAGTATCGTAAGCCTGGCATGGACAATACTTATCTCCGTTGCCGCATTTTCTCTGCTTCTTACAATTGCTATTGTATTTATCATTCGCAGATCGATCCTTAACCCGGTCAAGGAGATCGAAAATGTATACGCCGAAATGGCAAAGGGAAATATGCAGGTCCAGGTCTCGTACGATAGCCGGGACGAATTGGGAAATATGGCTGCCAACATTCGGAAAACAAATGCGATGCTGGCCTCCTATATTCGTGATATTTCAGACAAGCTGGGTCAAATGTCCCGGGGGGATATGCAGGTCAATGTGGACATGGAATACATCGGCGATTTTGCTACCATCAAACAGGCGATCATGAGCACTGCCTCCGCATTGAACGAAACGCTGCAGACCATCAACACTGCCGCCGAACAGGTCTCAACTGGTTCCGCCCAGGTGGCCGGCGGGGCACAGGCGCTGGCGACAGGCTCTACGGAACAGGCATCCTCCGTGGAGGAATTGAGCGTATCTATCACCAAGATCGCCGAGCAGGCCACGGAAAATTCTGCGAATGTCAAGGTTGCGGCGCAGTATGTGGAACAGGCCGGCGCGGGCGTCAATGCCGGAAACGAGCATATGAAGCAGCTGACTGAGGCGATGACGAACATCGGCTCCTCATCGAACCAGATCACCAATATCACCAAAGTGATAGAAGATATCGCGTTCCAGACCAATATTCTGGCCTTGAATGCCGCCATTGAAGCGGCCCGTGCAGGGAACGCCGGGAAAGGCTTTGCGGTGGTTGCGGACGAGGTGCGTAATCTGGCGGCCAAATCGGCCGAAGCAGCAAAGCAAACGGCGGAATTGATCCGGCGTTCCACGGCTACTGTTGCCCAAGGCACACAGATCGCTGAGAAAACTGCCCTGATCCTTCATGATGTGGCCGAAAAAGCCAATGTGGTGAACGAAAGCATCGTGAAGATTGACCAGGCGTCCAACGAACAGGCCATAGCTATCGAACAGATCAAGCAGGGCCTGACCCAGGTATCCGCCGTCGTACAGACGAACGCGGCTACTGCTGAAGAAAACTCGGCCACCAGCGAAGAAATGTCGGCGCAGGCTGCCACATTGCGCGAAGAGGTCGGAAAATTCAAGTTGAATTGCATTTGACGCTTGTTATCCGTGATTCCCAAGAACCGGGGCCTGACTTGGCATGTCAAGGAAACGGCGATTCAATTTTTGGGAATGGGGGACGTTTTTCAGCAGCACATACCATGCCATCCTTATCATTGAACATAAGGATGGCTTGTTTCTATTTATCTGTAACAATGCATTGTACTGGCGCTTAACAATTTGTGGATTTGTAACAGCAAAGAAGGAGAACACATTTATCCCGTAGAATGAATATAATCATAAGGATGATGCTTGCTGGAATAACTTTATAGAAGGAGCTATATCTTGTTCTCTGTTCCGTATAAAGCGAGGAACAGGCTTGAGATCATCCGATAAATCATGACAGCTTCTCTTCCCTTGTTTTTGTGTGTGTCAAACAAGCATAACAAGCAGGCGGTGCTTATGCCGCCCCTTTGAAAGGCAGTGCATGGGATGCAGGATAGCACAAAGCCATTGCTGGAACTGAAAGGGATCAACAAACGGTTCCCCGGCGTGCAGGCGCTGAAGGATTGCTCCTTTAGCCTTATGCCGGGGGAGGTCCATGCGCTGGTAGGCGAAAACGGCGCGGGGAAATCAACGCTGATGAAGGTGCTGGCGGGCATCTACCCCGTAGATTCGGGAGAGATATACCTGGATGGAGTGCCTGTGCGTGTCCGCTCCCCGCTGGAGGCGCAGCAGGCGGGCATCAGTATGGTGCATCAGGAGATCAACCTGATGAAGGACCTGACGGTGGCGGAGAATATATTCATCGGCCGCGAGCCCATGCGTGGCCTCCTGCTTAACAAACAAAAGCAAAACGAAATGGCGCGGGAACTGCTTTCCCGCCTGCGCATCGACTTAAGCCCCGATACTCTTGTCAAGCATCTGACGGTGGCCAAGCAGCAGATGACCGAGATCGCCAAGGCGCTGTCCTATGAAAATACCCGTATCCTTATCATGGATGAGCCTTCGGCGGCGCTGACGGAGGCGGAGATCGGGGAATTGTTCCGCTTCATCCGTACGCTGAAAGATCAGGGCGTGGGTATCGTGTACATCTCCCACCGCATGGGGGAACTGAAACAGATTTCCGACAGGATCACCGTCATGCGGGACGGGCAATACGTGGGCACCGTGGTTACTGCCCAAACATCGCTGGATGAGATCATCCGCATGATGGTGGGACGGGTAATCTATGAGCAGCCCAAGACGAAGGGGACGGTAGCGGCGGATGCCCCCGTCACGCTTGAGGCAAAAAACCTGCGCTCCCGGGAGGTGAAGGATGTGTCCTTCACTTTGCGCCGGGGTGAGATATTGGGCTTTGCAGGGCTGATGGGAGCAGGCCGCACGGAAACGGCCAGGCTTATTTGCGGCGCGGACAGGCGGGAGGCCGGCGAGATATTCATAGAGGGGAATAAGGTGGATATACGCGATCCCAGCGACGCCGTAAAAGCGGGCATCGGTTATCTGTCGGAGGACCGCAAACGCTTTGGGCTGTGCCTGCATCTGTCGGTGGCGGATAACATCACGCTTCCGTCCATGGAAAAATTCACGGGCAGGCTGATGGTGAGCGACAGGAAGGTGCGCAGCACCGCATCGGAGTACAAGGAGCGGATGACCATCAAAGCCCCCTCCGTTTTGAGTCGTGTTGTCAGCCTCTCCGGCGGCAACCAGCAGAAGGTGGTAGTGGCCAAGTGGCTGGTGCGCAACTGCGATATCCTGATTTTTGACGAGCCCACAAGGGGCATCGACGTGGGTGCCAAGAGCGAGATATACAAGCTGATGAACCAGCTTGCCGCCCAGGGCAAATCCATCATCATGATCTCCTCGGAAATGCCCGAGCTTTTGCGCATGTCCGACCGCATCCTGATCATGTGCGAGGGCGAAAAAACAGGCGAGCTGACCATCGAGGAAGCCACGCAGGAAAAGATCATGGCGCTGGCCGCGCCCAGAACATAGGAGGACCGTTATGAAAAGAACGAGCCGTATTCCCATGCAAAAGCTGCTGGCCCCGGCGGCGCTGGTCATTCTGTATATCTTTTTCGCAATTTTCGGCAACAACTTCTTCACGGCATACACCCTGAAAACCATCCTGGAATCGGCTTATTTCATCGGCTTCATGGCCTTTGGCGTGACGTTCGTGATCCTCACGGGTGGCATCGACCTGTCCATCGGCACAAACATGATGTGCTCCGCCATCGTGGGCGGCGTGGCTTTCAGCATGTGGCACTGGCCGCTGTGGCTGGCGCTTGTATTGGTACCGCTGACAGGCCTTTTTTTCGGCATTGGCAACGGGCTGATGGTGGCGAAATTGAAGCTGCCGCCTTTTATCGCCACACTGGGCACCATGCTGGTGACCCAGGGCTTTGGCTCCATCATCTCCAACGTGCAGACTCAGCGCTATCCCACCATCGGCACAGAGAACGCCTGGTTCAAAACCGTGTTCTACAGAACGGGCACTTTCCCGGTGGGTGCCATCTACCTGGCGGTAGCCTTCCTCATCGCCGCATTTCTGGTCAATAAAACACGCTTTGGCCGCTATACCTTCGCCATCGGTTCCAATGAGGAGGCGGCGCGGCTGTCGGGCGTGAAGGTGGACAGGTGGAAGATCATCGTTTACGCCGTGTGCGGGCTGTTTGCGGGATTCGCGGGCATCTTTTATGCCGCCACCTACACCACCGCTATTCCCGGCACAGGCAACGGGCAGGAGTTGAACGCCATCGCCGGCGTCGTCATCGGCGGCAGCTCCATGACGGGTGGCTCGGGCACCATGGTAGGTACGCTGATCGGAGTGTTCATCATGGCCACCATCAAAACCGGCCTTGCGTCTCTGGGCCTGCAGGCCCACTGGCAGACGTTCATTACAGGCTTTGTTGTCATCGGCGCGGTACTGCTGGATAACCTGCGCAACAACGCCCTTCGCACCGCCCCGCGCTGACGCTTGGCCGGTGTTCCGCTCCATCGCGACTTCGTCGCTCCTTCGCTCCAGGCTCGCTGTCGCTCGCCCTCCGGGATTCGGTTAGGACGCGGCCAACTGAGCCGGCAAAATGACACGGTATTAAGCGCGGATAGCGCTTAAGCAATAAAAAGGAGGAGAATATCCATGAGAAAAACCCTGGCACTCGTCCTTGCGTTGGTACTCCTGCTTGCATGCCTGGCAACCGCCGCGGCGGAGGGCATGTACATCTCCGTCATCTCCAAAGGCGAGCAGCATGCTTTCTGGCAGGCTGTCCGCAAAGGCGCGGAGGATGCGGCCGCCAAATACGGTGTGGATATGTTCTACTATGGCCCGCCCAGTGAGGCGGACATCGTGCCTCAGGTAGAAGCCCTCAAGGCCGAAATGGCGAAAAAACCCGCTGCGCTGGCTTTGGCTGCGCTGTCTACCGACGCCGTAATGACGGAATTGCAGGAATGCATGGACAACAACATCCCTGTTATCGGCTTTGACTCCGGCGTGCCCAACGCGCCCGAGGGAGCCATCAAGGCCACCGCTTCCACCAACAACCAAAATGCCGCCGCCCTGGCCGCCGAAGAGTTTTTGAAGCTCGAAGGATTCGCCGATAAGCTCAAGGCCGCCACGCCTGAAAAGCCCGTGGTCATCGCTGTGCTTTCCCAGGATGCCACCAGCGAATCCGTCACCGGGCGCACCACCGGGTTTGTGAACAAGATGAAGGAACTGGCTTCCGAGTTCGGTACTGTCGCGGTGCAGGGCCATGACCTGTGGGCTGCCCCGGCAGAGAACGCCACCATCATCATCCACACCGAAATCGCCGCCACGCCTAACGTGGGCGATGTGACCAACTCCGCCAACGCCGTGCTGAACATGGCAAACCTCTACGCCATCTTCTGCTCCAACGAAGGCACTGTCACGGGCCTACTGGCCGCTACGGCCGACGGCTCGGAACTTAACGACGGCGGACGGTATGCGGACCTCGTCGTGGCCGGGTTCGATGCGGGCGCGCCGCAGAAGAACGCCGTGCGCCAGGGCTGGTTCGCTGGCTCCGTTACCCAGGATCCGTACCGCATCGGCTATCTGGCCGTGGAATTGGCCTATAAAGCCGCCACCGGGGAGACTGTGGCCGACGTAGACACCGGAGCCCAGTGGTATACCGCCGAGAATATCGATAAGCCCGAAATCGCACTGCTTGTGTATGATTGACAAGTAGGCAAACGGCTTACCGATTGTTAAAGCAGGGGCTGCCGCGATGGAATGTCGCTGCAGCCTCTGCTATGTATAGGAGGAGGAAGATACGATGGATTGCTATGTACAGGAAGGAAAGCTGATTCGAAAGGCGGGCACGGAGCAGTTGTGCGTCGAGGCCTGGGGTGCAAACGGGCTGCGTGTCCGCGTCACCCGGAATCCCGGATTCAGCGGAGAGAATTGGGCGCTCCTTAATGATGTATCCAAGGGAAATCAGCCGGATGTGCAGCTTGTAGGCGCTGCTGCCTCCATCCAAAATGGAAAAATCCGTTGTTGCATCAATGAAGAAGGATGGCTGCGTTTTGAAAATGCTAGTGGGGAACTCCTTTTATCGGAGTATTGGCGCAACCGCTGGAACATCCACCGGTATGCCGTGCCCTTGAATGTCGGCGCCAGGGAATTAAATCCAATTCTTGGGCAGGATGCTTACCATTTGACAGCCCGGTTTGAGGCCCGGGAAGAGGAAAAAATCTATGGCATGGGCCAGTATCAGGACGGCCTGCTGAACAAGAAAGGCGCTGTGCTGGAGCTGTGCCACCGCAACAGCCAGGCATCCGTTCCTTTCTATTATTCCAGCCTGGGCTATGGCTTTTTGTGGAACAACCCTGCCATCGGCCGTGCTGTCTTTGGGCGCAATGTGACTGAATGGGAAGCCTATGCAGCCAAGGAACTGGATTATTGGATCTGCGCGGGGGATACACCGAAGGAAATCCTTTCGGCCTATGCGGATGCTACGGGCCATGCTCCCATGATGCCGGAATTCGGCATGGGTTACTGGCAATGCCGTCTGCGTTACCGCAATCAGGAGGAATTGCTTTCTGTGGCCCGCAGGCATAAGGCACTTGGCCTTCCCATGGATGTGATCGTGGCTGACTTTTTTCATTGGACCATCCAGGGGGATTTCATGTTCGATCCCAAGGACTGGCCTGACGTGCCCGCCATGGTGGAAGAACTGAAAGGCCTGGGCATTGAGCTAATGGTCTCCGTTTGGCCCACGGTGGATACAAGAAGCAAAAATTACCGGGAGATGGACGGCAAAGGGTATCTGGTCCAGGTGGACAGGGGTGTTCCGGTGCATATGAACTGGATGGGGGATTGCGTGTTTTTTGACGCAACGAATCCTGGGGCCAGGGACTTTGTTTGGCAAAGGGCAAAGGAGAACTATTACCGCCACGGCGTGAGGATCTTCTGGCTGGATGAGGCGGAGCCGGAGTACGGGAAGTACGATTTTGATCTGCATCGGTTTTATGCCGGCCCCGCATTGCAGGTGGGGAACCTATACCCCAATCACTACGCCAAGGCCTTTTATGACGGCATGAAGGCGGAAGGTCAGGAAGAAATCCTCAACCTGGTCCGCTGCGCCTGGGCGGGAAGCCAGCGCTATGGGGCGCTTGTCTGGTCCGGGGATGTGGACTCGTCCTTCCGCTCCATGAAAGAACAGCTGGCAGCCGGCCTGTCCATGTCCATGGCGGGCATTCCCTGGTGGAACAGCGATTTGGGCGGATTCAGCGGCGGCACGATTACCGATCCAAAATTTCAGGAGCTGCTGATCCGTTGGTTTGCCTGGGGCGTTTTTACCCCGGTCATGCGGATGCATGGAGACCGGCTGCCGTATGAGCCGCCTAAAGAGGAATACCGGGGCGGCGTTCGCCAGTTTGGCAGCGGTGCGCCCAATGAAGTGTGGAGTTTCGGCCCCGAAATGCAGGAAATGCTCAGTGGGTTCATTCGCCTGCGGGAGTCCCTGAGGCCTTATGTGCGTGCGCAGATGGAAAAGGCCCATGAGGATGGAACACCCGTCATGCGGCCGCTGTTTTTTGATTTCCCGAATGATCCCAAAGCATGGGAAGAGGAGAGCGCCTACATGTTTGGCCCTGATATGCTGGTGGCGCCCGTCCTGGAACCGGGGGTCAAAGATAGGGAAGTCTACCTTCCCCAAGGTGTCACCTGGGTGGAGCAGGCTACCGGCAGGGAATATGAGGGCGGGCAAAAGGTTAAGGCATATGCGCCGCTTCACATCATCCCTGTGTTCACGCTAAAAGACGCCGGAATTCGTCTTCTTCAGGTTTGAATCTCCGGCTCTCCGTATAATACACCGCGGGTTCCTGTGGCAATATAGAACCTGCCAAAGGTGCGGGGATCCCCGCATATGGAACGGATATCGCCAAACATCTGCTGATCTGTATTGATGCGTTGAAAAGTTGTTCCACCGTCCAGGGAACGGTAGAATCCATAGGTGCCTTCCAGCGTGCCGTTTATATACAGCGCCTGGGGGGCGCCTTCTTTTACTTCCTTGCCCAGGCCTACCCGGTACACGGTATCCCCCTCCCGGCTGATCCGTTGGGGAAACACCTTATTTTCCTCCAGGTCTATGGCAAGGCGCCACAGGCCGGCCTCCGCCAAAGACAGCCAAAGAATGCCCGGCGCCTCCCGCTGCACCCGGATCTCATAATGCTGCTTGCTATCGATACCCGACAAATCTCTTTTGGGAAAATCCTCCGGCAGTGGAAGTTCCTGAAACGTTCTTCCCTTGTCAAGGCTTACAAACATGCGGCTCTCCTGCCCAAAGCCGTATAGAATGTCCGGCCATACACGGTCGCTGAACACCTTGATGGCTGTCTGGTCATCTGTGATCAGCTCTCCATTCAGGCCGTATACCAGGCTTTGGTGCCAGGTTTGACCTTCGTCACCCGTGTACAAAAGCGCTGGAACGGGCAGCACATTTCCTCTTGCCAAGCCCCAGAGAATGGTTTTCCCGTCGGAAGTGACGGCCGTCCATCCGGCATTGACATTGGGGCGGCGGATATCCGCTATCAGCGCATCTACCAAAGGGGAAATGCTGGTTGGGTCGTTTAGGCGCATCCATGTTTCACAGTCGTCATGGGAGACAATCAGCCCGCCGGCGGTTTTCCCTTTCCAATTGCCCCGGGCGGTAACCGCTACAGGGCGGGCGGTGGATTCGGGATAATCGGCATTCATGCAGGTGATATACCGGTTGCCTTGTGCGTCTGCAAAGCTGTTCTTACAGGGATGGTCAAGGTCCCGGAAGGCAAAACCTCCCAAATCGCCGATGATGTCAATCAGCTTTACCGGGCCTGTGGCCGGGCTGTATACATTCAGATGCACTGTTTCCTCCAGCCCGCCGCACAGCGGCTGCCAGGCAACGGTTTTATTTTCCAGTGCGTCTTGCAGGTTGAAGGTGGCAAAAATGCCCGTGCCTGTAGTGAAGAAGGCCTGGTTCCCGTCAAATGGATTGATTTTCAAATCGCCCATCCAGTGGATGATGGAGTGCCCGCCATTGAATTTGGGCTTCATGTAATCCACGGTGAAATCGATATGCCCTATGGAAAGACCCTGCAGGATGGGGGTGAAATGCAATCCAAAATCGCCGGAATGGTAAATCGTATCCTGTTGCGGATGGCATATGGTGCTCATGACCACCGCCCCGGGATGATTCGTATCGGTGGATATGCCCCCAAGGCCGCAGCCCAGGCGGCGAGCGGGGTAATCAGGATCGTTATACCCGGACGGCGTAAGATCGAGAATTTCCCGTATCTCCCCTTCGGAGGAGAAAAGGTATCGCAGCAGCATCCCGTCAATGCAGCTGCCCGTATCGCAGGCATAGCTTTTAAACCCTGCCCAGCAATATCCGGGAGCGGAAAAGGTGATGTACAGATACTGCCCGTCATACGCATACCGCTGGGCAACGTATCCCGGATAGGTGGAGCCGGGGTGGAGAAGGGGCGCCGGCTGACCCGGCAGGCAGGCAAAGCGCTTGCCCCCATCCGTGGAAAAATACAGCGACGGCCCGCGGATGATGCCATCCGGGCTGTTTTTTTCGCCATTTGTGCCGACGATCAAAAAATTCTCATTGTCCGGATGGGCGAACACAAAGGTGAGGTTGGTTTCTTCCAGGCCTCCCGGCGGGCATACAGCCATATGCTCCCAGGATGCGCCAAGATTCCTTGTTACAAACAGCCCGCCTGTCTGGCTGGCAAAGTAAAGCGTGTCGGAATCTGTAGCGGAGGCCAGCAGCCGCTCGCCTGTGCCACGGCCGCTGGCGTTTCCGTGAATGCCGGCAGGTATATCCACGTACTGAAAATGATCGCCGCGGTCATAGGAAATGCACAGCCGGTTTTGATCTTTGCCGTCTCCCGCGGCAATGTACAGCCGGTTTTCATCCATAGGGGACAGGGCCAGTGAAAGGGGATACGTTTCCCATCTGCCGGGATGGGTCACGTGGTCGCACAGGCTTTTCCAGGAGCGGTTGTCAGGCTCGTAACGGTATACGCCGCCAATGTCGGTTCTGGCATAGGCGATACCGGGCGTGCGGGGATGGAACACAAAGCCGGTGACAAAGCCGCCGCCTGGCACGGGGGCATGGCGGTATACATAGGGGATGAATGGCATGGGAGACATCCTTTCATAAGAATATTACCCTTGAACGATCGGCATTTCCGTCATGCGTAAGGTTGTGCAGCCATAAGGGATCATGGTCATCTGTTCGAAGGGGCTAGTGGCTTTGCTGCCTTTGGGCAGCCTTGCGCAGGCGCCGTGCTCCATGGGCCATTCCACTTGCGCAAGCGAGGCAGTCACGGTAATCGCCGCGCCTTCGGGACTGAAGGGATATGCGCCCATTTCCCTCTCCGCACCCATGAAATCATCGCCGGCAAAGCCGTAATTCCAGGGCGATTCGGGATAGATGGCATAATCGCAGTAGGGGAATTTCCGGGGGACGCCGTTTGCCTCGTATTCGTGCTTTTCCCAGCGCTCCTTGATGGGCAGCGCATACAAAAGCGGGCCCCGCCACAGGCAGGCCATGTTTTGCGGGCGCTTCACCAGATGAAAGTCAAAGGTAAGGGTCACGTCGATTTCTGTCTTGCCGCTCCATTCCCTTGTGATGGTATGGTATCCGTTCACGGGCACATTTTGCCCGTCCACTATGGCGCTTTTTGCAAAGCCGGGAATGCGGATCAAGAAGGGGAACAAAACCTGGCGGTCCGTTTCCACGGTATAGCGAAGGGTATTGCGGAACGGGTATTCCGTATTCAAAGTGCAGGTGACCTGCGCATCTCCGATGCAGGTTTTAACCATGGAGGGTGCAAGGACGGCGGATACCAGCCCATCTTCCGTGCGCATAAAGGTGGACATGGCAAACTTGGGGAACCCTTGGTTGAAGTTGGCGGTACAGCAGCCGAAATTGGGTTCCAGGCCAAAGATGTGGGAATCGGGGCCGTTGGTGCGGAACAGCGTGTGCTCCTTTTCCATGGGCGCGCACTGTACCTGGTTGGTCATCTGCACATACTGGTGGGTCCACATATCCGGGCTCACGGTAGCGGGAAGGGCGTTGAAGGCCAGCCGCTCCAGCTGGTCCGCCCAGAAGGGATTCCCACCTGCACAAAGCAGCACTTCGTAGGAGTACATGGCCTCCACCACGCTGCAAAGCTCACTGCCCTGGATGGGGCTGTCGCCGGAAACGCACTCATCCCCGGTAAAGTGCCCTACTGCCATGCCGTGGTAAGTAAACAAAGTCTGTAATGCCTTCTTTGCAAAAGCATCCGGGTCGCCTCCCGTTATGCGGCTCATTAGCCCCTCCTGCTTTAAGCACATGGCCAGGTTCACCACATGGGTCAAATACGTCCATTTCGCTTCGGGCTCCTGATCCATATAAGGATCAAACAGCTTGGTATAATCGATGCCCTCCGCCCGCAGCTTGTGGGCAAGCTTTATAAGCCAGGGCTCCGGCTGCTTTTCGTACAGCCAGAAGATGGGGATCAGGCATTCATACCATCGGGCGGCGCCCCAGTTAAACAGGGTGGCACGATCAATATGGGCGTCAAACTGCTTGAGGGCACGGTATAGCGCGGGCTGGATCCGCTCGTCTCCGCTTAAGTCCGCATAGACGGTCATCACCTTGGCGATCAAAAACAAAGCCCAGATGTCATAATGCTTGCGCTCTTCCAGGGAGCAGGGGCAGATCCAGCCATCCTCCTGCTGCTTTTCCAAAATGGCATCCATATAGCGGCGGGCGCGGGTCTGTAGAGATTGATCATCCAGCAGCCATGCCAGGGGGATGAACCCGTCCAGCCAATAGGGGACGCGCTCCCAGCCTTCTTTGTCGCCACCGATCCAACGGCTTTTATTCACATCCGGCCATATCAGGTCCAGATGCCCGCTCAGGCCTTGGGCCTGGATTTCAAGCTGGCGCCGGAGCCACCCCAAGGGCTTTACACGGTTGCCCGGAATCGGCGCAAAGACATTCTTTGTAAGCATTCGGCATATCTCCCCTCTGTTTGCACCATGATTGTCCAATAAACTTGAACGCGCGTGCATATCAATAATAATAGGATACTAGCTTGTCATCCTGGTGTCAATTTGAATCGGCTCGCTTTTGTATAGACGTCAATGCATAATTAACAATAGGAAACGTCCTCAAATAAGCAGGTAAATGTGTATTCCGCGACGAAAAATGGGCATAAGGTTGAATGACACTTTTGCTGCGGAACACATGCTCATTCGTTGCTTCAACCATCAAGGAGGAAACATGGCATGAAAGCACTTGTTAAGGAGCGCCCCGAGCGCGGTTTGACATTCAAAGAAGTTCCGATGCCTGTATGCGGCGATGAAGATGTGTTGATTAAGATTACGAAGACGGCCATCTGCGGGACAGACCTACATATATACAACTGGGATGCTTGGGCACAGAAGACCATCAAGCCCCCGTTGACCATCGGCCATGAGTTCGTAGGCGTAATCGCGGCGTTAGGCAGTCATGTGAAGGGGTTCAAAGTCGGGGAACGCGTATCGGGGGAAGGCCACATTGTTTGTGGTGAATGCCGCAATTGCCTGGCAGGCCGCAGGCATAACTGCCCGAACACGCGGGGCGTCGGCGTTAACCGGGATGGCGCGTTTGCCGAGTATCTGAGTATCCCCTACACCAATGTCTGGAGATGCAGCCCGGACATCCCGGATGACATTGTGGCATGTTTTGACCCGTTGGGCAATGCGGTTCATACTGCTTTGTCGTTTGATATGACGGGCGAGGATGTACTCATCACAGGTGCGGGCCCGATCGGCATCATGGCTGCGGCAGTGGCCAGGCATGTTGGCGCGCGCAAGGTCGTCATCAGTGATATCAACCCCTACCGCCTTGAACTGGCAGGGAAGGTAGGCGTGACGCGGTGCGTAAACAGCGCCCAGGAAAACCTGAAGGATGTCATGCACGAACTGGGAATGCGCGAAGGCTTTGACGTAGGGCTTGAAATGAGCGGTGCGCCCGACGCGTTCAACGGCATGATCTCCAGCATGTCCAATCACGGGAGAATTGCTATTTTGGGTTTTATCAAGCCCGGAACGGTGATCGACTGGAATGACGTCATCTTTAAGGGGCTGATTCTCAAGGGCATCTATGGGCGTGAAATGTTTGAAACATGGTACAAGATGAGCGCCATGATTCAAAGCGGGCTGGATATCACCCCGGTTATCACGCACCATTTTGATGTGAAGGATTTTGAAGAAGGCCTCCGTGCGATGAATGAAGGGAAGGCCGGCAAGGTCGTGCTCGATTGGACCAGACTATAGTACGGGGGAGAAAAGAAGATGAAAAAAGCGCTTGAGGGCTTTGCCGCACGGCTCACAGAGATCAAGGAACAGGGCGTTTATAAGAACGAGCGTATCATTACCTCAAAGCAGGGCGTTCGCATTGATACCACGGAGCGCAAAGGTGTATTGAACCTGTGCGCCAACAATTATCTGGGGCTGTGTGATCATCCGCGTATCATTACGGCGGCGAAGGAAGCGCTGGATACATGGGGATACGGCCTGTCCTCGGTCCGGTTCATATGCGGTACGCAACAGATCCATAAGGATTTGGAGAAGGCCCTGAGCGATTTTCTGGGCATGGAGGATACGATTTTGTATTCTTCCTGCTTTGATGCCAACGGCGGCCTTTTTGAAACGCTTCTAAACGACAAGGATGCCATCATCAGCGATGAATTGAACCATGCCAGCATCATTGACGGTGTCCGCTTGTGCAAGGCCAAGCGTTACCGCTATAAGAACAGTGATATTGATGATCTGAAGGCGCAGCTTCAGGCGGCACAGGAGGCTGGTGCGGAAAATATCATGATCGCCACCGACGGCGTGTTTTCCATGGATGGATACATTGCCAACCTTCAGGGCATCTGCGATCTGGCCGATGCATATGGCGCTCTTGTCATGGTGGATGACAGCCACGCCGTAGGCTTCATGGGCAAGCATGGCCGTGGTACACCTGAATATTGCGGCGTAATGGACAGGGTGGATATCCTTACGGGCACCCTTGGCAAGGCCATGGGCGGCGCATCCGGCGGTTACACCAGCGGCAGGAAGGAAATCATCGACCTGCTCCGGCAAAGGAGCCGCCCTTATCTGTTTTCCAATACCCTGACTCCCTCCTTGGCCGCGGCATCCCTGGAGGTATTGGCGCTGCTAAAGGAGGATTCTTCCTATCGGGAACGGCTGCTTGAAAACACGCGGTACTTCCGCCAAAAGATGGCTGCCCTGGGTTTTGACATTCTCCCCGGCGAGCATCCCATTGTTCCCGTCATGCTGTATGATGCAAAGCTGGCCGGCAAGTTTGCCGCGATGATGCTGGATAAGGGGATATATGTGGTGGGATTCTTTTACCCGGTGGTGCCTCAAGGAAAAGCCCGCATCCGTACCCAGATGTCCGCAGGTTATACTCACGAGGATATTGACCGGGTCATAAAAGCTTTTGTGGAAGTGAAAGTAGAGCTGAAGCTGTAAAGTGAATCAAGGCGAGAGGGGAAAGGTATGACCATACCTGCAGATCCATCCGTCAAAAGCATGCACGCATAAAAAAATCGCCTTCTGGTGGAAGCGGTTTTGATACCATTCCCGCATAAGGGCTTCATTGAGCATACAAAAAATGAATGAACCCATGAACAATACTCTGAGTTCAACTTTGCCGACTGTCATCCTTCACTGCGTGAAGGATGATCTTATTCTTTCACGCTTCTTAACGGTTCTTCGTCGCTGCATTCCCTCAGGATGACTGTGTTCTTTCCCAATGAAGGATATATTGCATCTAAAACGGCATTTGTTTCGCACTTCATCTTCCGAATAATTGCCAGATATTACACATGGTAATTCCATGCACGTTAGTGTATTATTTCTGTAATAAATTTCATCAAAAAGTAATGATTTGAGGTGCGTATGATGAAGTCGGTCAGGTCCATTTTCGCGTTTGCAGTAGGGGTCCTATTGTTTATTGCTTTGGGTACACAGGCTTTGGCGGCCACAACCTATACTGTAAAGGCTGGCGATTGGCTATCAAAAATAGCCAAAGCCTATGGTGTAACCGTCGAACAGCTGAAGCAGTACAATTCGCTCAAATCAGATACCATCTACGTAGGACAAAATCTCATTGTATCTGCTGATACAAAGTATGTTGTAAAAAAAGGCGATTCCCTTTGGCTGATCGCTTCAAGGCATTCAACAACTATTGAAAAGATAAAAACCAGCAACAATCTGAAAAGCGAGGGTCTATCCCGAATTTTGTGTAAACGCCAAACTGCGTAGAACGACAAGATTGAAGTTGGCAGGGAAGCAGGGTTCTGCTTCCCTGTCTTGGCTGTAACGGTAGCAAAATCCAGACGGTCTGTCA
>JAEZQK010000064.1 GCA_023413135.1 Bacillota bacterium
TGACTGTTCCGAACGGATGCTCAACGATTTGCTGTCGGCGTTTGTAGATCGCCATATTCTCCTGTGTCCGCTTATCCGTTTCCTCGTAGATTTTGCTGTACTCGCCGCGTGTCACAGTGCGGTATGGACGCTTGCCGCTAATACACTGATTTCTGTGGGGGCAGTCTGCACAGGCTTCCTTGCTGAAATAATTTTGCCTCTTTGATTTTTTCAGGCCATGAGGGTGAAGGACCTTTCCCATCGGGCAGGTGTATGTATCTGATTTTGGATCGTAGACGAAACGCTCGGTATGGAAATCAGCGGGCTGCTCTTTGGGCTTTTGTTTGGCTACAATGGCCTTGACCTTGTACCTTTTGCTGCAGATCTTCTCCGTTGTAATAACCCTTGTCGGCTACCACGGTAAAGCGTTTGAGTTTTAACCGGCGTTTCACCTTTTTGACCATGCTGCCCAGCCGATTCTGGTCCGAGGGATTGGTGGAAACGTCATATTCCACGATCAGGTCATGTTTGGCATCTACCGCGCTTTGTACGTTGTACGCCATGTCCACGCCACCGCGGTTGTTCCCCATCAGCCGCGCATCCGAATCTACCACGGATATTTCGTTTTCTCCGCTTTCATTCAGCCTGGCCTGATAGCTTTCGTACAGATCCTTTCGTTCCAGCAGGTTCTTAAGCCCATCCGGTACGACGGTATCCTCCTGCCGGTCCGTTTCTTCTATTTCGTTGAAGTATTTTTCTATCTGCTCATCAATATGAGCTATCCGGGCATCAAGCTTTTTTCGGCTGAAGTTCATCTTTTTGTTGTTGCTTGCCTTCATCTTCGTCCCGTCTGCGGCGATAAGTTCCCCGCCTATCAGGTCCCATGATCTGCATAGTTTCACAAACTCATGGAACAGCTTTATCATCAACGATACGCAAAAGCTGAGGGTGCGGAACAAGGGATTTGCTCGCCAGTACGCCTTGAGCTGGCTGGCAGTCGCGGCAATAGGGGTAAGATGCGCCGTTTACCTCGCATATTTTTCGGGATTGTGGAATGCCGGATATGGACATCAATTGATAGAGGATAAAAAGTATCCCCAGTATGGGTTTTATGCCTCCCACCAGACTGTCATATTTTCCTGGCTGAACCAGGCGCATGAAAAATCGATGGCGGCTGGATGCATTTTTATCGGATTTCCGATAAGGAATTCGAACGCGGCATCCGGTACACACTTGCGGAAGCGGGGGACTACCACACGCTTACGGTCAACGGCCACGAGATTTTCTACGATAGCCCTTACGCGCTGGTCTACTTTGACGGGCAGCAGCAACGCATGATGCTGTCAGGTGAAATACGGGATATGCCCAAGGACGATATGCTGACCGACGTGCTGAAGGCGGGTATCCTGGACGGCGATTATCATTGCTTCGAATACGGTTCTGTGTATCTTTTGAAACACGCGCCTGATTTCATAAAGCCATATATCGAAAGGTTCGCCAAGGGTGCGTTCACCAATCAGGAACGAAGCGACATGGGGGACATCCGCCCTGAGTATGTTCAGGAACTGGCCCGGAAGTTTGAAGCCACACAAAAGCCCTGAAGTTCCGTCACGTCATAGCCGTCAAAAGCACACAGGGCTTTTTCTTGCATCCCCTTGTGGGTCAACCGGAAAATGGTATATAATGGTTCATATAAAATATTCCCGTTCGAAATAAACATTTCCCTTGTTCAGGCATAATGCAGCAAATGTGACGGATACAAAAGACACTGGGAGGGTCTGTATGAGCGATCTTCAAACCAATGCGAACGAAGTAACCGCGGAATTGAACCGGTATGAACCTTACAAAAACGAAACGGAACAGGTGCTCTTCCGGACGAAAATGATATTCCGGGCCAACCGGCTGCAATGGATCCTGTGGGCGGCGTGCTACATGCTGCTGGTTCATGCGTCTTCCGATTTGCTCATATTTGCGGCCCGGGATTTGCCATACGTAGTAATCCTGTGCCTGGACTACTTTATGCAGCTGCTGATCCCGCTGCTGTTTCTGTGCCTTTTTGGCTGGCTTGCACGCCTGGTTGGGGGGGAAAACTTTGCCGTAAAGGGAATTTTGGATCCCTTTCGGTGGGTCAAAGCCGGGTCCCTCGGCCGGTTCCTGATGATTGTTTTCACCGTGGTCTTGGCCTATTTTGTCCGTGGTGTTTTCGCCGGCAGGATTCCGGCACTGGTTGTTTCTATCATACAGCCTGATTTGCAGCTCTTTACTGGCGAATCTCAAGTCTTTTCCATGTTGATGCTTCAGCAGCTCTTCACTGGAGAATCTCCCGTCTTTGCCATGTGGATGCAGTATCCCCTGCTGAATCTGCCGGTTCTGATCATGTTGCAATGGGCGGTGGACTTTTTCTGCATCCACGCGGCGATTACCCGGGGCCAGGCGGCGCGCGGGGCCATCCATTCCTATGGTGTTTTCGGGAAATTTTTCCGTGTGCAAATCAGGCTTGCTGCAAAATTTCTGTTGATCCCTTACGTGTTGTATTTTGCGACATATACATACGCCCCAAATTTCCTTGGCTATGCTATGCACACTCTGATTTATCATTTTTTCATGCCCTGCGCGTTCCTGGGCTTCGGTTTTGTGTACTATCCCCAGTCGGCCATCGCCCGGACCCTGATTCTCATACAACAGCCCAGGGTGCGTTTGGAGCCCGCAGAGCCTGCGGATTTTCATGAAATCGACGATGCATACAGGCAGAGCCTTAACGAAGATGACCGGGAGGATGAGGAAGACAGCCCGGCCGATGATTCGGGGAATGAGAACGGCGGGCCTGGGCAGGACAGTTCTGCCCAATAATATAGAAAAACAAAGATGCGAAGCTTCGATTGATGGTTCTGTTGACACGAGAATGATATTATGCTACACATAGTACATGGGGATGGTTCTCTGTGTCTCATGGCGGTGGCAGCCGAGGCAAGCATAGGAGGGACGGCTCGATATTGACCATAGCACAGGGAACCCTGGCGTGCTGTGTTGGTATCTCATGGATGATTCCAATGAATGTGGCGAAACCCTCCGACCCGCGTAAGGGCTGTACATAGGATGGTGAAATGATGAAGCATGGCTTTCATTACTTTGTTAAAACGATACCACCGGATATGTATTCAAGAACGAAAGCAACCATTTGCCGGCACATCGCTATTTTTGAGCCTGAGGAATACAAGGTCGGAGAAATACTGTGTGTTGATGATTATCACTTTGTTCTGTTTTTTTCAAGTGCACCAATTACAAGAGTCGGCGATGTGCAGTACCATGTAAAAAAAGGCGATATGCTGGTCATTCAGCCATGGGAAGAGGTTTATGGTGTGCCCTGTGATAACCGTGAGCATGGCAAATACCTGCACATCGCTGTAAAAAAAGATTTTTTTCAAAGGGTATCCACTGAAATAGCAGGCGGAAATGCTTTTCAATTCAAGAACATTCAGAACCGATACAGCAATCAGTTGCTGGACCTAATCGGTAAATTTCAATTGGAATTGATGAATTATGGAGTGTCCTATCCTCAAATGATACAAAGCCTCTGTACACAGATCGTATTTCAGGCGATCCGGGACTTGAATGCTGATAACGTAAAACATACGGGAAAAATCGGCGAGGACAATCAATACATCCGTGAAGCCATCCAATTAATGCAGGAATATTATGCAACCAGCATCAGCATCAATGATATCTGCAATTTCATTTATTTAAGCCCTTGTCATTTTAAACGTGTGTTTAAGGAGTGCATCGGGCAGACGCCCCACCGGTACTTAATGGATATCCGCTTGGAGAAGGCAAAGGAGCTGCTGGGAAGAAAAGAAAATTCCGTCGAGGAAAC
The DNA here is from genome assembly GCA_023413135.1 of Bacillota bacterium. Taxonomy (GTDB): domain Bacteria; phylum Bacillota; class Clostridia; order Christensenellales; family Aristaeellaceae; genus JAEWAH01. The sequence goes on from JAEZQK010000064.1 coordinate 3,851, forward strand.
CGCAAAGCTGTGCGGCTTTGTAAATGCGGGACATTTTGCAGTAGCTTTCAAGCGTAATACAAGTTTGTCACCCTCAGAGTACAAAAAAATGCTTATGCAAAAATGAAATAGATTTCGTATTCAATGCTGTTCACATATCCTGTGAACAGTTTTTTGTAATGGCATTGCAAAATGTCACTTTAAGAAAAGTGAATGATATTTTCCCAAAGTAAAAAGTCTGTATGACTTGGTATAATCACATTTGTTTTCCCCATCTACTCCCATTATGCATCCTTCTGGACACTTAAGCCGGTACAGTAAAGTTCATGAATAGGAACGCATTGCTTAAGGGCAATCGGATATGCAAATTCAAAAGATACGGTGATATTATGAAAAGATTAGTAATTGCATTATTTATATTTGCATTCGTAAGTGTGGCCTTTATAGGTTGCTTCGGCGAATGGGCAGCGGCCGAGCCGGCGGTTAAGGAAGGCATGAAAGATGCTCCTGTCAAATCCGATACGATACAGCCTATAGAACGGCACGGCAGCAATCTGGAATTGCCTTCCGGTTTTCCCAGCAATATCGTCCCTATCGTGAAAAACGCGAATATTACAGATACCTACGAGGATGGCGTATCATTTTCTATAACCTATCAGACCAAGAAGGCCTTCAAAGAGGTGGCAGGCATATACAAGCGGTTCATGGAAGGCGCAAAGCTGATCATGGAAGATACACAGGGAGATGCGTATTATACAGTAAACGGTACGTTGGATAATAACAATATATTTATTGTCGTTACGAAATACCCGCCTAATCTCACCATGGTAATCATCAATACCAACACATTTGATTTAACCGCGGTAGATGAAGGCATGGCAATGAGGCAGGCGTGGGCGGATATACCAAATGAAGCGGATTTTACGCCTATCGTGCTCATAGACCCTGTAACATATGAGCCTCCTCCCTTAGGGCTGGATGTAGAAAACAAAGCCATAAAGATGGTATCAGATGGTATGGTGCTCAGGGTATATGTCAATGAGAAGCCTTCGGACTTTGAAAAGATTGATAATGATGTCATTTTCAAACAGAAGCTGATACACAATGATGATCAAAGCCCATACCAGGATGGAGACAGCATTCCTGTTATTTATAACATGGTTGATGGGGAGAATGCACAATCCAATTTAGAGGTTATGGGAATGGTGGATTTTAAGGGGAATACATACTCTTTGGCAGAGCAGACCTGTACAATTGAACTGTCACAAAATTTTGAATATGCTCCAGGCTCTTTTGAGGTAAAAATGCAGGTATACATCCCTCATAAAGGGGATGGGTACTGGTTTGTTGTGTGGAACTCACGGGAAATATATTCTTTGAACATGCCCAAGTATCTGATACAGGCAGAGGGCTTGGACAATATTACGAATGGTTTGTACAAGGAGTAAATATGAATGAATTTAATTTGAAACAGGGAGGTTGAACGAGATATGGATGATTTATTCGGCGGACTCGGCGGACTTATGAAAGGACTCTCGGGCTTTATGCCACAGAACGATCCCAACGTGAAGTTGATGACAGCCCAATCGGAACTGAGCGATCTGCAAAGACAGGAAGCAGAGTTGTATGTGCAAATCGGAAAACAGGCTTTGAAACAGGAAAGCGGACGGTTTCCCGAATTGGAGAGAAGATTGAAGCTGGTACAGGAAAATTTGCTCGAAGCCGCTGATAAGCTTAAGCGCGCTCAGGCGGAGAAGGACGCAAAGGAGGCGGCCCAGCAAGCCGAGGAACAGGAGCATACCTGCCCCTCATGCGGCTATCTGAACCCGGACGGCGTAAAATTCTGTCAGGAATGCGGGGCGAAGCTGGGCACATCCAAATGCGTAAAGTGCGGCGCACCGCTGACTCCCAACACCCGCTTCTGCGGTGAGTGCGGTGCGAAAGCGGGATGATCGTATGGCAAGTTACAAGCAGCCCTGCGTCCACTGCGGAGCATTCATAGAGACGGACACACGGTTTTGTCCCTCCTGCTTAAGCGGCAGTCCTTTCGGCTATCTCTGCCCCGCCTGTCTGCGCCCGATTAAGAAGGGTCAGCCAATCTGTTCCGGTTGCGGCCGGCCCCTGTCGATCCCCTGCCCCGTCTGCAAAAAGCAGACCTTTGTGCAGGAAGCCTGCGAGGTTTGCGGCAAGTCGCTCATGGTACAATGCCAAAATCCCCGCTGCGGCGCTCTGCAGTTTTTTGAAAACACGAAATGCACTGCCTGCGGTAAAAAATTAAAACCAATTAAGATATGAGGTAAGGAATATGCTGCAAGCCTTTACACGCAATTATGAGGACAATTCCACCGAGGCGGGGTTCCAGTTTACCTTCTACTGCGACCTGTGCCAGGACGGATTTAAAAGCAGCTTTATTGAATCGGAAACATACAGAAAGGGGCGCGGCCTGCGGGGCTTGGCCCAGGGCATCGGCGCCATTGGCAGCCTGTTTGGGGGCCGAGTCAGTGACATAGTCTATTCGCTGGAACGGGGAGGGAGTATCCTCTCCGACCGCTTTGAGGGGATGAGTCCCGAATGGCAGAAGGAGCATGAGAAAGCGTTTGAGCGGGCAAAAAATGAAGCCCAGCGGCACTTTCACCGTTGTCACGGCTGCCATAGCTGGGTTTGCGACGCCTGCTACAACGAGGACGAGATGCTCTGCACCGACTGCGCCCCCCGGCAGGAGGTGGCGGTGGCGAAGGGGCGGGCCGGGGCCATGCGACGCAATATAGAAGAAGCTGCCGAGAGTGCCGTTGTCTGGAAGGGCAAGCTGGAGAGCAAAACGGTGGTTTGTCCCTCCTGCGGGAAGCCTGCCGGAGCGGGAAAATTTTGCAATAATTGCGGTGCGTCACTGGCGCTGGCTACCTGCCCCAAATGCAAGGAAAAAAACGCGCAGGGGGTGCGTTTCTGCAATCACTGCGGCGCTTCCATGACAGCGCCGGCTGAAGCACCGTGCCCGTCCTGCGGTGATAAAAACCCACCGGGTACCAAATTCTGCGGCGGCTGTGGGAGTAAGCTATAAGGCGGCCTACCTTACTGCTTCTATTGATGGGGTCGCAGGTAACATGATATTGGGACTCATAACAGTAACGCTAAACAGGAGATGAAAAAGATGAAAAAACTGATTATGATACTCTTGTGTGTATTGATGATGCCGTTTCTTAGCGGTTGTACAGAACAAGGAACAACCGGCAATCCCAAACTGCCGCAAAATACGGCATCACTTAGCAGCCAAGGCATCCAAACTCAGCCCGAGACAAGCATACCACAAAAAGAGATAAAGGTTACGGTTGATCTTCCACACGGATGGACGCCGGTGGAGGGGTCCCAACTGCCCGCACACTACATCAAAGATGGCTCAGCAGTCTTTATGGTTATGAAACAGGGGTATACGGGAGATACCATTGATGCCGTAACGGAAAAAGCGAAAGCAGCCAATGAGAATGCATATAAAAACGTAAAATACGAGGGAGAAACCCAAAGCGTCAAGGTTGATGGTAAAGACGCAAGGAAGTTTGTCTGTACTTACGATTTCAGCGGACTTAAGATGAAAAGTATGTTTGTCTACTTTTTTTATGGGTCCGATACATATACCATCGCATTTACTAACTTCCCGGACAGCTATGAAGCCCTCTCCGATGATTATGCAGATATATTGGCCCGCATTAAATTTGAATAGTAGGCAAAATACTCCACTCCACTAATGATATTCGTTGAATATCTGTACAGGGGAAGCCGTGGAACGCCGATTGGAGGAAGAAACCGGACAGTTGACAGCCGCTTAAAAGTGATCGTTCACATACGCGTAACCATAGCCAACTTAAGTGATGTGGAACCTATCCCAGACATTTTGCGCGATATCCCCAGGCGGCTTGGTTATCCTCCGGACTATATGGGACTGGATGCCGGGTACTACAACTATAGAGTAGCCCTCCACCGGCATCCAGTGTTTTTTATGTTCCCAGGAGCACAAAAGCAAAGCAAAACGAATGTTTTTCATGTCATGCTTCGCGGGAACGATTAAGGCAGGTAATACAGGATGCGCAAGACAATGAACGCTTCATTGAGATGCTGAATGTATGCAAGATAACAAACCAACACCGCGTAAAAAAGGCATGAGGCTACCGAAACTATACGCCCACCTAAGGGGATATGGCAGGGGAAATGACAAAAGTAAGGATACAATGGGAGAAAATGCTAAAATTTTTTGTTTTTTCCCTTGACACTGGCTATAAACCCTGTACAATAAGAATTGAAATCGGGCGATGGAAACCCATAGCCCGAAAGAATAGAGGAGCGGTCAATCAAGAGTACCCCTGCCAGAGTCTTCAACAGGCGCAGACAGCAGGAAGAAAGGGATTGCCGCCGAAATGAAAGGACCCGTTGAAATCCTTTCATTGGGCGACGGAAGAATATTTCGCCGTCTGTCACGGTTTTCCGTGGAGCGCTATTCGACCGCTTTTATCCGTAGATAGGAGCAGCGATTGCGCATTGCCGCAACCGCTGCTTTTTTCTGTATTATGAACAGGGAGGAATCTACTATGAAAAAAACAGTTTCCTTGTTTCTTATCCTCATGATGATCCTAACCCTAGGTTCTGCCATGGCAGAGGGCACCTTCCGCGTCGGCATGGAATGCAACTATGCCCCTTTCAACTGGACCCAAGCCGAAGCCAATGAGTTTACCGCGCCCATCGAAGGCGGTATTGGTTATGCAGATGGCTACGATGTGCAGATCGCCAAGATCATTGCAGAGGGCCTTGGCAAGGAGCTGGTCATTGTGAAGACCGAGTGGGACGGCCTGCCCATGGGCGTGGATAGCGGCATGTTTGACGCCATTATCGCCGGCATGAGCCCCACAGCGGAGCGCAAGACCAAGCTGGACTTCTCTGAACTCTACTACACCAGCGAGCTGGTTGTGGTGGTCAGGAAGGACAGCAAGTTTGCCGGCGCAAAGTCTCTTGCAGATTTGACGGGCGCCAACATCACCGGGCAGCTCAGCACCTTCCACTACACGGTGATCGATCAGATCCCGGGCGTCCAAAAGGCCACTGCCATGGAAAGCTTCCCCGCCATGACCGTGGCAGTGCGCAGTGGCTTTGTGGATGGCTATATTGCAGAGCGTCCCGGTGCGGAAGCGGATGTGATGGCCAACCCCGACCTTTGCTACGTCGCCTTTGACCAGGGTAATGGATTCCAAACCTCTCCAGATGATGTGGCAATCGCAGTTGGCCTAAAGAAGGGCAGCCCCCTGACCGCTGATATCAACAAGATTTTGGTCGGCCTGGACGACGCCACCCGCCTGCAGCTGATGCTGGATGCCACCATGCGCCAACCCCTCACACAAGAATAATCCTTCACGGCCTAATACAGGGAACGGACAGTTTGGCTCACCGCCTGCCGCCGTTCCCTTTCCATCCGTTTTACGTTTCCCATTGCTCGCAAGGAGTGAACCAGATGCCCACCACCGACAACTTCTTTGACTGGGTGCTGTTTATTTTGCAAAAATACGGCCCCTTGTTCTGGGCAGGAACCAAAAATACTTTGTTGGTCGCGCTCAGCGGGACAATCATTGGCTTTGTGATTGGTCTTATTGTTGCCATTTTGCGTACCATACCCGTTAGACCTACGGATGCCTGGTATAAGAAGGTTCCCGTAATGGGCTTGTCTTTTTTGCTGGGTATTTACATTGAAGTTTTCCGTGGCACGCCGATGATTGTGCAGGCCATGGTTATTTTCTACGGCGCGCTGCAATTTTTGCACATCCGCATGGATGTGCTCACGGCCGCCATCTTCATCGTTTCCATCAACACCGGCGCCTACATGGCGGAAATCATACGCGGCGGCATCATCAGCGTGGAGAAAGGGCAAAAGGAAGCGGCATACGCCATTGGCATGACGCATTTCCAGAGCATGATTTATGTGGTGCTGCCCCAGGCCGTCCGCAACATCATGCCCTCCATCGGCAATGAATTCGTGGTGAACATCAAGGATTCCAGCGTGCTGAACGTTATCTCCGTCACCGAGCTGTACTTTATGAGCAAGTCCGCCGCGGGCAGCTATATGCGCTACTTTGAGGTGTTCTTCATCACGGCCGTCATTTACTTTATTCTCACCTTTACCGTAACGCGTATTTTGCGCTTCCTGGAGAAAAAGATGGACGGCAAAAGCAGCTACACCATCCACGGTTCCCAAACAAGCAGCCGCAGCGCGATCACGCTGCCAAAGGGAGGCGGGAAGCATGGAAAATAAGCAAAAGACCGGCGGCCCTGTGTTGGAAATAGCGCACCTGAACAAGCGCTATGGCGGCAATGAGGTGCTAAGGGATATTTCCTTCTCCGTTGCGCAAGGGGACGTTACCTGCATCATTGGCGCATCCGGATCCGGGAAGAGCACGCTTTTGCGCTGTATCAACTATCTGGAGCAGCCTACTGCCGGAGAGATTTACTTCCATGGCAAAAACGCGGAAACCGGGTGGACCCGGGCCATGTTCCACGCCAAGGTCGGGATGGTGTTCCAATCCTTTAACCTGTTTAATAACATGTCCGCACTGGAAAACTGCATGACAGGGCAAACCCATGTGCTCAAGCGCGACCGGCAAAAAGCCAAGGAAAACGCGCTTTTGTACCTGGAAAAGGTGGGTATGCTCCCTTACCAGGACGCCCGCCCCGCCCAGCTCTCCGGTGGACAGAAGCAGCGGGTGGCTATTGCCCGCGCCCTTGCAATGGACCCCGAAGTGCTGCTCTTTGACGAACCTACCAGTGCGTTGGATCCGGAAATGGTTGGCGAGGTACTCACCGTGATTCGGAATTTGGCCAAGACGGGCCTCACCATGCTGGTGGTGACCCATGAAATGAGCTTTGCCCGGGATGTATGCAGCCGTGTCATTTTCATGGATGACGGCATGATTGTGGAAGACAGCTCGCCGGAGGAGATATTTAGCAATCCAAAGCAGGTTAGGACAAGGGAGTTTTTGAGCAGGATACTGTGACACAAGGGACGGCAGACTGTGTCAAAACGCCTAAAATCGCCCTTTATAACACAATATACTGTATGAAACAGGATATAATTATACCATATATAGCATAACGTGAGTCGAGACTTTTGACACAGTCTGACGTCCCAATGCCACTTTTTGGGTGGAATGGAATAAGACAGGAAAGGAGGATGCCCAATGGCAAAAAACGATAATATGCTAGCGATTTTATGGATGCTAAATTCTGGATCAAAAATAACTGCAAAACAAATAGCGGAAAAATTAGAGATAAATGTACGAACTGTTTACCGTTATATTGACTCGCTCTGCGCTAGCGGAGTACCGATTGTATCAGATGCAGGCCAGAACGGTGGATATAGTTTACTGAGTGATTTTGTCCATGCACCATTGTTTTTCGATGTTGAAGAACAAAAAGCGCTGCTTCATGCCGCCGTATTTGCCAACGAAGCGGGATACCCTTTCAGTGAGTCGTTAAACAATGCAACTCAAAAATTGAAATTGTATTCAAACCGGGAGCAGGAAAGTATCCTCAACCGCCACTTGGCCGGTTTCGAAGTGTTAAACCGTGATATAGACCTGTCTGTTAAGCTGATATTGGAGGAACTGGAGCAGGCCATAGCAAACGAATATTCTGTTGAAATTGAATACCGTACAAGCCGTGATGAACAACCCCGATCAAGAGTGATTGACCCTTATGGAATGCTCTATTGGAACAATAAATGGTATACGGTTGGATTTTGCCATCTTCGAAATGAAATCAGAAGCTTTCGGGCAGAACGGATTTTTCGGATACAACGGACGCAAATGATGTTTAGAAGGCCGGAAACCTTTTCTGCCAGGAGATTTTTTTTACATAGTCTTTTACCGGATCCTGAAAGTAGGAATGGGGCGGTATCATTCATTATTCGCGGCAGGTCAGAAGCTTTGGACGATTTGTGCATTCATTGGTTTTTAGGTCATTATCTGAAAGAGCGTACGCCAAATCAAGCAGTTTTTTTACTTGACGAAAGAGCGCTTCATGCATATGTGCCCAATTTCCTCCTATCTTATGGAAAGGCTATTCAAGTAATCGAGCCGCAGAGCTTAAAGAAAAAGCTTGCCTCTGTTGCATCGGAATTAATGGATTATTATCAATTGTGATAGCTTCACTGACAGCAGTTGTCAGTGAAGCTATTTTATTATGAAGACAGACATCGTCCTTTATTAAGGATGGATGTTGATCAGCACTTGAAAAACAAAAAAATGGAGGGCGTGTGTATGAAAAATAATGCGGTATGTCTCTATGTATTTGATACAATGGCAGATTGGGAAGTAAGTTATTTAACTGCGGAACTAAACTCCGGAAGGTACTATAAGAAAGGCTTAACCCCATCAAAAGTCGTTACGGTGGGAACAAAAAAGACTCCTGTTATTACAAAGGGGGGCCTAAAAATATTGCCTGATATAGAACTTGATGAGTACAGCATCAAAAACGCAGATGCCCTGATTTTACCTGGCGGAGATACATGGACCCAAACAGTTCATGAACCCATTTTGTCAAAGGCAGCGCAGTGTTTAAAGGAAGGTATTATTGTGGCTGCGATTTGTGGTGCAACAACAGGTCTTGCTCTCAAAGGATTACTGGATTCAAACTGGCATACAAGCAATGATTTGGATTATCTTAAAATGATCTGCCCGAACTATGCAGGAGAAAAGTACTATAAGCAGGAGCCTGCCGTAACAGATGGAAAACTGATAACTGCTTCCGGAATAGCTCCGTTGGAATTTTCCGCACATGTCTTGAGAGCTTTGGACGTGTTTTCTGCAAGGACATTAGATGCCTGGTACAATCTTTACAGAACTCATAAATCTGAATATTTTTTTGAATTGATGAATTCAATCCAATAGGAACCACGGGGACGGTTTGTTTGGTTCGCGTGTGGTCTGTAAAACTATAACCGAGTGAACCGTCCCTGCGTTTTTTTAAAACGACCAAGGGCTCCGTAGCCGAAGCGCCGCCTGTGGTTCCGGAACACCGCCCCTGCCAGTGGCAGAATAGGGCGGTGTGGAGGAGGCTGGCGAAACAGGCTCCGGAATCGAGTGCCGCCTGTGGCGGATGAAGCGAGATGAAGGAGGCCGACGAAACAAGCGATGCAAGCGGTAGCGCAGCAGCGCGCCGATTGAGTCGGATGGTAGTACGAGCGATAGCGAGTAATGCGCCGATTGAGCCAGATGGAGAACGGGCCCTGGACCCGGGGAGGAGGACGGGGAATTGGAGGTAAAAGGAAGGAATACAGGGGATGGGTCTTTATGTAAAGTCATACTAGCGAGCTTTCGGACTGGAGTTCCAATCCTCTTACCCAGACCATGAAAAGAGCCCGTTATCCGTTGAGATTGCAGGCTCTTTTCAGTTAATTGATTCAAATGGCTGGCAGAAAAGATTTAAGACAAAACACTCCAAAATCGTAAACAATTACCTTGAAGAGTCATATTATGATTCAAGAAGTGTTGTTGTTTGGAGGTCAATATGATCTATACAGTTATGCAAGGTGATACACTTTCATTGATAGCACAAAGATTTAATACAACCGTATCTGCCCTTTTAGCACTAAACCCCCAAATCAGCAATCCTGACACTATATTTCCTGGGCAAATAATACGTGTATCTACTGAAGTGCCAACACCCCCGACGCCTGTATGTCCACTTCTGCAACGTGGGAGCCGGGGCAATGATGTTGTCAGGCTTCAAACCTTGCTGAGAGTAGCTGGCTTTCATCCAGGTCCTGCAGACGGCATATTTGGAGCAAGAACCCAGAGAGCACTTATTGCGTTCCAACGCAGCATACGAGAAATAGAAGTAATTACAGGCGTGGCAGATTTTGAAACTTGGACTGCTTTAGGTGCTGAATGCATCCCCGGCCCAGTAGTACCACCTGGAGTAGTGAAATATATAGTTAGACCGGGTGAGTCCCTTTACATCATTGCCGCCCGGTTTAATGTTACGGTACAAGAAATTCTACAAGCGAATCCGCAGATAACAAACCCAGCGCTCATCTTTGCTGGACAGGAGATCAATATTCCTGTTAGGTAGCGCTGCTCTGGCCTGTTCAGCCTCTCGTATCTACCGGATCGCCCATCGTGCCTTTCCATCGTCTTTGATTTTGAACACAGACTTTGCACAATCCTTAGGTTGCAGAGCGTTCGCATTATCCTCAAATGCTCAAAATCAAGGTTCTCCGGGCTTTTTCACATCATCAGAAACCAAGGCGACGGTTCATTTGGTTTGTGTGTGGTCTGTAATACTGTAACCGAAGGAACCGCCCCTGTGGTTTTCCAAGATGGCTGGTCGTCAAGGTGATAACGCCCACAGCAAGGGAAAGGCAGGGGGAATCCTAAAACTTAGGCTATGCTCAGAGAAAGTCATATCAGCGATTTAGCGGACAGGGGTTCGATTCCCCTCACCTCCACCAAAACAAAACGTTCGCTTTGATACAAGGAAAAGCCCAGCGCACAAATTTTGAATAGGTGTTTACTCTCTCATGAAGTATATATTGCCAGAATAATCCGTACGTCTCGATCTAAACTATATTCGAGGTGAAGACAATGGCTAATCAAAAAGGTCGCAATCCAAAACGTAAAAATGCTCCCATAAACCCACCTTCCACTCGCCGCAATAAATACGGGGAACTCAAACCAGAAATCAAACCAGAAAATCAGCCTTAAGCGGCAAGCGCCCATACCGCACTGTGACACGCGGCGAGTACAGCAAAATCTACGAGGAAACGGATAAGCGGACACAGGAGAATATGGCGATCTACAAACGCCGACAGCAAATCGTTGAGCATCCGTTCGGAACAGTCA
>JAEZQK010000076.1 GCA_023413135.1 Bacillota bacterium
GGCTTGTACAATGGAGCATGGTTTTTTTCGGGAACAGCGGAAGGGAGGATGCGGTATGAACACCAAATTCATCTTCGTGACCGGCGGAGTGGTCTCTTCCCTGGGCAAAGGGATCACGGCGGCATCCCTGGGGCGGCTCCTCAAATGCCGTGGGTTAAAGGTCTCCATCCAAAAGTTCGACCCTTATATCAACGTCGACCCCGGCACCATGAACCCCTACCAGCACGGGGAGGTATTCGTCACCGACGATGGCGCGGAAACCGACCTGGATCTGGGTCACTATGAACGGTTTATCGACGAAAGCCTGACGCAGGCAGCCAACATCACTTCCGGCCGTGTGTACAAGACGGTTATCGACAGGGAACGCCGGGGCGAGTACCTGGGCGCCACCATCCAAGTCATTCCCCACATTACCAACGAAATAAAGAAAAACATTCTGGCTATCTCACGCACACAAAATCCGCCGGACGTGGTCATTACCGAGATCGGCGGCACCGTGGGCGACATTGAGAGCCAGCCTTTTTTGGAGGCCATCCGGCAGATGCGCGCCGAGGTTGGCCGGGAAAACTGCCTGTATATCCATGTGACGCTGGTGCCGTATTTAAGTGCGGCAGGGGAGTTGAAAACAAAGCCCACCCAGCACAGCGTGAAGGAACTGGGCGCCATCGGCATTTCGCCGGATATGCTGGTGTGCCGCAGTGAACATCCCATTCCTTATGAGCTTCGGGCCAAAATGAGCCTGTTCTGTAACCTGCCGGTAGACAGGGTGTTTCAAAACCTCAACGCGCGCACCATCTATGAGGTGCCTCTGATGCTCCACGCTGAGGGCATGGATCAAAAAGTGTGCCAGATGCTGGGCATTCCGGAAGGAGAATGCGATCTTACCGAGTGGCAGGCCATGGTGGAGCGGCAGCTTACCTGTGACAGAACTACTACGATTGCCTTGGTCGGCAAGTACGTGGAGCTGCCCGACGCGTATTTGAGCGTGGTGGAGGCGCTGACCCATGGGGGCATCTACCATCATGCCAAGGTGCGCATTAATTGGATACCCGCAGAGGAAGTGACCCAGGAGAACGTGGCCGGTCGGCTCGAAAACGCCGACGGTATCCTGGTTCCCGGCGGCTTTGGCGCCAGGGGATTGGAAGGCAAGATGGTGGCCGTCCGCTATGCCAGGGAAAAGAAAATACCTTTCTTCGGCCTGTGCCTTGGGCTTCAGATGGCAGTCATAGAATTCGCCCGCAATGTGCTGGATCTGCATGGCGCCAATACTACCGAAACCGATCCTCACACCACGTATCCCATCATTGACCTGATGCCGGACCAAAACCTGCAGGACCTGGGCGGCACCATGCGGCTGGGCAAGTACCGCTGCAGTTTGGTGCCGGGCACCTTCAGCCAGAAGGCCTACGATACACAGGAGATTTGGGAGCGCCACCGCCACCGCTACGAGTTCAACAACGACTATCTGGAGCGGTTTGAGGCGGCGGGCATGCGCATCGCCGGCCGCAATCCGGAGCGGAACCTGGTGGAAATCGTGGAGATTGCGGACCATCCCTGGTTTGTGGGCGTGCAGTTCCACCCGGAGCTGAAAAGCCGGCCCAACCGGCCCCATCCGTTGTTCCGGGATTTTGTGGGCGCGGCGCTCGAGATTGCGGAAAACAAAAAATAGCCCAAATACATCGAGCGGCGGGAAAATTCTCCCGCCGCTTTTTTGTTTATACCATTCCAAATCTTGCTCCGATTCCTCCAAGGATACAGCATCAGCGCAATAATGCAACCAGTAGGGCGGGGGCGGGCGTTCGCCGCCGTTCCCTATGCATCAGGTATGCATGCTGACGGCGGGAGCAAGCCCCCGCCCTACATCGTCAACGGCGTTTCCATATTCATCAAAGCATTTGTGTTTTGGATTGGTATTGGATTTCCCTGAATAGTACAACGCCTTGGCCCGGGGCGAGCTTAGCATGTACCGCTCCGCCTATAACAGGCAATGCCTCTCCATTCAGGCCATTGATCCACTCTTCCCGTGCCTGGAAGCTTTCCGGTAGGGGAAGCATGCTGTCCACCGGAATATCGGCGGTATTGAAAATCACCAGTGCCTCCTGTGTTTCGCTTTTGCGAAGATAGGCGTACAAACCGTCGGATCCTATATGCCATGTTTTGAAGGTTCCATGGCGCAGCGCATCGCTGCCGTTGCGCAAACTGATAAGCTGTTTGTAGTATGTAAGCAGGGCGTTTCCCTCCGTCTTGCCCCAGGGCATAGGCCGGCGGCAGTCCGGATCGGGACCGCCGGTTAACCCCAATTCGTCCCCATAGTAAACGATGGGCACGCCGGGGTGCGTCATTTGAAAGAAGACGGCAGCCCGCAGGCGGCTTTCATCGCCCCCTGCCCTGGTCAAAAACCTTGGCGTATCGTGGCTGCCCAGAAAATTCCACAAAACTTCCTGTACCGCGCAGGGGTACAGCGCCATGGCTTTGTTGACACGCGCATCAAATGCCTGGAGGCTGATTTTCCGCTCCGCAAAGTACAGCCACATGGCCCGGGACAGCACATAATGCATGGTGCTGTCGAACATGTCGCCCTGGCTGACCCACTGGCGGGAATCATCCCAGCATTCCGCTACCAGGATAGCATCCGGGTTTTCATCCAGTACCGCTTTGCGGAACTGCCGCCAGAAATCCGGCCACACCTCCGGTGATACATCCAGCCGCCAGCCGTCCACATGGGCTTGTTTTAACCAGTAGCGGCCTACCTGCACAAAGTAGGCGGCCGCGGCCTCATTTTGAAGGTTCAGCTTTGGCATATCCGGCGTATGGGCGAAGGTGGCATACCCGCAGGCATACTTTTCCTTGTTGAAGAAAAACCAGTCAAAATATTCGCTGTCCGGCCCCTTCCTGACCGCATCCACAAAAGGTGGGAATCGGACGCCGGAATGGTTGAACACGCCGTCCAGCACGATGCGGATGCCAGCCGTGTGAAGCTCGTCTGAAAGGGCGCGAAGCTCCTTCAGCGTGCCCAGGAGCGGGTCGACCGTATAATAGTCGAAGGTGTTGTACCGGTGGGAGGTATCGCTCAGGAAGATGGGCGTCATGTAGACCACCCCGACCCCAAGCTTCGTCAAGTAGGGGATGGCCTGCCGGATACCCATCAAATTGCCGCCAAAGCGGAATTCGTTGGCGTAGCGGGTAGAATCCCAGGGTTCCACCGCCTGGGCGGCAGCCCCTAAGACGGGTGATCGCCGGAAGCGGTCGGGAAAGATTTGATAGCCTACCGCGCCTCTTGCCCAATCCGGCTTTTTAAGTTCCTGGTAAGCATAGGCGAAGGGGAAGCACGCCATATCCTCCGGATCCCGCAAGGAGGCGGGATACATGCCATCCTGATCCACCAACAGAGAAAAGCCGTCCCGGCTCAAGCAGAATGCGTAGTGGATGCGTGGATCGGAAGGCAAAAAGATGCATTCATACCAGTCGTGGTTTTCATCCCGCCACATCCTTTCCATGGGCAGCTTTTGGGCCCGCTTCATGGAAGGGCCCGGTCCGTACATATTGGCGGCCCAAAGATGAACTTCCTCCCAATCCTCCCTCCCGGTGCGGATACGGATGCATACCCGCCCATCCGGAAGCGCGTGGCGGTATTCCAGCCAGGGCTGATGATATATGGCCCCCAGGTTTATGGAGCGCATAGAATTCCTCCTAAAAGAAGCCAACGATATGCAATCGTTTGCGCATAGAATAGCACAGGACAAACTTTTCTGTCAAGGCAAAGAAGAGCGGGTGTAGATATCATAGAGGATGTTTTTTCTCTGTTTGCCTCTTGCAATTTGGCGGGCAAACCATCATAATGTGGTTATTGGTTCAATTTTTACCCGCAGGGCAAAAAACGTCCCACTCAAATCAAAGGTGATTTGTGGTACCCATCAAAGTGTGTGAAGAACGGAAGGAGGAGTTTCATGGAGCGTGTGTACAACTTTTCTCCCGGCCCCGCCATGCTGCCGCTGCCTGTCTTGGAGCGTGCCCAGCAGGATTTGGTGACGTATGGCCCGACCGGCATGTCCGTGATGGAAATGAGCCATCGCAGCAAGATGTATCTGGAGATCTACGATGCGGCGGTAGCGCTTTTGCGGGATATCATGGCGGTTCCCGACACGTATGAAATATTGTTTCTGCAGGGTGGTGCCACCCAGCAGTTTTCCGCCGTGCCGCTGAATTTGATGACAGGCAGTAACAAGGCGGATTATATCGACAGCGGCAACTTTGCCCACCTTGCGGCGGAGGAAGCCGCCCGGTACGGTACGGTGAACATCGCCGCTTCCAGCCGTGCCGGCAATTACACCTATGTGCCCGAATTTTCCGCCGCGCATTTTGATAAGGAAGCGGATTACTGCCACATTACCACCAACAACACCATCTATGGCACACGGTTTGTTTCCCTGCCCGACACCGGCAGCGTGCCCCTGGTGGCGGATGCCAGCAGCAATATTTTGAGCGAAGTCTTCGATATCAGCAAATTCGGCGTGATATATGCCGGCGCCCAAAAGAACATCGGTCCCAGCGGCCTGTGCGTGCTCATCGTAAGAAAGGACCTCTTGGGCCGGGCCCATCCCTTGTGCCCCAAGCTATTAAACTGGGATGTGCAGGCCAAGGCGGGCAGCATGTACAACACCCCCAACACCTTCGGCATATACCTTGCCAAGCTGGGCTTTGAATGGCTCAAGGGGCTGGGCGGCGTTCCCGCCATGGAAAAGATCAACATGGAAAAGGCCGCCATCCTCTATGATTACCTGGATGAAAGCAGGCTTTTCAAGCCCACCTCCCAAAAGATATACCGCAGCCGCATGAACGTAACCTTCGTCACCGGCAGCGACGAGACGGACGAGAAATTCGTCAAGGAGGCTTCTAAAAATGGCCTGGTGAACCTGAAAGGCCACCGCTCCGTCGGCGGCATGCGGGCCAGCATCTACAACGCCATGCCCGTGGAAGGCGTTGTAAAGCTGGTGGAATTCATGAAGAAGTTCGAGTCGGAAAACAAGTAACGCTGGAGGGCTCTGCCCTCCAGACCACCCGCTAAAGGCTCCGTAGCTGAAGCGCCGCCTGTGGCGGATGAAGCGAGGCGGAGGAGGCTGGCGAAAAGGAGCAATGCGAGCGGCAGCGAAGCAGTGCGACTATTGAGCCAGATGGTACCAGTCCCCGTAAATCCCTATTTTAAAGGAGCGGGAAAAATGTACAAGATTCAGACGCTCAATGAGATATCCGATATCATCCACAGCCAGCTTTCCGCCGATGAGTATACCGTAACACGCGATGAACCCGTCCCCGATGCGATCCTGGTGCGCAGCGCCGACATGCACAGCATGGACCTGCCGGAAAGCCTGCTGGCCATCGCAAGGGCGGGAGCCGGCGTCAACAATATCCCCATTGATGCCTGCAGTAAAAAGGGTATCGTAGTATTCAATACTCCCGGTGCCAATGCCAACGCCGTGGCGGAATTGGTGATGGCCGGGCTTCTGCTTTGCAGCCGTGACATCGCCGGCGGCATCCAGTGGGCGCATACCCTGAAAGGACAGGGTGAAGCGGTATTAAAACAAGTGGAAAAGGGAAAGAACCAGTTTGTGGGGCCGGAGCTTCGGGGGAAAACCCTGGGCGTCATCGGCCTTGGCGCCATCGGTGCGTTGGTGGCCAACAGCGCGTTAAACGGCCTGGGCATGGACGTTATCGGCCTGGATCCCTTCATCTCCGTGGAGCACGCCTGGTCCTTGTCCCGGGCCATCAAACGGGCTTCCACCCTGGAAGAGCTTTTGCAAAAGTCGGACTATGTTACGGTTCATGTGCCTCTTTCGCCCAAAACAAAAAACATGTTTGACGCGCACTTGTTTGGCCTGATGAAAAAAGGCGTGCGGCTTTTGAATTTCAGCCGTGCCGAACTGGTGGATTCAGAGGCCTGCCGCGCCGCTCTTGCTTCAGGCAAGCTGAGCGGTTACGTGACCGACTTTCCTACCGACGATATGCTGGGCGTTCCGGGAGTCATATGCATTCCCCACCTGGGAGCCTCGACCCCGGAGAGCGAAGAAAATTGCGCCCGTATGGCTGCCGCCCAGCTGCGGGATTACCTGGAGCTGGGCACCATCCGTAACAGCGTGAACATGCCGGAGATTGTGCTTTCCGGCCAGCCGGAGGGTTGCCGCATCCTGCTTATACACGACAACGTGCCCAACATGGTCAGCAACATGTCCGCCGCTATTTCCAGGGAAGGCATCAACATCAACAACATGATCAACAAAAGCCGTCAGGAAATGGCCGTCACCGTGATGGAATTAAGCCAGGTGCCTACGGAGGAACTGATTGTGGAACTTATCCAGCAGCCCGGTGTGATCAAGGTGAGGTGCTGGCACTAAGCATAAATGTACCGATGAATACAAGCAAATCCCGCCCGCTGTCATCCTGAGGAGCGTGCGACGAAGGATCTTGGCTGAGCATGAAAAGCAAGATCCTTCATTCTCGTTCAGGATGACAGTCTGCGGGGTTGGACTCGCCTTCAGATCACATCGCAATCGGCGCATGAATGTTTTAAACGAGCATAAACTTTTTGAAAAACTTTCTTCTTGTTTTTAGTGTTTATAGTGTACCGGCATATTTATATATACAGAAGGCAAGAATCATACACACATTGTTCCATAACCCAGGCATGGCAATAAAAATTGAATTAATATAATTATAATAATATAATTATTATTATAATCCTTTCTATATAGATTATCCAAAATCATATCATACACACGCACCACCACTAAAAACACTAAAAGCACTAAAAAGGATTAAACCGGTATGCTCGTGGTCCTTAAATCGATAAGGAATATCGGCACCTTGCTTTTGCCAAACGGGACAGAATGTGCTATATTAAAGGCCGGATACTGGTTTTCTGCCGCCTTTGGGAAGTTTTTGGCCGGGTAATCCGTTGACTATATGGAAATCCAACGTATTCCAGATAAAGGAGACCTTTCCATGCCAAAACGCCGAATTGCCCTTTTGATATCCGTTCTGCTGTGTTTTTCTTGGGCAGGTTCTGCTTTGGCCGATCCGCCCAAGCCCATTACGCCCATACCGTGGGAGGAGCTTCCCGCGGTGGTGGAAGGCCAGCATCATTATCTTTTGCTGTGCGTGGATCAGTGGAATGGAAATCCGAAAAACCTGGGCAATACGGACGGCATCGTGCTGGTAACGATGGACACGCGTACCAAGCGACTGATGCTTACCTCCTTCAGCCGGGAGATGCTGATACAGCGCCCGGACGGCGTAACTGGCCGGGTCAATTATATTACCAAGAACTATGGCCCCGAGGAGCTATGCAAGATACTCAGTACCCACTTTGGCGTGCGGATCGAAAAGTACATGCTGTTTGATATGAATCAAATAGAGGCGATCGTTGATGTGCTTGGCGGCGTGGATATTACAGTGACCTACGCAGAGGCGGAATACTTAAAGCGCTATGCCATCCCGGTTGATTCCACCAAGCCGCGCATGAACCGGGCAGGCACTTATCACTTCAATGGCCATTCGTCCGTTATTTATATGCGCATCCGGAAAGTGGGCGCCAGTGGTGACCTGGGGCGTACACAACGGGTGCGCACGGTGCTTTCCACCCTGGCGGATGCATGCAGTTCCATCACGATGGATAAAGCGCTGGAGCTGATGGAATCTGTGCTGGATCACAGCCTGCTGACCAATTTAAGCGCCGGGGAAATGATCGAAGCGGTGCAATATGCCATGGAGCTTCGGGGCGCCACTATGGAGGAGCTCCAAATCCCCATTGATGGTGCTTTCACGCCGATTACCTATGCGGGGATGTCCACCCGGGAGATTGACTTTGACGCCTGCCGGAAAGCCGTATGGGATTATCTGGAGAACAGCTTCCTGGTAGTCGATTAACGGGTGAACATATATGGAATGGTATTATGCCCCGCCTTGCCATCCATATAGTTTTTCTTCCGCAAAGAGGAACAGCCTCTCCATCTTGGAAATGGTCTCCCCATCCAACTCGCTCCAGGTAAACCATGGCCACAGTGGACACTTGAGCATTTCGCCATCCGGATACTTCAGCGGCAGCGCTAATTTCTTGCGCTGGCCGCTTTTGTCTGTCTGGGTGCAGTAGCCGCAGTTGTCGCAAACCTTGGTTCGGATAAAGCACAGCTCCTTCAAGGCATATTCCATTTCCTCGTAATGGCCAAGCAGCAGGCGGAAGGAAGGCACGCGGAACTCATAGCACATCTGCAGCCTGTCCCGCCAGCGGTAGGAGATGTGCAGATAGCCGCGTTCCTTGCCGGGGTATTCCTTCACCCAGCGGACCTGCAGGCCACGTTCATCGTTTGAACATGTATAGCCCAGTTTTTCAAAGAAGGATTCCAAATCTTCAAGCCACGTTGGATCATCATAGAGCTTGCCGAACATCTGGGCGGCGCGGTAAGGCTTAACGGGGACGGAGCCAATCAAAAAGCGGGTATAGAAGGCGATCTGCCCATCCTGTAGGGGAGCGGCATCGCTGCGTTTTTTCCAGGCCGGAAAGATAGCCGGGTATGCCTTGCAGCGGAGAATAATGCCTTCCGGCACGCTCTCGCTTTCAAGGCCGAATAAGGCCAACTTCTCCAGCAGTTTGGACGTAAGCTTCCAGGCGGACTTGGCCACATAAAGGCCGCCATCCTGCACCTGACCCAGTGCGCCCAGCTTATGTAATGTGCCGACCCAATCGAAAAACTTCTTTTCGATTTTCGTCATGGCGTCCATCAATTCGGGGTCGCGGTTATTAAGATGCCATCGCTCTGCAAAGCACCTGTCCGGTTCGGAAACGATACCGATCAGCTCCGGGTTCTGGCAGCAGATATCAATCATACCGTGGAAGAAAGCGTGCAGCTGATGTTGCGATTCCAGCGTGGTTTCATCCGAAGAGGAGACAAACACCGGATAGGATGCCAGGTAGGCGTTCATGATCCGTGCCCCCAGGGTGGGGAAGGACTGGCCCAGGGATAGCTTTTCTTTCATGCCTTATACCTCTGCTTTTTCTTTGGTACAGCGCCGTCTCACTTTGTGCTGGTCAATAGTATAAGCTCTCTATTGTGCCATTGCAAGCAAAAGCCCATGACTGCACACAGGCTTTGTGTTACAATAAACCGTCTGGAAATATTGCGCAAAGGAGCACGATACCATGATCGAAGTAAAGGAAACCTACCCTGCTGACAAGCCGGAAATGTATGACCTGCTAAAAAAGCAGCTGGCGGCGCTGATGGAGGGCGAAACACATCCGCTGCCGCACCTTTGCAATATGGCGGCGCTATTAAACGGCGCGCTTGAGGATATCAACTGGGTGGGCTTTTATTTGATGACGGACGGCGATCTTTTGCTGGGGCCGTTTCAGGGCAAGCCTGCCTGCATCCGCATCCCGGTGGGGAAGGGCGTATGCGGCACGGCAGTTAACCAAAACAAGACGCAGCTTGTGGAGGATGTGCATCAGTTCCCTGGCCATATCGCCTGCGACAGTGCCTCCAACTCGGAGATCGTTGTCCCCATCCGGGCAAAAGGCACCATTGTTGGCGTGCTGGATATAGACAGCCCCCGCTATTCCCGCTTTGATGCGCAGGACAAACAGGGGCTGGAGGAAATGGTTAAAATGCTGGCGGAAGGCTGCCGGTGGTAAAGTGTCTCATGCGCGGCCGGATAAGTCGGGAAGGATCCTGCCCTTGCGTACCTTGAAGATGCTGGATAAAATATCGATGGCGGTACCTATGATCGTAACGATGCTCATTACGAGGATGCCCCGCTGCCAGTATTCGTTCATCACAGTTAAGTCAAGCTTGAGCGCTTCCGCCATTCGGGCGATAAATCCGGGATTGAAGGTATCGGGGCTGCGCAGGAAGAGGATGGTGCCCACCGCCCAGGCGATGGCGTTCAGCCCATTCAGCACTGCCGTTAATACATTCCAGCGGCCATAGTAGAGCTTGACCGCCGCAACAGCCCAGGAGCATGCGGTAAGCGCCACCAGATAAGGAACATAGCGGGACACGCCCAGGTTTGAGAACAGAGGCGTGCTGGCCCCGTATTCGTACCATGCGATCAAGTGCTGGTAACGCGTCAACATGATGAGGAACAACGCCGATAATACCATGCCGATGATGGTCTCCCCGCGGGGTATTTTTACCGCATTCTGCGGCGGGATGTCCGGCAGGTCCTTTATGGACCAATCTTTCCTTTTCTGCATGCCGTTAAAATATTCCGTCAATGCGAAAGCCAGCGTCACCCATAAAAAGCCGTTGGTCACGGCATTGAAGAGGCTGCCCAGCGCGCCGGCCAGGATAGACAAAAACACCTGCCCATAGCTGCCCTCTATGGGCTTCTCCGTCAGCGCACCAAACAGATAGAGCACCAGCAAAACCACGGCCAGAATAGGAATGACCAGCTTCAGGACCGTCAGGTAATCGTCGAAGAGGGCGGGGGAGATCAAATATCTGGGCCGGGCACGGTACTGCTCCGACAGCTTCGCGGGATCGCCCAGGGAGGTAAGCACGCTATTGACATCCTCCTGCGTGGCGTTTTCTGGCAGCATATCGGCAATATTGGCCCTCAGTTCTTTTTCCACATCGGGGCGGCTTTTTTCCGGAAGCCGCCTTGTCACATCATATACATAGCGGTCGATCAAAGAAGTCATGGTTGCTCCTCCTTTATAAGGTTTTGCATTTCCTCACACAAATGAAGCCATTCCACTTTCAGCGTTTCATACAGCGCGGCACCCTGGCTGCTGAGCAGGTAATACTTGCGGGGGCGGCTTTCGGCGGTATCCCAGCGGCTTTCCAACAGCCCTTGCGATTCCAGCCGCCGTAATAGCGGGTAGAGCGTGCCGGGCTCGATGGTCGTATGCTTTTCTTCCAGCCGCTGTAAAAGAGAATAGCCATAGCAGGGGCGCTTCAATTGGCTGAGCACGGCCAGTGTCAGCGTGCCACGGCGCATTTCCAACAAGATGTTGCTCAAGAGCGTGGAATCATCCAATGACATCACCTCGGGATCATTATAGTGTATGTCACACACTATTGTCAACAATTCAATATTAATTTTTGAGAAAAAGCGTAATGCCGAGAAAACAAAGGTTTGTTTTCTCGGCATTGCTATGGATGACAAAAGCGGCCCTTCTTACAAAATAGCCACATGCACCTGTATGTGGGGGAGGCGTATTCTAAGCAGGCCTGCCACATCCCGGCGGTCGGGGCCGTCAGGCCGGCCGGCGCCAATGACGATATGGGCCACATGCTGCTCCTGGGCGTACTGGATAAGCCTTTCCAGCGTATCCGGCGCACGGAGTACAGCCATTTCCGCCCCCACCTCGCAGGAAAGAGAATAAAGGTAATTGAGGGCTTCGCTTTGGGTGGAGCTGCCCAGTAACGGCGCGCCTGCCGGGGCCACATGTACTACAAGAAGCGGTGCTGATAATCCGGCGGCAAGCTGTGCGCCTGTTTTGATGAGCCTGTCGCATGTCTTTTGACCGGTCACACAGACCAGTACGGGCCTAACATCGTGCACGGAGAAAGACTCCTTTTCGGCATACATGGCGTTTGGGCTTACTCCGCCCGGCGGATCTCCGCCACCGCTTTGTCATGGGATACGACGGTAATCATGTCGCCAAGCCTGAATGGCGGCATTCCCTTGTGCACGTCGTAATAAAAGAGCCTGATGTCTGCTTCGTCGCCTTTATCACCGACATTGATGGTCATGGGATAATACTCTACACCTTCCCGGAAACAGGACTGGCTGCCGATTTCGGTCAAGCGCCCCGTCGTTTCCCGCTTGCGCCCCTCCAGCACATTCTTTAAATGGCGGCTGTAACTGAGTACCGGGCCGATGAACATGCCGTAGCAGAAGATAGTCATGGCGCCGCCCAGTATGGTCAGCAAAATGGTTAGCCACTGCAGACGGATATGAGGCAGCAGCGAAACAACGATGCCTGCCAAAAGGGGAACCATGGGGATCAAAAGAGCAAGAAGGCGGCGCTTGAGCTGATGACGGTTTTCTTCCCAGTCGCTTATCTGATACAATGCTGTTTCCTCCGTATGCTATGCGTAAAAAGGACGCGCCATGCGCCTATGCTTTATTTATACGCCAAATCGGCCGCCTTGTAAAGGGTAAAAGTTCAGTTTGTCTTTATGCATGTCTGAACCCTGCACCATGCCGGCACATAACCTGCAAACCGTGATTCAAGGATTCCCTCACAAAAAAGCCCGCTCCATTACAATGGAACGGGTGCGAAAAAATTCTTGGGGGAGCAACGGTGGGGAACCGCGGTCCTTCCTCAGTGGTAATCATTCTTTATCTTTTATTTTTTGCATCAGCTTGATAACCAGAAAGAAGAGGCAAAGTACCAGGAACACACCGGCCAGACCGAAACCGGTGGTGATGAGCCCCTTGCCCATCAGCGTATCGGAAGAAGCGGGGGTTGTCACCACAGGGGCGGCGGTTTCCTGGACAGCCGTAACGGTTTCGGCCAGGGCGGAAGCAAACAGCCATTTGAACATGATCATCTAACCTTCTTTCTGTCGGCCGTCAAAATCAGCGGGCAAGCAGCATGGTGACCAGCGTGATCACCATGCCGCCAGCAACGACGGAGCCCAATTGGCCGGCCACGTTGGCGCTGATGGCCTGCATGAGAACAAAGTTGTAGGGATCGTCTTCCTTGGCCAGTTTCTGTACGACACGGGCACTCATGGGGAAGGCGGAGATGCCGGCCGCGCCGATCATGGGATTGACTTTTTCCTTGCGGAACAGGTTCAGGAATTTGGCGAAGAGGACGCCGCCTGCCGTATCAAAGACAAAGGCAACAAGACCCAAGCCCATAATCAGCAAGGTGTTCCACTGCAAAAAGTTCTCGGCGACCATGGTGGAGCCGATGGTCAGGCCCAACAGGATGGTAACCAGATTGGCCAGCTCGTTTTGGGCGGTTTTGCTTAAGCGTTCCAGCACACCGCACACGCGCAGAAGGTTGCCGAACATCAGGGATCCGATCAAGGGGGCACTCATGGGCACGATGATGCCGGACACAAGCGTGACGATGATGGGGAAGAGGATCAAGGCCGTCCTGGGGGCTTTTTCTTCCTTATACTCCATGCGGATCATGCGCTCACTTTTGGTTGTCAGCGCCTTGATGACCGGGGGCTGAATAATGGGAACAAGGGACATGTAGCTATAGGCTGCAACCGATATAGGGGCGATATAATTTGCCAGCTTGAAATGGTTGGCCACGTACAGCGTGGTGGGACCGTCCGCCGCACCGATAATGCCGATGGCGGAGGCCAGTTTCAATATCATTTCATTTGTTTCACCTGGAAGCACAAAGGGCAGCAGAATCAGTGAGAGCAGGAAGGTGGCAAAAATTCCGAATTGGGCGGCAGCCCCGAAGAAGATCATGGAAGGGTCTTTCAAAAGGGGTGTGAAATCAACCATGGCGCCAACTGCGATAAATATCAAAAGGGGGAACAGCTCGTTTTTAATGCCTGAATTGAATAAGACCGTCAAAAACCCTTCGGGGCCCAGCACGGCAGGCAACGCGGTCTCCACCACCGGGGGCAGGTTGGCCAGGATGGCTCCGAAGCCAATGGGCAAAAGCAGAGCGGGCTCATACTCCTTTTTGATGGCCAGATAGATCAAAATACCGGAGATAAGGAACATAATCAGCGTTCTCCAGCCATCCGCGGAAAACAGGTAGGTGACACCTGACAATAATTCCCGTAGCACATCACCCATGGTGCGGTCCTCCCCTTTATCATCAGCTTCGCCAAAAACTGCGTTATTATAGCATATGCAACATGAACTGTCAAACACTCCCGTGCCTTGCAGGAAGCCGTTTGGCGGCCATTTGCATTTGCAGAAAATGTGTGCTATAATCATGTCATTCTAGCTTAGAGGTGTACATCTTGGACGAACCTCCCAGTACTATATTGCCTGACATCGGTAGAAAACCCATGTCAAGTAGCGCACCGGCGCAAAACGCGGGAGCTGTTTTGCCTGTGCGCTTTTTGCTTGTCAACAATTTGGAAATGGGATATAGACACTTACAAAGAAGGGGAAAAAATTCATGAACCTAAGCGCTTTCCTGCTGGTGGCGGCCATCGTGCTGTGTACTTTGCTGTCAGCGTTTTTTTCCGCTATCCAGGCATCAATGGATGAATTGAACCGCCCGCGCTTGAAGGGGCTGGCCTTCGGCGGCAATATGCAGGCGGAAAAGGCCTATGCCCTGATGGAGCAGCAGGAAAGGCTGCATCCCGTCATTCTGCTGGGCGGCCGCCTGGCGATGATCCTGGCCGTGTCGTTCAGTGCCGCTCTTTTGGTGAACGTATCGGGCGGTTCTGTTTTGGTGCTGTCCATGGCGGGGCTGGTAACCGCCATTTATCTCATAAGCGAAGCCGTTCCCAAGGCGCTTGGCAAGGATGCGCCGGAAAAGCTGATCATGCGCTTCGCGTCCGTGTTGAAAGTTTTGATGACGGTACTTGCGCCGCTCTATTGGCTTCATCGCCTGTGGCGGCTTCTGATAGGCAAGGTGACAAAGCCGCAGGAAGAGCCCCCCCTCATTGAGGAAGAGCTGATCACCATGGTGGATGAGGCCCAAAGCGAAGGCGACATGGATGAGCATGAGGGGGAACTGATCCGCTCCGCCATTGAATTTACCGATCTGGACGCCCGGGATATCCTTACCCCGCGGGTGGATGTGGTTGGCTTGTCTACGGAAAGCACGCTGGAGGAGGCAGCCAATACCTTTTTGGAGTATGGCTATTCCCGCCTGCCGGTCTACAGGGAAACAATGGACGACATCGTGGGCATCCTGCACGAAAAGGATTTTTATTTGGGAACCCATGAGGGTAAGACAAGCATGGAAGTCATGATGAAGCCCGCGCTGTATGCGCCGGCTACGCTGAAGATCACAAAGCTTTTGCAGCTTCTGCAAAGCAGCAAAAACCATATGGCTGTGATCCTGGACGAGTTCGGGGGCACGGAAGGCATTGTGACACTGGAGGATGTGCTGGAAGAACTGGTGGGAGAAATCTATGACGAGCATGACGATGTAACGGAAGCCGTGCAGCGCCAGGAGGACGGGAGCCTGCTGGTGGACGGCGGCGCCGATCTGAAAGAAATACTGGAGCTGATCCATATCCATAAGGAGTACGCGGCAGATACTGTGGGCGGTTGGGTAGCCGAGGAAATGGGGCAAATTCCCAAGGTGGGGGAAGGTTTTGAACTTTCGGGAATCAAGGTGCAGGCGACCCGGGTGTGGAAGCGCCGGGTGATGCAGGTACGCATCGTGCTGCCTGAAAATCCGGAGGATGCGGCCACAACCGTGCAGGGATGACAACGTCACTTTTTCGAAACAAGCTTGTCCTTGTGGTGTTTGCAAAAAAATGGTATAATAATGAAACAGTTCAAATGCTTCAAAGAAGGGGCTGATAAAGAATGAAGAAAATGCGGAATCATCGGCTTTTTTGCTTAATGGCTGCGCTGATGCTCTCTCTCCTCCCAAGTGCGGCGGTACATGCGGAGGCGGCTATACAGGCGGGAAACGTGCAATATGCCGTAGCGGATTCCGGCTTCCTGCCGGGGCTGCAGGCCATTGTACCTACGGCAGGGAACCAATTGCTGACGGCAAATCTCGTTTTGAAGACAGCGGCGGACGCACCGGGAATCACCAATGCCGAGCAGCTTTTGCTGGCTGTGGATGAGAACGGCCGTGTCTATACGCCCCTTTTGTTCAATGGCGGTTCTACCTTCACAGCTTCGCTTAAGCCGGGGGAAAAGGCGTTGCGGGTATTGTTTGAAGTTCCCGACACGGCGGAAAGCTATCAACTGGCGGTACTTTCTAAGGCTGGGGGCGAAACGGCAGGCATGATCAGCCTGGGGAGGAGCACGGGACCTGTGGCGGCCGCCTCAAATGCACAGCTTGCGATGGTTTCCGCCGACGGTTATAGCGCGGTGATCCATAGCGTGACCCAAAGCAAAACGGCCTTTTTGGATGAAGCGCCTGAGGGCATGAAATATGTCTGGATCGATGCGACATTTACAGGGACAGGTACAAAGGCGCCCGTTTCTAATTTGGCGGCGCAATGGACCCTGCCTGGAGCGGACGGCAAAGGGGAAACAGGAATCATCCCCACCCGGGCCAATCAGCTTCTGGCGCTTGTAAGCGCGCAATTCAATGATCAGTTGCCTAACGTCCGCGGGATGATATGCTTCCTGGTGCCGGAAGACCTGACGGAGCTGAATGGCCTTATGGCTGGGCAAGCGGCAATCAGCCAGCCGCTGCCCATCAGCGGGGAAATCAAAGCGCGTGGGCCGGCGGAAATGCAAGCGGATGGCGCCTATTATCAGGCGGGCTGGAAAGTGACCGTACACGGCATACGGCTTACGGACAAGGGAACGCTGGTTGACCCGCCCAAGAAGAACAAGTACGCCATCGTGAATCTGACGGTGGCGAATGAATCCACCCAGAACCTGGCGGTGTCCAGTGAGATGGCCTTTGCCATGACCGATACGAAGGGGAATGAACTGACCCAGGCATGGTTTGCTGATCTTGCGGAAACACTGGACGCATCACTTCTGCCCAGTGAATCCATCACGGGGGAAGTCGCCTTCCTTTTGCCGGATGGCGCCAAGGCGGGTACGTTGCGGGTACATTTGAATATGCTGGGCGAGCCGCTTGAGATTGACGCGGCCGGGTACCTGGCGGAATAAAGGAGAGTTTCCATGGCTGTCTCGACCAAGAAAAAGGCTTCCCGCAAGGTAGTGATCGTGCGCATCGTCTGCTTGGTGCTGGTGCTGCTGCTGCTGGTGCCGCTGCTTATTTCCTCGATGCTGTCGGGATTTTATTGGTGATAGTTTCAAAAAGGGCGTGTCGCAAAACGATTTTACGAAATCGAGGGGCGACACGCCTCTTATCAGTGGGAACATCGAAAAAAGCAGGATGGGCAAGAGGAAGAGACGATCAAAAACCGTGTTTTGAGCAAAGCTT
>JAEZQK010000095.1 GCA_023413135.1 Bacillota bacterium
TCGCGCTTTTCCACGGCCTGGCCGCGGAGGGTGAAGAGCTGGTCGCGGAGCTTGGCGGCCTTTTCAAAGTCGAGGCTATGGGCGGCGGAAAGCATCTGGTCTTCGAGCTGGAGGATGAGGGTCTGCTTTTCTTCATCGGAGAGGACTTCGGGCGATTTTTCCTCCACCTGGCGGGTGATCTCAAGAAGTGCGCGGACGGTATTTTGAACGCTTTGCGGTGTGATGTTGTGGGCTTCGTTGTAGGCCTGTTGCAGCGCGCGGCGGCGGTTGGTTTCCTGGATGGCGCGCATCATGGAATCGGTGAGTTTGTCGGCATACATGATGACCCGGCCTTCCAGGTTGCGGGCGGCGCGGCCAATGGTTTGCACCAGGGAGGTCTCGCTGCGCAAAAAGCCCTCCTTATCGGCGTCCAGGATGGCTACCAGCGCCACCTCCGGCAGGTCCAAGCCTTCACGCAAAAGGTTGATGCCCACCAGCACGTCAAACTCGCCCAGGCGCAGGTCGCGTATCAGCTCCATGCGCTCCATGGTTTGAATGTCGCTGTGCAGGTAGCGCACCTTGATATCCAAATCCTTTAAATACGAGGTCAAGCTTTCGGCCATGCGCTTGGTGAGGGTGGTCACCAATACGCGGTGGCCTTTTTTTGTGACCTCGTGAAGCTCGCCTACCAGGTTATCCACCTGGCCGGTGGCGGGGCGGACGATGATCTCCGGGTCGATGAGGCCCGTGGGGCGGATGATCTGCTCCACAATCTGCCCAGATCTTCCCAGCTCGTAGGGCGCAGGGGTTGCCGATACATAGATCGTTTGATGGATGCGGGTCTGGAACTCCTCGAACAAAAGCGGCCGGTTATCATAGGCTGATGGAAGGCGGAATCCATATTCCACCAGCGCATCCTTGCGCATCCTATCGCCCCGGTACATGGCCCTTACCTGGGGCACGGTGACATGGCTTTCGTCGATGAAGGTGATGAAATCCTCGGGGAAGTAGTCAAGCAGTGAGAAGGGCGGGTCGCCGGGATTACGCCCGTCAAAGTAGCGGCTGTAATTTTCAATGCCGGTGCAGTAGCCCAGTTCCCGCATCATTTCGATATCGTAGCGGGTGCGCTGCGCAAGCCGCTGGGCCTCCAGCAGGCGGTCGCCGTCCTTCAGCTCCTGCAGGCGTATTTCCAGGTCCTGCTCAATTTGCTGGATGCCCCTTTCCATGCCCTCGGGATCGGTGGCGTAGTGGGTGGCGGGGAAGATGGCCGCGTGCAAAAGCGTGCCCAGCACATGGCCGGTGGTGACTTCGATCTCGCTGATGCGCTCGATTTCATCGCCGAAAAACTCCACCCGGAGCCCGTGGTCGTATTCACCGGCGGGGATGATTTCCACCACATCGCCCCGCACACGGAAGGTGCCCCGGGAAAAATCAAGATCGTTTCGTTCGAACTGGATGTCCACCAGCTTTCGCAAAAGCGTATCCCGGCTTAATTGCATGCCTGGACGCAGCGAAAGCATCAACCCCTCGTACTCCTTGGGGTCACCCATGGAGTAGATGCAGCTGACCGATGCGACGATGATCACATCTCGCCTCTCGCGAAGGGCCGCGGTGGCGCTGTGGCGGAGGCGGTCGATCTCCTCGTTGATGGAGGCATCCTTTTCGATGTAGGTATCGGAGGAGGCGATATAAGCTTCCGGCTGGTAGTAGTCGTAATAGCTGACGAAATACTCCACCGCGCTGTCGGGAAAAAACGACTTGAACTCGCTGCAAAGCTGCGCCGCCAGCGTTTTGTTGTGGGCGATGACCAAGGCGGGGCGCTGCACTTTTTCGATGACGGAGGCCATGGTAAATGTCTTGCCCGACCCGGTTACGCCCAGCAGCACCTGGTCGGTAAGGCCTCCACCTAAACCCTTGGCCAGCGCCTCGATCGCCTGGGGCTGATCGCCTGTGGCAGTATATGGAGCTTTCAAAACAAAACGGTTCACAGTTTGCCTCCAATAAGAACGTTTGTTCTGAAATTGTACCACAAAACGTCTGAAATGGGAAGACTCTGCCAGAAAAAATTGTTGTCGGAAGCGGAGAATTAAAATCTGCCTCGTATGAATCCGGGCGGCTGAGTAGGCGCGCGTTATGATGCCAAAATCCGTCCTCCAGCGGCTTAAACGACCTTTTCCAGCAGAATATTTGCTCCTTCGCAGGAGAAACTGAATGCGACAGGAGGGAAGTGTATGGCCATCACACTTGTGAAAAACACGGCTCCAGGGCCGATGAAGCCCGCCTTCGGGAGATGCGGGTTATGACTACCTATGTAGTATCCCAAAGCCCGGGCTTGAGCGGCGAAATCGAGATCAATACGGCAAAAAATGCCGTATTGCCAATTTTGGCCGCGTCGCTTTTAACTCAAGAGCCGCTGTCTATCTTAAGGGTGCCCAACCTGACCGACGTGCAAACGCTGATCCATATTTTGCGGGATTGCGGTGCGGACGTTACGGAAAGCGAGGGCACGGTTACCGCGTTTGCCAAAAATCCACACAATCCAAATGACGAAGACAGCATCCGGCGTATGCGGGCGTCGGTGCTGGTGATGGGGCCGCTCCTGGCCCGCACAGGGTACGCAAGGGTGGCGCTGCCCGGCGGCTGCGCCATAGGACAAAGACCAATCGACCTGCACGTAAAAGGCATGCAGGCTTTGGGCGCGGAGGTGGAGATATCCTCCGGCAGCGTAACGCTCAAAGGCAAGCTAAAGGGCGGCAACGTATATCTCGACCTGCCCAGCGTGGGCGCAACGGAAAACATCATCATGGCGGCCACCCTTGCCGATGGCATCACACGCATTGAGAATGCGGCAAAGGAACCGGAGATTTCAGACCTGGCCGGATGCCTTACGCAGATGGGCGCAAAAATCATGGGCGCCGGCACCGGTACCATATGGGTGGAAGGCGTGAAAGCTTTATCCGGCTGCACGTACCAGCCCATCGCAGACCGCATCGAAGCCGGCACGCTGGCCTGCGCCGCAGCCATCACCAAGGGCAGTGTGCTTTTGCAAAGCGCGCGTCCGGAACACATGCGGGCGGTACTCTTCAAGCTTCAGGAGGCCGGTGTGCAGGTAAAGGAAAGCCGTGGCGGCTTGCGCATTTCCGGCCGTGCCGCTCATCCGTTTGAACTTCGTACGTTAAGTTATCCCGGTTTTCCCACCGATATGCAAGCACCTATGATGACCGTGGCACTGGCGGTGAAGGGAACCAGTGTCTTTCTGGAAACCATTTTTGAAAACCGCTTCATGCACGCCCAGGAACTAAAGCGCATGGGCGCACGCATCAGGCTTGATAACCGCGTGGCCGTGATCGAGGGCGGTGTGCCGCTGACAGGGGCGCAAGTGACCGTTACAGACCTTCGGGCAGGTGCCGCGCTGATGCTGGCCGGGCTGATCGCCCAGGGCCAAACTGAAATCAACGATCCAGGCGGGAACATTGCAAGAGGTTATTCCGACCTTCCCGAGAAGCTCAACCGCCTGGGCGCGAAAGTGGACGTGAAGTCCTGAGCATGTTGAATGGAAAAACAAAACGCCGCGTGAGAACATGCGGCGTTTTGCATGAAAGTGGTTGTCAAGCTTGGAAGGCAGGTTACTTTGCCTTCATCAGTTTAAGCAGCCTCGGCGCGGCCAAAACGGCTACCACAAGACAGATGGCGGCGTCCACAAGCACGAAGGAGTTGTATCCCAGGCTGTAGACCCAAGGGTTGGCATCGCCTGCGTACTCCGCAAAGAACAGTACGCCGCTTAGCGTGTGGCAGGCCATGCGCAGAAGGCTGACCACGACCATCCCTACATAAAGCGACCACTTTTGCTGTTTTTTTGCAAACAATCCCATCAGGCCAATTACGCCAAAGGCAATGGGATAGTCCAGCAGGAACTGCCAGAAGCCTACGATATAGGGATCCTGAATGGCTTGCAGAAGGCCGTACGCAAGGGAAGCGACCAGACCCGGTCCTACCCCAAAGGCATAGGAAAAGAGCATCATCGGCAGCATGCTGGCGGGGGTGATAGTGCCGCCCTGGGGCATGCGCCACAGGCGGATATAGGAGAGCATAAAGGCCAGTGCGATAGACAATGCCGCATAGGCAAGA
Organism: Bacillota bacterium; assembly: GCA_023413135.1. Taxonomy (GTDB): domain Bacteria; phylum Bacillota; class Clostridia; order Christensenellales; family Aristaeellaceae; genus JAEWAH01. Next base: position 4,108 of record JAEZQK010000095.1, read on the forward strand.
AGCTTGGCCGTCCATTGTGTTTTCTGCCGTGCGATGGCAGTCAGCCCGGCCCACAGGAGTATCAACACCGCCAGAATGATCCAGCCGACATAGGAAACTTCGCCAAACTTTTCAAAGGCGGTTTGCAGCCAGGTCGGTTCCGCCGCCGCAGCGGCCTCTCCTTCGGCCAATGCCGAGGAAAACAACAAGTCCCACATGAAAAAAATCCTCCCTTTCTTGCGCATCCATCAAGAAATAGAAAACCCGCGGCTTACGCACGCGGGAAACAGAGGTGCCTTCATTTCCTTGCGGAAATTCAGGCTGGGTCACGAAGGAAACCTTCGCGCCCTCCGCTTCCCTACGGTAGGATTACCTACACAGGTTCTAAGGGTCGGGACATACGCCCTCTCAGCCACGATAAAAACCGTGTTGCCCCCCTAGCGGTGGATGCAATTTTCAAGTATAATTATAATCTCCAAAGAACAGGGAAGTCAAGGATGATTTAAAATCGAGGGCAACCGTAGCACAATGAGTTTGAAGCCTGCGAAGGCGCAGCCGGAACGGGCGACACGGTGCGCAGGGCAGGAGGGAGTAGGGGGGATTTCGATTTCCCCCCTTAACTCCCCCCTGCACTCCCCATATCCCCCTTGAAACGACCAGGGCCTGCGGGCCCTGGACCCAAAGAGGACGGTACTTACTGGCTAGTACGTTGGCCTTATTCACAAATCTCGGGGAAAGACGCGCTAGCGGCTTTTCTCGAAAATGCGGAGCGCTTATGAAGCATTTTTTCGCTTATTTATCCAGGATGAAGCTGATCCAGCGCTGGGGGCTGATGCGCAACATCCGGCCGGAGAATGATATGGAGCATGCGCTGCAGGCCGCCATCATCGCCCACGGGCTGGCGGCTATGGCTGTGACGCGGTTTGCAAAAAAGGTGAATCCGGAGCATGTGATGGCCCTGGCCATCTACCATGACGCCGGGGAAGTGATCACAGGCGATCTGCCCACGCCTGTCAAATATCACAATCCCTTCATGCGCACCGAGTACAAAAAGCTGGAGGAGTTGGCCCATCACAAGCTTTTGTCCATGCTGCCGCCCGACCTTCAGCCCTCGTATGAGCCGTATCTCATCCACCAGGACGATACGTACGAATGGAAGCTGGTGAAGGCCGCCGACCGCATTTGCGCCTATATCAAGTGCGTGGAGGAGGAGATGGCCGGGAACAGCGAGTTTTTGCAGGCCAAATCTTCCGTACTGAAATCCATACAAGAAAATGAATTGCCGGAAGTGCAGGCCTTTATGACGGAATTTGTGCCCAGTTTCGGCCTGTCGCTGGACGAGCTGTCCGGCGGGGGTGAATGATGCGCCTGGGGCTGACCTCTGCGGCTTTTTACGGGCGGCTGGAGACGGAGGACGCAGCATCAAGGCTTCGGGAATATCATATCACTTGCTGTGAGATTTTTTTGGAAACGCGCAGCGAGTACAGTGGGTCATTTGGTGAGATTGTGCAGGAAAGGCTCGGCGGCCTTCCCTGCCGGTCCATCCATGCCAAGGGCACCCAGTTTGAGGGGGATCTGTTTGGCGCCTCCCCCCGGCAGCGGCAGGATGCCTTTCAAATATTAGAGGGTGTGCTGGACTGCGGCCAGGCTCTGGGGGCGGGTGTTTATGTTTTTCATGGCCATCCGGATTACCGGGGCGGGCTTCATCCGGGGCGCATACCGCGGCTACATGAAACGATAAACCTCATTCGCGAAATGGCGGGGGAAAGGGGCATGCAGCTTGCCTGGGAAAACGTGTCCTGGTGCGCGCTCAAGCGCCCGGAGGATGCGGCGTATTTCAGGGAAGCATGTCCGGAGCTTTCATTTGTGCTGGACATCAAGCAGGCGGTTCAGGCAGGAGCGGACCCTTTTGCCTTTCTGCCTGCCATGGGTGGGCGTCTTATACACCTGCATGTGCTGGACTTTGAGCCTTCGGGCCGGCTGTGTTTGCCCGGCCAGGGTATATTTGACTTCAAGCGATTGCGCCGGGAACTTGATGCCATGGACTATCAGGGAGATGTGATCCTGGAGCCTTACGCTGCCCAGGCGGAGGATGAAAGTGCGCTCCGGGAAAGCATTTGCTACATGCACTCGGTATTTGGCACTTCACCAGATGGCTGTCTTGTTGCACCACCCGTTGCCTGATTTTTGAACAGTGTATCCTGTAACAGCTTGCGCCGCAGGCTGTTTTTGATTGCAAAAATATGACAAAGGTGTATAATATGGGAAACGATTGTGTTATGAAGACGTTTAATCATCCGTACAGGGTTTGAAAAAACTTTGCCTTGGGCAAGGAGAAACACATATGAAAACAATGCCTGGTTTGCTGCTCATCGTGGTCCTGATGACAACGTTCCTTGTTTTCCCGGCATACGCACAAAACGCAGCACCTGGGGATTTTCAGTATGCTCTGGACAATGGCGGCAAAGCGACCATTGTGTACTATATGGGGGCGGAGACAGGCACGTTAATGATTCCGGAGCAGCTGGACGGCCATCCCGTAGTTGCTATCGGCCAGGCAGCCTTCATGGGGAATAAATTTACCTCCGTTGTGATCCCCGCCGGGCTGACAACCATCACGCCCGGTGTTTTTGGCGGAAGCAATGGCCTTGTTTCCATTGATGTGGCTGCCGGAAACCCGGTTTATGAGCAGGTGGACGGCGTTTTGTTCGATAAAGCAAAAAAAACGCTGCACACCTATCCCATCGCAAGGGCTGCTTCAGACTATCAAATCCCCCAGGGGACTTTGATCATCGGCAACGGCGCGTTTTTCAACTGCGAACGGCTGATATCAGTCGCACTTCCCGATACGCTTACCTCCATTGGCGAAAACGCATTTTACGGCTGTAAAAGCCTTCCGTCGCTGGCCATTCCGGGTGGCGTGACCAATATTGGCAACGGTGCGTTTTCCATGTGCGGCGCATTGCATGATATCATCCTCCCCGGCAGTGTAAAAAGCATTGGCACCGGCGTCTTTGACGGGTGTTTGAACCTTGCTTCGTTGACGGTGGCTGCGGACAACCCTGTTTTTGAGGTGATCGGCGGCGTATTGTTTGACAAGACCCAGAAGCTTTTGCATACTTACCCCCAGGCGCTGACTGCCCCAAACTACCAGGTGCCCGAGGGAACGCTGCAAATTGGCAGCCTTGCTTTTGCTCTTTGCACAGCCCTGAAATCTGTGACCATCCCGGACTGCGTGACAAGCATCGGTGAATCCGCGTTCTTAAGCTGTACGGAGCTTGAATCTATTGTGCTTCCCAAAGGCTTGACCCGGCTGGAGGCCAGTGTGTTTGCCGCATGCGAAGGCTTAAAAAGCATTCAGATTCCGGATGGCGTAACCCATATCGGCCCCCAGGCTTTTTATAATTGTTTCTGGCTGAACCAGGTGAATATCCCTTACGGCGTGACCTCATTGGAGCCTTACGCATTCGCCTATTGTGGATTTATTCGCGAAATCACTATTCCCGGCAGCGTTTTGACCATTGGCGACGGCGCGTTTATGGGTTGCGATTATATGACAAACGCGGTGATCCAGTCCGGTGTTCAAACCATAGGAGCCTATGCCTTCAGCGAATGTTTGAATCTGACGTGGGTTTCGCTGCCGCAAAGTGTTTCCGGCATTGGGGAGAACGCCTTTTTTGGGTGCGGGAAGCTGGTAGTTTCCCTTGTGGAAAATAGTTACGCCCACGAGTATTTTTATCAGAACAAGCTGCAGTTTACCTTCAGCAAACCGCAATAGAGTTGCATAACCGGCATGTATTTTGCAGGTTGAAACATTTCATGAAGCGCCCTCCACGCTTATTTGCCTGCATCTTTTGGAACCTTCTGTTCGTTCGTGGAAAACTATGCTATAATGGCATGACCATTTTATTGGCATGATATTTTTGGAGGGGGAAATCTTCATGTCCAACCAACGGATCACGCTGGATATCAATCATATGATGACCGACATGCTGGGCTTGCAATATGGAATCGATGCAGGTCAGGTGGAAACGCTGGTCCCTTATGCGAAAAGGGCGAATCAGGCTTTGCAGAAAAACCGCGGCACCGGCTGGCTGGGCTGGATGGAGCTGCCCTACAACCAGAATGAGATCGTGGCCGAAGTTATGAACGTGGCTGCGGAAATCCGCCGGGATTTTGACACGTTTGTGGTGCTGGGCATCGGCGGTTCCGCCCTGGGGCCCATCGCCGTGCAGCAGGCGCTGAACCATTTGCATTATAACGAGCTGCCGGCGAATAAGCGGGGCGGCCCCAGGCTGTACGTGGAGGACAATATCGATCCGGAGCGGATGCAGTCGCTGCTGGACGTGATTGATGTCAAGAAGACCTGCTTCAACGTGATTACCAAGTCCGGCGCCACCGCCGAGACCATGAGCCAGTACCTGATTATCAGCGACCTTCTGAAAAAGGAAGTAGGTGCCGGCTGGCAAAAGCACATGATCGCCACCACGGATAAAGAAAAAGGCAACCTGATCCAATTGGCCAAGGCGGAGGGCTTCAAGCTGTTCTACATACCCTCCAGCGTGGGCGGACGGTTTTCCGAGCTTTGCCCCGTTGGGCTTCTGCCTGCGGCCGTGTGCGGCATCGACATAAAAGCAATGCTTGCCGGTGCTGCCGATATGGATGCCCGCTGCAAAACGGACGATGTGTGGCAAAATCCCGCACTGCTGGAGGCGGTTTTGCAGTACATTGCCATGCAGGACATGGATATGAACGTTCAGGTGGTCATGCCTTATGCCGACAGCCTGAAATACATGGCCGACTGGTTCTGCCAGCTCTGGGCCGAATCATTGGGCAAGAATGTGACCCGCAAGGGCATGGCGGTCAATGTAGGCCAGACACCCACCAAGGCCTTGGGCGTCACCGACCAGCACAGCCAGCTTCAGCTATACACCGAAGGCCCTTACGACAAAATCATCACCTTCCTGAAGGTTGGCGCTTTCCGCACTGAATCGTCTATTCCCCACGGCTGCGAAGCGTTCCCGGATGTGGCCTTCCTGGGCGGCAAAAGCCTGAACAAGCTGATCGCCGCGGAGCTTGCCGGCACGGAATATGCGCTGTACCGATCTGGGCGCATGAGTCAAACGATCACCCTGCCGGAAGTAAATGCCCATACCATCGGCCAGCTTTTGTACTTCTTCCAGATGGCCACCGCCTACGCCGGAGAGCTGTTCGATATCGACGCTTTCAACCAGCCGGGCGTGGAGGAAAGCAAAATCGCTTCCTACGCCGTGCTGGGCAACGAAAGCGAAAAGTACACGAAAAAACGCCGGGAGATGACCGGGAAGCCAGAGGCGAAAAGGGAATACGTTTTGTGAGATAAAGCAGGGAGGATGCCTTTTCAGAGGTCATCCTCCCTTATTTATTCACAGAGGCAATATTCTTTTTCCGAATTCTCCGTTTACGATCTGCGCAACGGATGCGTAAACCGCGCAGAGCCCGCAGAAAATGCCTTCGATACCGGCCGCCGTCCTGATGGCATGTATGCCGGTGAAGTCTCCAACCGCCAGCAGGAAAAACAGCAGGGTCAGCGAACCAAAAACCAGTTGCGTCGCCCTATTGTGCTTGAATGTGCCGATGAACATAAATCCTGTAAAAAGACCCCATAGCAGGAGATAAAAACCCATTGAGGAGGCATCGGCGGCCTGCACGGTGGAGACGGGGTTCGCCCAAATCACAATCAAAGACCACCAGAAGAAGCCATATGCCGTGAATGCCGTTGCACCAAAGGTGTTGCCCTTTTTAAATTCCATGATGCCGGTGATGATCTGCGCCGCACCTCCCAACGCGAAACCCATCGCGACGATAACGGTGGACAGTGGCAGCAGGCCGGCGTTGTGCAGGTTCAGCAGCACGGTGGTCATGCCAAACCCCAGCAGGCCAAGCGGAGCCGGATTGGCGATGGGAGAACGCTGTTCTGATGTGCTCATAAAAAAAATCCTCCAATACAATTAAGGTTAACTATAAGATTGGCTTTTGGCCACACAGTTGCTGATTATATCATGCATGGCGGCAGGCAGCAACCAGGAAAAGAAGCATCCTGATTTTTGACGCTTCTGAATGTGTGCATTGCTTTTTCCAGGTATACACTGCTTTTTATTGTGTGGTAGAATAAGGAAGATAAACTGTGTGGAGGCAAGCAAATGAAAAAGCAGACGGCACAGGCATTTCAGGAAATCAACTTGTGGATGTACCGCAATGCCCGGCCTATCGATTTGGCGGTGTGGCGGTATCATTTTGAAAACGGAAGCAGGAAAGCAGTCTTAGAGGCGCTAGGCTTCTACCAAAATGAGGACGGCGGCTTTGGCCACGCCCTGGAGGCGGATAGCTGGAATCCTGGCTCTTCGCCCTATACTACCCTGGCTGCCGTTAACATCCTTAAATCCATTGGATTTCTGGATATGAGCCATCCTATGTGGCGGGGGATATTCCGCCACCTTGCCGAATGCCCCGATTGCACTGAATATGGATGGAGATTCAGTATTCCTTCAAATGACGGTTATCCTCACGCACCCTGGTGGACGTATAATGAGGAAGCCAATGGCTATGAAAGCATCGGCCTTACGGCGGAGATTGCGGGCTTTATTCTGGTTTACGGCGATAAGGATTCCGGGTTGTACCATAAAGCGCTAGCGTTTGCCGGTGCCGTGATTGAAAAGCTGAAAACGCCCGGGAAATACGGCGATATGGGCATCGGCGGATATTGTGCGCTGCTGGACAGTATCAAAAAGGCCAAGCTGGAAGGACGCTTTGATTGCGATTTCCTGGAGCAGGCCGTGCGTAAGCAGGTGCATGACACCATCGAACGGGATACATCCAAATGGGTGTATTACGGCGTTCGGCCCTCCAACTACATTCATACTCCGGACAGTCCCTATTACAATGATAATGAGGATATCGTACAGAAAGAACTGGATTATCTGATCGAAACCAGGCCGCAAAATTGCGTCTGGCCCATCCCCTGGAGTTGGTTTGAGAATAATGACAAGTATCCCAAGGAATCTGCCATCAGCGAAAACTGGTGGAAGGCCGTGAAGGCTACGGAAAAGGTATTGCTACTTAAAAGTTTTCGAAGGGTGGAAGGGTGAAAAAGTCTGGCCAAGCATCTCCATATATAAATGACTATATATTTGGGGGAAGAGAACATGCATAGAATACAAAGGACCATTTGCACACTATTCATGGTGGCACTTGTTTTGTGTGTTCCAGCAGCAAATGCCGAAAACTTTCAAAGTGATTTCGACGGAATCAACAGGGCTGCTAAATCTGTTCTGAGGCTGGAGGTATACAACGAAGAGAACCAGCTAATTGCTACCGGTAGCGGCTTTGTAGCGTTTGATAACTATACTATCGTGACAAATTACCACGTTATTGAGAATGCGGATTGAATACTGGCATTAAGTGATGCCGGTTACCAATACCTTGTAAATAAATCCATTGCCGTAAACGAACAAAAGGATATCGCTCTTTTAGAATTCTTTTCACCAACGGATCTTAAGCCACTGACTCTTTCAGAAGGTGGAGAATCTCGCCGGGATGAACCTGTTGTGGCCATTGGCAGTCCAAACGGCGTGACCAACTCTGTATTCCTGGGCAACATCAGCGTATTATATGAAGATGGTGATGTATCCTATATACAGTTTACGGCTCCCATCTCTCCCGTATGCAGCGGAGGAGCACTGCTTAATAGCCAGGGAGAGGTAATAGGCGTTACATCCGCCACTTATATTGATAATCAGAATATGAACCTTGCAGTTCATATTGATGAGATTATAGAGCTTTACAGGGAAAACAAAGGCGCACCCAGAGCTGATATTGGGACGCATCGCAAACAAGTAATGGAATTGGATGAAACTACGGCTGCTCCATTGGAGCTTACCTCTATGATTTATTCTGGCACAAACGCAATCAGTATATTTGAGCGTATGGTACCGATCAAAATGAATGCCCCGGCCAATTATGCCTTCTGGTCCGGTGGGGTGTTCACCTTCCGCGGCGACTCCTTCCGCCAAAATGCTGCCTTCGGCGTATTGGATGTGCAGGAGAACAAACTGGAAGTCGCCTGGAGTGTGCCCATGGGCGGCATCGCCTCCTATCACGGCGCAGGCTGGACGGGTCAGCCGGCCATCGTCAAGTGGCCCAGGGATATCCGCGAAATGATGAACCTGACCGATGAAAAGAAGGCCGTTGTTGCGCTGAAGGAAGTCATCCTGGCCTCCCAGGATGGGAAGATCTATTTCCTGGATCTTTTCGACGGCCAGCCCACCCGCGATCCCATTAACATGGGCTATCCCCTGAGGGGTTCCGTCTCTGTCGATCCCAGGGGCATGCCCATGCTCTCGGTGGGTCAGGGCATCGGCAAGGTCAACGATACGGTGGGAGACACCGGATTTTTCGTTTTCAACCTCATCGATCAAAAACAGATGCTGTTCATCAACGGCCAGGACAAGAATGCCTTTGGCGCCAACGGCGCGTTTGACAGTTCCTCCCTGCTGGATCTGAACAGCGATACGTTGATCATCGCCGGGGAAAACGGCATGCTCTATACCGTGCGACTGAACTCTACCTTTGATGTGATCAGGGGCAAGCTGGAAATCGATCCGAAGATCGTTTCGTATAAATCGAAAACCTCCAAACAAAAGGAAGCGGACACCGGCATCGAGGGCAGCGTGGCTATGTACGGGAACTATGCGTACTTTGCCGACGCCGTCGGCATCCTGCAGTGCGTGGATGTAAACACCATGAAGCCTGTCTGGGCTGTGGATACCGATGACAACACCGACGCCACCATCGCCCTGGACTTTGATGAGGATGGCGCGCTGGCGCTGTATACCGGCAATACCGTTAAGGAGCAGGGCAAAAATGGCGTTTGCACCATTAGGAGGCTGAGCGCCCTGACGGGTGAACAGGAATGGTTCTATACGGTGGATGTGGAATACAACACCACCGAAACGGGCGGCTGCATGGCATCTCCTGTGGTCGGCCAGCAGAGCATCGGCGACCTGGTGATCTTCACCGTAGCCAAGACGCCTGAGGGCGGGCAGATCATCGCCTTAGACAAAAAGACGGGCCAAGTGGTCTGGCAGCAGCCCATGTCCCACTATAGCTGGAGTTCCCCCGTGGCCGTGTACAATGAAAGTGGCGACGCCTGGATCATCCAGGGCGACAGCGCAGGCGTACTGCGGCTGATGGACGGGCAGACCGGCGTGGTTATGAACAGCATCCAGCTTGAAGGCGCCATCACCGGCTCTCCTGCCGTATACAATAACATGCTGGTGGTTGGCACCAGCGGCAAGGACATCAGCAAGATTTATGGTATTGTTATCAAGTAGGGGCGATCCTTCGGTTCTCTTTCAAAGAGGCATTTCCCGCCATTCATGCGCACCATCTCCCGCCGGGTGTTCCTATCCGGCGGGGTTTGTGCTATATTGTAGTCAACGCAGATATTGCGAGCCAGCGCTATGCCTTGGCACTGTTGCAGTAATTTTTGATATGGAGGATGCTCATATGGCGTATACGGTAAAGCCACTTGGACCGGAATTGGCCCAGACGTTTGTGGACTATCTCGGCTCTCTGGATTTTCACCATGCGCCCCACTGGTCCACCTGTTTTTGCCGCTTCTACTATACGGACTGCGGCCAGGAAGAATGGCAGCACCGCACCGGGGAGCGGAACGCTGCCGAGGCGGTGCAGGCGATCCGGGAAGGAAAGATGCATGGGTATCTTGCCTTTGACGGGGACAAGTGCATCGGCTGGTGCTGTGCCGACAATGCGGAGCGGTTCATCCGCCTCAAGGGTGAAATGCAGCCCATCATTGAGGGGAAGAAGGTAGGCTCCATTCTTTGCTATGTGATCCGGCCGGAATACAGGGGCCAGGGCGTGGCCAGGCTTTTGCTGAAGGAAGCGGTGGAGAATTTCAAGGAAAAGGGCTACGAAGCTGTGCTTACACTGCCCGTGGACATCAAGGACGACCTGCAAAAGCGCTACCGGGGTACGCTTAACATGTATCAGGAAATGGGCTTTGAAAAGATACAGGAGCATGGCACCCTAAGCGTGATGTGGCTGGACTTGAAGGCATAGATATACGGTATGGCCTGCTGCCGTCTGCCTTTTTTCTGTTCCATTAAATTGGAGGAATACACCATGAATGCATTATCCAGGGAGCTTCACGATTTTCTTCTGGACAAGGGTGCTTCCCTGTGCGGCTTTGCGGACCTACGCGGGGTTGTGGAAGGAGACTTGCACGGCGGCGTATCCGTGGCGGTGAAGCTGCCTGTTTCCGTTTTGCAGTCCATCAAAGACGGGCCTAGCAGAATCTATTTTGACGCGTACCATGATATCAACGAAAAGCTGGATGGCCTGGTGACGGCAGGGGCGGATTTTCTGGCGGAACGGGGATATCGCGTCTACGCCCGGACCAGGGCGAATGTGAAGGAGCACCCGGGCTACCGCACAGACCTGCCCCACAAAACTGTGGCCACCAGGGCGGGGTTAGGCTGGATCGGCAAAAGTGCGCTGCTGGTGACAAAGGAATATGGCCCGGCCATCCGGCTGTCCTCCCTTTTAACGGATGCGCCTGTTACCACAGGTGAGCCTATCGGCAAGTCCAAATGCGGAAACTGTACCGCCTGCATGGACCACTGCCCCGGCAAAGCCATTTCCGGAAAGTTATGGGATGTGAAAATGGACCGGGATGAATTCTTTGATGCCGCCGCCTGCCGCAAGGCGGCCAGGGCACTTTCGGCAGAGCTCTTGAACGAAGAAATATCACTGTGCGGCAAATGTATCGAGGTTTGCCCTTATACCAAGGGGTATATCCGCCGCTCCATGGAAAATGAGAGGGTGATGTTGTAAAGACAACGGAAAGTATTTGCCATCATGGGTATACTGAAGACAAGCAATGCGAAGGAGGCATCCCTATGGGCAAGCTGCTTACGCAAAAGGTAACCTGGGTGGGCAAGGTGGACTGGGAGCTGAAAAGGTTCCACGGGGAGGAGTACTCCACCTGGAAAGGCTCCTCCTACAATTCGTATCTTGTGCGGGATGAAAAGACGGCACTCATTGACACGGTATGGCAGCCTTTTGACAAGGAATTTGTTTTAAGGCTCAAGCAGGAGATCGATGTAAGCACCATTGACTATATCGTCATCAATCATGGGGAGATTGATCATAGCGGCGCGTTGCCGGAGCTGATGCGTGCCATCCCCGGCAAGCCCATTTACTGCACAGCCAATGCCGTGAAAACGCTGAAGGGCCATTACCATGAGGATTGGCGCTTCGTGCCTGTAAAGACGGGGGATACGCTCCCGCTGGGCTCTACGTCTTTGGTGTTTGTGGAAGCGCCCATGCTCCACTGGCCTGATACCATGTTCACCTATCTGACGGGGGAGAATATTCTCTTTTCCAATGATGCCTTTGGCCAGCACTATGCCACCGAATCGCTTTATAACGACGTGGTGGATCAGGCGGAGCTGTATGGCGAGGCAGTGAAATATTACGCCAACATCCTGACGCCCTTTTCTCCTTTGGTCATCAAGAAGATCAAGGAGGTATTGGCCCTTTCGCTGCCGGTGGATATGATTTGCCCCAGCCACGGCGTGATCTGGAAAAACAATCCCACGCAAATCGTGGAGCAGTATTTGAAGTGGGCCGGCAACTATCAGGAGAATCAAATTACACTGATCTACGATACCATGTGGAACGCCACCCGCAAGATGGCCGAGGCCATTGCCGCGGGTATCCGGGACAAGGACGATACCGTGACGGTGAAGCTGATGCACGCTTCCAAGGAAGACAAGAACGACATCATCACCCAGGTGTTCCGCTCCAAGGCGGTCCTGCTGGGCTCCTCCACCATCAACAACGGCTATCTGTCCGCATTGGGCGGGCTGCTGGAAATGATGCGTGGCCTGAAATTCCAGAATAAGAAGGCGGCGGCCTTCGGCAGCTACGGCTGGAGCGGCGAGGCGGTGAAGATGTTGTCCAAGGGCCTTTTGGATGCGGGGTTCACCCTTGTAAATGAAGGCTTACGAACGCTATGGGTGCCGGATGAAAAAGCGCTGGCCGCATGTTTTGCCTACGGGCAGGAAATTGCCGCCGGTATCCGGGCATAAACGATTTTTTAGCCGCCTCCCCCGCAGTCTGCGGGCGGGAGGCGGCTTTTTCTGTTCCCATACCTCTTGCCAGACGCACCGTGATAGGGTGTATAATGGGATATCATGGATGTGAAAGGGGGATGCCGTTGATTCTTTCGGGAAAAGAGATACAAAGGCGCCTGGGCAGGGAGATCATCATTGAGCCCTTTTTGGAAAGCAGGCTCAACCCCAATAGCTACAACCTGACGCTGCATGGCACGCTGCTCACCTATGATAACGCCGTGCTGGATATGAAAAAGCCCAACGCGGCCAGTGAGCTGCAAATCCCGGATAGTGGCCTGGCCCTCACCCCCGGCCGGCTGTATCTGGGCCGAACGAATGAATATACGAAAACGGAAAAATGCGTGCCCATGTTGGAAGGACGCTCCTCCATCGGGCGGCTGGGGCTGTTTGTTCATGTTACCGCAGGGTTTGGGGATGTGGGCTTCGCAGGCTTCTGGACGCTGGAGATGTTCTGCGTGCAGCCTATTATCATCTATCCGGGAGTGGAGATCTGCCAGATCTATTACCACACCATCGAGGGGGATTTTGTTCCCTATCAAAGCGGAAAGTATCAGAACAACACGGGCATTCAGCCCAGCCTTTTGTTCCGGGATTTTGACGGGGAAAAGAAATAAAGCAACGGAGGTTTTTTTATGAAGGTTTTGCTCATCAACGGAAGCCCCCATCAAAACGGCTGCACCTATACCGCCCTGAGTGAAGTGGAAAAGGTCCTTCGGGAAGAAGGCGTGGAGACGGAGATCATCCATATCGGCAAAAAGCCCATTCAGGGCTGCACCGCCTGCGGCCATTGCTATACCGGCCCCGACCGCTGCGTGTTTGACGACGATATGGTGAACCGTGTTTTGGAAAAAGGCGAACAGGCCGACGCCTTTATCTTTGGCTCTCCGGTGTATTATGCTTCCGCCAACGGGTCCATGATCGCCTTTATGGACAGGCTGTTCTATGCCGGAGACTGCTTCAAATTTAAGCCCGGGGCCTGCGTCGTCTCCGCCCGCCGGGCCGGCACCACCGCCGCATTGGACCAGATGCTCAAATACCTTACTATCTCCAACATGATGGTGGTGGGTTCCCAGTACTGGGCCATGGTCCATGGCAATACGCCCGAGCAGGTACAAGAGGACAAGGAAGGGCTGCAGACGATGCGGACTTTGGGCCGCAATATGGCCTGGCTGCTAAAGTGCATAGAGGCCGGCAAGAAAGCTAACATCCAACTCCCGGAGCAGGAGAAAAGGCTAAGGACGAATTTTATCCGGTAGTATGTGAGAGGTATCCTTGAAAAGGATGCTACATGCTGATGGCGAAACCGGCGGGCGATTGATAATCGCCCCTACATCCGCAAAGAGTGAATTGGCTTTTCTTCCGGTTCACATATGTCCCGGTAGAGAAGTCAACAAACAAACTTCGTCGTAGGGGCGATTATCAATCGCCCGCCCATGCTACATCGGCGCGTATCAAAGGGAGATGAGTCCAGCCATCCCCCCCAAAATAAGACAGGCGGCCCGCTTTACAGGCCGCCCTTTTTCTGTATTTGTGTTATGAATCCAAACTTCGCAGGGAAGCGCTCTTCAAGCTGATCAGGCTGGAGGTAAAGCCGATGATCCCGGTGATCAGGAACATCACCGCCATACCTGCGCCTTTGCCCGTACCCACCAGGTGGGACAGGAACTGGGACATGTTTGAACTTCCTGCCATCAAGGGCTCGAACACGTTGTCCGCCAGAAATCCACCCAGGAAAAGGCCCAGGGGGATCGTGCAGTACTGGATGGTATCCCGGGTGGAAAATACCCGGCCTTGCAGCTCGGTAGGGACCTTGGTGCGCATCACGGTGGTGAGGTTGGCGTTCAAAAACGGCAGGGGCATGTTGCCAACAAAGGCCGCGAACACCCATATGGGCACATTTCTGCCCAGCGCCCAGAGGAAATTGCAAAGCAAAAACGATATGGCACAGGCTCCAAAGATCACCCGAGTACGGCTTTTAAACGGCTTCATCAGCGTTACCAGGATGCTTCCCGCCAATGTGCCCAGCCCCACGGCGGAGGAGACCATGGACAGCGCCGTTTGGCTGTCACCGGAACGCTTCAAGATCATGGCGGGCAGGATACCGAACCCGGTCATATAGGCCAGCAGGTTGATAAAGGAAAAGAAAAGGATCATTTTCAGCACCGGGCTGTGCCTGCGCAAATAGCCCAAGCCTTGAAGGCAGCTTTTTAAGAATCTCTCTTTCTTTTCTTCCTTATACGGCACTGCCGGGATGCGGATGAAGAACATCAGCGACAAAAAGGCGGCGGCGAAGGTGGCAAGGTCAATGACAAGGACTGTTTTCAGCCCGCCCAGCGCAAGAACCGCTGTGGCCAGCGCAGGCGTTACCACCGTGACCAGGGAATTGGAAAACACCTGCAGGCCGCTGACCCGCAGATATTGATCCTTTGGTGTAAGCACGCTCACCGCCACATAGGAGGCGGGGCATTGGAAGGCGTTCATGCAGCTGATAAGGAAGTTGACGCCATACAGGTGCCAAAGCTGCAATCGCCCTGTTTCATGAAGGAAAAAGACCGTCAGTGTGCCCAAGGCGGCCACCAGGTCGCTTACAAGCATGATACGCTTCTTGTCCCACTTGTCGGCCAAGGTTCCAGCCACAAAGCAGAAAAGAATCGACGGCAGGTACGTGAAAAACGACAATAGTGCAATGCTGGTGGCCGTGCCCTGCTTGCCATACGCCCAAAGGATGAGCGCAAAACTGGTCATGGCACTGCCCAGCGAGGAAATGGATTGGCCGGCCCAGAGGATCAGAAAACTCTTGAGCCCTTTAAATTTTAATATAGCTTTCATGGCTTTGCTCCTTCAAATCATTTTGTTGAATTGGAGTGATGCAAAGCCTGATTCGGACGGATCTAATATTTACCGCTCCATGCACATCCCGTCCGGGATCAGACCATGCATGGAGCAAAGACAATGCAAAGCATCATAAAAAATCAGGATCTCGTTAATTTTTTATCTAAACCGGAAGCAGTATAGCACAAGTGTTTTCGGTGCGCAAGGGAGAAAGTGGGAAATTATAGACATGATATGTGGGAAGCGGCGGAAGGATAGGAAAACGTTGACAGTTCAAATCTGCATCAGTACAATAACAAATATAATGTGATCGAAAGGAATTTTGTTGCATGCAAAAGACTGCGCTTATGATCCTGACCGCGCTGTTATTGTGCTTTGCCGTTTCTGCAACGGGGGAAACTTCTACAGACGATACCCTGACCCTATCCTTTATTGGTGATTGCAGCATCGGCGATTCCTACCGTACCAGAAACTATGATAAAGGCTATGCCAAAACGGTGGACAAGAACGGCTTTGACTGGCCTTTTTCCCTGGTGCGCACTTATCTTGATGCGGACGATGTGACCGTGGCCAACCTGGAGGTGGTGCTCACCACCAAAAAAAAGCAGGCTAACAAGGATATGAACCTGATTGCCGACCCCAAGTACGTGGGGGTTTTGCTGGAATCAGGCGTGGATGTGGTAAACACCGCCAACAACCACAGCTATGACTTTTTGGCGGCAGGCTATCAGGAAAGCCTGAAAACCCTGGATGACGCAGGAATTCCCCATTTTGGCACCATCACCCCAGGCAATGAAAAGGTAGACCATATCCTGGCATATGAGGCGAAGGGCATCAAAATCGGCTTTGTGGGCTTTACGTATCCGCAGAACAGCGATATTGACAGGATCGCTCAAAGGATTCAAACCTTGCGGGACCAGGGCTGCGACCTTGTAATCGCCAGCTTGCATTGGGGGCGGGAACTTCATACCACCCCGAACAGCGGTCAGTATTCCTACGCAAAAAAGATACTGGATGCCGGGGCGGATGTGTTGTACGGTCACCATCCCCATATCCTGCAGCCTGTACACTTTTACAACGGCAAACCTATCTTCTACAGCCTGGGAAATTTCACCTTCGGCACCATGGGCAGGGCGGACCCGGACACGGGCATCTTCCAGCTGCGCTATCGCCTGACAAAGGACGGGCCTGTGCTCGAAAACTTCAGCGTCATCCCCTGCCGCACCCAAGGCTCGGGGGATTACCGCCCGTATGAACTTGTGGAAGAGACTGAACGGCAGACAATGCTCAAAAAGCTGGTCTTTAAGCGCGAGGCGAAGGGCATGCAAAGCCTGCCATCATCCTTTGTCCAAACGGGCAGTGTGGACTTTGCAAATGGGGAAATAGTTCAGTGACGGGGGAATGTGAGAGAATGAGCGGGAAGATGGAAGCAACGAATATTCTACGGAATTCGGCACATCTCTATGATTTGGATCAGCGGGATATTGTTACGACTGATATACCCTTTTATCTTGAGTATGCTAAAGGCGCAAGTGGGAACATCCTCGAACTCGGTTGCGGAACAGGCCGTGTTGCCATTCCGCTTGCCCAGGCAGGGCACAATATTACCGGTCTTGATCTGTCTGATAGTATGCTTGGCGTTTTTCATGCAAAGCTTGCCGGTATGCCTGCCGGGATCAAAGACAAAATATCGATTGTTCATGGAAACATGGCAAGCTTTTCGCTTGGCAAGAAATTTGATATGATCATCACTCCGTTTCGCGCTTTCCAGGCGCTTACAAGGGATGATGATATAAATGGCTGTTTGAATTGCGTACATAGCCACTTGACTGAAAACGGCATATTCATCATCAATGTTTTCCGCCCATTCAAGATTCTTGACGAAAGTTGGTGTTACCCTGAAACAATTCAATGGGAACGTCTTGACGAGGCGACAGGCAGCAAGGTTGTAAAGAAGCATTGGGGCGAACGGATTGATGTAGCAAACCAGATCATTTATCCTAACTTTGCTTATGAAGTAATACATCAAGACGATACTATTGAGAGATTTGTCGATCGACTTTCACTCAAATACTATTATTTTGAGCAACTGAAAAAGATTTTGCAGGATGCAGGCTTTCACATCATCAATGAATATGGTTGGTATGACAAATCAGCTATTGAAAACGGAAGGGAATTGATTTTTGTCTGCAAGGCAAAGCAATATGCTTAATAATTATTATAAAGCCTCCGCCACCGCGGTAAGGGCGGCTTCCAGCCCCTTGATGATATCCTCCAGGGTCATGCCGAAGATGGGCTCCTTTTTTTCCTCTGCCTGCTCCGTAAGGTATGGCACGTGGATAAAGCCGCCCAGCGTGCCTGGAAATTCATTTTGAATCAGGTGCATGACACCGTACATTAGATGATTGCACACAAACGTGCCCGCCGTGTTGGATACCGCTGCTGGCAGCCCCAAATCTTTGATAGCCTTTACCATGGCTTTGATGGGCAGCGTGGCAAAATAGGCTGCCGGAGCGCCGGGAATGACAGGCTTGTCCACCGGAGCGTAGCCTGCATTGTCGGGTATGGATGCGTCTTCCATGTTGATGGCCACCCGCTCCGGGGTGATGGCGGTGCGCCCTCCCGCCTGACCTACGCAGACCACCGCCTGGGGCCGGATGAACCGAATGGCCTCCGTTACTACATTGATGGCCTTTCCAAACACCGTAGGTACCGTACACTTTATGATTTCAGTCCCAGCGATCCGGCCGGCCACCAGCCTCACGGCCTCCTGGGCCGGATTTATTTTTTCACCCCCGAAAGGTTCAAAGGCGGTCAGCAAAATTTTCATGCGCATCCCTCCCTATGGGTTTGATTATATACTGCCTGCAGGAAGAGGGCAAGCGCCTCCCTTGTGCTATGGTAGGCGCCGTGGTAAAATGTGCCTGGCAATAACGGTCTGCGACCGACGGAGGAAGCTATGAATAAAGTTATCATCAATGCAAAAGTATATATTGACCGGGAGATATTTGCCCAGGCAGTGCTGGTAAGGGGAGAGCATATCGCCCTGGCCGGCACCAATGAACAAGTGCTGGCTGCCGCAGGGGACGGTGCTGAGCGCATCGATGCCGGGGGGCGGTTACTGGTGCCCGGGTTTCATGACTGCCATCTGCACCTGGCCTTTTTCGGCCGCGCGGCCAGCGCCATTCCCGCCGCGAATGTTACTTCCATCGGCGAATTGATAGAGCGGGGGCGCGCGACCCTTGACCGCCTGCGGGCCAAACCCGGGGCTGTGGTCACCGGCAGGGGCTGGGATCAGGAACAGTTCTTGGGTGAAAAGCGTTTGCCAAACCGGTACGACCTTGACAGGATTTCCACAGAACACGCCATCGTCATCAGCCGCAAGTGCGGACACATATTGTGCTGCAATTCAAAAGCGCTGGAGCTGGCGGGTATAAAAAGGCCGGTCCCGGCGGTGGAGGGCGGGCAGATAGACGTGGACGAGGCGGGGGAGCCCACCGGCATCTTCCGCGAAAACGCAATGGACCTTCTTTTCAGGATCGTACCTGAGCCCAGCGATTTGGAGAAAGAGGCACAGATGGAATATGCCATGCGCCATGCCCTGGCAAATGGCCTGACGGCTGTGGCAAGCCAGGACGCGACCGGCGGAGATATGGATGAAATTATCGGAACCTACGCCCGGCTTTACGAAAAGGGGGTGCGCCTGCGCGTCACGCAGCAGGCCGGGATCGGGTGTGAGGCGCATCTGGACGAATACATACGTAGAGGGTACCGCACCGGTACATATTTACATGCTCCCTTTTTGAAAATGGGCCCGCTGAAGCTTTTTGCGGACGGTTCCCTCGGCTCCAGGACCGCATTCATGAGAGAGCCATACAAAGACGCGCCCGGAACATGCGGAATACGTGTGCTGGAGCCGGAGGTGATGGCCGCCTATATCCAAAAAGCCGCGCAAAACGGCTTGCAGGTCGCGGTGCATGCCATCGGCGACGACGCCATGGACACCGTTATATCGTGCTTCGAGACGGTGACGAAGGAGGGTAATAACCCTCTGCGCCACGGCATCGTACACTGTCAGATTACCGACCGGCCGCTTATATCGCGCATGACCGCGAATGACATTGTGGCGCTTGTCCAGCCGATCTTTCTGGCCAGCGACATGCACATCGCGCAAAGCCGGGTGGGCAGGGAACTGGCCTCCACATCCTATGCTTTTGGCACCATGGAGCGATTGCATATGCATGTCGCCTACGGCAGCGACTGTCCCGTGGAAACGCTGAATCCCCTGAAGGGCATCGCCTGCGCCGTGTCAAGGGCCGACCCTGACGACACCTTGGGGAACGCCTTCTTCCCGGAGGAGCGGGTGGATGTATATACCGCCGTGGACAGCTATACGCAGGGCAGCGCTTACGCTACCTTTGATGAGGAACGCATGGGGCGCATTTACCCTGGGTATCTGGCCGACCTGGTTTTGCTGGACCGTGACATTTTCGCCATACCGGCGGAAGAGATAGGCGATGCCCAGGTGCTTTTTACCATGGTGGGCGGTGAGATCGCCTATCAAAGGAATGCGGAATGATGATGGGTTTGGGCTGCTTGCAGCCCATGGAAAGATGATCATCTTGGAAAGGGGACGTGCTGGGCATGACCTGTGACGCAAAGGCAAAAGGCTGCGGCGGTTGCCCCTATATCCATCTTACATATCCCGAACAATTGAAAAAGAAGCAGGCGCTTGTGAAAAAGCACCTTTCTACCTTTGGAAAGCCCCGTCCTATTCTTGGCATGGCCGACCCCGATCATTACCGCAACAAAGCCATTGCTACCTTTGCCAAGGCAAAAGAGGGGCTTATTTCGGGCATCTACCGGGAGGGTACTCATCAGGTGATTCCAGTAGAGGAATGCCTGATTCACGCGCCCCAAACGGATGATGTATTGCGCGCGGTGCGGGAAACTGCCGTGGAGTGCGGCCTCAAGGCTTATGATGAGGACAGGCATACGGGCTTTTTGCGCCATGCGCTGGTACGGAGGGGCCATTATACGGGGCAGATCCTGGTGGTGTTGGTGACGGCTTCTGCTCCTTTTCCGAAAAAAGAGGAATTTGTATCAAAGCTGCTTGAAAAGCATCCCGGCATCACCTCCGTGGTGCAGAACGTAAATGCCCGCTCCACCAGCGCGGTACTTGGCTTTGTGGAGCATGTGCTCTACGGCCCCGGGTATATCGAAGATGCGCTGTGCGGCCTGCGCTTTTTTATATCGCCCCGCTCCTTTTACCAGGTGAACACCGCTCAAACCGAGCTACTATACAGGGAGGCCATCCGCCTGGCGGAGCTGACAGGAAAGGAAACAGTGATTGACGCCTATTGCGGCATCGGCACGCTGACGTTGGTTGCGGCCCAAGCTGCCGGACAGGCCATTGGGATCGAAATCAATCCCGCCGCAATTGCCGACGCCAACCGGAACGCCGCCGCCAACGGCATTGCAAATGCATCCTTCCTGAAAGGCGACGCAGGCCGGGTGATGGTGAAAATGGCGGAGGAGGGCAAGTCTGCCGAGGTGGTATTCATGGATCCGCCCAGGGCCGGCAGCAGCGAGGAGTTCCTGAATGCTCTGTGCACGCTTTCCCCCAAGCGGGTTGTGTACATCTCCTGCAACGTGGAAACGCAGGCAAGGGATCTGAAATACCTGCACGAGCGGGGGTACAAGGTGCGGGCCATCCAGCCGGTGGATTTGTTTCCCTATACGGAGCATGTGGAGACGGTTTGCCTGCTCGTAAAATAGTATGAACACTAAGGAATAAATAAGTGGCGCGAGAAAACATTCTATGGAACGTCAATATATACAAGAATTAAGGAGTAGATGCAGGAGGTGGAAATATGCGCACGTGCATTTATCTAAAAAAAAGTGAACCAGAGGTTTCTTTTTGTTCTAAAGAACACATTGTACCAGCAGGTATAGGTGGAATGATGACACTTGACTATGGTATTGTTTCTGATGAGGCAAATAAAAAGTTCTCATCTCTTGAATTGGACTTCATTAGGAATTCACCAATCTCTTTACCCAGGCAGTTTTTTGGACCTGGGAAAAGAGGGAAACTAGCCATTCTTAGAGCCTCCAAATCAAATATCCATATTATGAATGACGATAAAGGTAATACAAGCCTGGGATATATTCAATTAGGGAAGCCACATCAAATTCCCCAGTTAATAGTTGAGGCAGACAATAGTGTAAAAATGATATTTGATGCATCTGCAGGTAGTATTGGATATCAAAAACAGCTGGAGGAATTCAAAAGAGATCTCAAAGACTTTAATGGGGTATATATGTCAATTGATAAAAAAGAATTTGATGATGTACAGCTGATTATCGGTTACTTAGGGGGAAAATGGTATATTGCTAGAAATGAAAATATGGATGATGAAAAGCTAAATAGCATAATTCTTAAGATCTCGAACATTAATTTTGAAATAACTGCGCCACCCCTAACTCATTCATCTCAAATTACTTCAATTCAGCATATGGCTTTTAGCCATGAATATTTTTTTAGAGTATGCTCGAAAATGGTTTTTAATTTTTTGGCATATGCAAATGGGCCTGAGTTTGTTTTTAGAGACATCTTTGACCCTATTAGAAATTGGATTACAAATGGTGGAGAAAATGTTTTCGCCAATTTGATAGATCCACAGGATTCAGCTGCTTTTAAAAAGCTTCCTTTTCCGTCAGAAGCTCATACAATTCTAATTATGCCGATGGGTACAAAATTGGTAGGTTTTGTCGGGCTATATGGAAATAGTTTTTCAGTCGTGATATCAATATGTAACGATTTTAAGGAGTATTTTGGGCTTAACGGCTGGATTTGCGATTGGAGAAATAAGCGAGAAAATTTCTTGGAGGATTATATTGGTTCTATGTATAGAGATAGTATGCTGCATGGTGCTGATGTGGAAAGTGGGCTATCTCTATTTTGAAGGAAGCCAGACAATGTGGAAACGCAGGCAAGGGATCTGAAATACCTGCATGAGTGGGGGTACAAGGTGTGGGAGATCCAGCCGATGGACTTGTTTCTCCATACTGAGAATATGGAGAATACAGTGCTGATGACGAATTGTGATCGGAATGATGAATAGGGCGGATTGACCTCTTATGTAGCACAAATACGTATGTGGGTGACGGCAGTTACCGGGCGAATTCCTCCCCAAAGATTAAGCAGCAAAATGGGCAATGCCCCATCTTCCCAAAGAACAGGCGGCTTTGCTTGATTTGGCCGGGAAAGCCTACCGGGGTGAGTTTGATGACAAGTGGGATAGCCTGGACACTGAGGTGACCGCACTCGCCAATTGTCTGAAAAAAGAAATACAGCATAGACTTGAATAAGTGCTTTCAGGCAGTATGATTATAAAATTGGAGAAGGACAATGGAGATTGAGAAATATGTTTCGTTTATTGAAGAGGCGGAGAAATTGAAATCTGTTGTCCGCACAGCATGGACAAGCAGCGGACGCAGGGAAAGTACTGCCGAGCACTCTTGGCGCCTTGCTCTGCTGGCCGGTATCATGTCCAATCACTATCCAGGCTTGGATGTGTCGAAAATATTGATGATGAGCCTGATTCATGTTATTGGTGAAATCTATGAAGGTGATATTTCTGCAACCCTGAATCCTGAGAAGAGTAGCAAGTATGATACGGAATATCATGCGGCGGAAGCGGTATTTTCGATTCTTCCAGAGCAGCAAGCCAAAAGGATGATGGATATGTGGATAGAGTATAATGATAACACTACGCCAGAGGCTAAACTGGTCAAGGCATTGGATAAGGCAGAAACAATTATACAGCATAACCAGGGGAATAATCCGGCGGATTTCGATTACCGGTTTAACCTGGAATATGGGAAGGAATACTTCGAAAATGATGATACGCTAAAACAGTTAAGGGCAATGATTGATGAAAAAACAATTAGGAAATGTTAGCAAAGAGAGAGGGGAAAAGGGGCGGCCCATCTGGCTGGTGGATTTGTTTGTCTATACGGAGTATATGGAGTGCGTTATGAAGCTGAATGGAACGATTAGGAGCATTGATTCATGAATTTTTACTTCGCGCCTATGGAGGGCTTGACCGGATACATTTATAGAAATGCCCATCATGCTTTCTTTCCAAAAGGAATAGCAAAATATTTCTCCCCGTTTATCGTTGCAAATCAGAGCGACAGCTTTAAAACCCGTGATATAAATGATATTTTGCCAGAGAATAACCAGGGGACAGTTTTGATTCCACAATTATTAACCAATAACGCAGATGATTTTATCCATACTGCAAAGAGAATAAAGCTGCTGGGATATAGTGAAATCAATTTGAATTTAGGCTGTCCATCGGGCACAGTTGTTTCAAAAAGCAGAGGCGCCGGATTTCTTGCGAAAAGAGCGGAGCTCGATTTGTTTTTGGAAAAAATTTTCAATCAAGCGGTCACAAGAATATCCATCAAAACGAGGATAGGCAAGGAGAGTCCGGAAGAGTTTGATGAACTGATCGAAATATTTAACAAATACCCTGTGGAAGAATTGATCATACACCCCAGGGTTTAAAAGGATTTTTATAAAAACAAACCGAACATGGAAGCTTTTCAAGTAGCCTTGAACCAAAGCAAAAACCCTGTTTGCTATAATGGCGATATATTTACAGCAGAAGATTGCAAAAGGTTTTCAGCCGGATATCCGGGAGTAGGAACGGTCATGCTTGGCAGAGGGCTATTAATGAATCCCGGCGTTATCCATGAGCTTTTGTACAATATCAAGCTCGAAAGGAACCTGCTGAAAGATTTTCATGATCAAATATATGACGGATATAAAAGAATACTCTTTGGGGAAAAGGACATATTGTACAAAATGAAAGAACTCTGGAGCTATATGATATTGATGTTTTCCGACAATGCAAAACACGCCAAACGAATCAAAAAGTCACAGAGTTTACACGATTATGATGAAGCTGTTTCATGTTTATTCAGCGAGTCAGAAATGGCATGATATATTCGATGGATTTGGTCACCACATGGCCGCAACCCGACAGTAAACGGGTTTCGGCTGATGGTATAAGATGGGAGAGCCTATGCGCCGATTTTTCAGCATCAATGATTGCATCATCTTCCCCATCTATAAAGAGAATCGGCATGTTCAGCCGCTGCAATTGTTCGTCCGTATATACGGGCAGATCCTGAATCGGATTGTAGTTTTCAACGATCAGATTCATAAAATCAAGTACTTCCTTCGGGATGCGCTGCTCTCCGATAATGCCGGGGTTCACCGGCACAGTTCCGTCCGCCTGCCGCGTTTGCCCCACATTGAGAAGAAATTGAGGGCGAATTTGCGCAAGGCCGGCGGATGCGATCAGAATCAGCCTGGAAACGCGTTCCGGAAAAGCTGTGGCGAATTTGAGACTCATCCAGCCGCCCAGCGAGTTGCCGATGAAAGCGGTTCTTTCAAGGCCGAGCGCATCCAGGACATCCTTCATCCAGCGTGCAAAAGCGTCTGAACTGAGGTCGGGTCTGTATTCCTCACTGTTTCCGGCTTCGCCGATGATGTCAACGGCATAAATCCTGAAATGATTGGATAGGGCCATGATCTCGGGAAACCAGAATGCGCTGTTACTGCAGGAGCCGTGTAACAGGATAATGGGTGGATGCGACTCTTCGCCGGCTGTTAGCATAAACGTTTGTCCAAAGGCGGTCTTGACGTATTGCTGCCCGAAGGGGAAGTGACTGAGCACGCGATTATAATAGGCCCGAACCTTGTCTCGCCCCGCTTCAGTCTTGAATACGCTGTTTTCCATATCCAATCACTCCTTATTACTACTGATAAAGTAATTATAAGAAATAATAAGGAATATGTCAAGAGGGGGGAGCCTTTATGGCTGAAAAAAGAATACCCAAGGAAGCGATGCAGGCGCTGAATATGATAGAGGAGCTGCTCGGCAGTTCGGCAGTCGCCGTATATCTATATGGTTCTGCGGTAGTTGGAGGCTTGCGTAAAGACAGTGATGTGGATGTGATGACAGTTATAAATCACGGTTTATCCGAAATATCCCGAAGAAACCTGGCAGACAGGCTGCTGGCCATATCCGGAAAGGTTGGCAACGCCGATTTCCTGCGGCCGCTGGAAGTCACCGTCATACGTCACGACGATGTTGTTCCATGGAAATATCCGCCCAAGAAAGAATTCATCTATGGAGAGTGGCTCAGAGGCATATTTGAGCAGGGACGGATTCCGGAACCTGCCTATGATCCCGATTTGACCATCATTTTAAGTCAAGTCAGGTACAGCAGCATTGCCCTTTTAGGCGGTGATGCATCGGAAATATTGACATCCGTACCGATGGCAGATATCAAAAGAGCGATGAAAGATTGCCTGCCGGACTTGATGCATAACCTCAAAGGTGACGAGCGCAACGTTATTTTAACTTTAGCCCGGATGTGGGTGACGGCAGCCACCGGTGAATTCCTTCCCAAAGATGAGGCTGCAAAATGGGCGATACCCCATCTTCCCAAAGAGCAGGCGTCATTGCTTGAATTGGCCGGGAAAGCCTACCGGGGAGAGTATGTGGATTTGTGGGAGAACCTGGATTTAGAGGTGGCGGCGCTCGTCCATCATCTGAAAAAAGAAATAGCGTATTGTCTTGCATAAGAGCTATGCTGTAGTAATGATTATGATTTTGTCTTTATTGAAAGAAGGTTGCAACAATGAAAGTTCGTGACAGCGGGATGCCTGAACAGGAATACTGGGAAAGCTTATTTAACATAGATCTTATCCTTGACAAAATGGAAATTAACGAGGATATAAAGTCCCTTGTGGAATTTGGATGCGGCTATGGAACGTTTACATTGCCCAGCGCTGATAGGATCAGTGGCAATATTATTGCGATAGACATTGAAGATGAAATGCTTAAGACTGCTGCATCACGGGCTGTTTCCAAGAATAATATCACATTTGTGAAACGCGACTTTATAGCCCACGGCACAGGGATAATAGATAATTCGGCTGATTATGTTATGCTGTTTAACATACTGCATCATATCAATCCAATCGTACTGCTGGATGAAGCATACAGGATACTGAAAGCAGGGGGAAAGGCGGGCCTGATTCATTGGAACTATGATCCAACAACCCCAAGAGGTCCAAGTATGGATATTCGCCCTAAACCTGTTGAAATGAAAAAATGGGCAATACAAGCAGGATTTAAGGTAATTGGAGATAACTTCATTGATTTAAAGCCTTATCACTATGGGTTTGTGTTAAATAAATAGTGAGTTATTTGTTGTAAACCAAATCTATATTAGTAACCGATGCCAACCGACATTGAAATTTTTTATATTTTTTCATATTTGATTTATATTTATTTCAGATTAATTTGGTATAACTATAGGAAAAGCTGTTAAGAGGTAAAAAATGGAGAAGACAGTTTTAGTTGTTGATGATGACCAAGATATTGTCAAGCTAATCACCCAAAGTTTAAAATACGAACAATATGCAGTTATACCGGCCTATTCAGGGAAAGAGGCTCTGGCTATACTTGAACAAAATGACATCGATTTTGTAGTGCTCGATATCATGATGCCGGAAATGGACGGACTGGAAGTATGCAGAAACATCCGAAACACAAATAATATTCCCATCCTGTTTTTAAGTGCACGCGATAAAGAAATTGATAGGATTATCGGATTGGAAATAGGCGCAGACGATTATATGACCAAACCCTTCAGTGTTCAGGAACTTACCTCCCGGATTAAAGCTCATTTCCGAAAGGTTGACCGCTTGTATAAAGAATGGAGCGGATATAACCAGGAAACTGAGCCAACTACTATGACTATTGCTTCACCATTGGTGCTAAATGAGAAGACTTTTGAAGCCTTTTTAAATAAGCAAAGGCTTGATCTGTCTACAAAGGAATTTCAGATATTATCTTTTCTCATGCGACATCCCAATAATGTCTTAACACGTGAGCAGATTTATGAAAATGTATGGGGGGACGAATATGGAGATCTGAACACCGTTACGGTCCATATCAAGAATATCCGGAAAAAGCTGGGCACTCATAATGATTTTATTAAAACCATTTGGGGGGTCGGCTATAAATATGTTGAAGGGGGCGAATGAATATGAAGATGAAAATCAAGCTTCCTTTACTTTTTCTGCTGATGTTTCTATTGATTGTCGTTTCCGGCGCTTTATATCTAAATACTATTGGAGTACATGAAAAGCCTTCATCGATAATAGAAATAGCAAGTTCGGAACATATTCAAATGCTTCTTTTTTTGTTTGTTGTAGCAGGCCTCATATTTGCTATTTTAGCAGTATATTTTCATTTTAATATAACAAAACCGATTCGTACACTTAATATGAGGCTTAAAAGTGTAAATATAGGACGGACGGCTACTTCCTTATACTCAAAAAGAAAGGATGAAATCGGAGAACTGTACAATCATTTTAATGAAATGGAAGAAAGGCTTCATCAGGCGCACAAAGAGCAGATTGATATGATTGCCGCCATAGCCCACGATCTGAAGACCCCATTGACTACCATAAATGGATTTGTGGAACTGCTGGCGATGCAGAAAAATCTTTCCGAAAGGGAAGAACAGGAATATTACGAGCTTATCCTCAAAAAATCAAAGCATATCGCAGAACTGATCAACAGTTTTTCTGCGTTTACCAAGGGTGCGCTTGAATTGGAAATGATAGAAACAAAACCGGTAGAGGTATTGAAACTTTTTAAAAACATCGCTGGAGAGTATGAAATCGAATTGTCCGGGCTTGATTATGAACTGAACTGGAAACATTCCTTCAGCGCAAACCAGCGCATAATGATTAACGAACACATGATACGCCGTGTTTTCGGAAATCTTTTCAGCAATGCCGTAAGATACGGTGAAACGAAAGATCTGAAAATATATATGAGCGGTCATGCGAGCAGAGGCTATGCATATTTTCAGGTGGAGGATAATGGCATAGGTGTGCCGGAAAATGAATTGCCTTCCTTGTTTCTGAAGTTTTTTACTATTGATAAGTCGAGGCAAAGTAAAAACGGCGGTACAGGACTTGGCTTGGCAAGCTGCAAATCCATTATTGAACATCACGGCGGCGAAATTTGCGCGTTTCATTCAGAATATGGGGGCTTGGGAATCCGGTTTACCCTTCCGCTTACAGTATAAAAATAGGTGCTGCTAAACAAATAATTAAATGAAGAGCAAAGGGAAAAGGGGCTGCCCCCAAAGGTTTTAGGGTAGCCTCTTTTCTTTTATATTTGAGCTTATTATTCATTACATGTACCTGCTGATGACATTGGTGATAGCCGTCGCATCTACCGCCCTTGCTGTTATCCCTGGTATCCTCATAAGCCGTGCTTTTGCGCCTGTTATTCTTACGATGTTGGGTATAGATGTCGGGAGCTTCACAGCTCCATTGTGGATGTATTTGGTGGTTATCGCTGTTGGTGTCGGCACGCCGCTCTTATTCTCTCTGGCATCGTTGGTAAAGTTTAGCCGAATTACAGTCCGAGAAGCACTCGATTATCGCGGAGTAGAACAACGCAAGGACATCCCGGCACGCTTTGATGCCGGATTTGGCTGGTTGCGGGGACTTGATCGAACGGTACTTATAGCTTTCCGTAACATTTTCCGGCGACGTGCCCGGTTTCTGCTATCCGTCGGGCTTCTGGCCTGTGCCGGCGCCGTGTTTGTCTCAGGGATGTCCACCATGGCCGGCTTCCAGGAATATCTGGAACAAAATAAGGAGTCGCGCAATTGGGACGTCGAAGTGCGGCTTGCTGTTATCGATCAGGTTCCGGCAGGCACATTGGCAAACTTGGCGGAAAAAATACCCAACGTAAACCTTGTGGAGGGATTGAGCAGTGTAAAAACAAGTTTCATTCCGACTGGACAACAGTTCAACGTTACCAGTACCTATCCTGACCAGGGACATGGCAGTATTGCAATAACCGTCGTCCCCCCGGACAGCTCACTCATAGCTGAGCCGCCCCTCCTGGAAGGCCGCTGGCTGGGTTCCGGCGAAACGGGTACCGTTGTAGCCAGTCAGGATATGCTTACAAAAAACCTCCCAGGCGTCCGTAACGGAGACACAATTCAGATGGCAATCGATGGACGTCCCACCAGTTGGCAGGTTGTCGGCATTGCCGTTTCTGGAGGACATGGCGGAGGCATCTTCATAACCGAAGAAGGTTATAGGGCAGTTACCGGTGTTAGCCAACCCAATCTGCTTCGCATCGTGACAGATAACCATGATGAGGCGACGCGAACAGCCGTGGCTCAAGCGGTCGACAGTACCCTCACAGATGCGGGAATCGTGGTGCAATCTTCCGAGTCTGTCAGCCGTTCCGCAGCTTCCGATGCCGGCCACATGCTCCCCCTCATCCTGGTCTTTCTGGGACTCTCCATTGCTATAGGTGTGGTTGGGTTTGCCGGCCTGTCCTCAACAATGAGCGCCAACGTGCTTGAGCGAACCCGTGAGTTCGGCGTAATGAGTGCAATTGGGGCGCCCGCCTCCACTGTGCGCCGCATCGTCGTTCTTGAAGGCATCTTTATAGCTGTGGTAAGTTGCGTGATTGCGGCTATTCCGGCTCCTCTACTCACTGCGGTAATGGGCAATATAATGCCTTTGCCCATGAAGATGCCTTTCCAGATCTCGGTACCGGGAGTTGTCATTTGGATTATCGTAGTTATACTTGGTGCAGCATTGGCTGCCTTGGCACCCGCATATCGGGCATCCAAGTTGACCGTTCGTGAAGCGCTCGCATACTTATAAGGAGGATAACACAATGAAAAACAAAAAAGCTATAGTAGTGATTATTTTCGTGGCAATCGTACTTGTTTGCTTATACTTCGGTGCAAGCTGGTTGATGAATCAAATGCAATCCGGTCAAATGCCGGGTCACTTTCGCCCACCTCACTAATAGAACCAAAGATGCCTCCTTAGGCCTTGCCTGAACTTCCTTATAAGAATACTGATACTTAATAGAGGAATCGATAAAAATCGCAAAAAAGATCACGTTCAATAAATTTATTTGGATGTGGTCGTTTTATGCCTATTTAGAGTTATAGCGTTTCCTCTGACGGATGTCTTGAGGATATATAGTTTAGTTCACAACGGTCAGTCCAATACATAAGGATGCATGGTGCCAAATATCGAATAAAAGTCCATACATGATTCCAAAGATAATAAATGAATCTTCCTTTTGCATGCATCCACAAGGCAAAAGGAACCCAGATAATGCCTAAACTAAGGAATAGGAGAAACTTATAACGCGGGCGGATTTTAGGTGCCAAATAGACAACCAGGAACACTGGAAGAAACATAAGTACAAGCTCGGTAAACCGATCATCTGCGTTAAAGTTTTGAAAAATTTGAAGTCTATACTGCGCCAGGTGCCCAAATCCAAAGTATAAAACTCCTGGCCATGCATAGCAGACATATATAACACCAAGAAGCCAAAACCGATAGGAAATTGGCGGCGAATAACGAATGAATCGATCGGCAAAACAAGCCAATATCCTACACATCACAAAGGTTATTGCAAAGGTTACCCAATGACTCCAGTAATGCAAAACCATATATCCTTGTTTTGTCAAAATAGTTTCAATAATTGCCATCATAGAAGCAAATAAAATACTTAATAACCACGGCCGATGATATCGGGCGGAATAGCAGCAAAAAACGATGGCTATGAGAGGAAAAATGACTCCGTCTGAGAAAGTAAGTCCTAAGTATTGATCGGCCAGTGGATCATGCAACAGGTGAGCAGGAAGATCGTAAAGATTCAGCCAAAAATCTAACAATTCGTCGCCATAATCTGTTACAATAAGAGCCACTATATATATGCTAAATATGGAATGCCAGGACAGATGACCCTTTCTGATGACGAAAATGGCCCAAACAAGAAAGAAGACTGTTATGACTATGTATAGCAAGTGATACACCTCGGAAATCACAAG
This sequence comes from Bacillota bacterium, assembly GCA_023413135.1. Taxonomy (GTDB): domain Bacteria; phylum Bacillota; class Clostridia; order Christensenellales; family Aristaeellaceae; genus JAEWAH01. The sequence continues at coordinate 35,103 of JAEZQK010000095.1, forward strand.
TATGAAAATAAGGTTGCTAAGTTCCAATTACATTATTTGAAGTCTTGCTCAAATTTATACAGGCTATACTCTGACAACGATAAGAGTGTGTTGTACTGGCCGCATATCCTGGCTATCATAGATACAAAACTTAAGCCGTAATGCAAATGTAATTTTGCTGTGGTGCAGTAACATGGGGGTGACTGCATGGACATTCGAATCTTAATTGTCGAAGATGACGAGGATATCCGCGAAGCGGTGAAAGCATATCTGCTTGATGCAGGCTATCAAGTGGATTCCTGCCCGGATGGAGATGAAGCGCTGAATCTTTTCTATGAGAATAGTTACCACTTGGTCATTTTGGATATTATGCTTCCAGGTATGAACGGGCATGAGCTTTTGAAGGAATTCAGAAAGCTTCATAATGCACCCGTACTCATGCTGACCGCGTTGGAGGATGAAGATAACGAAATCAGGGCGTTTACAAATGAGGCTGACGATTATGTTACAAAGCCATTCGCCATGCTGGTGCTGCTGAAAAGGGTGGAGGCACTGCTTAGGCGCAGCGGCGCGCTGCAAAAAGAAATCAGAGTGGGACGGCTGACATTATACCCCGAATCCTACAAGGCCGAATACGGCGGGACCGACATTGCACTCACGCCCAAAGAATTCGATATCCTGCTTCTTTTATCGCACAGCGCCGGTAAAATTATTCCATACGAAACGCTGCTCACGAGGATATGGGGTTACGATACCGATGTGACGGATGGGGTTGTGCATGTCAATATTAAACGGCTTCGCGATAAATTCCCCGTCAATATCATTAGAACCATCAAAGGCGTAGGCTATAGTCTGGAGACTTAAGTGATATGAAAGTAAAAAATCTTGGAATTTTCGGGAAAATTTTCTTGTATACCTTATCCTTTCTCATCGCGGTCATCGGGCTGACGGCTCTGTTATTTTCGCAGCAATTTGACATGATCTTCGAAGAGGGAAAAACGCGGGTTTTCCAGGATAATTTAAGGCCGCTTGTTGAGCAGCTTAACGGAAAGCCGGAGGCTGAAGTCAAGGCTATAGCCGATGCATTTCACAAACAAAATATCTATTTGCGCTTTTATATCATAAAAAGCGACGGCGGGCTGCTGTACGAAACGCCTGCTTTTCCTATAAACCGGGATGGCACCGATGTGCAGAAACAGGATGCACCGTCTTTGGATCCTAGGATAAGCAATGATGAAATGATGGAATGGATACCAACGAAAATGACCTTTCCAATATCCGGCGGTATGACGCTGAATGTGTTCAATCAATTGATAGAAAATGACATGGATTCTTCTCTCATCAACAAAATTGTCATTGCACTGCTGGTAATGCTGCTGATCAGCATCTTTGTCTCCTATGTTTTTGCACGCGGCATCACAAAACCAATCTTAACGCTCGCTGATGCTACAGAAAAAATGTCAAAGCTGGAGAGCGTGCCGATCCTGAAAAAACGAAATGACGAAATCGGGTTGCTAACAAGCGATGTATATAAAATGTATTCTTCACTGAAAACAGAAATAGAACGTGTGAAGGAAGTTGAGGAGAACCAGCGGTATTTCTTTTCGGCCGCCTCCCATGAACTCAAAACGCCCGTCGCATCCACATTGGTATTGCTGCAGGGCATGCTGGACGATATCGGGGACTATAAGGACCACCCCAAATATCTGCGCAAATGCATGGAAAAAATGAACGCGCAGAGCGTGATCATATCTGAAATGCTGGAAATCGTCCGCCTGACCGGGGGGAACACGCAGCTTTGCTATGAAGATATCAATGTCCGCTCGGTCATAGAGTCAATTCTGAGCTTCCACCAGACGTTCATTGACTTTAAGAAACTGAGCGTCGTTCTTGATTTGCCGGATACTCTGGTTTGCCACACAGACAGGAATATACTAAGCCGTTCGCTCTCCAATGTCATTATGAACGCAGTGCAGAATACGCCTGAAAAGGAGAGCGTTAAAATATGGAGTGAGGCCGGCAAGAATAACACACTGCGGCTATGTATTCTGAATACGGGTACGCATATCAGCGAGGAAGAACGATCAAAGCTTTTTGAGCCCTTTTTCAGGGCGGACAAGGCAAGGAGCAGAAGCCTGGGCCGGAGCGGATTGGGCCTTACCATTGTAGCGAAATCCCTGGAACTAATCAATGCGGCCTTCTCGCTCGAAAACACGCTGGAGGGTGTGCTTTTTTGGGTGGAGTTACCCCAGTTGTAAGTTAGGCGTAAGAGCCGGCTGTTATGATGCGTATATAGGCGCATCAATACGCGCTGTAACTGGAGGTATACGCATGAGAATAAAACGTTTGTTTTCCGCTTTACTGGTTCTGTCGGTCTTCCTATCGGGCATTGGCATCGCATTTTGGGCAACGCGCCCGCCCGCACCGCCTTCTGAAACAAATCCCGATTATCCGGCATATCAACAAATGCTTGCCAATATAGAAGCCATGACCAAGGAGCCGCACCCTTCGGGATCAAAGGAACTTGCGGATGTGCGAAATTACCTTCTGTCGCAAATTGAAGGTATGGGTCTTGAGTACGATGTGCAAAGTACCGTTTGCTCTTTGGATGAGATTGCCGCCGACGACGCGGCACGGAAAAAAGAGGGTGCGAAGAAGGAGAGCTTTAAAAAGGACGTTAAGGCGGAGGACGTTCAGAAAGATACTCTACCGGGTAAGGTGATGCCGCCTTCGGGCAAAACATTTTCTAAGGAAGAGCCGAAAGGTCAAGACATAAAAAACGAAGCAGTTTTCGACGAAAACGGCAATGTGACATTGTACAATATATTGGTCAAGCTGGATTCGCCCGGCACGGACAGCGGTGTTCTTTTCATGGCCCATTATGACTCCGAATTTGGGGTTCCCGGAGCCTGCGATGATATGACTTCCGTCTGTGCGCTTCTGGAGGCCATGCGGCGGCAGGCAGGGAATCCGAATCTCAAATACGACCTGTATTTCCTGTTCACGGACGGCGAGGAGCTTGGAGGGATGGGAGCGAAGGTGTTCGTGCGTGATAACTCGGAGCTTAAAGATCGTATCGATCTTGTTGTGAACATGGATGCCCGCGGCACCAGCGGCGGCCTGTTTATGTTTGAAAGTTCCGTGTTTGACTACGATCAGGTGCATCATTTTAAGGCCGCAAGCAGCCATCCGATTTCCTATTCATGGCTGTCGATGATATACCGGCAAATGTCCAACGGAACCGACCTTACCCGCTTTTTGAATGCAGGCTATCACGCCTTGAATTTTGCGGTGGCTGAGAGTGTAGAGAATTACAGTTCCGCAACGGATGACCTTGACCACCTGGACCGCGGCACGGCATATCACTTCCTCCTAAACGCGTTTGAGCTTAGCGATTACGCGGCGGGCGCCTCCCTGAAGGACAGTGAAAGCCGGCAGGATGGCGTTTATTTTACGCTGCTGCCAGGTCTGCTTGTATTGATGAACGGCGCGTCCGCTCGTATTCTTACCGGAGCTGCCGTTTTAGCCGCTCTTGCGTGGCTTATATGGCAGCTGCGCCGCGGCAATATCAGGCCACTTAGGATACTGTCCGCCGCAGGCGTTCAGCTATTGGTCATTGCCGCTTCAGCCCTTATGAGCCTGGGCGCGGTTGCGCTGGCTGACGCGGCTGGATTTATAAAGCTTCTGGATGATGAAATGCAGTTTAGCATTCCTGTTTTTATGAGCATTGCGGCGGTTATCTGCGTGGTTGCGTTTGCCGTGTTTGTTTTGTACATGCGGAAACGGTCGTTTACCGAAACGCTGGCCGGTGTAATGCCGCTGCTGATGCTTTTTGCGGCTGTAACAGCCATCTTTTTCAACGCCGTAAGCTACTTGATGACTCTACCATTGCTTGGTCTTACGATTGCAGCGTTGCTTGAGAAGAAATATGCTGCAAAAACGATTGTGTCCGCGGTGGTTGGTATCGGTATACTTCTTATGTACGTTCCGCTTTGCTGGCTTCTCTTTATTACGCTTGGACTTAACATTATGCCGCTGATTATGGCATTAGCAGCCATCCCGGTTACGCTCATTGCGGCACTTTTTCGGGGCGGAAAACGCTTAAGCTGAGGCAACATGTAATTTAGTCTGTCGCTAGGGGACTGCCGGCCTTTAGCGGCATATTTTTTATTTGACTTATTGTTGCTTTCTGATATAACCTATGACTACATCGTTCCATGTTTCTATCTGCCTGATAATGCGATGCGGGTGATGGTGAAAATGGGGGAAGAAGGCAATACTGCCGAATGGACCTGACAGAGCCGGAAGCAGCAAGAAATTTCCTTCGGCGCTGTGCACGTTTTCACCCAGAAAGGCGTTTGAATTTTGAATATATCAGGTATGGATTGTATGGTTGGCATTGATCAAGGCGGGCATATAGAATTTGGCAGAAGCATTATTGAAGGCGTGGAAATCAAGCTGTGCAGATGCAGCCCCCATGCTTATAAGCTTCATGTCCATGATGAACTTTCATTAGGGTATATCGTAGAAGGATCGACTGACTTAACAATGAATGACAGGACGATCCGTTATGCAGCTGGTGATGGTGTCATTATACCGCCATTAATGACGCATAGATGTGCTCCTAATGATAGTCAACACTGGGCATATATTATGTTGTTTGTCGATCCCGGCTACTATAGCGATGTAGTAACATTTGGCCGGGCAAAAAAGTTGACAGGCAATCATGTTCGGAAATTAATCAGCTTTATTGAACAATTGCTGATAGAAAAGATTCCGGACGCATTGGAAAATATACTTATTGAGTTGTTGCTGGAGTTTGGAGAAAGAAGTATTCCAGAAACTGCTGCTGCAAATATAAGTGATAATGCCAAAGCAATCCATGATTATATATTGAATCATGTGAAGGATGACATAACATTAGACAGGCTTGCGCAAATATTCGGTCAAAATAAGTTTTCGATCATCAGGAATTTTAAGAAGCTATATATGACCACGCCTGCGGCATACCATTTGCAATACCGGGTTGCCGAAGCAAAAAGGTTATTAAGCAAAGGTGCAGACGTGTTTGATGTTTGTGAGCAGTTAAGATTTTATGACCAGGCCCACTTTATAAGAGAATTTAAAAAGATGTATGGCATTACGCCAGGAGTGTATATAGGACAACTAAAAGGATAGTGTCGATTTTTTAACGGCGCCAATTTTATACTATACAGTCCCTTCTTTTTTTGCTAATCTGGGTTTGGCAAAGATAAGGAGGCTCACTATGAGCAGAATAAAGTTGGCGCTTGTTATGGTCATTTGGGGTAGCCTGGGTGTGTTTACAAGATCCATTCCACTGTCCGCCTTAAGCCTGGCCTTTCTTCGGGCATTCATTGCGCTGCCGGTCCTTTTTATTGCGATGAAAAAGAAAAAATCGGATAAGGTGAGATGGCAGCTTTTTATACCCTATCTTATTTCAGGCGCATTACTGGGGTTCGGCTGGTTAACCCTGTTCTATGGGTTTAAGCATACGAGCATATCATCTGCCGTTATCATCTACAATATGTGCCCGGTATATGTCATGATACTTGCACCGCTGGTATTGAAAGAGTCTATCTCAAAGATTCAAATTGCGGTGATTTTTATCTCATTTCTTGGTCTCTTTCTGATTGTTGGAACTAATTTATCAGAAGGGTATGGATACATGGGGCTGGCACTAAGCGCTTTTTCAGGGATGCTTTATGCAGCCATTGTGCTCATCAACCGAAGCATAAAAGTTAGGGTGGATAATCAAACGGCTACCTTTGTGCAAATACTGACGGCCATGGTTGTATTGCTGCCATTTGTATTGCTGGATGGGAATATTTTTGCGGTTGTACACCTGGATGCCGTGGCAATTGTATATACCATTCTATTGGGTGTATTGCATACAGGTTTGGCATATACCGTGTTCTTTTCCCTTTCTGCACATATGAAATCTGTGGAAATAGTATCCTATAGTTTTCTGGAGCCACTATTTGGTATTTTATTCAGTGTGATCTTTCTCTCAGAGGCATTGACAATACCAAAGATGATTGGCGGGATTTTGATATTGGGTTCAACTTATATCGGAGAAATGCTGAAAGACAAAAAATGGGCAACAGAAAAAGGGCATGTTCAGATATAAAATGCCCTGAATATCAAACGGCAACTAATCTATATTTCCTGGTGCCTCCTGGTATCTGCCATCTTATGCTCACGCATATCGTGTGCCTGTCCTTGTTTATAATTTTTGATGATTCTTTTATTTGATCAACAAAACGTCCGATATATTATATTGTATCTTTATGAAGGTTATTTCGGTTAAAAGGATGATATGATGAGAAAGAAAATTGCTCCAATATTTTTAGTTGTTGCGATCATCGTCCTTTCATCATCGCCACTATTTTTAAACATACCAGCTGCCGCTCAGCCGCCAAAGCCAGTCAATGGTGTCTTGGATTTGAGCAACTGGTCATTCGAGGAAAATGGAACTGTCAGCTTGGATGGTGCGTGGGCCTTCTACTTCAACCGGTTTCTGACGCATGAAGATTTTGTGAAGGGTGTTGACGCTATTCCAACACCTATTGAAATACCAAGCACCAATAAGAGCATGGCGCCCTTCAAGCCATTTGCGGGAAATAAATTCTATGGGACGATGAGGCTCGTTATAAAACTGCCTGAGGGTATGAGGACATATGGATTAAGGACGGATATCATACTGACATCCTATAAGCTCTATATTGACGGCAATCTGCACGGTGAAGTGGGAAGGGTCGGAACGGGCAAGGAAAATAGTGTGCCTTACTACAATATACTTACCACCTATTTTGATCCTGAAGGCAACGAAGTGGAGCTCATCAACCATACATCGGATTATACGGCGGACGACTGTACGATTGCATCACCCAAAATCGGACTGGCCACCCAAATCGCACAGGCAGGACGGTTGGGTTTGGGCAGGGACTTATTTCTATTTGGCATGTTGCTTATTATGGGCATCTATCATCTTGGCCTGTATGTGATGAGGGTAAAGGACCGTGCACCTCTCTACTTCGGGGTATTCTGCCTCTTGTTTTCACTTCGCATGCTATTGGTGGGAGAACGGTTTCTGCCAAGCTATTTGAATCTCGGCTTTTTTGTTTACGGGCGAATGGCCTATTTTAGTGTTTTTATCGGATTTGCAGCTCTATGTGGATTTTTGTACTATGCTTTGGATGGTTTGTTTGCCAAATGGTTTGTGAAGGGCAGCACCGCTCTTGGATTATTGTTTGGCTTTCTCATCTTATGGGTTCCATACAGTTCAGCAGACATGCTATTGATGATTTATGCTGCATGTGGATTCATTTTATTGGGTTATGCCATTGTTAGATTGGTGATCGGCGTATTGAAAAGACATCCCTTTGCACGTATTGTATTTCTGGGCTTCGCATATTTGGGGATAACATTTGTCAATGATCTGATTTATCAGATTACATTGGCCAATACGCCTTCGCTCATACCGCTGGGTGTTGCGGTCTTTACATTCACGCAGGCATATACCTTGTCCGCCAAATTTTCAAATGCCTATACAAGAGCTGAGCAGCTCTCCATAGAGAATGAAGCCATTATGTCGGAGCTGAAGCTTATGAACAGCAATCTTGAATCCCTTGTGAAGGAGAGGACTTCCGATTTGCAGAAGGCTCTTGCGGAAGTGGAAGTCATGTCCAAAACAGATGATCTGACAAAACTGCCTAACAGACGGTTGGTACTTGCAAAAATGAAGGACCTTATTGAACAAAAAAAAGACTTTTATATCGGCTTGGCCGATATCGACCATTTTAAAGAAATTAATGACCGGTTCGGCCATGCGAAAGGGGATGAAATTCTTATACGGCTATCATCCATATTGCTCAGGACTGTTGGTGATTGCGGCTTTGTCGGCCGGTGGGGCGGTGAGGAATTCCTGATTGTGATAGAAACGGATCAAGGCGATACGGTTCTTGGAAAGGCAAATGAAATTCGAATAGCGGCAGAGGAGTGCCGGCATGAAGACATTGGCGAAAACATAACGATCACCATTGGTTTATGTAAATACTTGGAGAACACCCCCGTAGACGCAATGATAGCCCATGCAGACAAGGCACTTTACAAGGGCAAATTGGCCGGAAGAAACCAGTGCGTGATTGCCACGTAAAAAAGGCAGTCCTGGGGGAATGTTTTCAATAGGATGGCATATGAAAACGGGTAAGGTCAATGATTGATTAAAAAAACATACTGGAAATGCTAAACTATGCATAGTAAATTGCTGAAATATAAATAGAGAAACCTCTTAAAACGCATCAAGAAATATGACGAATGGCATGGAAAATACAAGGATTATTTGGTGAAATTGGGTAAAAAAGCCAGTCTGTTATTATGGGGGGGCCTATGCAAGCTACATCCATACTGCTCATTGCCTCACTGGGAGCTATTTTCGTACTGTTAATGTTATATTTTTATATCTTTTTGTCTGAACGCAAGCTTTTCCTGGGGCTGTGGTTTATTGGCTGGGCTATCATTGCGCTCAATTATGGCCTGGATGCTTTCTTCCCGGATGTTTTAAGACAAAACCGCATGGTTTTGCTGCTTAGCCTGGGCTCCTATTTTTATGCGAACCTTGTCATAGCCTGGGGTACGATGAGGTTCTTGAAAAGGGAAGCCGGGATTCGCGTATTCTTAAGCCTGGGAATCATCTGGCTGTTGCTGTTTATCCTTTTCGCAAATCTGAATTGGCTGGATGTTCAAATGATTGAATATGCCAGCCTGACGGTGTTCGCCCTGACCGCCTGGGTGGGTGCGGAAATGATCGGCGCGGCCAAAAGATATGGGAATCTTGTTCTCTTTTTAGGGCTGCTGAATATAGCCTGGGTATGCAATACGGTTCTGTTTTCTTATATCCTGAAAGAACCGCGGATGGTCCCTTATGCCGTTTCGCAAATCATCCTGCTCCTGAACGCAATTGGGCTTGTCCAGCTTTTTTTCAAAGAGCAGAAGGACGAGATCAAGCGCGGGCTTGCGCACATCACGTATCTCACTTTCCAGGACGAATTGACGGGATTGTATAGCAAGGCCTATTTTGACAAGAAAATACAGGAGATGGGAAATAAGCAGGACTGTCTGCCCATATCCCTGATCGTCGGAGATATGAACGGGCTGAAGTTCGTAAATGATATCTTTGGCCATCAGGAGGGAGACAATTGGCTGAAAAGAATGGCCCTGATTATCAAGGAATCCTGCCGTCCGGATGACATTATTGCAAGGTGGGGCGGTGATGAGTTTGCCGTGATTCTACCTAAGACGGACAGGGAAACCGCCTTTGGCATCGGACAAAAAATTAATGACGCCTGCAAAAGCATACAGGAGGCTGATATTCTTTTCAGCATATCCCTTGGAACAGCCACAAAAGCCGATGGCGAAGCGGAGTTGCTTCAGGTTTTAAAAGAAGCCGAAGAGCAGATGTATAAAGTCAAGCTAGTGGAAGGCAAAAAGGTCAGGTGGGACATTGCTGAAACCTTGGGCAAGCTGCTGCAGAACAAAGTGTATGAAACCAAAGAACACATTGAGAGATTGGAGCACCTGGCCAGAGAATTCGGGCGGGTTTTGAACCTTTCCAAGGGAAAGCTGAATGATCTTGTACAGGCTGTCAGGCTCCATGATGTTGGCAAAATAGGTATACCCAAGGATATTGTTCAAAAGAGGGTCCAGCTTGATGAGTCGGAATGGGCCATCATGAAAAAGCATGTGGAAATTGGCTATCGAATTGCCCGCGCATCCGAAAGATATGCCCATCTTGCCGATATCATTTTATATCATCATGAATGGTGGAACGGCCAAGGCTATCCCCAGGGGCTAAAAGAAGAAGAGATTCCGTTCCTGTCGCGCGTCATATCCATTTTGGATGCATTTGATGTCATGACCCACCACCAGTTTTATAAACTCTCCCAAAATGCAAGCGAGGCTTTGGATGAGCTTCGCCTCAAAGCCGGAACCCAGTTTGATCCTGCCTTGGTTTCGAGCTTTATGAAGATGGCGGCCGAAAAAAACGACGGCGAAAGCTACGTGCAATAAATCATGCTATATTGACCTTGTTACCATTATATTGTACATTTGTATATATAATGGTATAATTTACTTGCTCGGAAAAATCAAGTAAAAACGTTCTCCTGAAAGCCAGGTGAAATGGTGAAACTGCAAGAATACTTTGTCGGCAAAATGCTGAGGAGATTTGAGAAAAGCGACGCTGAAAAGCTTGCGGGAAAAGCCTTGCCGGCAGGGGTAACTGCTCAAAAAGATATACCGTATTGTAATGACAACGTTCGCGGTCATCTGCTGGATGTTTATTGGCCGGAAATCATTGATCATAAGCTTCCGGTGGTGATCGACATTCATGGTGGCGGATTTATGAGTAGCTATAAGGAGTTGAACCGTCTATTCGGCTATCACTTGGCAAAAAGAGGTTTTCTGGTTTTTAACCTGAATTACCGGCTTGCTTATTACGATACAAAAGTTCCGGGCCTGATCGGGGATATCGCAATGGCAACACACTGGATCAGTGAGCATCTTGAGCAATATAACGGGGACCGAGGTAAGGTTTTTCTTTCCGGTCACTCTGCCGGCGGTGTTCTTGCGGTGATGGAAGCCCTGATTGCCGGGAACCTAAGAATCAGGCAGCTGTTTCAAATTGCTGACGGCGGGTTTGAGCGGTATCAAGGGCTTGTTCTTGACTGTGGCATGATGTTTTTCTATAAGAAGTCGATTGGGTATTGGGGTATGCGCACAATGTGTTTTGATAAGGATTATCAAAAGCAGGCATATTATCAGAATATGATATGGAATCAAATTCCGGAAATACGGTCGCTTCCCAAAACATTTTTGATCAGCAACGCAAAAGATGAACTCCGGCAAATGACGCTGGATTTCCAGAAAGTGTTGGAACAAAATCACATAGAGCATACAATGAATTTCCAGGCAGGCAAAGCGTTGGGTCATATGGCGGTTATTTATGATCCGGGCTTGACAGAATGCTCCGAAATCCTCGACGAAATGACAGCCTATCTTTTGAACTGAAAGGATCATGAAGCCAAATGCGGAAAGGACGCAATATAACGAAGGCATGGAAAATGTAATTGGCAAGGACTTTCGCGGGTGTGCTTTGATTTCTCAAAATGGAACCACCTTGTTCCAAAAAGCACAGGGCTATGCCGACCTGCCTAATCAGATACCCAATACTGTTGATACAAAGTTTGCAACTGCATCTGCCGGAAAAGTATTTGTGGCGGTTGGAATTTTGCAGTTGATTGAACGGGGCCTGCTGTGTTTTGATGACACATTGGAAAATCTGCTGGAATTTGATTTAAACAGGATAGACCGCAAGATTACAATCAAACAATTGCTGACGCACACTTCCGGCATCCCGGATTATTTTGACGAAAGCATCATGGGTGAATACGAAGAGCTGTGGAAGGATTATCCAAACTACAAAGTTCGTACAAATAGGGATCTGCTGCCCTTATTCATTGATAAGCCGATGATGTATCCGCGCGGGGAAAAATTTCAGTATAACAATACCGGATATGTTGTGCTGGCGATGATCATCGAAAAAATCGCGGGACTCCCTTTTGATCAATTCCTGAAAACAAATATTTTTGATACTTGCTCCATGGACAGTACAGGATATTATGAATTGGATAGACTCCCGGCAAAATGCGCAAACAACTATATTTTTGATGAGGGATGCAAAGGGTATCGCACCAACATTTACAGCGTTGATGCAAAAGGTACGGGCGCAGGCGGAGCATTTACCACCGTTGGGGATATACTTCGTTTTTGGAATAATCTATTGGATTACAGGCTGCTCCCGGAGAAAATGACCGAAGGAATGCTGAGCAGGCAAAGCGGCAACGGAACCGGTTTGGGAGAAGTGGCCTATGGTTATGGCGTATGGCTTGCCCCAAGCGGGACCAGCTACATTCCATACTTTCAGGGCTGCGATCCCGGCGTAAGCTTTATTTCTGAATTCGAACCTCAGAACAATATCGTGACAACCCTTGTGAGCAACTATGGCGATAATGTCTGGCAGATCATGCGTGATATAAGAAAGGCTTTGTACGCAGATCGGAGCCTTTGAAAACGAACGCCTGGCCGGGTTTGTGCTGAAGTTCCGGGATCGGAAAGTAAACATTGAAGAGGAAAGAAAATATGCAAAGGATACCCTACGGTGCACAAAAGAACTTTTCCGTATTTGAAGACACAATGGTAGAAATGACCTGGCAGGAGGTGCAACAGGCAGCGGACCGGGGCGCCGTTGTTTTGTTGCCCATCGGGATCGTGGAAGGGCATGGGCCGCACTTGGACCTGTCGGCTGATTTTTACTTAAGCACGCTGAATTGCCGCTATTTGAAGCAGGAACTTAAAGAGAAGGGAATTGAAGCCATCATCACGCCACCCTTTTATTGGGGGATCAGCCAGGACGTCAAAAAATATGCCGGCACTTTTTCCGTGCGCCCGGAAACCATGAAAGGATTATTGACAGATATTTTTGCATCCCTGAAAAGCTGGGGTTTTACAAGGGTCTTTGTTCAAAACGCCCATGGCGACCCTACGCATATTGATATGATCAAAAGCGCGATTGCTGCGGCCAATGAAGCACCCGATTTCAAGGCCTACTTCATGTGGGAACTGGATGTTGAAGTGGGACACAATATCACCTTCCCTCCCATGCGGGAAGACAGGTTCCAGCCCGATTATCATGCGGGAGCCGTTGAAACGGCCCAAATGGCCGCATTCTTTCCCGAAAAGGTCCGCGCAGATGTGGCGAGGACACTGAAGCCTCAGGACAGCTTCCATCCGCTGGCCTATTGCGGAGACCCGGCCAGCTATGGTTTGGAATTCAACATGGCAGAGTATACGCAGGCGGATGTTGCGCTGGACGTTTTGAAAATCGAAGCGGCCCTTTTACGGGACGGGAGATAATTGATTTTCATATGACCTCTGGCCTGGCGGCCTTTGATTCGAGAGGGGAATGCAATGACAATCGAAAAATGTACATTGGCCGATTGTGCTCAATTGGCTGCCATGAACAAGCAATTGATCGAAGATGAGAAGCACGACAATCCTATGAATGTGGTTGAGCTGGAGCAAAGGATGCGGGGGTTTCTCGACGGGGAGTACGGTGCGTATTTCTTTAAGATCCAGGAAGAAATCGTTGGCTATGCGCTGGTAAAGGATTCCACGGTGTCCAAGTATTTGAGGCAGTTCTTTATTCGCCGGGAGCATAGAAGAAAGGGATATGGAAGGGCTTTTTTCAGCGGGCTTTTGGAAATGCTGGGGGAAAAAGAGATTGACGTTGAGGTTTTGTGCTGGAACGAGGCCGGTATTCGATTTTGGGAAAGCCTTGGGTTTTCGCCAAGAAGCATATACATGCGCTACCGGAAGGAATGAAGGCAGGCAGGAAATGCGGACACATGGCCGTGCGCGGATAATGCATCTGCCGTGGTGCCATGAACAGTTCTAATAAAGCATAAGAGGTAAAAATGAACGCACAAATATATAAAACAATTGAAAACCATATGCGTAAGGCTATGAAGGACAGTGCCCACGACAAGGAGCATATCTACCGGGTGCTGTATGTCGCACTGGATATTGCTAGCCAGGAGGAACATGTTGACCTGGATGTTTTGGTCGCAGCCTGCCTTCTGCATGACATCGGCAGGGAAGAGCAGTTCAAGAACCCAAAGGTCTGCCATGCGGAAGCTGGAAGCAAAATGGCATATGATTTTCTTGTTCAAAACGGCTGGACACAGGACAAGGCCAACCATGTGAGGGAGTGCATACTATCCCACCGGTACAGAAATGATAATCTTCCTGACAGCTTGGAAGCGAAAATTCTGTTTGACGCAGACAAAATTGACGCTGCCGGAACACTGGGCATTGCAAGGACCTTGATTTATAAGGGGCAGGTTTCTGATCCACTGTATACGGTGGATGAAAAGGGACATGTGCTGGATGGCGGGTCCGAAGAGCCCCCGTCGTTCTTCCATGAATACAAGTTCAAGCTAGAAAAGGTATATGATCTGTTCTATACGAAGCGAGGAAGGGAAATCGCCTGGAAGCGCCGTGATTCGGCGGCCGCGTTTTACAATGGCCTGCTTACGGAAGCAAGGGAATGCTACACTGCAGGGAAGCGCAGCCTGGAGGATATATTGACCGGGAGTGGCGAGAACTGAAAACATTGGACCACATGCGCAAGGGTAAGGCCCTATGAACATGATCTTTTTTCCATTCAACCATATGCAACCGGTTTGTGGCGCATGGGAGGGCATGTTAATGGAAGCCAGCTTCACGGTCAACGAAACGTTCGAGAGCATTCCGGACAGCTTTTTCACACTGGATGATCAGTGGCGCATCACCTATGCAAACCAAAAAGCTGCCGATATCGTGGGGCGGCAGCCGAAAGAGCTTGTAGGGAAGGTGCTGTGGGAAGAGTTCCCTGAGCTATGCGGCACCGTTGTTGACAGTACATACCATATGGCCAGAGAGACCGGCATGGTGCAGCGCGCAGAGATGAACGGGCCTGAAGATGGTACATGGTACAGTGTTCTGGCGGTTCCCACGCAAGATGAGATCCATGTGTATGGCCAGGATATTACCTGGCGCAAGCAGGCTGAAAAAGCTTTGCTGCTAAATGAAGAACGGGAAGCTTTTTTATTAAAACTCAGCGATGCCATCCGGCCGCTGGCCGACCCGCTGGATATCCAGGAAGCTGCCGCCCGCGTGCTGGGCGAGCATCTTCACGCGGACAGAGCATTTTATTGCGATGTAGTGCAAAAGGATGGGGCGGAATACTTTTCCACGCAGCGGATGTATCATGCCTGGAACGACTCTTTCCCCCTGGGCTTGACCAGGGTGGACAAAATGGCGAAGTTGATCGACGAGTGCAGCGAAGGGCGTACGATTGTGATCAATGATCTTGCATCCGATCCACGGTTGAATGACCGGGAACGCGTGGCCTGCCGTTCCATGCAAATGATATCGATGATCTGCGTGCCGCTGATCAAAAACGGAAGGTTTACGGCATGCTTTGTCGTTCACCAATCTCATGCATGCTGCTGGACACCGCATGGAATAAACCTCGTGGAGGAAACGGCGGAGCGTACCTGGGCGGCGGTGGAGCGGGCAAGGGCGACGGTTGCGCTGCGGGAAAGCCAGGCGGAGCTTACGGCAGATCTTAACGATGCAAAGCTATTGCAGGGTGTCAGCCTTGTATTTTTTCATGAAGACGACATACAGGCGCTGTATGACAAGATTGTGGACGCGGCTGCCAGCATCATGCATTCTCAATCCGCCAGCCTGCAGGTATACTATCCGCAGCGCGGAAACGGCGGTGAACTCAAGCTGCTGGCATATAAGGGGCTTTGCCGGAAAACGGCGGATGCCTGGGAATTTATCAACATCACGGCCAATACTCCTTGTGCCACAGCATGGCGTGCCGGACACCGCGTGCTTGTGAGCGATGTGGTGACGTGCGATTTCATGACGGGAACGGATACTGTAATTCCTTTTTTGCAGGCAGGCATTTACGCCACCCAGGCCACGCCCTTGTACTCCCGCAGGGGCCAACTGCTTGGCATGATCTCCACCCATTGGAATGTTAGGCATGAGCCCTCGGAGAGGCAATTGCGCTTTCTGGATGTTCTGGCCAGGCAGGCTGCCGATTTGATTGAGCGCAGGCTGGCGGAATTGGCTTTGCGGGAGAGCCAGGAGCGTACGCTTCATTTAAACAGGGAACTGGAGGAGGCCGATAGAAACAAGAACGAGTTTTTGAGCGCTCTAGGCCATGAACTGCGCAATCCACTTGCGGCCATCTCCGTTGGGCTGCAAGTGATCGATACTGCACGGGATGCAAACGAGACAGGCTATGCGATAGAAATCATGAAACGGCAGATGAATCAACTGTGCCGCCTGGTGGATGACCTGCTGGATCTGACAAGGATCAAGTGCAACAAGATCCAACTGAAAAAGGAAAAGGTGGAACTCAATACGCTTGCCATGCTGACCGGGGAAGATATACGGCAGCTCTTTGAAAAGAAAGGGATAAGGCTGAGCATACGCACAGGCTGCGAGCCGCTTTACCTTGATGCGGATCCTGTGCGGCTGAAACAAATCATTGAAAATCTTTTGCATAACGCAAACAAATTCACCGATGCGGGCGGCGAAACGGAACTGATGGTATACCGGGATGAGAAGGAGGCCGTTATACGCGTTATGGACAACGGGATCGGAATCAAGCAGGAGATGCTGCCCATTCTGTTTGAACCATTCACCCAGGCAGATGAGTCGCTGGACAGAAGCAACGGCGGCCTTGGCCTAGGGCTTTCCATTGTCAGGAGCATCGCGCTGCTCCACGGCGGGTCGGCCGCTGCCTTCAGCGAAGGATTGGGGAAGGGATCCAGCTTTTTGGTCCGCCTCCCACTCTTTGGTTAGGTAAGCTTCGTCTATAACGGCGGATACTTTGATACGAAGATATTTGCCATACTAAAATCGGATGATGAGCGGTATAGGAGATGACATCATGCAAACGATCCGTAATTCATGGATCAAACTGAAGGAGCACCTTGATCCTGAGGATTGCCAACTGATAGGCGGCCTGGCGGAGGAATGCATCCGTGAGGATGGCGTTGCCTTGAAGCTGGAACTGGATTACAAACTGGGCGCAGCCTTGGAAAGCAGCTCCTCAGCGGCCATGAAGGCCGTGAACGAGCTGATGTACTTTGAGGGGGAAAAGCTGATCGGCTATATTGGCATCGGCAATTTCGGCGGCGCAGGATCGCCTGCAGAACTCAATGGCATGGTGCATCCCAAGTATAGGCGTCAGGGTGCGTTTCAAACGCTGAGTGAGCTGGCCATAGGGGAGTGCAAGCGTCAAAAAATAAAAAGCATCCTTTTGCTTTGCGACAGGCAGTCTTCCGCCGGGCAAAAGTTTATTGAAAAAACGAAGGCGCGCTACCACCACTCGGAATTTGAAATGTACCTGCGCAATGAGGAGGCGGTGTCCCGGAAGATATCCTCCGGGGATATCGCCTTCCGAAGGGCTACCAATAAAGACGCACGCGAGGTTGCAAGGCACAACGCCATCTATTTCGGAGAAGAGCGCAATGAAGAATATCATCCTTCGGCGGAAGATGGGGTGGATTGTTCCAGCCAAGGCTTACTGATGCCTGAAGAGGAAGAGAAAAAAGGCATGACGATCTATTTCGCATTGCACGGCGAACAGGTCATCGGCAAGGTGCATCTGCAATTGATATCCGGGGTGGGGGGGATTTACGGCCTTGGCGTGCTGCCGGAATACAGGGGCAAGGGTTTGGGGCGTGCCGTTTTGCTTGGTGCCGTTGAACAACTGAAGCAAGCAGGCGCAAAGGAAATCATGCTCCAGGTGGCCACAGGCAATGCCAATGCTTTGCATCTGTATCAGTCCTGCGGGTTTGAAGTAACATCCACCATGGATTATTACGAGTTAGCGCTGTAAAATTATTTGACAAAGTCAACTAATTGCATTATACTGCAAGGCAATACATGGAAGGGGGAGCCCTTATGCATGCGGCGCCTGCAGCCTTGATACACGCCATCCGGAAGTTCAACCGGTTTTACACAAACATACTGGGTCTATTGAACCAGCATTTGCTGGGCAGTGAGTTTTCCCTGCCGGAGGTTCGTGTGCTCTACGAGCTTGCCCACGGCCGGGACATCACCGCAAAGCAGCTGACAGGGGAGCTGAGAATCGATCCCGGTTACTTGAGCAGAACGATCAAGCGCCTGGAAAAGCAGGACCTTGTATACAGGGTGCAGTCCAAAGAGGACGGCCGGTCATATCATCTGTACCTGACGGACAGGGGGAAAGAAACATTTTTAAGGCTTGATGAGCTATCAGATAGACAAATTGGCGGGCTTACGGCAGATTTGAGCACGGACAGCCAGGCGCAGCTTGCACAGGGCATGCGGGCCATTGAGGAAGCCTTGGCGGACAAGCCTGCTGTTTCTAAAGAAAGCATTGATATCCGCTGCGATTTAAGGCCGGGCGATGCGGGATACCTTATTTATCTGCACGGATGGATCTACTTTCAGGAATGCGGATACGACCATGGCTTTGAAGGGTACGTATGCAAAACCTTCTACGAGTTTTTTGAAAATTACCGGCCTGACAAAGACAAATTGTGGTTTGCCGAGGCGGATGGCAAAATCATCGGCGCCATCGCCGTTGTGGGCCATACGGATAAAAGGGCGCAGCTGAGATGGTTCATCCTTCACCCGGATTACCGCGGCATGGGACTAGGATCAAGGCTGATGGGAGAGGCTATGGGATTTTGCAGAAAAAAGGGATACAAGGATATCTTTCTTTTTACCACCCAGGACCAGCAGACCGCCATCCGGATGTACGAAAAGGCGGGGTTTCAAAAGGTATCGGAGCATAAAACCCACATGTGGGGAAAGCAGCTGAAGGAGCTGACGTACGAGTTGCATATGTCCTGAAACTACCAGATTGTCAACTACAGAAGTTTCGGAATGTGGACCATTCATCTTTGCCTGAACGCCGTAGGGGCGGGGCTCTGCTCCGCCCGTCGCGGTAGGTAATGTTTCTCATAGGGCGGAGCAGAGCCCCGCCCCTACGGCGTTGTATATTTATTGGTTTATCTGCCGGGGTTTATGAAATTCGTAACTTCTGTAGTTAACAGACCACTACTTAAGATGGAGGATCAAATCATATGGATCAACTTCAAACTCTGATGGATATTCTTTGCAAGCGCCGCAGTACAAGGGTGTATGAGGCGGAAAAACCCGTGGAGCGGGAGAAGATCATTACCATGCTTCAGGCGGCCATGGCGGCTCCCTCCGCATGCAACCTGCAGCCCTGGGAATTCATCGTCATCGATACTCCCCAGCGGTTAAAGCAGCTGAAGGAATGCATCGGCGAAAGCAACGGAAGGTATTACAACGCGCCTGCCGCCTTTGTGGTGTGCGCCAATACAAGCTACATACCCTGGGAAAGCAACGGAGAAATGGATACCAGCGCCGCCATTGAGAATATTCTGCTGGCGGCCACCGTGCTTAATTTGGGCACAGTTTGGATCGGCGACATCGACAGGGATGGCATCCATGCGTTGCTGGATATCCCGGCCCACGTATCGGTGAACAGTGTGGTGCTCTTTGGCTATCCAGCCGAGGCAAAAGCTTCCCGCACCCAGTATAACGAGGAAGCCGTATATTGGGACAAGTATGATCCAAAGCTCGAGCACCCGGAAAGGACGACGGCGCTGAGGTTCAAGCCGTAGGCAATATCCAATCTATGAAAACCTCCCGAAGAAATCCGGGAGGTTTTTTGTCCGGGGAAAATACCCTCTGCGTGATAAATCGCCGGGAAATTGCCAAAATAACGGCTGGGGAGGGAGGCCATGACACAGTTTTTTTGGACCCATACGATCTGGTACATTCTTTTGGGACTTGTTTCCATCCTTGAGCTGGGATATGTTCTGATAAAGTCGGACAACCGCAAGCTAATGCTTGCCTTGTTTCTTACTATATCCGGGATCCTTTTTTTGATTGAAGTTCAAGTGCTGGCTGTTTTGAAAGCGTATGACTATTTTCCCATGATCGCTGCCCACAAATCAGAAATTGACGACAGCATTTTCGGGAATATATTTTCACAATTATCCATTGCCGCAACGGCACTGCTCGTTTCCTTCCTCAAGCTAAAAAAATATTGGTATGTGATCTGTGCGCTGTTGTATGGCGGAATAGAAGAATTGTTTATATATCTGGGTATCTATCGCCATTACTGGTACAAAACATGGATGACCATCGTTGGGTTTACCATACTGCTGTGGCTGATGAACAAAGTCTACCTAAAGGCCTTCAAAAGCCCCGGACGCATCTACAAGTATGCATGCACCTTCTTTGCGGTGTATACGTTGTTTGTACATCTCATATCCATACCAATCAGACTGATATCCATTCCGCCATTCAAATTGCTGCTTCAGGATGAATGGGCCAGTGTTGCCGTCAATGTTGCGCTGAATTACCTGCCGTTGTCCAACAGCATCATGATCGTCCATTACAAAAGGCTGAAAAGGCGATATCACGCGGTCGTCATCGCCGCACTATACGCGGTTTACTATGTTGCATACGCGGTGGGCTATATTGTTTATGAGAATATCCGGCAACTGTTAGTATTTGCAACCATCCAGATACTTGGGATATCCCTTTTCGTGCATATTGTTGACCGGCTGTACGATCATATACCCATTGTGGGTGTGGAGAAACGGTAACCTGCCGTTTCATCTGTGCGAAAATGAAATCATTTGAAAACTGGCTGCTCTTTGCAGTATAATATCCATGTATTTCCTGAAACCGGCAACAAAAGTCAGAAACAAGGCTATGCGGGCGATACGAAGGCAGATCGATGGCAGCGGCACTTTTTAATCTGGGCATCTCCTTTGATGAAAGAAAGGAAAATCGAATGATACAAACTTCAATTTCATCCCAGGTATTTACACTGCTTTCCTATACCCCTTTGCAGTATATGCTCCACGCCATGGCGGCGGGGAGCGCTCCCGCCGCATGCTATGTGGACCGGGAGGATACCCCCGGCATCTGCCTCATCCATGAGGGGCACAGCCTGTTCGTGGGCGGGGATGCATCCGGCACGGCATCTGAAGAGGCCATGGATTTTCTGGCCCATGAACTCCTTGCGCCGGAAGTAAGGCAAGCGCTGCATGCGGTGAAGATCGTCTTTCCAAACGATGATTGGAAGGAGAAGCTGACATGCACCTTTTCCGGCACGTCCGTTCATGAGTACATGCGCTGCGTATTTTATCACCCTGCGCCGGGCAGCATTCCGGTGGCCCCGGCACCGCACATTCAATTCATCACGACAGATACGGCGAAGCTTAACAACTTTTCCATGATAAATGATGAGGTGGAAAGCACGCTGGGAAGCTTTGAAAAGTTTCTGGACTTGGGCTTTGGTTATACGCTGGTACTTAATGATCGTGTGTGTGGATTTTGCACCGCGGAGTACTTAAGCGCAGGGGAATGCGCCATCGGCATCGAAGTGCTTCGGGAGTATCAAAAGAAGGGCTACGCCTCCCACATGACTGCCTGCTTCCTTCAGGAATGCGCAAAGTGTGGTCTGACACCCTATTGGGAATGCTGGAAGAACAATATTCCTTCGGTGAAAACGGCGGAGCATGCCGGATTTTTAAAGCGGGCGGAGTACCCTGTATTGCTCATAGAATTTTGATGTTGCTTCCGCACTTTTGAAGCTGCTTCTCCAGCGCGTTTCGGACGTTTTCCATCTCCCCGCCCCAAAGCCCCTTCAATTCTGGATGCGGAGCAAAGCCAATGGCTTCCAACGCCCTTTGACCGTGCTCGCTTACAGCGTCGGCCCAGATGTGCCCGAGCCCTTCATGGCTATCCAGCCAATGCTTGAGCCCCAGGTACAGGTAACGCCTGTATCCCTTGCCCCTGTATTCGGGGTAGAGGATGATGTTATGGAGATAGCCGTCGGCAGGCCCTGCGATTTCAGGCAGAAGGTGTTCCCTTTCCTCCACCGCAAAGATGGGCTGCCGGCGTTTGATGGCCAAAGGCACAAGGTCCGGCCGGACGCCGTAAATGGATAAAAAGCCGGCAAGTTTCCCATCCTCCTTTAAAAGGATCAGGCTGTCTTTTATCAGGCCGTATATCATAAATGCCCGCTCCCATGTCATTTGATCGTCGGGTGGGTAGGCGTCATGGTCCATGTGTACGATGGTTTCGATCAATTCCCGGGAGATTTCCTTTGTGATTTCAAGGGTCAGCGCCATAGATCTGCCTCCGTTCCCAAGGTCCTGGGTGAATGCATCTATCATAATCCGCCCGGTGAATGTTGTCAAAGGGGAACGGAACGTCTTTCCAATCAGACTTTGGTGTGGTATGCTGGGTGGGACAGGAAGATAGATATGAGGATTACAAACCATCCGCAGGGGGAGGAATGCGCCATGACTGATTTTGAATCTGCATGCCAGCTTCTAAAGGAGCAAATGGGCCGCGATGTGGCGGTATCCCTTGCTACATGTGTGGACAATGATGTATCCGTGCGTACGGTGGACGGGTATTACAAGGATGGGGCCATTTATGTACTCACACATGCATCCTCCCGCAAGATGCACGAAATATTGAAAAATCCCAAGGTGGCGGTTTGCAGGCAGTTGATGCAGGCTTCCGGGATCGGAAGAAACCTGGGCAATCCCAGGGAAGAGTGGAACAGGCAGCTTACCCCGGAGCTGAAGCGGGTGTTTTCCCTGTTTTACGACCGTCATGTCGACGAGACGGATCCCGGCACCTGCATCCTGAAAATTGTGCTCATCCGGGCGGTGGTTTTTGGCGGTGATTACAAGTATACGGTGGATTTTACGGAACACAGCGCCGTAAGGTATCCTTTCCACAACGATATCGTGGACCCGGATATGGTCCGGAAGCCAACTGGAAAAGAAGGATGACGCATGCTCACATTAAACAAGCCGGAAAGATTAATAAGGGGCGACCGGGTAGCAACGGTAAGCCTCTCTTGGGGCGGTGCGGGGGATGAGCATCTGCGTTGGCGGTACGAAGCAGGCAAACGCCGCCTTCAGGAGCAGTTTGGCCTTACCGTGGTAGAAATGCCCAACACCTTAAAAGGATCGGATTATGTGTACCGCCACCCTGAGGCCCGGGCTGAAGATTTGATGCAGGCCTTTTCGGACAGTTCCATCCGTGCTGTTTTCTCCTGCATCGGCGGGGATGACAGCATACGCATGCTGCCCTATATCGATTTTGAGGTAATACGGCGCAATCCTAAGATATTCATGGGGTATTCCGACACGACAGTCACCCATTTCATGTGCCTCAAGGCCGGTGTGGCCAGCATTTACGGCCCGTCTGTTCTGGCTGAATTCGCGGAAAACATCAAGATATTCGATTACACGGCTCTTTGGCTGGAAAAGACGCTGTTTCATGCCGAGCCCCTGGGAGAGATCCCCGCTGCCGGGGAATGGACAGGGGAACGGCTGGAATGGATTGAAAGCAATGCAAACATTGCCAAGAGAATGCAAAAGAATGCGGACTATGAATTTTTGCAAGGGGATGGAGAGATAGTAGGCCCGCTGATCGGCGGCTGCATCGATGTGATGGAAATGATGAAGGGCACTGCTTTGTGGCCGGAAGCCCATCAGTTTGATCATGCCGTTTTGTTTTTTGAAACCTCCGAGGATATGCCTGAGCCGGCTTATGTGGAGTACTGGCTTAGAAACTATGGCAGCCAGGGCATTTTGCAAAAGGCCGGCGCCATTCTATGGGGAAAGCCATATCAGGGAAAATATTACGCCGAGTACCGGAAAACCATTTTGAAGATATTGTCTGAATTGGGGCTAGGCCATCTGCCTGTTGTTTATAACATGACCTTTGGCCATAATGAGCCCATGATGTGTTTGCCCTACGGTGCAATGGCCAAGGTGGATTGCCGCGCGAAAACTTTTTCCGTTCTCGAACCGGGCGTTCGATAGGTATAGGATATGTTGGATAAGCGGGAGCTTTTGTACTTCTCCCTTCAGGGGCTGCATCTATTAAAAAAGGCGGACAAAGCCGACGTCATTTCGGATCTGATGGGGTTGCAGGCCCAGTTTGCCAACAATCCCAAGGTTGCCTTGCGCATACGGGCACGGGATTTCAAAGAGACGGATTGGGACAAGGGGCTTGTGAAGATCTGGTCCTTCCGCAGCACGCTGCATGTGGTGGCGGTAGACGAATTGCCCCTGTACCTGTCTGCCAGGGGTATGTCCGGAGCTTGGGAGGATTCCTGGTTTGGCCTGAAGAAAGAGGTCAAGCCTTACTGGTCCGCCTATTTGCTGGATTGCATCCGCTCCGGCACTGCGGAGCGGGAAGCGCTGAAAGCAGCTTGCCGCAAGCAAGGCATGGCGGAGGAAATGGTGGGCCAGGTGTTTCAGGGCTGGGGTGGCCTTTTGAAGGAAATGTGCGACCGGGGCATGATCGCCTATGAGACGGGAACAGCCAAACGGTTCGTTCCTTTGAATCCTGTGACGTTCACCGGCAGGGACGAGGCACGGATGACACTGATCAGCCGCTATTTTTCCGCTTTTGCTCCGGCCACATTGGATGATTGCGCCGCATTTACCGGCTATGGCAAGCGGGAGGTGGTACGGCTTATAGAAAAGTCGGGGCTGCCCTTAAAGAGTGTGCAGTGTGACGGCACAACCTATTATCATCTGCATGAGCTGAATGGGGATGGCAAAATTCCCTCTTGTCTGTTTCTTTCGGGTTTCGATCAGCTTTTCATGGGCTATAAGGACCGCGGCCGCATGATGGACGAGCGCGACAAGCGCAATGTGATCACCCAGACAGGCATTGTATTTCCCACAGTTTTGATAAACGGCAGGATGAAGGCACGGTGGAAGAAGGAGGGGGCGACGCTTACCGTTACCCCGTTCCAGACTTTCACTCAGAAGCAAAGGGAAGCTGTACAAAAAAACGCGGCGAAGCTGTTTCCGGATGAGAAAGTGGATGTGGCCTTTGCGGAGTAAGGAAGATGGTTTCAAATCATTCCTCCCGCCGGGCCATTTCCCATATGCCAATGAAGGTGTCGCAGAAGCGAGTGCTGTCGATACTCCCATTGCTCAACTGATTGCAAAGATCGTAGATCTGTTTGTCAAACGTATAAAAGCCCACATCCGTCCTGCCAAAGATCAGTATATCGGCAATGCTGCGGTAGGCTTCGATTTCTTCCGTGCCGATGATCCACATGTCGGCCTGCAATGAAGCCAGGGCTTGCTTGGCCTGCTCCAATTGTTCGGTGAGCTGTTTTCGATCCTCCGGGGCGCACGTTGCCAATTGGTCCGTCAGCAGTTGTATGTTTTCCTCTGCCTCCATGGCCTCCTGCTGCCTTTCCGGGTCTGCGACTGGGTCGTTTTCATTGGGATACATGGCTATCCGCTGCCGGCCAGGCATGTTCTTGGCATAGAAGGCGAGAAAGCGGACCGCTTCCGCCTGATTGTTAGAGGCGGGATTGATGATCATTGCCTCCATCACGGCGGGAAGAATTTTCTCATTCCCTTCCCCAATGGCAAGCGGAAGGACTTCATATCCTTCCAGCAGTGAATCTCCGGACCCAGGCATGAGCATGTAGCTGTCTACGAACAAGGTGGGAGATTCCATCAAAACGGAGCGGGTGCCGTCCTTTTCCAAAATAGAGGCGATCGTTTCCCACCTTGCCACCAGATTGCGGAAGGTTTCCGGATCAAAGTCTGTGGTGGGGCTCTTTGCCGTGGTGACGGAGAGATAAGAATACAGTATGTAACGGAGCACCGCTTCGGATGCACCGGTGAGCGGCGCGTGCATTAATACGGTATCCTCCCTTTGGCCAAGCGATTCAAGCTGATCCATTAGCTCAAACAAGGTTTGGGGCACGGTCAGACCAAATTGCGCAAACAATTCGGGATTATATCCCAACACATCAAGATTACCGGCATCTATGGGCAGGCCGTACAGCTTGCCGTCCTTCATCACCTGTTCCGCCATGCGGGGGTACATGGCCGCAACTGCGCTTACCAGCGCTTGTTCATTTGACAAGTCCAAAGCGAAGCCTTTTTCCAGCATGGCGGTGTAAATGGGCATCCCGGTCGGCATGACATAGATATCCACGTCACCGGTGCGCAAAACAAGCTGCAGCGCCAGTATATCCGTTTCCCACATATTCATCTGCACATATACAACCGGCTTATCGGGATTCAGCTTGCGGTAAGCGGCAACCGTTTCCTCCGAAAGATTGCTGCCCGCGATGCGCAGAGGCTTTACATTCTTCAAGACGGAAATGTCGCATGCCAATACCGCCTCGTTGGGAACGATGGCGGTGTACGTATTTTCGCTTGACAAAACGGCCCGGACGGTATTGCTTTGCATGTTGATGTTCAGATATCCGCCTTCTGTAAAGGGTGATCCCTGGCTGGATACATACACGGCTCCGTTGCCTGCGATGGCGGTTGTGCCGCTCTCCCTGTTATAGGCAAGCCCCGCAAGGAACCCCTCCGGCACATCCAACAGCTTTTGTGTTTGCCCAGTGGCTGGATCGCATACGCTTATTTCGCCCTTGCCCCCAAGCGGCTGCAGGTAGGCCAGTATCTTTCCCTGTTCGTAGATGCAAATGTCCAAGGTGTCTTTGATCTTACCGGGCAGCATGAAACCGCTTGATAGGTCGAATAGAAATGTACTGTAAAAGGATGAGGATTTCTCATCAAAAGCCAGCAGGCAAATGTAACCTCCGGTGAAGACGCCCTGCTCTATCATGCTGTCATTCATGCCGGATAAGTCCAGTTGCGCAAGCGGCTCGCAGGTCATGCCGCTTTCCGTTTCAGAAAACTGATAGACTGTACCGGTGGTCGTCTGAACGGCCAGAAAATCTTCGTCTCCCGACAGGAAGAACAGATTGCCGGGCAGATCGCCGGCTTTTACCGCCGGCTGCCCGGAAGCGTCCAGGGCATAGAGCTCATCTCCGGCATGCACGTATGATGTGCCTCCGACGCGGAACAGGCGCCAAGGCACTTTGCCGGTGGTGCCTTCGGAAAACACTTCCTGAGCGAGGGCGGGGACGGAGAAAAGCAAAAGCAGAAGGAATGTGAGGAGGAGATTGAAAAGGAAGGTGTGTCGCTTCATAGTGCCTGGCCATGCCTTTCTTTGGTGATGGGGTGAGGGGGCTAGCCTGCTATATTCGTGCGCGCATGGGCGCGGATGGAAGAGCTTCCATGATTTTGGTTTAATATAATTCATTATAAAGGTGGTTTTGGGGTGTGGCAAGGCAGGGAAATGTAAATCTATGATTGGAAGAGTATCCAAATATGAAAATACCGGCCTGGTTGCAGGCCGGTATCTTAAAAATAATATTCATTTGTATTTAAAAACCATTATCTTGGAAGGTTGTATTTTTCCAGGCGGATGCAGCCGCCTTCGTCAACCTTTCTGACGCCGCCTTTATATTCATAGCCCAGTTTTCTGTAGAAATCGCAAGCCGTAATGGAAGCGGGGATTTCGATGCGCTTTGCCCGGTGGAAAAATGCGTCGTCTTCCAAGGCCCGGATAATTTCGCGCCCTATACCTTTGCCATGAAGTTCGGGCAATACGAAAATGGTGAGCAATATGCTTTCTTCCGTGCTTCCATAGTACCCGGCAATGGCCCCGCAGCCAAGAACGGTGTCATCCTCGCACGCGACATACATGTGCGAGCTTTTTGCCCTGTCTAAAATAACAGTCCGATTGTGGGATTCGACATTCGCTTCGATGTATTCGCTAGGATAATCTTTGCTGTTTACTTCCCGAAGATTGCATTCAATGATTGCACATACGCTGTCTGCATCATTTTACCGAGAACCTTCTGATGTACATGGTAAGTATCACCTCGCAGAATATAACTTACTATAAAGGGACTTTTTGGATGTGTCAAGGAAGAAAATAAAAAGAGCCCCTTGCGGGGCGGGGATGCGGTATAGTCCATTGGTTGGCAGGCGTACATAACGCCTTATTTCATCGCGGTGAACATCCAGTTGATGCCGAACCTATCCTTCAGGGAGCCGTGCAGCTTGGCAAAGAATGAAGGGGCAAGCTCCATGTAGACTTCGCCGCCCTGCTTAAGGATATCCCATGCTTTTTTAACAACGGCCTCGTCCTTTACTGTGATGGAAACGTACATGTTGTCGCCGCTGGAGATGCCCCCGGAGCTGTCGGCGCACATCAGTTCTGCGCCTGCAATATTGATCCTTGCGTGCAGGACAAGGTTCTTATCCTGATCGGCAATGGGGAACGCAGGATTTGGGGGCATGTCGCAATACTTTTGCATTTCGGTGATCGTAGCGCTAAAGGCCTTCTCGTAAGTTTTGAGCGCCTCTTCGCAATTTCGGTTGAACAACAGGTAATGGCCCAGCATGGAAAACTTCCTTTCAACATGTATTTGAACTTAATAGGGCGGCGTTATGAGCATTTCCAAGCCGTCCGTCTGTCCATAATTATTATACCCCATTATTGATCAGTTGCCCTAAACGATGACAATCAAATTATGATTGATGCCTACTTATCCCATAAGCACCGGAATATGAATATCCATATAAAAACAAAAAATCAACTAAACACTTGCCAACTTATTTGGTACAATACATTTTTTTGACCAATGTAAGTCTATGTCTTGGAAAAAATCCTTCTGTACAAGCTTTGCCCGCTTCTCTAGCCAATTACCCAGTTCATATCGAATATAGATGCCTTCACATTTCTCGTCGCTATAATGTGATTTGGGCTGCATAAATAATAGATCATCAATGCTGAATTTTCCTTTTGCAATTAGCGGTACGTTTGATAAGTATAACTGAGATACAAAATTATTACGTCTGTCTACTGAAAAAAATCTTCTTTCTACCGTATCATATACATCAAAAACAAGAAACCAGTCAGGTAGTTTTGTATAGTAAATAGAATGCTTTGCATAGCACCATTCGCCGAAAAGGATATATCTATCTTCTAATACATCAAATAACCTGTCTTCATGAATTTGGATCCAATTTCTCAACGGTTTCCATTGTCCTAATAGAGGAGCGCTTAGAATATGACCACGGTTTTGCAATTGAATGGTACCATTATCATTAAAAGAAATACCCAAATTTGCACCATCAATTTTTTCTTCTATGATGATTTCGTGCGATAGTAAATCGCTTATCTCGAATTTTTCTAATACTTTATCTGTTCTCTCCATAATTGAATGAGAGGATATATGTGGAGTAGTAGGAAATTTGAACAAAATGCTCAGTCTCCAATTTTCTTCTCAAATTTTAGTTGTATGTACTCTTCGCATAAAAATATTATGTCTAGACCACATTCTTTCATTGCATCTCGTATTCCCCACCACTTGCAATCACTGCCTTCCACTATCGCAGGATGTTCCGGATGTGCATTAGCTAAAGCAATAAACTTTCTGTCTGAAGGATCAAATTTGCATAAACCTTTGTGAAAAGGATAATATCCAAATCAAGAATTCTTTCGCAAGACTTGGTCCAAAACCAAGGGCGTTTATGTTACGATTGTATTCTTTAAAAAT
Source organism: Bacillota bacterium (assembly GCA_023413135.1). Classification (GTDB taxonomy): domain Bacteria; phylum Bacillota; class Clostridia; order Christensenellales; family Aristaeellaceae; genus JAEWAH01. The sequence continues at coordinate 64,255 of JAEZQK010000095.1, forward strand.
CGCCATATCGGAATCTATTACTAGCCTTGAGTTTGGATTGCGTAAAAATTTATATATAAATTCGTTACATGACAAAGCACATTGTATTTGATCCGGATCTATCTTTTTAGGATTTGTGCTGGATAATAAGGGTACATTTGTATCGATAATGTATTTGTCAACTTTTGTGAGCATTACAATTTACTCCCTATGTTCTAACTGTCGATTTAAGGCGGCTTCTGTTTGCTTATAAATATCACCAGGAATATCACCAAAAAAATCTTCAGGCCAATTTGTGATATTTCCAAATATATCGATTTGTAATATTTCAAGTGAGGCAGGTACTATGCTGTTATCAACAAAGTATGTCTTTAGTTCTTCATTGCGAATTGTTTCATCAGCTATTCTGCGCTGTAATCTGCGCAAAAAATGTTCGGAATGAGTTTCTATGATTAATTGGATATTCCTATTCTTATAATCCTCCTTAGCATGAATGGCAGCGATAATGACATCAGCCAGTCTTGCCTGAGCACTAGGATGTAGATGTAATTCAGGTTGTTCTATAATTATTGTCGATCCCGAAGGAGCATAAAAAAGTTGAACTATGACAGGAAGAACCTGTGAAATACCAAATCCTACGTCAGGTATATCGACCCAATTCTGCGAACCTTTGATTTGTACCTTCACATCGTAATCTTGTCTTTGAGGAATAGGCTCAATTTTGATATCCTCAATTAGCTTCATTTCCTTTAACATCTCAGCAATTATATAAAGGAATGGCCTTCTTTTCCCTCTGTCTTTTAGGTTGATCATTCTCGCTTCGTTTGTTGCAGCCAAAATGGCAGGAATTGTATCTTCTCCTGAGAAACCGACACTGTCAGGAGTATTACCGCTCCACGGATATAATCTATCTGCCTTTGTTCGAAGTGGCCCTAAGTAATAAACATGAGAAAATAACTTTTCATGAACTAGATTAAAATCCTTTAGGAAAGTGGCATTTTGATAATAGGCTACAGCTTCGTCAGGAAAACCATAAAATCTAACTGGAGCTGGAATTCCCCATGCACGCCCAGTATTATGCACTAGGTCATAATTTTCTGGGGTAAGATCATATCCCCGTTTTGAATTAATGTCATGATCTTTTTCTTTCATACCAATACTTAATACATAGTCATTTTCATAGTATAACTTGTAATTGAATGAATTCACTTTCATGGCTTGAATGGGTGCATCCTGAATGCTTACCTGTGCACAAAATTCTATTGAATCTCCAATATATGATGTTTCATGTAACGCATCCTCAATGACAAAGTCATTTTCAAGCTTCCATTTATAACTGTATCTAATTGGTTCCTCTACACTGTGGTTATAAATCATATCTAAAGGTCTGCCAAGGTTTACTGCTGTATAGTCATTTCCAGTAAAAAGGATCGACTTTCTATCCGACAGCTCAACACTTTGCTTTAATAACATAAGAAAGTGTCCTATGCTTGATTTGCCCGAACTATTACTTCCTAAAAGTACAGTAATAGGTGCAAGCTCGATTTCCTTTGTATCCTTCCAGCCTTTGAAATTTTGAATGTTAAGAGAATTTATCATATCGAAACCTCTTCAGATTTGATTTTAATAATTCCATTTTACATTATATCCCTATCTTATTCAATACATTTATTATTTCCGAACAAACACATTGTTCACTTTTTCTTCGTTTCACAAAAATATTGTACTATTCTATTATGTTTTTAATCTTTCTCCTCACTAAAAAAGTTGACATCTCTTCTACTCTCATAGTAAAATAACAAGTTGGTTTCTCACACTACCTCTGGGAGGTTGAGTTATGCCCAACCCCGGTACCGCAGAATTTTCGGCGACGCTTCATGAGCAGGTATCAAAGCGCCGTACCTTTGCCATTATCAGCCATCCGGACGCAGGCAAGACCACGCTTACGGAAAAGCTGCTGCTTTACGGCGGCGCCATCCGCCAGGCGGGCAGCGTGAAGGCCCGCAAAGCCGAGCGTCACGCCACATCCGACTGGATGGAGATTGAAAAGCAGCGCGGCATCTCCGTCACCTCCAGCGCCATGCAGTTTGAGTTTGATGGCTTCCGCATCAACATACTGGATACGCCGGGCCACCAGGACTTCAGCGAGGATACCTACCGCGTGCTGGTGGCGGCCGACGCGGCGGTGATGCTCATCGACGCGGCCAAGGGCGTGGAGGAGCAGACCATCAAGCTGTTCAAGGTTTGCCGGCTGCGCAATATTCCTATCTTCACGTTTGTGAATAAGATGGACCGGGCCGCCAAGGATCCGTTTGCCCTGATGGAAGAGCTGGAGCAGGTGCTGGGTATCCGTTCCTGTCCCATCAACTGGCCCATCGGCGTGGACGGCGACTTCCAGGGCGTGTACCACCGGGACAGCGAAATCATTGAGCTGTATACCGGTGGCGATCACGGCAAAACCAAGGTGGAAAAAACGGAGATTGAGATTTCCGATCCTTCACTTGACGGCATTTTGCAGGCACACTATATCAAGCGCCTGAAGGATGAAATCGAACTGTTGGACGTGGCGGGGGATACCTTTGACTTAAGCGCCGTTCGCCAGGGGCAACTGACGCCGCTGTTCTTCGGCTCGGCCATCACCAACTTTGGCGTGGAGCCGTTTTTGAAGCGATTTTTGCAGTTCACGCCGCAGCCCTTATCCCGCAAGAGTGACCAGGGAGAGATTGAACCGGAAGACCCGTTATTCTCGGGCTTCATCTTCAAAATACAGGCCAACATGAACCCCGCGCACCGGGACAGGCTGGCGTTTTTGCGGGTGGTCAGCGGCGCGTTTGAAAAGGGCATGACGGTGTGGCACAGCGGCACCGAGAAGGAAATCCAATTAAAGCAGCCCCAGCAGTTTATGGCCGACGAGCGGGAAGCGGTGGAGGAGGCCTGGGCGGGCGACATCATCGGCCTGTTCGACCCTGGAATATTCGGGCTGGGGGATACGCTTTGTATCGGGCGCAGGCTGCATTATGAAGATATCCCCGTGTTCGCGCCGGAGCACTTTGCCAGGGTACGGCCGCTGGACAGCATGAAGCGCAAGCAGTTTGTGAAGGGCATCACGCAATTAAGCCAGGAGGGGGCTATACAGACCTTCCTGCGCACGGAAACGGGCCGGGAGGATTTCCTGGTAGGCGTGGTGGGCGTTTTGCAGTTTGACGTGCTGGCCTACCGCCTAAAGAGCGAGTACGGCGCGGAGATCTTGATGGATAACCTGCCTTTCCGTTACGTACGGTGGGTGACGGCGAGCCTAAAGCCTGTGGATGAGCTGAAGCTGACTTCCACCAGCGGCCGTGCCAAGGACAGTCAGCAGCGGGATGTGCTGCTGTTTGAAAACGAGTGGAGCATCCGCCTGGCCATGGAGAACAATCCGGGGCTGACGCTGGCGGAGACAGCCGCGAGGCACGCTTGATGTAGGATGCCGCAGGTTCTTCCACTGCTTATAAGAGGCTCTTATACCGGTTAAATGATTGATGCAGCAGTGCAAAGGCTTCCCCTTGAGGGGAAGCTGACGCCGCAGGCGGCTGATGAGGTGTAGGAGCGAAGCAATTCTGCCACCTCATCCGGCACTTCGTGCCACCTTCCCCTCAAAGGGGAAGGCTTTATGACAGGAGCGTGCCATTAGTCAGCCGATTACTATACCGATCTTTAGGAAGGAAGTATTTATGACGCGGGAAGACATCCGCAATATCGCTATTATCGCCCACGTAGACCACGGTAAGACCACCCTGGTGGACCAGATGCTCAAGCAAGGCGGCGTGTACCGCGAAAACCAGCAGGTCGTCGACAGAGTCATGGACTCCAACGACCTGGAGCGGGAGCGGGGCATTACGATCCTTAGCAAAAACACCGCCGTGCATTACGGCTCCACCCGCATCAACATTGTGGATACCCCCGGCCACGCCGATTTTAGCGGCGAGGTGGAGCGGGTGCTCAAAATGGTGGACGGCGTTTTACTTTTGATAGACAGCTTTGAAGGGCCCATGCCCCAGACGCGCTTTGTTTTGAAAAAGGCGCTGGAGCTGCAGCTGAAAGTCCTCATCGTCATCAACAAGGTGGACAGGCCCGACGCCCGCTGCGAGGAAGTGGTGGGGGAGATCCTGGACCTTTTGATCGACCTGAACGCAGACGAAAGCACGCTGGAGCACCCCATTCTGTTCGTGTCTGCCCGCAAAGGCACCGCGACAATGGATATGAATGTACCGGGGGAAAACTTAAAACCCTTGTTCGATGCCATATTGCAGTTCATTCCGGCGCCGGAAGGCGAACTGGACGGGCCTGCCCAGGTGCTGATTTCCACCATCGACTACAATGAATACGTAGGCCGCATCGGCGTGGGCCGCATCCAGCGGGGCACGCTGAAGGAAGGCATGACCGTTGTCCACACCAACCTGGAGACGGGCGCCACCAGCCAGCCCTGGCGGCTGACGGGCTTGTTCCGCTATGACGGCCTCAAGCGCCTGCCCGCACCGGAGGTTTCCATGGGCGACATCGTTGCGCTCACCGGTATGGAGGATCTGTCCATCGGCGATACGGTATGCGACCCCGCGCAGGTGGAGGCGCTGCCCTTTGTGCGCATTAGTGAGCCTACGGTGAAGATGAGCTTTTCCGTCAACGACAGCCCCTTTGCCGGCCGCGAAGGCCAGTATGTGACCAGCCGTCACTTGCGTGCACGGCTGTTCAAAGAACTGCAGACGGATGTTTCGCTGAGGGTTTCCGAAACCGACAGCCCGGACACCTTCGAGGTCTGTGGCCGTGGCGAGTTGCATCTTTCCATTCTGATTGAAACCATGCGCCGCCAGGGGTATGAGTTCCAGGTTTCAAAGCCTGAAGTGCTTTACAGGGAAATAGACGGTGAAATGTGTGAGCCGATCGAGCGGATGGTGGCCGACGTGCCCCAGGCTTATGCCGGTGCGGTGATTGAAAAGATCGGCCGCCGCCGGGGCGTTCTTGTCACCATGGGCGGAGGCGACCGGGTGCGGCTGGAATTCCTGGTCCCCTCCCGCGGGCTGTTCGGCTACCGTTCCGAATTTTTGACCGATACCCGGGGCGAGGGCATTATGTCCGCCGTGTTCAACGGCTATGAGCCGGTGAAGGGCGATATCCCCCACCGCAACGTTGGCGCGCTGGTGTGCTTTGAAACCGGCGAATCCACCTCCTACGGCCTGTTCTATACCCAGGACCGGGGCACGCTGTTCATTGGTTCCGGCATACCTGTATACAGCGGTATGATCTGCGGCCAGAACGCAAGGCCCGGCGATCTGGTGGTGAACGTGTGCAAGAAAAAGCACGTGACTAATACCCGCAACTCCGCCTCCGCCGAGGAAAGCCTGCGTCTGATCTCCGTGCACCCCCTCACGCTGGAGGAATGCCTGGAGTTTATTGATGACGACGAGCTTCTCGAAATCACGCCCAAATCATTGCGCATGCGCAAGCGCCAGCTCAACCACGACCTGCGGATGAAAGCCAACAGGAAGTAGCAGGGGACGCTGTCCCCTGCACCCCTGCCAAAGGTTCCGAAGCTGAGCGCCGCCAGTGGCGGATGAAGCGAGGCGGAGGAAATGGGCGAAACGAGCAATGCGAACGGCAGTGAAGCAGTGCGACGATTGAGCCCATCGGAATATCATCCCTTTGGAAACCCTATTTTGGGTAATGACAAAAACAGACGCCCCGGTTTGCTATTGGAGGGATAGCAAGCCGGGGCGGTTGTAGTTCGCAAGGATGATTATATAGATTTATATTAGGCTTGGTCTATACTCGACGCAGGGAAACTTACTGTCGCCCATCCATGAAAGACGCTTTGCCTCAGCCTTGCTGATGCCGGAAGGATCAATCCTTTCCACCACCAACCTGGCTGTCTCTTCCCATTTTGGGTCCTGTATGCTTTCCGTGGGCACATCGGCAGACGCGGCGGCAGCTGGATTGTTTTGGTCGTTCAAGGATACCATCAGATACCAAAGCTGCTTGTCCGGATAACCGACAAAAATGCGGTATTCCATCTTTTGGCCGTTCACCCGGGCGGATTCGAAAATACCGTCCAGGCGGATTTCCTCTGTGGCATCTTTACGCACATAGTCGCTTTGCACATGATTTGCCGATATGGGCATGAGAGATACGTCTTCCAGCAATGCCCGCATCCACGCGTTATCTGCCACTGGATTCAAGTCTGATTCTTCCGAAATGTTCAGCAAGGTATAGTCTTTAATAGAGGGGTTGTACGCCTCCCACAACAATTCTTCATCTGACAGCTCCCTGAATGGATAGAATATGAATGTATCAATACCGAAAACCGGCTCCGGTATTAGAGGAACATACGCGATTCCGGAGACCGGCAGCGCAGGCGCTTTAGGCTGCTCAGGAACAAGACCGTCTTCAAAGCACCGCCTGGCGAGGTTGAAAAGCCTTTCCTTTTCTCCCGCTGAAAGCAGCCGGTTGACATGGTAACCACTATCGCCCCGGGTGCTGTTTTTGACTGTCAGCATGTCGGCAGTAAAGGGTGTACCCTTCTCCTCACCATAGGCGATCAATTGCAGAATCTGTTCATCTGTCAAAAGCGCTTCCGGCAGGAAGTAATATTCCGTCAGCCCTCCGTAACTTGCAGGATCAAGGGGCAGGATCGCAAAACCGGTCTCTGACGGCAGCGTAGGCGCAGCCAAATCGGGCCGCCTGCCATTTGCATATTCCGCTTTCAGGCTATTAAGCCTTTCCTTTTCATTGCGCATCAGCCCAAAGCCGCTGCTCCACTTGAGATCGTCCTCAGTTTCAAAAAGCGGCGGAAAATTGTCGTACTTTTCCCAGGTGATGAAGGCGTTTTCATCTTTGGGCAAGTCTGCCACTGCCACTTCATGCATGCCTATTTCCGCGTCGGCACTTTTAACATAGACCCACAGCCCGCCTATGCAAAGTGTGATCAACAATAAAGCTATCAGCAGCACCCAAATGGTTTGTTTTCCGTTTGCTTTTGTCTGCATGGAATTTCTCCTTTCGCATCTGCCACGGCACAAAAACCGATCACATTCTATTAAAGCAGTGAATGCACTGTAGCATCAGGCTTGATTGGCAAGGGGCATCACCAAATATAATCGTTTACAATGTTGACATCATGGTGCAGAAACTGCGCGTTGGTAATCATTTCGTCTGCAACCATTACACCCACTGTGTAAAAGCTGCCATCTTCAAGCGACACCTGGACATCAACTGTCACATGGGTATTGTCCGCTGTTCCCCAAACGCCCCACCCGGAAGCTTTGGTGATTTTCAGATGCGTGAGCTTGGAGACAGCCGCCTTCGCAATATCTATCCAACGGGAATCAGATGGATTGATATCTGTATGGAGGAGCTGCTCAAGATAGTAGGCTTCGTCGGGCTTTGACTTGTCATCCAGCATTCTGCTGGTATAGAGAATCTCGTCGGTATCCATCTTCACGATGGCAAAGTAGCTTGTTTCCATGCCGCCTATGAGGGCTGACGTGAACTTTGCTTGCAGGTGGATTTCACCAGTGTCGTTTTTGCGCCGGTAGGTCAGTTCGGTATTTTCGGATGATGCGGGCATACCCATGATGTCCTCAAAAAAAGCCCGCATTTTTTTTGAATCTACCACGGGATTCAGGCTCGCATCCATCTCTGGGTTGATGTAGCTGTATCCGTCCAAAAATTCCAGGTACAGGGACTGCAAAAGCTCTTCATCTGTCAGTTCGCGGATTGGATATAAATGAAAGGTTCCACTGCCTCTATTCAGCCTTTTATTCAGGCGGATGCTTCCCACACCCGATAGCGGCAGCTTATCCTCCGTCAGTTCCGAGGAAGCGGGTCTTATCCCTTCCGTTTTCAGGCGGCGCAGCAGAAAGCCGCGCCTATTGGATTCTCCCGCCGACAGATAGCGGTTGGAATCCGGGAAGCCTTCACGCATGCAATTTTTCCAGCTTGTTGTGTCTATTCCAAATGTCTCTCCCTTTTGTGCGGAGTAACCGATGAGCATCAGCAATTGCTCGTCACTTAGTTCGGCCTTCGGGAGAATATAGTATTCTGCTAAGCCGCCAAATGCTTTGGGATCAAGCGGGATGATGGCAAATCCATCTTCTCCGGGCAGGGAGGGGGCCTTCAGTTTTGGCCTTTCTCCCAGAGCATACGCTTCCAGCAATTGGGGCAGGCGCTGAAGCTCCTTCATGTTTAGCCCGCTGCCCTGCATGCGGTTGAGGTCTTGGTCAAGTTCGGAGGTTCCGGCAGGAAAGTTATCATATTTTTCCGGAGTATATGCTATTTGGCTTGCCTCCGGAATTTCGGCCAGGGAGGTTTCTGTAACGCCCGTATCCGCATCGGCGCTTTGGATATAGGTCCAGAGGCCTCCTAAGCAAAGGATAATCAATACAAGGGCTATCAGCAGCACCCAAAGGGTTTGCTTTCCGTTGATTTTTGCCTGCATAGGGGTTTCCCTCCCGATCACCACATATAGTCGTTTATCCATTGCTTGTCATAATGCAGGTATCGCGCGGAAGAGACAATGCCGTCGGATACGCGGACATTTACCATATACACGCCGCGGTTCTCCAAAGTGATCTCGATGTTCACGTTAGGCTCCCTGTCGTCGCCCATGGCAGACACGCCCGTGACGTTAGCCTGGACAATGGGCGTTTGGGTAAACTGTGACACCATTTCCTTGGCGATATCAGTCCATTTGGGATCCTTCAGGTCCACCTTGGGCATGGGTGGATCAGCGACGAGGAAGGAGAGGTAGGGGTTTGCCTGATTGGAGGTCAGCCGCAGCGCGTATACGATGTCCCCGGTGGATCTTTGAAGGATGGCCGTATATTCGGTTTCCCGGCCATTGACCAAGGCTGTTTTGAACTTTGCATGCAGGTAGATTTCCTCCGCGCCATCTCTTTGCTTATAGGCAAGGATGATGTTTTCCGCGGCCATAGGCATGCCCAGAAGATCCTCCAGCATCGAGCGCATCCTTGCCGCGTCCGCCGCCTGATCCAAGCCGTTTTGTATGGAGGGTCGCAGGTAGGTATATCCATCCATGTAGTCCAGATAGAGGGATTGCAAAAGCTCCTCATCCGTCAATTCGCGGACGGGATATAGGTGAAATGAATCCACGCGGCTGAACCTGTCGGGGTTCAGGCGGATGCCTGCCATGCCCGCCACGGGCAGCGTTTGCAGGGTCGGTTCAGGGGATGCGACGCGCAGGTTTTCCATCCAAACCCGGCGCCTGAGGATATCGCGCCTTTCGCTTTCGCCTGAGGATAAGTAGCGGTTGGAAGAGGTGTTGTTTCCCCGCATGCAGTTTTTCCCGGTCAAAGTATCCTCCGTAAACGGCACACCGGCATTTGCCCCATAGTCGATGAGCATCAGCAGCTCCTTGTCGCTGAGCTGGGTTTCGGGAAGAATGTAGTACTCCGCTATGCCGGCATATTCCTTGGGATCAAGGGGGATGATGGCAAAGCCTCCTTCCCCCGGAAGGGAGGGGGCCTTTTCCGCGGGCCGCATGCCTTCTTCGTATGCTTCAGTCAGCTCTTTCAAACGTCTGATTTCATCGGCGATCAAGGCTTTTCCCTGCTCCCAGCCGAAATTGCTGCCGCCGGGAAGGCTGGCTTCGGACGCCAGGGGATAATTGTCGTACCTCTCCCGTGCGATGGCAATCTCATTCTCTTGGGGAAGCTCCGCCAGGGTGGCATCCCGTACCCCTGTCTCCGCGTCCGCGCTTTTTACATAGACCCAAAGGCCCCCGATGCAAAGGACAATCAGCACAAGGGCAATCAGCAGTACCCACAGGGCTTGCTTCCCGTTTGCTTTCGCTTGCATGAATATCTCTCCTTCCGCAATGGCTGGCTTTATTTTACCTTGCGCCGCGTTGCGGAGTCTTCACGCGCTTGTAACGGAGTTGTCAAAGATGAGGCTTGCGGTGGTCCCATCGCCCGGATTGGAGGTAAGCTTCAGCTGCGCACCCATCAGGCTGGCGGCCTGCTGAACCAGCGTCAGCCCCAGCCCAGCGCCCCCGGCCTTGCGGGTGCGGGCCTTGTCCGCCTTGTAGAAGGGATCGAAAGCCCGTGTAAGCTGTTCCTGTGTCATGCCGATGCCCGTATCCGTAACGGAAAGCCGGTCAGTGTCTCCGGAAATGGTGACCGTGCTGCCGGGGCTGCTTGCCGTAAGGGCATTTTGCAACAGGTTCCCGACGATGAGGAGAAGAAGCGCTTCGTCTCCCTGCCATACACCTTCCTGTGCCTGTACAAAAAGAGAGACACCTTTGTCCTCATACAGGGACTGCACCCTTTGGGCGGCCTCTTCGATCAGGGCGGATATGCTCACGGGGCCAAGCTCCGCCCCGTCGTGGGTCATACGGGTGAGGGTCATCAGCGTTTCATCCAGATTTTTGAGCCGCTTGGCCTCCCCGGCGATATAGCCTAGGGCTTTCTCTCTTTCCTCCCCACCGGCGTCCACGCTTTGCAGATAGCGGGCATAGCCCATGACGGCGGTCAAGGGTGTGCGCATTTCGTGGGCCAGGCTGTCGATAAAAAGCTGCTTGCGCTCCGCCTGCTCTTTGAGCTCCTCTTCCCTTGCCTTGACTGCCTGGGCCATTTTCTCAAACTGCCGTGCCAGCTCCGCCGTTTCATCCTGCCCCTTTGTGGGCAGCGATACGGAATAATCACCGGAGGCGATTTTGCCTGCCGCTTTTTGCAATTTGTCGATAGGCCGCATGATGACCCTGGTGATGATGAGCACGCTGATGAGGATTAGCGCCGAACCGGATAGACAAAGCACCAGCGCCAGGGAAAGCAGCTTATCCCGGTTGCTATACAAGCCGCTCAAATCCCGCTCATACAAAAGCATAAGGCTGTCACTTAAGCGCTGTGCGATCGTCAGTTTTTTGTCCTGCAACAAATAGCGGCGTACGCCGTCTTCCGGCATGATCTCCGGGAGCCCGGCTGTTTCACCCCATAGGGTGAGCCCGTTCTGCAGCATGGTAAGCGTGACGCCCTGACCCTTGTAGAAGGCTTCCTGTTTGGCCATTTCATCCCGCAGTTGCTGAAGCTCCAGATCGCGCGTCCTTTGGTATATGGCCGAGGAAATGATGGCCGCTTCCGTCAGCGCCCTGTCCCTTTCCGTGTTGACGGCCGATGTAAAGCTTTGTTCAATAATGATTCCCATACCGAAGCTTAGCAGCAGCAGAAATACTGCCAGCATCATAAGCAGCAGCCGGTGGCGAAGCTTCATGCCGTTTCCCTCCCCATGGGCGTAAAGCGGTAGCCAAACTTGTACACCGTTTCGATGCAGTCGGCGTTCAGCTTGCGCCGGAGCCGCTGGATGTGCACATCCACGGTTCTCGTTTCACCCGCATAGTCATATCCCCAGGCCATGCGCAAAAGCTGATCCCGGCTTAAGGCGATGTTCCGCTGGCTGATCAGTACCCGCAATAGATCATACTCCTGGGCAGTAAGGGGCAGGGGCTGACCATCCATCATGGCCTGGCGGGCGCTGAAATCCACCCGCAAGCGCTTATCCTGGTATGTTTCCTGCTGCCGCCCCGTCCTGCGCAGCACCGCATCGATGCGAGCCAGAACCTCCGCCGGCTCGAACGGCTTTAATATATAATCGTCCGCGCCCATTTGAAGCCCCCGTACCCGGTCGGCCACCGCCGTTTTGGCAGTCAAAAAGATTACCGGTACGTTTGCCTCAAAGCACTTCTGGGCCAAAACGAACCCGTCTCGCCCCGGCAGCATGATATCCAGAAGGGCGATATCCGCGCCTTTGTCAAGCTCCGCTTCCGCAGAAAAGGCATCCTCCGCCATCAATGCCGTATGCCCCACCAGGCATAAATGCATTTGAATCAGCTCCCGGATGGCCGCTTCATCGTCTACCACCAGCACTCGCGCCACAAATCCCACATCCTTCCATACATGCTTATTGTAGCACAGACCGGATACATATCGTGTAACAGTGTTGTAAACCCAAGGGCGCTGCCCTTGGGAATCCCGCCAAAGGGCGTGTCGCAAAACGATTTTACGAAATCGAGGGGCGACACGCCTCTTATCAGTGGGAACATCGAAAAAAGCAGGATGGGCAAGAGGAAGAGACGATCAAAAACCGTGTTTTGAGCAAAGCTT
>JAEZQK010000001.1 GCA_023413135.1 Bacillota bacterium
GCTCTGCTCCGCCCGCCGCGGTAGGTAATGTTTCTCATCGGGCGGAGCAGAGCCCCGCCCCTACGGCGTTGTTTGTTTATTGATTTATCTGCCGGGGATTATGAAATTCGTAACTTCAGTAGTTGAAAGTCAACTAGGTCAAATTGCGCACCGTCCCCCCCTTAATGAGGCGCACGGGGAGTGTGACCTCCATAGGCGGCTCCGCCTTCTTTTCCAGGATGTCCAGGAGCATTCTTACGGCATGCTCCGCCTTTCGGGACACGTTTTGGTGAATGGTGGTGAGGCGGGGCCGCAGGATATGGGCCAGCATGTTGTCATCAAAGCCGGTGACGGAGATATCCCCGGGGACGTTTATACCTTCGTCCATCAGGAAATTTACGGCCTCCGCCGCATAGTAATCGGAGGTGAACACCCAGGCGGTGTCCTTTTTGCCCACGCGGGGAAGCAGTTTTTGAAAATCCTCCCGGCGAAGCTTGCGGTCTTTGGAAATCTGAATGTAAGAATCCTCTCCCCAGGGAATATTGTGGCACTCAAGCGCCTGCCGGTGCCCGGCCAGGCGGTGGGCGTCCACGCCGTAGAGCACAGGCTGGTCCCCCACGTAGGCAATGTGCCGGTGGCCGTTTTTATAAAGGTGCTCGGCCATCATCAGGCCGCCCGCAAAATCATCAAGACCTACGTTGTTGTACTTTTCGCCCCGGTCAAAATAGCAGTCGATGAATACCACGGGCCGCTGGGCGATCTTCATCAGTGCCCGGCATTGGTCCGCCTGCAGGCCCATGATGATGAGCCCGATAGTGTTCCAGGTCTGGGCGATATGGTTGATCTCCTGGGCATTTTGGGCGGCATAGAGCATGGTGAAAAAGCGGCGGGTGCGGATTTCGTTTTCCAGCGCGCCGATCAGCTCGCTCACAAAGGGGTCCTGCAGCGCAAGCTTTTCTTCCCGGTTGGGGTAGTTGGTAATGACGCCAATAATCTCCGAATCGCCCTTGGCCAGCATCCTGGCGCCCATGTTGGGGATGTAGTGGTACTCCTCCAGCTTTTTCAGGATGCGCTGGGCCATTTCCGGGGACATCTTGTTCAGATGCCCATGGATAACGTTGGACACCGTGGCGGTGCTTACGTTCAGGCTTTCGGCGATTTCCTTGATGGTGATCATACCGTCACCCCTGTTAGGCGTATTTTTTCCGCCGCCATTATACCATACAAACGCATAAAGTGTGGCACTTAACCCGCAAACGTGCTACAATTTGCAAAAGCAGGGAGGGAAACTATGGGAACGCATGCCGGAGAGAAGCTGATTGTACGGGAGTCCTTTGCCATGTCCTTCGGCGGTGGGAAGATTTTCTTCGTGCAGCTGGACGGCCTTTACGATCACAAGGCGCTGGTGATGGAAAAGTTTGCGCAGGACATGGAAACTTTGAAAAGGCCCTCCGCCTCTTCCCAGGCGGCGGTTCATTTGAAGGACACCGCCATTGATATGGAAATGGCGCAGAGCATGCTGCTTCAAATGAACGGTCCCGGGCAGCACCTGCAAAAGGTGGCTGTCGTGGGGCTGGGCTTAAGAGATAAACGCCTTTTTAAGCGTTTGATCCGCAAAATGGACCCGCCCGCCCGCTATGCTTTAGACTTTTTTGAGGATTATGAGCAGGCGAAAATGTGGCTGGTAAAATGAAAACCCGCCGGACGTGTGACCGGCGGGTTTGATGGACATTTTAGATTTTTGCAAACCGTTTTCCGAAGGCTTCGCAGATTTTAATTCCTGTTACGCCCGGCGCCTCGTTGAGCACCAGGCCGTCTTCAAACAGCGTGGCCCCGGCAAAGAGGATATGATCCTGCCAATTGCGCATCCATTCCCCATCTCCCCAGCCAAAGGAGCCGAACAAGCCCACCTTCTTGCCGGAAAGCATGGGCCTCAGTTCCAGAAAGAAGGGTTCGAACTCCCATTCCTCCAATAGCTCGCCGGTCATGGAGGGGCAGCCCAGCAGGATGCTGTCGTATGCGGCCACCGCGGCGGCGGTGGTATTGGATACTGAAAACTCGTCCACATGTACCCCTGCGTCCCGCAGGCCTTTTGCAATGGCATCCGCCATAGCATGTGTATGGCCGGTGCCGCTCCAATAAGCGATAACCGTTTTGTTCATGTATGTTCCTCCTTTACATATTCTTATCCCGCCTGTGCAAACCGCTTTCCGAAGGCCTCGCAGGACACAAGGCCCTGCCCGTCAGGTGCTTCATTGATGATCAGCCCGGTTTCAAAGAGATTTGCGCCGGCATCTTTGACCTGATCTTCCCACAAGCGCATCCATTCGCCGTCACCCCAGCCGTAGGAGCCGAACAGCGCTACCCGCTTGCCGGACAGCATGGGGGCAAGCCCGGTGAAAAAGGGCTCAAATTCGCTTTCCTCCAGCACCTCCGCACCCATGGCCGGGCAGCCCAGCAGGATGTTTGCATAGGCCGATACCTTCATTGCATCCGCATCGGATACTGCAAGTACATTAAGCTCCGTGCCCGCCTCGCGTACACCCTTGGCGATGCTTTCCGCCATTGCTTCCGTATTGCCGGTGCCGCTCCAAAACACCAGAACAGCCTTGTCCATTTTCTTCTACCTTCCTTGCTTTATATTGCGCGGGCAACCTGGTTGAGTGTCATGCCGCTTTTCAAACCCTGCAAACAGGCATAGCGGCAATAGGCATATTGCTCGAAAAACGCTTTGGCCCTTCCCACGTCGCCATATACCTTCCAGCACGCAGAATTTGCAGCGGGCTCCCTTATGCTTTACAAACCCCGCCACATCCTCCGGCGGATACCCCAGAAACAGGCCGATCTCATGGGGGAACGATTCGTTTTTTTCCATGCGGCACCCAAGCTGTTCCACCAGTTCCTCCGTATCCTGCCCTTGATAGTGAAGCGAATGAAGGAGCGATCTGGAAAGGGGATGGGAGAGATTTTCTTTCAGCAGATCGATGCGGTACAGATAGATCAGCGACGCATCCCACGGGGTGTGAAATACCTTTGCAGACAAACCCTTTTCCCGCAGCATGTGAAGAATGGCCTGCACTTTCTCCTCCCGGCCTATAAACGCGCTCCGCTTTAGGGAGAACATATTCCCCGCCTTCATGCCCATCAGCGTGGGGGCGCAGTGGTATGCCACCAATCGGTCCAAGTCATCTGTCATGCGTCCTCCTTTGTGGTTATCCACGGCTAACTCACGGTAAAAAAATATGCTATTTGTTGGGCAGCGTTTTCCACGTGAGGCATTACATTGAGGTTAGCTAAAGCTAACTACTTACATTTTATACAATCATTTGCCCTTTGTCAAGTGGTTGATCCCCCCTAGGGGAGCAACGAGGGGGCCGCAGCCCCCTCGTTTGTAATCCGAAACCAGCGACAGGCTTTGCCTGAATATACGGGCTTTGCTATGTAACTTAAACGAGGCGAAGCCAGAAAAGTGCAAGGGGTTTATCCCAGCGCCACATCCAGGATCATCATGACCAGGAAGCCTGCGATCACGCCAATGGTGCCCCAGTTGGAGTGTTCCCCCTCATGGGAACCGGGGATCAATTCGTCGGCCACTACGTAGATCATGGCTCCGGCGGCGAAGGAAAGCATCCAGGGCATCAACGGTTCCACGCCTCCGGCGATCCAAACGGTAAGCACGCCGAAGATGGGCTCCACGACGCCGGAGAGCATGCCGAAGGAAAACGCGCGGCTGCGGCTCATGCCTTCCTGCCGAAGCGGCAGGGAAATGGCGGCGCCTTCCGGAAAGTTTTGAATGCCGATGCCCAATGCCAGCGCCATAGCCGACAGGTAGGACACGGTGCCGTTTTGCTGTGCCGCCAGGGCAAAGGCCAGGCCCACCGCCATGCCTTCGGGAATGTTGTGCAGCGTCACGGCGGAGAACAAAAGCGAAGTGCGCTTCATGCCCGAGGGGCGGCCTTCGGGATGCTCGCTGCCTGAGTGCAGATGGGGCGTCAGCGTGTCCAGCCCCAGCAGGAAAAATGCGCCGATCAGGAATCCGCCCGCCGCGGGAAGCCATGCGATCTGGTTCTTGGATGCTGCTTCCTCAATGGCGGGGATCAAAAGCGACCATACGGAGGCTGCAATCATTACCCCGGAGGCAAAGCCAAGGAAAAAGCGTTCCAGATGCCCGCTGATTTGTTTTTTGAAAAAGAATACGAGTGCCGCGCCCAGGCTTGTTAAAAGAAAAGTAAAACCGGTACCGAGTAGTGCTCCCAGTGTGGGGCTGATCCCCGCCATGAGTCCCCCTCCTTATAAATTGCAAATATGCAGTCATTCTATGATATAAACAAAAAGCCAATTAATTTAAACTGGACAGGCTAAAATAACACGCGATTGCAATTCGTTGGGCCGGGGCAGGGCGTGGCAGGCTTTACGCATCCGTATGCTCCAGCAGTTCCAATACCACCTTCAGTTGAGGGTTTGCGTCCAGGTAGGCATAGCGTCCGCCGGGCCAGGCACCCTGTTGCACAAGCTTCATGCCCATGCCTTCAAGTTTAAGTATCATTTCATCTGTGCCCTTCACCCAGAAGGCGATATGGTGGACGCCTTCCCCCTTTTCGTCCAAATCATGCCGCCAGGTGCTGGGCTCGTGGTCCGGCTGGATCAGCTCGATTTCAATGGCGTCGCCCACCTTGAAAAAGGCCTGCTTGCACCGGGCGGGTGTAGGCTGGCCCAGGTACTCCGTTTTGGCGATCTCTTGTATGGAGCTTTCGCCGATGGTATAATCCATGCCAAGAAGCGCACTGTAGGCATCCGCCGTTTTTTTTAGGTCATGGCACAGGATGCCGATCTGGGCGCAAATGGTGGTCCCCAAAACACTGTTACCCATATGTATTCCTCCTGCCGCGGCGCGGCCATCCATTTGCGTTCATTGTAGCACATGTCCTGGAAAAATCAACCGAAGAAAGGGAGGTCTTACATATGCGGCTTGGAGCACCCGTGTTTGACTGGTCTACCCCGGATGAATGGGCTTTTAACCATGTAAGAAAAGGGTTTGGGGCAGCGTATTGGCCTTTGGGCGAAGAAGCAACGCTTAAGGAGGAAGAAGCTTTTTTGGAGGCGGCGCAAAGGCATGGCATTGTGATCGCGGAAGTGGGCATATGGAACAACCTGCTGGACTGCAACGTTATCCGGCGGGAAGAGAATATACAATACGCCATCCGCCGCCTGCGCACCGCCGACCGGGCAGGAGCCCGCTGCTGTGTGAACATCTCCGGCTCGCGAAGCACTTTCTGGGATGGCCCCCATCCCGATAACCTGTCGGAGGAGACATTCCGTCAGGTAGTGGAGACCACAAAGCGCATCATTGATGAGGCTGCGCCAAAGCGCACGTGTTATACACTGGAACCCATGCCCTGGATGCTTCCCTACGACGTGGAAAGCCTGCAAAGGCTGATCAAGGCAGTGGACAGGCCGCACTTTGCCGTGCATGTGGATATGTGCAACCTGGTGAACGCCTTCCAAAAGGTATACAGCACCGGGGAAATGACAAGGGCATTCTTTGATGCTTTCAGGCCCTTGATCCGCTCCATACACGCAAAGGACACCATTTTGCGGGAAGATAGGCTCACTTTGCACATTGATGAGGCCATTCCCGGCCGGGGCGTGTTTGATTATGATACGCTGCTTCGGGAGTGCCACAGGCTGGGCGATATTCCCGTCATGGCCGAGCATTTGCAGACCCCGGAGGAATACGATGAAGCCACCGGCTTTCTTCTTGACAAAGCGGCATCGCTGGGCATTCCATTTGATCCTATTTCCAAACATAAATGCATCGATAAACAGTAGCGCATAGAATAAACACAAATTCCACCGACTGTCATCCTGAGGAGCAAAGCGCCGAAGGATCTTTAAGCAACATGAACAACCAAGATCCTTCACTTCGTTCAGGATGACAGCCGGCAGGGTTGGATTCGCTTTCAGAGCGCATGCTCAGGCTGTTCTTGGAGCAGGCATGGGCATGGCCCACGTGAAGGAGCAGCGGGCGCAGATGACCAACCGGCTGCTTGTGGACTGGGCAAAGGAATGCATTTGCGAGTTGGAGGATCCTGAAAATTGAAGCCAAAGAAAAGGGAAAACGGGAGGAAGATTATTTTGATCATTGCAATAGGCCTGCTCCTGGCGGGTGCTGCGTTCGTTTTTTACCAGCGTCACGTAAGGGCAGGGATCGCCTATCCTAAGGAGAACCTTGCCGTCACCAGCACAGCCTTTGAAAACGGCGGCGCGATTCCCAAACGGCATACCGGCAGGGGAGAGGATGTCTCGCCCGAGTTGAGTTTTGGCCCGCTAAACATAAAGGCCCAATCCATCGCCATCCTCATGGATGATATGGATCACCCCATCGGCGCATACAATCACTGGATCATTTTCGACATCCCCGCAAGCATGGCCTCTGTGCCGGAGGGAGTGCCCAAGGGCGAGACCGTGGCTTCCCTTGGCAATGCCCTTCAGGGAAGAAGCGATTACGGCGGAAAGCACTATTACCGCGGCCCCAAGCCGCCGTTCGGAACGCACAAGTATGTGTTCAGGGTATATGTGCTGGACACTTTTTTGAAGCTTTCGGCAAACACCAACAAGGCCGCGCTGCTGGATGCTATGGAAGGCCATATCCTGCAGTACGGCACGTTGACGGGTACATTTGGCAATTGATGCATTTTAGCTATGCCGGTTGTACCATGCCCGCTGCCCAAAGGGCAGCCTGTCGTTCTGCCTGCCCTTTTCCTCGGGAACACCTACCGGCAGGATCACCGATACCGTCATATTCTGCCCTTTGGGTACATTGAGCAGCGCCCCGATCTTTTCGGCAATGCCTCTGGAGCGCAGCACGCCGTCGAGCCATACGGACGCATACCCAAGCCCGGTGATGGCCAGCAGCATATTTTGAACCGCCGCGGAATAGTCCTGCACCTCAAAGCCCATGCCCCGGTAGGTGGGCTCGCCTTTGCTGATGACCGCGATAATGGCTGGGGCCGTCTGCACGGCGGCCATGGAAATCAACTGGCGTATTTCCATAAGTATCGCGGGATCGTCCACTATGGCAAAATGAGTGGTCTGGGCGTTGCAGCCCGAAGGCGCCATGATGCCAGCTTCAACGATCCTGTTCAGGTCTTCCCTGGGCACGGGCGTATCCTTGAAATCGCCCCTATAGCTGTGGCGCTCGGCGAATGCTTCAAATAAATCCATATTGACCCTCCCATGCGGTTTTACTTGCATACATCATACCACGGACGGAAAAATGTGCCAAGCATGGAGATGCGCATGGAAATAGGCGGGGAGGGAGATTTTTGAAAAAATCTCCCTCCCCGCGTCCTTCCCGAAAAACTTTTATGGGGACCATATAGAATGTTATACTAATGGAGAACATTATTGCGTCGATGGCCGTGAGAGATTTTTGCGCAATACAAGGAGACAAAGCGAGGCGTAGCAGCGCTACGCTGAGCGGCAGTCGACGCTTAAGTAGCGCGAAAAGATCCACGGCAACAACGCAATAATGTTTGGAAGTAGTATTACCTGAAGTTCTCCAGATTACCGCCTGCTTTGCCTCTTTATGCCTGTGCTCTTATGATCCGGTTGAACGCTATTGTTTCCACCTTGAGCAGCACCAGCGCCGCCATCTCCAGCGTAGCGATATAAGCTGCCTGGCCCATGCCTTGCAAGAAATATAGGGGTGTACCCGTAGGTGCGTTGCGCAGGAAAAAATAATTTGTTTGGTAGATAGCGTTGACGCCCGTCACCAAAAGCAGCAGGATATTTCCCCACAAAAAGACCCGGCTCAAAGCCATCGGCCTTGGACGGGCCCCGTTTGCCATGCGCAAAAAAGGTGCCAATGCGATGAGCGCGTGCAGGCTGAAAAACGCCCCCTGCATGAGAACGGGCCAGGGGCTGGGCATCACCGCCGGAAAAATCAGTGCCGCCAATGCCCCGGGCACCCCGAGAAACAGCGTGAACTCCAAAAGGCCGGCGGAGCGCGTAAGGAGCATGAAAGGTGTCAGGATCCCAACAAAGCTGCATAAGTGCAGGGGCAGCACCGTACCTACCCCCGCTAGCCCCATCTTCCACAGCAAAAAAATCTGGGTGGCCATGCAAAGCAGTACCAGCGCAGATACCGCTAGGGAGACGGTCATCTGCCACCGCCTTGCATGGCGGCGTTCCCCAACATTGTGCCAGAAGCGGATGCGCCGGATGACCAGCAGCATGGGGATGGCCCAGAATAAAAACACCGCCAGGGGCATCAACTTAACCTCACGTGCCGCCCGCTTTCCCGGGGACCGTACTTAAGGCTGCCAACGATTCTTCCATTTCCGACAGCGTAAATACCGGCGCAAGGCAGCTTCCCTCCCGGCACAGGTAATAGGCAGCCGGGTGGCCCATGGTATCCCGCCCTTTCAGTATGCCGGGCAAATCGCTTTTAAGCGGCTGCATCCACCGCGCCGCAACGGAACCAAGGGGCAGGAACCTTTTCCCCATGGCTTTGGCAAAGGCTTCGATCTCTTTTTCCTCGCGGGCTACGCAAACGGCTTCTACCGGCAGATAGCAGCGTTCCAGTCCGGCGATCAACCCGAAGCAATGCCCTGCAGGCTGGTTTTGTGCTGCGCCTGCCAATTTTTCCACGGTGCGGGTGGCGTATTCCATCCAGGCGTCCTCCCCTGTAAGGCGGGAAAGCTCAAACAGCACATAGGCCGCCATGGAGTTGCCGCAGGGTGTAGCACCGTCGTAATGCTCCTTGGGCCTGAAGATCAATTCTGCCTCCGCCTCGTTCATGAAAAAGTCGCCCTGTTTGTCGTCAAAGAACTTCCGCACCATTAGGCGGCACAGATTTTCGGCCTTCTGTATATGGCCTGCGTGAAAGTCCGTCCGGTACATGGAAATTTTTGCCCAGGCCATGGCGGCATAGTCCGAAAGCCCGCCCTGCCCGCCGGCCTTTCCATCCCGCCAGTGGGCATACAGCTCGCCTTTTTCATTGGTCAGCTTAAGCTGTGCAAACGTAAGCGCTTTATTAGCGTAAGCCAAATACTCCGGCTTGTTCAGGGCATAGGCCGCCTTGCAAAGGGCGGCTATTGTAAGGCCGTTCCACTCGGTAAGCACCTTGTCGTCGGTAAAAAGCGTGCGGGTGCTTTTGCGGTATTCATACAGCCTTTGCCTAAGGGGTTTCAGGTTTTCCTCTTCCTCCTGGGAATCCGCGAGGCGGTTGAGGATGGATTTCCCCTCCAGCACCCCTTTGGCCGTTACGCCATAGAATTGGCAGAAGCGCTTACCCTCCTCCGCCCCCAGCACGTTTTCGATTTCCTCCGGGGTAAAGGTATAGTACGCCCCTTCCTCTCCGCCGGTGTCCGCGTCCTGGGCACTGTAAAAACCACCCTCGGGGTTTGTCATCTCCCGGATGATATAGTCCAGCGTGGCGGTGGCCACCCGCCAGTATAGCGGCTTTCCCGTGATCTGAAAAGCCTCCGTATAGGCCATGGCCAGCAGCGCGTTGTCATAGAGCATCTTTTCAAAGTGGGGGATCAGCCATTTCCGCTCCGTGGAATAGCGGCTGAACCCGCCGCCCAGATGGTCGTACATTCCGCCCCGGTACATACTGGTGAGCGTTTTTTCCGCCATGTGCAGCGCCCGCCTGTCCTGCTCGAGCACCGCGTAGCGTAATAAAAACATCAGCACATGGGGCGTTGGGAACTTGGGCGCGCCGCCAAAGCCGCCGTATTGGTCGTCAAAGCGGGTGTCCAGTTCCATTTTTGCCTTAAGCATCAGTTCCTTGGTCATTTTGCTGCCTGCCGGAGACGGGGCCTTGGCGAATGCCTGCGTTACCTGCCGCCCGTTGTCCCGGAGGGCGGCGGGGTCTTCCCGCCATTTGCGGGCAATGGTTTCCAGAATATCCACGAACCCCGGCTGGCCATAGGCCGATCTTTTGGGAAAATACGTGCCTGCGAAAAAGGGGTGCTGATCCGGTGTCATAAACACCGTCAGCGGCCAACCGCCGGAGCCGTTCATTGCCTGGCATACCTGCATGTATACCGCGTCCACATCCGGCCGCTCTTCCCTGTCCACCTTGATGGAGATGAAGTGCTCGTTGAGCAGCCCGGCCACCTCAGTATCCTCAAACGATTCGTGGGCCATTACATGGCACCAATGGCATGTGTTTAGTGTGGCTGCAACTAGCTGTACCCAATAGAAAGGAAGACAGGCTTTTTTTCAAGCTTTGCCTTTTCAAATGCCTCCGCTCCCCAGGGATGCCAATCTACGGGATTGTTGGCATGCTGGATCAGATAGGGCGAAGTCTCTTTGATCAGTCTATTGGGTACTTGTTGTTGATTGCGCACGTGAACCACCTCCTTTTCTAGGGTCTTGATTTTTCTTTCCTATTCTTTCCGCCTGTCCCCCGCATTATGCTTTTCTGGTTTTTGGTTGACGTTTATGAAAGGGGCTGTCGCAATAAGCGCATATTCTGCATAGTGTCATTCAAAGAGAAGGATTTCGCATCTGCGGATGCGACCAAAGGGCTTTCCGATCGGTCCACCCCTCCCATTTCCCTCCATCTGGCTCAATCATCGCACTGCTCACTGCCGTTCGCATTGCTCGTTTCGCCAGCCTCCTTCGCCTCGCTTTATCCGCCGCAGGCGGCGCTTCGGCTACGGAGCCACAGGCGGGGTCGGGGTTTCGGAGCCTTTGGAATCCTTCGAATGCCATCTCTATGAATGATTATGCGATTATGCAACTAATGCGACAACCCCTCAGCCTGTAGACAAAAGGTAATTTCCGGGGATGCATGGAAGGGGTGGAACCCCTTCCATTGTAATCGTGTCGCCCGGCTTTGCTGGCGCCATAACCCTGCCCCCGCCAGTGGCGGGAATGGGCAGGGTGGAGGCGGGAAGCGAAACGAGCCATGCGAGCGATAGCGAAGCAGGGCGACGATTGAGCTTCCGGATCGCGCGGGTTGCTTGCGCAGCAAGCTTTCCTTACACTTTTTGCCGACCGTGAACGAAGTGAACAGGCAAAAAGTGCAGAATCGAAAAAATGACAATGTCATTTTTTCGAAGGTCATGGAGGATAGGGGCTGCTGTCGTCATAAATGCCGCCATACTGCTTAAGCACATTTGACATGCCCCTGTTGGCTACCTGGATCAGGTCTTCCTGGGTCTTGATTTCTTCGGCGTGGCTGTCCACTATCTCCCGTACCGAGGCATGCAGGGAGTAATAATACTCCGACGCCTGATTGTTTTTGTTCAATAGGTTTTCAAGGTTGGTCAGCATGATTTCATCTCCCTTACCGCCTAAGTATGCCCTGCGCACAAAAAAGAAAACCCCTCTTTCAATGAAGGAGGCATTCTATGGGCAAATAAAATCGCGGCTCCGTGCAGAGCCGCGCGAGTGTAACCTTTTTCAGGAATCCTTCTGCTTTTCCGGCGGCATATCCTTGGCCTCCGGCTTTGAGGATGGCGCCTTGACGATACCCCGGGTGGTTTGTATAACGGTGACGATCGAGCCGGTTACCAATGTCATATAATAAGTAAAAAGCCGCCACAACAAAAGTGCGGGGAAAATCTGAACGGGAGGAAAGATATTTTTCAGGTAGATCATAAAGCCGCCTTCCTGGGCGCCGGATGCGCCGGGCAGGGGCGTATAGGATGCGCTGATGTATAAAAGCAGCGCCATGGTAACGATCTTCACGGTAGGCATGCCGCCAAGTCCCAGCGCGTGGTACACAAAAACAGTTATCGACATGATGGTAAGCACTTGTACCGCATTGATAAAAAGCTGCACCAGCAGCTCCTTTGGCCGCTTGCGAATGAGCATCACGCTGGCATGGAAAGTGGCCAAAATGCCCTCCCATTTGGCGGCGGACGCAGTAGGATCCTTGCAGATGCGCAGGAGCGTTCCAATGCGGATGAACAGCAGGATGAAGAAACGGACCATCCTCTTGTTAACCACCATGAACAAAAGCAGGCATACGGAAAAGGAGTTGAACAGATAGCCTGCGATCAAAAAAACCTTGGCGCCCCACAACTGGTCCTGCACGAAGGCCGGCTGAGCTACCCAGGCGGCTCCCCCCAACACCAGGAGCATAAACTGGAAACAGAAGAACTTCACCGTCAATACGGAGGAGCCTACACCAATGGGCACTTCCCGCTTTTTCAGATAATAAACCTGCATAGGCTGACCACCGGTGGCACCCGGCGTGATGTTGGAATAATACAAGCCCATCAGCGCTACAAACATAACGTACCGGAAACTTAGCGGGTATCCTTGTTTATAGAGGAAATAGGCCAGGGAGGTGCTTTCCAACAGCCAAAAACACAACCAAGCCCCCAAGCAGGCTACCAGCCACCAGGGGGAAATATTTGAAAAAGCCTGCCCGATATTCTTAAGCTCATTGTTGTTGATGCCGATGATCAATATCAATAGCAAGGTGCCCAGAATGAAGGCGATATTCAAATTTCGTTTTGTGGCAGCTTTCATTTACCCCCCTGTGGACGGCCTGTGCCATTGTGTAACATTGATTAAGTATATCACATGCTTTAAGAACAGGCAAGGTATGGCACTGCCGTTTCTTGTGCCCACATGCACCTCCTTTGATCCGTGAAAAAGGCTGATGCCTGATGGGTTGTTAATTTGGCCGGAACATGGTATACTCAAAACAACGGTATCCTTTTTCCGCCTGATGCTTAAAAGAAAAGCGATGTGCTGCGGCCGCGCTTTCGACGAAAGGAGGACACGCGTTGCGTAAAAAACTGATTTTGAAGGTCCGGGAGTCTCTGTCTTCTGTCCTTCCCATCACAGGAATCGTGCTGCTGCTCACTTTTACCATTTCCCCCATACAGGTGGGCATTATGGGGCTGTTTTTGGTAGGAGCGGTGATGCTGATCCTTGGAATGGGATTTTTTACTTTGGGTGCCGATATGGCCATGATGCCTATGGGCACGCATATGGGCGCATACCTGACAAAACGCCGCAGGTTATACCTGATGATTGCGGCCTCGATGCTCATGGGGGTGCTCATTACTGTGGCGGAGCCCGACCTGAGCGTTCTGGCCCGGCAGGTGCCAGCCATACCGGATGCTGTGATCATCGGCGTGGTGGCGCTGGGTGTGGGTTTGTTTCTGGTGATGGCGACGGTGCGCATCGTTTTCCAGATATCCCTGCGCATCCTGCTCATTCTTTTTTACATTGTAGTTTTTGCTTTGGCGGCGTTTGCCAATCCCGATTATCTGGCGGTAGCATTTGATTCCGGCGGCGTGACCACCGGCCCCATCACGGTACCCTTTATCCTGGCACTGGGCATCGGTGTGGCGGGTGTGGGATCGGGGAAGAACTCCCAGGACGATTCCTTTGGCCTGGTGGCGGTTTGCTCCGTCGGCCCCATCCTGGCCGTGACGCTGATGGGATTGTTCTACCCAGCCCAGCCGGAGGCGGTGACGGCAATGCTTTTGGAAAATCCAGCGACGACCATTGACATATTGTTTCTGTTCGGGAAAGCTTTGCCCCATTATTTCCGGGATGTGGCCATTGCGATCAGCCCCATTGTGGCAGTATTTCTTTTCTTTCAGTGGCGGTACCTGAAACTGTCCAAAAGCCAGCTTGCCCGCATGGCGGTAGGTGTGTTATATACATATATGGGGCTGGTGGTGTTCCTCACCGGGGTGAACGTCGGCTTCATGCCCGCCGGCAGCCTTTTGGGCAGGCAGATCGCGGAGTTGCCCTGCAATTGGATCATCGTGCCCCTGGGGATGGTGATTGGGTATTTCATCGTATCGGCGGAGCCTGCCGTCCATGTGCTTAACGAGCAGGTGGAGGAACTGACCGGCGGCGCCATCTCCAAAAAGGCCATGATGGGCAGCCTTGCCGTAGGCATGGCGATATCCGTGGGATTATCGATGGTACGGGCGATGACGGGACTGAGCATCTGGTTTTTTCTGGTGCCGGGATATCTCATAGCGCTGGTGCTCACCTTTTTTGTGCCACGCATCTTCACGGCCATCGCCTTCGACTCCGGCGGCGTGGCCTCAGGCCCGATGACGGCGACTTTTTTGCTGCCTTTTGCCATGGGTGTCACCACTGCCATGGGGGGAAATATATTGAAGGATGCATTCGGCACGGTGGCCATGGTGGCCATGACGCCGCTGGTCACCATCCAGATATTGGGACTGATATTTGCACTCAAATCGCATAGGGATGAGCGTATGGCCAAGCAGGATATTCCCGAGGAGCAGCCTGCGGAAAATGAGGAAATTATCGAGTTATAGCTGCAGGAACATATAGCATGCAAGGAGGAAAGACCATGGAAAACAGTCAGGGCGCATGTGCTGTGGAAGGTGACGCCTGCGCCGTGAAGCAAGGCCCGGCCGTACACCTGAAGCTGCTTACGGCCATTGTGGACCGGGGCAAGGGACAAAGCGTTGTGGACTTGATGAAAAAGGAAGGCGTACTGTTTCACACCATCATGCTGGGCAGAGGTACGGCCCGAAAGGCTGTTTTAAATTATCTTGGCCTGGGGGAAACGGAAAAGGATGTGGTGGTCAGTACCATCCCGGCGAGGGGCGGCCTTCACGTGCTTAGAAAGCTCATGCAGGCCATGCGCCTGGATGCGCCGGGTCGGGGCATTGCCTTCACCATTCCCTTATCCAGCGTGGGCGGAGCCAAAACATTAAGCTATTTGACAGGGATTGAGCATAATGGCCCCGACAGGGAGCCGGCATCCAAATACGAGGTGAATGATATGGACAACCATGAGCATAGTCTTGTGATCACCATTGTGAACCGCGGTTTCTCCGATCAGGTGGTGGAGGCCGCCGCAAGGGCCGGGGCCCGTGGCGGTACGGTTTTGCATGGGCGCAGCGCGGGCCGCGAAGAGGCGGAAAAGTTCTTCGGCATCACCATCCAGCCGGAAAAGGAAGTGGTACTCATTCTCTTGCGCCGGGAACAAAAACACGCCGTCATGCAGGAGATATGCAAGTCTGCGGGCCTTTCGACACCCTGTCATGGCTTTTCCTTCAGCCTTCCGGTGGATGATGTGCTTGGCATGGCGCCCATGATCATGGAGGAAATGAACGAAGAGGAATAATCGTTTTCGGAGTCAATAAATATTTGAGGAAATGTTCATATGACCATTGACACATATGAGCGATTGCGCATATAATAAATATGAGCGATCGCTCATTTATTGTACTTAAGGCGAAATACCAGGAAGGAAGGCGGAAGACCTATGGTCAGAAACTACCGGCTGAAGGACCTGGATTGCGCAAACTGCGCCATGAAGATCGGGCATGCGGTTAGCGCGCTGGCGGGCGTAAAAAATGCGCAGGTGCACTTTTCATCCCAGCGGCTGACGGTTGAATTCGCGGGGGAACCCGCCATGGAGATCGAGGCCCAAATCAGGGAAGCGGTCAAAACCATAGAGCCGGAAACGCAGGTTTTCATCTGGCAGGAGCAGACCGCAGGCGATGTGATAGAAGAAGAGAACAGCAAGCGGAAGGAATTCATTCAGGCCTTCATGGCCGTGGGCGCCTCCCTGATGCTTTTGATGGCGGGAGTATTATTGGGATCCGTTTGGCCGCTGGGCGAAACGCTGCTTCTAATAGCCGCTTATCTTTTGGTTGGTTTCCCGGTGGTAAAAACGGCGTTTTTGCGCTTGAAAGGCGGACAGACGCTGGATGAGACGTTGCTGATGACCATTGCCACCCTGGGCGCCTGGGCGCTGAACGAAGGCATGGAAGCGGCGGCGGTCATGTTGTTTTACCGCGTGGGTGAAACGCTGCAGGACATGGCGGTTTTGAAAGGCCGCTCCGATTTGCGGGCGCTGTCGAAGCTGGTAAGCGATACGGCCCACGTAGTGCTTCAAGAAGTGGTGGATATGCCTACCGCTGCCGTGCAGCCGGGCGACATCCTGGAGGTGCGCACGGGGGAGCGGGTACCCGTGGACGGGGAAATCATTCTTGGCCACAGCGCGCTGGACCTTTCCGCGCTTACCGGCGAATCGGTTCCGGTAAGCTGCTCGCCGGGGGATAAGGTGCTCTCCGGCAGCCAGAACACGGGGGCGCTGATCCGTATCCTGTGTCAAAGGCCCGCCGCCGAAAGCACCGTTGCCCGCATCCTGCGTCTGACACGGGAGGAGGCTGCCAAAAAGGCTGCTCCGGAACGGTTCCTGGGTAAGTTTGCCGCCGTGTATACCCCGGTGGTGGTGGCCGTGGCCGCTTTGATCTTTCTTCTGCCGCCCATTTTCGGGCTGGGCAGCTTCGCGGACTGGGGCTACCGGGCGCTGCTGCTGCTTATGATCAGCTGCCCCTGCGCGCTGGTTTTGTCCGTTCCCCTGGGGTACGTGGCCGGGATGGGCGACAGTGCCCGCCGGGGGCTTCTTATAAAGGGCGGCGCGGCGCTGGAAGCGCTGGCAAAGGTGAACGCGCTGGCCCTGGACAAAACGGGCACATTGACGGAAGGCGTGTTCCGCCTGCAGGCGGTGCATCCGGCCCAGGGCATCCCGCAGGATGAACTGATGGAAGCCTCCCTTCATGCGGAAAGCAAAGCCCAGCATCCCCTGGCCCGCAGCATCGTTACGTCCCGGGAGGCCCAGGAGTGGCTTTCCTCCCATTCCATTTTACAGAGGATGGAAACGTATGAAGAGATCCCCGGCAAGGGCGTCCGGTTAAAGGAAGACGGGCGTGAAATATTGTGCGGCAGCCACAGCCTGCTTTGGGATAACGGTATTGAGGTTCCCAAGGAACATGCGGACGATCAGGTGCATACAGCGGAAAACGGGCGGTATCTGGGCAGCTTCCAGTTGAACGATGCCTTGCGGAAAGAGGCTCCCCATGTTCTTGCCCAGCTGTATCATCTGGATGTGGGCTCCGTTACCGTGCTGACGGGCGATTCGGAAATCGGCGCGCAGGCGGTTAAAAATCTTCCCAACATATCCAATGTGCACGCCGGTCTTTTGCCGGAGGGCAAGGTAAGCGCCGTCAAGGAAATCGCCGCCTCCGGCCGCCGTGTGGCCTTTGTGGGGGATGGCATCAACGATGCGCCCGTGCTGGCCGCGGCCCATGTGGGCATCGCCATGGGCGGTATCGGCAGCCAGGCCGCCATGGAAGCTGCGGATTGTGTTCTGGCGGCCGGTACGCTGAACGCTTTACCGGAAGGGATGAAAACCGCCAGGCGCACCGCCTTTATCGTGCGGGTGAACGTGATCCTTGCCCTGGCGATCAAACTCCTGGTGATGGCACTGGGCATCGCGGGCGTAGCCAATATGTGGCTGGCGGTGATCGCGGATGTGGGCGTGTCTCTGCTATGCGTGCTCCTGACGGGCACCATCCGCCTGGGGAGGTCTTCACGCCAGATACAGCCGCAGATAAATGCAATGTCCTAATAGTTTATAGCCGGCCATGAATTCATGGCCGGCTCCTTTGCAGTGTGTTAAACTTCATTCTCTGATCATGGTTTTGCGGAAACGATCACGGAATATAGACTGTATACATTTGTTGTCCCAACCAGCCGCCAGGCCCGCACCTTATAGTAGCAGGTCTTGCCGGCAGTGAGATTTGTATCGGCAAAGCTTACCGATGAGGTCTGCGCCAACATCAAGTATGAACCATAGCGGGAAGCAGCGCGGTACACCTCGTACCCCGTAGCGCCGGCTACCTCTCCCCAGGAGATTTGGACGCTCAAGTTGGAGACCGGCGCCGCTTTGACAGACGATGGTTTGGCAAGAATGGGATTTGCAGACTTGACGGATGAATAGCCGCCATACATTGCCGTGCCGTCCACGACGCATTTGGCCCGCATCTTGTAATAGTAGGTCGTGTAGGTGGCAAGCTCCGTATCGGTATAGCCGGTCCCGGTTGATGATCCAATTTGGGTATACTCGCCGTATTTGGAGACGGCACGGTAGATTTCATATTCCGCCGCGCCGGCAACGGTTCTCCAGGTGAGCCTGACGCTGTCATGGCCTAAAGCGGAAACCTTTAGCGAGGGCGTTCTGATCCTTGCAAACTCCGCCTTCAGCTTGCGGCTATTTAAAACGGTAAACTTGTATTCGATGCTGGTGGATACGGTGGTTCTGCCTTCCAGCCACCGCACGAACCGGTACCCCGGTTTGGGAATGGCCGTAAGGGTGATTTCCTCGCCGCTTTTGTATTCGCCCGCTCCTATGACCGTGCCGTACCTTGTGCTGCTCGGCCTGGCCGTAATCGTAGTCAAAATGGGCTTTGCCGACCTTACGGATGAATAGCCGCCATACATTGCCGTGCCGTCTACAACGCACTTGGCACGCACCTTGTAATAGTAGGTCGTGTAAGCGGTAAGCTCCGTATCGGTATAGCCGGTTCCGGTTGATGTTCCAATTTGGGTATACTCGCCGTATTTGGAGACGGCACGGTAGATTTCATATTCCGCCGCACCGGAAACAGCTCTCCAGGTGAGCGCGATGCTGTCATGGCTTACCGCGGAGGCCCGCAAATAAGGCGCCCCGATCCTTGCAAACTCCGCCTTCAGCTTGCGGCTGTTTAAGACGGTAAACCGGTATTCCACGCTTACGGATACGGTGGTCCTGCCTTCCAGCCACCTAACGAACCGGTATCCCGGTTTAGGAATGGCCGTGAGGGTGATTTCCGCGCCGCTTGCGTATTTGCCCGCTCCGGTGACCGAGCCGTATCTTGTGCTGTTCGGCTTGGCTGTAATCGTATTTGGAACGGGCTTTGCCGACCTGACGGACGAATGGCTGCCATACGTTGCCGTGCCGCCAGCTAAGCATATGGCCCGCACCTTGTAATAGTAAGTTATGTCGGTAGTAAGCCCCACGTCGGTGTAGCCGGTCCCGGTTGTTGTTGCAATTTGGGTATACTGGCCGTATCTGGAGGCGGTACGGTAGACTTCATATTCCACCGCGCCGGCAACGGCTCCCCAGGTGAGTATTATGCTGTCGTGGCCCGCCACAGAAATCTTCAGGTAGGGTTTCCCGATCTTTGCAAATTCCGCCTTCAGCGTGCGGTCTTTGCCGACGGTGAACTGGTATTCTGCGCTTGTGGATACGGTGGTCCTGCCTTCCAGCCAGCGAACGAACCGGTATCCCGGCTTGGGAATGGCAGTGAGGGTGATGACCGTCTCACAGGCATGGCTGCCCGTTCCCGTAACCAAGCCGTATCTTGTGCTGTTCGGCTTGGCCGAAATCGTATAATTAACGGTTGACGTCCACCTGGCATACAGCGTGATGTTTTGGGTCACCTTTTCGGTGGCGAAGTTCCAGGCATTTTGACAGGCGGCTTCCTTGTACCAGCCGCTGAAGGTATAGCCTGGGCGGGCGGGGTCGGCGGGCGCGCTGATGGTGGCATCATATTGCGTCGCCGTGGAGGGAACCTCGCTGCCGCCCAGGCTTAAAAAAGTGACCGTATAGGGATTCGCAAGCCAGCTTGCATACAGCGTGATGTTTTGGGTTACCTTTTCGGTGGCGAAGTTCCAGGCATTTTGGCAGGCGGCTTCCTTGTACCAGCCGCCGAAGGTATAGCCTGGGCGGGCGGGGCCGGCGGGCGCGCTGATGGTGGCATCATATTGCGCCGCCGTGGAGGGAACCTCGCTGCCGCCCAGGCTTAAAAAGGTGACCGTATAGGAATTCGCAAGCCAGCTTGCATACAGCGTGATGTTTTGGGTTACCTTTTCGGTGGCGAAGTTCCAGGCATTTTGGCAGGCGGCTTCCTTGTGCCAGCCGGCAAAGGTATAGCCGGTCCTTACAGGATTTGCGGGCACGCTGATGGTGGCATCATATTGCGCCGTCTTGGAGGGAACCACGCTTCCGCTCTGGCTATTGAAGGTGACGGTATAGGCATTCACCAACCACCTGGCATACAGCGTGATGTTTTGGGTCACCGTGCCGGTGGCGAAGTTCCAGGCGTTTGTACAGGCCGCTTCCTTATACCAGCCGCCAAAGGCATAGCCGGTCCTTACGGGATTGGCGGGCGCTATGATGGTGGCATCATATTCCGTTGCCATGGAGGGAACCGCGCTTCCGCCCTGGCTTAAAAAGGTGACCGTATAGGCATTCACCAGCCACCTGGCATACAGCGTGATGTTGGACGTTACGGTGTCGTTAGCGAAGCTCCAAGCACTTACGCAAGCGGCTTCCTTGTACCAGCCGGCGAAGGCATAGCCGGTCCTAACGGGATTGCCGGGTGCGCTGATGGTGCTGTTGTATTGCGCCGCCTTGGAGGGAACCGCGCTTCCACCCAGGCTTAAAAAGGTGACCGTATAGGCATTCACCAGCCACCTGGCATACAGCGTGATGCTTTGGGTCACCTTGCCGGTGGCAAAGTTCCAGGCATTTGTACAGGCCGCTTCCTTATACCAGCCGCCGAAGGTATAGCCGGTCCTTACTGGATTGCCGGGCGCGCTGATGGTGGTATCGTACAGGGAGGTCCTTACGGGAACGGCGCTCCCGCCCTGGCTTGAGAAGGTGACGGTATAGGAATTTCTCGTCCACCCGGCATACAGCGTTGTCGTGCCCGTCACCGTATCAATGTCAAAATTCCAGGCGTTTTGGCAGGCCGGCTCCCTGTACCAGCCGCTGAAGGTATAACCGGTCCTTGTTGGATTGCCGGGCGCGCTGATGGTGGTGTCGTACAGGGCGGTCCTTACGGGAACGGCGCTCCCGCCCTGGCTATCTAGGGTGACGGTATAGGAATTTCTCGTCCACCCGGCGTACAGCGTTGTCGTACCCATCACCGTATCAGTGTCAAAATTCCAGGCGTTTTGGCAGGCCGGCTCCCTGTACCAGCCGTTGAAGGTATAGCCGGTCCTTGTAGGATTGGTGGGCGCGCTGATGGTGGTATCATATTCCGTTGCCGTGGAGGGAACTTTGCTTCCATCCTGGCTTTCAAAGGTGACCGTATAGGTATTCACCAGCCAGCTTGCATACAGCGTGATGTTTTGGGTCACCTTATCGATTGCGAAGCTCCAGGCGTTTGTACAGGCCGCTTCCGTATACCAGCCGCCGAAGGTATAGCCGGTCCTTGTGGGATTGCCGGGCGCGCTGACGGTGGTGTCGTATAGGGCGGTCCTTACGGGAACGGCGCTCCCGCCCTGGCTATCGAGGGTGACGGTATAGGAATTTCTCGTCCACCCGGCGTACAGCGTTGTCGTACCCATCACCGTATCGGTTTCAAAATTCCAGGCGTTTTGGCAGGCCGGCTCCCTGTACCAGCCGTTGAAGGTATAGCCGGTCCTTGTAGGATTTGCAGGCGCGATGATGGTGGTATCATATTCCGTTGCCGTGGAGGGAACTGTGCTTCCGTCCTGGCTTTCAAAGGTGACCGTATAGGTATTTACCAGCCAGCTTGCATACAGCGTGATGTTTTGAGTCACCTTATCGATTGCGAAGTTCCAGGTGTTTGTACAGGCCGCTTCCTTATACCAGCCGCCGAAGGTATAGCCGGTCCTTGTGGGATTGGCGGGTGCGCTGACGGTGGTATCGTACAAGGCGGTCCCTACGGGAACGGCGCTCCCGCCCTGGCTATCGAGGGTAACGGTATAGGAATTTCTCGTCCACCCGGCGTAAAGCGTTGTCGTGCCCGTCACCGTATCAGTTTCAAAATTCCAGGCGTTTTGGCTGGCCGCTTCCTTATACCAGCCGCTGAGGGTATGGCCCAGGCGGGTGGGAGCGGCAGGGGCGCTGACGGTTTCATCGTATGGCACCGTCGTGGAAGGTACATCGCTTCCGCCCTGGCTGTCAAAATGGACGATGCAGGTGAAGCCTGCCAAAAGATGAATATCCGATGCGAACACGCTGATGTCTAATTCGGCTTCCTCTATAAACAGCGGTACATTTTCTGCCGCCCAGCCGATAACGCTTGCGCCGGTCTCGGGGGTTGCCACGGCGGTTTGCCCCCCCGTTGTAAGATCAAGCACCAGCGATACATAGCCGCTGCCCAGCGCGGTAAGCTCCAAGATATGCCCCCAGAGCATGGTTTTAAGTGCCCTCAGCGGGTTGCCGCCGCAGTCAAGAGCCTCAAGATTCGTGTTTCCGCTAAGGTCCAAATGCGTCAGCCGGTTGTTTGAGCATGACAGGCCATACAAATAGCCGCAGCCGCTTACATCCAGCGAGGTAAGCAGGTTGTTGCCGCACGCTAAACCTTCCAGCCGCGGCTGGGTACCCATGGTCAGGGACGTAAGCCGGTTATTGGCGCATTTTACCTCTGCCAGCACCGTATTGCCGCTCAGGTCCAGCGCTGAGATCTGATTGTTGGAGCAATTCAGATCTGTGAGCGACGCAAGGCCGCTCAGATCCAGCGATGAGATGTTATTATTGGAACAATTAAGCTCAAAAAGCGATGAGAGGCCGCTTACATCCAGCGCGGTTAGCTGATTGTTGAAGCAATCAAGCGTTGCCAGCGCCGTGGATCCGCTTACATTCAAAGAGGTGAGCTGATTATCATTTACAACGAGGAAGCGCAGCGCGGGAAGGTTGCCCGCGTTAAGGGATGTGAGCCGGTTCCCTTCACAAACGATATCTGCCAAAGCCGTGCAGCCGCTTATATTCAGGGATTCCAGCAGATTATTGTGGCAATAAAGATGCTTCAGTTTGGCAAGACCGCTTGCATCCAGCGCGGTTAACTGATTGTTTTGGCAATCAATCGTTTCCAGCTTCGCGGACCTGCTCACATTCAAGGAAGCGAGCCGGTTATCATACGCTTGAAGATTGCGCAGCTCGGGAAGATTGCTGGCGTCCAGGGTTGTGAGCCGGTTGTTTATGCAACTGAGATTTGCCAGCGCCGTGCAGCCGCTGATATTCAGCGATTCCAGCAGATTGTTGTTGCAGGAAAGGCTCCACAGGTTGGCAGAGCCGCTCACGTCAAGCGATGTCAGTTGGTTGTTGGGACATACAAGCTGCTGTAAAGCCGTATTTGCGTTTATAACCAGGGAGGTCAGCCGGTTGTTTTCAGCGTATACCGTGCGTAGCGCGGCGGCGCCGCTTATGTTCAGCGAGGTTAGTTGGTTGTTATAGCAATGCAAGCCGGTCAAGGCCGAAAACCCGCTGACATCAAGATTGCCGGCAAGGGAGTAATTGGCCCAGCCGATATAGGTGACACGTCTTGGATTGCCGTTGTTCCAAGTGACCTCTGACCATGTAGCGGGGTTGTTCGGGTTATAGCCCAATCGCTGGGCGTTCGTCTGGCCCCCGGAGGACTGGTTCAGGAAGGCCCTGAGCTTGGCATAATCATTGTCATCGAAACCTTCCAGATGAACCGCGTCTGTAATTGTAATCAGGAGCGCCGCCGCATCGCCCACATCAAATTCGATGGTCAATTCCAGGGCGCCAACAGGCTGGGAGGCCAGATATTCCTGCCGGATGTGCAGGAGGCCGTCTGTGATGAAGTAGCTTTCCGTCCCGATGGAAACTCCGCCCGCTTTGATATCGGCTACCATGGTGGCATCGTTTAAGCTTATGCGGGTCCATATATCCACCGGGTTGAAAAGGTAAAAGGTCGCGGCGGCAGGATCGATGGTGGCGCTGACGGGCGGCGGTGGCGTGGTATCGGTGATGGTAATGGTAAGCGATGCCGGGCTGCCCGCGTCAAATTGAACGGAAAGCATCAGCCCGCTCCCCGACTGGGACGCCAAATACTCCTTTTTGATTGTCAGGGTGTTTCCGCTTACGCTGTAGTTTTCCGCACCGATGGAGGTTCCGCCCGCTTTGATGTCCGTTACCGCTGTGGCGCCGTTCCAGGTAATGGTGGTTGCCACATCCGCCTGGTTTTCCGGATTCTTGTCAAAGCTTCCGGAGGATGGATCGATGACGACATTCACCTCCGGGGGTGTGGTATCGGTGATGTCTATGTTCAACAACGCCGGGTCGCCAACGTCAAACTCGACGATCAGTGTCCACAAGCCTGTCGCCCAGGTTTGCAGATACTCCTTTTTGACCGTCAGGGTGTTATCGCTTAAGCTGTAGTTTTCCGTGCCGATGGAGGTTCCGACCACTGTAACGT
Source organism: Bacillota bacterium (assembly GCA_023413135.1). Taxonomy (GTDB): domain Bacteria; phylum Bacillota; class Clostridia; order Christensenellales; family Aristaeellaceae; genus JAEWAH01. The sequence goes on from JAEZQK010000001.1 coordinate 23,979, forward strand.
CCGTTATCGCTGTGGCGTCGTTCCAGGTGATGGTTGCGGTAACATCAACAGGGGTGTACAGGTCGAAGGATGCGGTTTCCGGATCGATGGTGGCGCTTACCGGCGGCGGCGTGTTATCGATGATGTCTATGGAAAATTCCAGCGGGTCGCCCACGTCAAACGCTATGGTCAGATCAAGGGTGCCATCCGGCTGGGCGGCCAGATATTCCTTTTTGACCGTCAGGGTATTTCCGCTTACATCGTAGCTTTCCGTGCCGATGGAGGTTCCCCCCGCTGTAACGCCCGTTACCGCTGTGGCATCGTTCCAGGTGATTACGGTCGTCACATCCGCCTGGTTTTCCGGGTTCTTGTCAAATTCCGCGTACGTATGATCAATCTCGGCGCCCATCGTGGAATCTGTGGTTTGTATAAGCAGTCCCGCCGGACTGCCTGCGTTGAACTCTATGGTTAACGTATAGTTCGACCAGGCCGGCAGGGAGGTCAAAAACTCTTTTTTGACCGTCAGGGTGTTCCCGCTGACAGAGTAGTTGTCCGTGCCGATGGAGGTTCCGCCCAGCTTGACATCGGCAACCGCCGAGGATTCGTTCCAGGTGATGGTGATCTGGGCATCCGCCTGATAGCGCGGGTTCATGTCAAAGGTGATGGATGCCGGATTGATCTGGGCGCCCATCGTGGTATTGGTGATGTTAATCATCAGCATCGCCGGGGCGCCCACGTCAAATCCCACGTTGAGCATCAGGGGGGGCACTTCCGGCTGGGATGCAAGAAATTCTTTTTTTATCGTCAGGATGTCGCCGGTCACGCTGTAGTAGTATGCGGCAATGGGCGTTCCAGACACGAGGTCGCCCGCCTTGAGCTCCGTTACCGAATGCGCGTCGTTCCACATAATGATGAACTGCATATCTGCCGGGGCGTTCTTGTCAAAGGTTCCGAACGGCGGGAGGAGCATGGCGTTATTCGGCGGCGTGGAATCATCAATGGCAATGGTCAGCGTGGCTGGCTCGCCTGTATTAAACTCGATGGAGAGCACAAGGCTGCCCTTGGGCTGGGTGGCCAGATATTCCTTTTTGATGGCCAGGGTGTTTCCGCTGATAGCGTAGCTGCCCGCGCCGATGGAGGAGCCGTCGGCCGTGACGTCGGTGACCAACGAGGCGCTGTTCCAGGTGATGGCAGCAGTTACATCCGCCTGATAGATCGGGTTCTTGTCAAAAGCCCCGGTGGTGGGGCTGATGGTGGCGCTTACCGGCGTGTTATCGGTGATGGCAATGGTCAGCGTCGCTGAATCGCCCGCAGCAAATTCGATGGTAAGCGTAAGGGCGCCCTCCGGCTGGGAGGCCAAATAGCCCTGCTTGATTGTCAGGGTGGTTCCGTCTACTTCATAGTTTCCCGTGCCGATGGAGGAACCGCCGGCCGTGACGTCTGTTACAGATTCGGCGTCGTTCAAGGTAATGGCAACAGCAACATCATGCGGGTCGTATTTATCAAATTCCGCCGACGTTGGGCTGATGGTGGCGCTCACCGGCGTGGAATCTTCAATGGTAATGGTCAGCGTCGCCGAATCGCCCACAGCAAATTCGATGGTAAGTACAAGGCTGCCCTCTGGCTGGGAGGCCAGATATCCCTGCTTGATTGTCAGGGTGGTTCTGTCTACTTCATAGTTTCCCGTCCCGATGGACGTTCCACCCGCCGTGACGCCTGTTACGGATTCGGCGTTGTTCAAGGTAATGGCAACAGCAACATTATGCGGGTCGTATTTATCAAATTCCGCCGACGTTGGGCTGATGGTGGCGCTCACCGGCTCGGATAATGCACGCTGTGGCAGCATCCCCAGCACCATTATTGCCACCAGCATAACCGACAGGAATTTTCTCGCCGCTTTCATTCTTTTGCTCCTTCCCTGCACAGAAAAAAGGCATGCAGGTCCATATTGCATATTGGATTTGGGCTTATTGTATTTCTTCCTGAAAGATCGCGCATTGACGATTTTTCGATTTTTGGCGAAAAAAAAAGAAAAACTTTGTTTTGTCAAAGCTTCAACGCAGGGCGGGGGCGTTATAATGAACAGTGAACAGTATAATACCAAATCAAAACTTTAGCGCATTGTTGCCGGCATCATTGGGAATGAACCATACCATCTTCTCAAGATAAACGTAGGGCGGGGGCGGGCGTTCGCCGTATGCACCGGGGCATTACAACCTGGCCTGTGAACACACAGATGCGCGGGGAACGACGGCGGGAGCAAGCCCCCGCCCTGCGGAGTTTCCGGCGGAAGTATGCCCGCCTCGCTCAGGGGCAGCTGAGTATACTTCGTCTGCGCGGCCAGCGTTATTTCGTCCGCCCGGTACAGCCGCCTGAATTCTGAGGGGGTGTGATGGAAGAACTGCTTGAAGTGCTTTATCAGGTACTTGACGTCGGAAAACCCGCAGCCCAGAGCAATATCCACGATCCGCTCCTGCGTACTCAAAAGCATCTTTGCCGCGGCTTCGCACTTGCCATAATACAAAAGCTCCTGAAAGGTCTGCCCAAAGGTTTCTTTGATATTATAGGATAAATGGGACAAGGTGACATCGATTGTCGCAAGCATGTCTTTTAAGCCGATCTTCATATTCTGCGCGTTGCTTACGCTTTGCGCCATCTGCCGGAACCGTTCCACGCGCCTGTCATCCAGCGGAGCCGTTCCGAATCCCCAGCGCAGCAAGTCAAAATGGTACAGGATATGGCCAAGCATATCCTTCAGGAGCGACTCTACCGCTTCCCCGTCCGGCATTTTAGGCGCGGCATTCAGCATGCTTATGAGCCGTGCGATATACTCCTTTAACTCCCGGTATCTTTCCGGCGTTTGCTTTTCATGGTAGGGGGAGCAGCAATACAGGAACAGATACCGGCTGTCGGGCAGGACGCGCTTTACAAAGCCGGGTGATATATATATGTGAAGGATTTTGTTGCCCTCTTCGCTTTTGCGTATGCTATGCAGTTCATCCATGTTGACGATGGCGATATCGTTCTCGCGCAGCAGGTGGCTTTCATTCCCAAGCACGACGTTGACCGAACCCTGCAGGACCTTTACGATCTCAAGGGCGTCATGCCAGTGGTAGGGATATTGCTCCACACTAAGAACACACGCTTTTACAGGCACCGTGTGGGGAAAATCGATCATTTCAGGGCGCATCGGTTCACCGTTTATCATTATCGCGTCACTCCGGTGAGATTGAGCATAACGATCCCCGCGACGATCATGGTGATCGCAATGATCTTGACGGCGCTCATCTGCTCCTTGAAGAAAAAGTATCCGATGAGCGCAACGCAGGCCGTTCCCACTGCCGACCAAACCGTATACGCCACGCTGACGCTCATCTTTTTTAATGCCAGCGAGAAAAAGGGAAATGTCAATATATAGAATATCCCAACCAGTATCGACGGGACAAGCTTCGTAAAGCCGTCGGAAAGCTTCAGGAAGGTTGTCCCCAAGACTTCGCATGCGATTGCCAGAGTCAAATACAGCCAATAGATCAGCATCCGGCTCCCCTTTTCCTGTTTTTTTCCCGGTCAGATAATCTGCCAAGCTTCGCTCATTTTGTGCTTTTTCATTATACTTTCCTAACCAGTATACTGCAAGACTTTCATCCACTACAAACAGGCATAGGCTTCAGGGGTAGCTTTTTTGTTTTCTCGAAGTGGAATATATCAAAAATAAAATTCTTTTTGTAAAATATAATTGACATTATGTCAGGGATATGTTATGCTTTGGCTGTAAACACAGGCGAAAGGAGGTAATGGTCATGGGCAAGAACCTTCGCCTGAAGGCGGCCAGGGCAGCAAGGGATATGTCACAGAAGGATGTGGCGGAGGCGGTGGGTGTGACGAGGCAAACCATCAACGCCATCGAAAACGGGGATTACAACCCCACCATCAACCTGTGCATTGCCATATGCAAAGCCTTGGGGAAAAGCCTGGATGATTTGTTTTGGGAGGAGGATGTACATGAATCTTGATAAACACGGGTTGGATGAAAGGCAGCGGGCACACCGCGACCGCATCGGCAATCAATGCTTTATGCTATTGCTCTATGGGATATTGATCGATACGGCACTTCATGGGGCGGGCATTAGATGGCTTCCTTATCCGGCCAATATGATAGCGCTGCTCACCGTGTGCGCCGGCATTTACGAGGTGCGGATCATACGGGGCAACGCCTATCTCCCGCCAGGGGAAAGCGGCCCCCGCAGGCGGCGAAAGACCATCATCCTGGCGGCATTCTCTGTGACGGTGGCCGCGGTGGCGGCGGTCATAGTAGTCAGGAGCGGCGCGCTGCCTGCTCAAGAGGCAACGGCGGGTGGAGACAATTCCGCGACGGTATTGTTCATCATCTCGGCGGTGAGTTTGATCATCGCCCTTGTGGCCGGGTTGATCCAGCATAGGCGAGACAAGGAAAGAGATGAGGAATAGCTGGCACAATTGCAAAACCTTTTCCAAAAACTCTCTTTTGCCCTCCGTTTTTTCCATAAGTGTGATATACTCATGGATAACGGAGGGATATGATTTATGATAAGAAGGTTTGTATTCCTGCTGCTGGCTATATGCCTGGTGATTCCCGCGGCCAGCGCTCAGGAAGCAGATAGGGCTTTGCAGCTTGAAATGCATCCGGGGGAGACCATGGCGGCACCGGCGGCGGATCAGTGGGAATCTGCCGATGATCAGGTGGCCACGGTGGATGAAGAGGGGAACATCACCGCCCTTGGGGAAGGGAACTGTGAAATTTTGTTGACGACGGGGGGAACAATCACTTCCTATGCTTTGACTGTGGATGAGGATGTGCCTACGGAGCTGATGAAGAAGGCCATTGCCATCGCGGAAAACGAATTCGTCACCCTGGATCTGAAAGGCATCAAGCGGGCCAACAAGTATACCAAATGGTATACCGGCAAGGACGGCGTGGCCTTCGGCTGGTGCGGCGCTTTTGTAGGCTGGTGCTTTGAGGAAGCCGGTGTGCCCATGTCCCGGGTAGGGAATGCGGAAAAGGTAGCTGATGAATTAACCTATGCCATCAGCGAGGCCGGTGTGGGGAAAATATTGAAAGGCTATCAGGCGATGGAGCGCTTAACCAGTATCCCAAGGCCGGGCTATATGGTCATCTACAGCGTGACGAAAAAATCCTATAACAACATCCATACCGGGCTGGTGGTGGATGTAGAGGATTTGGGGGACGGCCGCTATCTGTTGACCACCATTGAGGGCAACGTGTCCAGCCGGGTCAAAAAGTACCAATACTACTACGACAGCTCGGAGGAAGCAGCGCAAAAGCAGAAGAATATGGAGCCCCTGCCCGAGGAAATGCAGGTGGACGAGAAGATATCCTACAAGCTGCACTCCAAGGACTGGTTCGTAAAAGTCTTTTGCCAGACGTATAAGTAATCAATAGAGAAACAGGCCGGAGGCATTGAAATACCTCCGGCCTGTTTTTTTGCAGCAAAAATGCTCCCGGCCTTGGCCGGTAAGGTGATACGATGGATTCATTCTGCAAAATTGCTGTCCAGCAGCCGGACGATGGCGTCCACGGCCCGCTGTTCATCCTCTCCGTCCGCCACCAGATAAAGCTTTCCGTCAATGGCTGTGCCCAGGGATAAAAGGCCCAGCATGCTCTTGGCATTGATGACCTTGCTGTGATGCTCGATCATGATGCGAGCGTCGAAGCGGCTGGCCACCTGTACGAGCTGGGCCGCGGTGCGGCGCTGCAATGCCTCCCGGCCGGGCAGGGCGACTTCTCTTCGTATCATGGTTCATCCTCCTTATGTGTTTCCAGCGCCTGCGAGAGTTCTACGATCCTGCGCAGACGGTGATTGACGCCGGATTTGCCAAGGGGCGGGTCCAGCATTTCGCCCAGCTGCGAAAGCGTGGCTTCCGGTTGAGAAAGCCTCAGCCGCGCTACCTGCTGGAGGGAAGGAGGGAGCGTACCCAGTCCTTTGGATAGGGACAGCGCCCGGATGGCTTCGATCTGACGGCGGGAAGCATCCAGTTGCTTTTCCATGTTGGAGGTGTCGCAATTCATCATGCGGTTGACATAATTCATCACATTTTTGTGGATACGGGTATTTTCCAGGGACAACAGCGCCTGATGCGCCCCCATCAGCCCCAGTGCAGATACAATCTGCTCGCTCTCTTTCAAGTATACCACAATTGTGCCCTTTCGGGCCATCTGTTTGGCTGGAAGACCGGATTTTTCCATCATGCGGATCAAAGCAGCCGCAAGATTCGCTTCACCGGCCACAATTTCAAAATGGTATCCCTTTTCCGGGCTGGTAATGGAGCCTGCCCCCAGGAATGCGCCACGCAAAAAGGACTTGCGGCAGCATTGCCGAAGGGCTGCGTTCCTGGGCGAGGTGCGCACCAAATGCAGCGCGCCGTCCTCGCCGGCGGCCATCATGCCAAAGGCCGTTAAGAGCTTTTGCGCATCCTCCGTTTCCAATGTCAAAACACTGCTGCGCTGGCCGCCCAGGCGGCTGTGGCGTATGAAATGCAGCGATGGGGTGATGGAAAGGAGCGTGCGCAAAAGTAAAAAGATACGCCTGGCCAGCCCGGCGTTTTCCACCCGGAAGGTAAGGCGCACCTGCCCGCCCCCCCTTAGTGAAAGGGAAGCGGATGTCTGCAAAAGCGCGCTCAATTCGCTGAGCATGCAGCAGGGCTTCCCAAAGGGAAGCCGCACCAGCTCATCCTTGGCGATGGAGGAAAAAGACAAGATGCCCTCCTTAACAGGTCCCGAAAAAGTTAATACCAAATCATAATTTAGATGCATCGTTATCAGCATCTTTGGATACGACCCATGCCTTCTTCACGGGATAAGCGCAGAGCGGAGGCTTGCTCCCGCCGCATGTAGCGGTACCATATATCTTGATCCATGCATGATACGGACGGCGGGAGCAAGCCCCCGCCCTACGGCTATCCCACTGATGCACCGGACAAGCGAAGCGCAGGACGGTGAATGGGGCATACAAGGAAATCGTGCAAACCCGAGAAAATGATGCAATCATTTTCTCGAAATCCTATAACATTTTCCAATGTGCCTGCTCAAGGTCAAGATCCCGGTGGTTCACATCCACCCGGAACCCCCGGGTACGCAGGCGGACGGCCAGCTCCTCGGCAATGGCCACGCTGCGGTGGGCGCCGCCGGTGCAGCCTATGGCTACCACCAACCGGTGCTTCCCCTCTTCCTGGTAATGGGGCAGCAAAAAATCCAGCATGTCCATGGTCTTTGTCAAAAATTCCGCCGTCACGGGATGCTCCAAAACATATGTCCGTACATCCTCATCCAGCCCCGTATGCCGTCCCAGCCCTTCCACATAAAAGGGGTTGGGCAAAAACCGCACATCGAATACCAGATCGCCTTCCCTGGGAAGTCCGCGCTTGAAGCCGAAGGAGAGGATCTCCAAACGCAGGTACTGGTTATCGCTTTGCGTGGTCAGGATATCCGAAAGCATTTTTTGCAGGGCCCTTGGCCGTAAAGTGCTGGAATCGATCAAATAGTTGGCCGTTTCCCGAAGCGGCTGCAAAAGCTCCCGTTCCGCCAGGATGGCCTCCTGCAGGCCCACGTTTTCGCTGGCCAGGGGATGGTCACGCCTTGTTTCCTTGTAGCGGCTCACCAGCACATCGTCGCTGGCTTCCATAAACAGCGTTTCGATCTGATAGCCGACCTCGCGCGTTTCGCTGATGACCTTGCGTACCGCGTGGGCGTCGAAAAACTCGCCGCTGCGTACATCCACCGCCATGGCCACCAAGGGTACCCGCATGGGGGAGGTTTGACAGGCCTCCATAAATTTGATGATCATCATGGGAGGAAGGTTATCGATACAAAAAGCCCCCAGGTCCTCCAGATAGCGGATGGCCACCGTTTTGCCCGCACCGGACAGGCCTGTAAGGATCAAAAACCGCATGGTACTGTTCCTTCCTTCTCTATGTGCCAAAATTAAACAAGATGCATGGGGGAGTCCTCACCTACGATGCGCACCTCCGGCGTAAGCCACACGCCGTGCTTTTCCGCAACAGTGCGCTGTACCAATGCGATGAGCGACAGGAAATCCGCTGCGGTGGCGTTCCCGGTATTCACCAGGAAGCCCGCGTGCTTTTCGCTTACCTGGGCATCGCCCACTTTCACACCCCGAAGCCCCGCCTGGTCAATAAGCTGCCCCGCAAAGTAACCTTCCGGGCGCTTGAAGGTGCTCCCGGCGCTGGGTACATCCATGGGCTGCTTCTCGTTGCGGCGGCGGTTGAACTCCTTCATCTCCGCCCAGATGGCATCCTTGTCGCCGGGGGCAAGCTGGAATTTTACAGAGGTGATGATCAGCATCTCCTCCTGGGCGCGGCTGTGGCGGTAGCCAAAATGCATCTCTTCCCCGGTGTACGTATGTATCTGACCATCGGCGGTGATGACTTCCACCTCTATGATGGCTTCCTTCAGCTCTCCGCCGTAAGCTCCGGCGTTCATATACACGCCGCCGCCCACCGTGCCCGGTATCCCGCAGGCGTAGCACAGCCCGGTCAGGCTGTGCCGGGCGGCCTCCTTGGCCACCGCGGCCAGGGATGCACCCGCCTTTGCAGTCAAAACCGTGCCTTCCACCGAAATAGAGGACATTTCTTCCCCAAACTGAACTACCAGGCCCCGGATGCCTCCATCCTTCACCAGAAGGTTGCTGCCGTTGCCCAGCATCATCATGGGGATGTGATATTCATTGGCGCATGTTACAAGAAAGGCGATTTCCCGTGCGCTTTGCGCCGTTACCAGTATATCGGCAGGACCGCCGATGCGGATGGTTGTATGCTCCGACATGGGCGCTTGTAAAAGTGTCCGGTCCTGCGGGATATGTTCCTTTATCTTTTGCAGAAACGGCCCGTAAAAGGGCGCGCCGCAGGGCTTGTTTTCCATGGATCTCCTCCTGAAAGGGGGAAATATCCCCTTTTATTGTACCGCAAAAGCGCCTGCCAGGCAATAGAAATGCCGGAAGGCAAATGCACCATCAGGGGGAGTTTTGGTAAAGTTCCTGCGCTTCATGCATGAGCCCGGCGGAAAAGGGACTATCCGATTACGGAAACCATATTCCATCCCTTGTCCCAGCGGGTGAGTATGGCGGGTGCCCCGGCCGCGATACGGCCCAGCAGCTTTTCGCCAATGGAATCGGCGGGGGACTGAGTGGCCATATAGACCGCGTCTTCCGGCTTTAAGCCGAAGCGGATCAAGTTTTGGAGCCCACGGGCCATGGTGAGGGTGGAACCGGCCAAGGTGCCGGATGAAAGCCTTGCGGCCCCGTCTTTGACATATACCGTCAGGCCGCCCAATTGATACGTGCCCTCCGGCATGCCTGCGGCCTCCATGGCGTCGGTGACAAGCACCGTCTTTTCCCTTCCCTTGGCCCGGACGGTCAGGCGGAGGATGTCCGGGTGCAGGTGGATGCCGTCGCCGATCACTTCCGCGTACAGCCTGTCGTCGGTGAGCGTTGCGCCGGGAACGCCGGGCTCCCTATGGTGCAGCGGCGTCTGGGCGTTGAACAGGTGGGTGACATGAGTGGCGCCCCAGTCCGCCGCCAGATGCGTCTGCTCGCAGGTGGCGTCGGAATGGCCGATAGATACCACCACATTCTGCGCCGCAATTTGACGTATCCAGCCCTCGGCTCCGCCAAGTTCCGGAGCCAGTGTAATGATGCGGACGGCGGAAGCATATTCCCCCGTCATTTGGAGCCAGGCCTTCATGGAAGGGGGCAGGAAATGGGCGGCCACCTGGGCGCCGCACCGGTGGTCGCTCAAAAACGGCGCTTCCATATGCGCGCCCAGCACAATGGAGCCCTTGGGCTCGGGATGCTTCATCACCGCGTCGATGCCTTGCAGAGCGGCCTTTGTGTCTTCTATGGAGGCGCTCATGGTGGTGGGCAAAAAGGCGGCCACGCCGACCTTTTTCAGCTCCCGGCTCATGTGGCGCACGGCTTCTTCCCCGGCCATTACGTCCATGCCCATAAAGGCGTGGATGTGCACATCCACAAAACCCGGAAGAAGAAAATCGCCGTTTAGGTCCAGCGTATCCTCTCCCGGCTGGGCATCAAGAGTTGGGCTGACTTCCGTGAGTGCGCCCTTTAGCGTTCTTAAGGACATGTTCTCATAAAACCGTCCGTTCAGGTAGGCGGTTGCATTCCTAATCAACATGGCGAAACACTCCTTGCTTTTTTAAAAATGAGCAGACATATTGCGATTACGATGGAAGTCAAAAGCAAAAGCGCGGCGCTGACGGGGGTGGCAAAACCGAAGGTGGTTCCCGGCTCCTGCCCCGATACTATAGAGAGCCCCAGAGCGGGAAGTAAAACCAGGATAAAGCCTGCCGGCACCCCTTTGAGCGTGCGTGGAAAAGTCAATGTGAGGAAGGCCCGAAACCGGGAGGCGCCGAGGCTCCTGGCAGCTTTTACGAGGGCGGGATCCAAAGCCTTTGCAAAGGAGCAGGTGCATAGGACCATCAACGGAAAAAGGACCATAGCTATTGCCACGTAGGGCGCGATATATCCGTTTATGAAGGACAACAGGGATGATACAAACCCCTGGGGCAGCAAAGTGGCCATTCTTTGACCATACAAAAGCGCCGCTCCGCCAAGGAAGAAGACCGGCATCAGCCACGATACAAATGCCGTGCGCCGCCGCCACAAAGCCAAGAGGCATCCGGCGGGGTAGCCCAGCGCCAGGCACAGGAGGGTGGCATAAATAGCCGTTTCCAGCCCCGGCATAAGGCTGCTTAAGCTATCGGCACGAAGGAGCAGTGAAAAATCGGGCAGGGAAGCGGCCGGTACCGCCTCTTCCCATAAAAGCCACAGGCCGGGCAGGAAGACTGCAAGAAGGAGCAGGAAGGTTGCCATCCATACCACCGGGGGGAAGGCACGTTTTATGGGGCTCACAGGGGCACCTCCTTCCCGGAGCTTAAAAATGGGCCGGGCGCGGGAAGGGATTCCTCCCCGGATAAAAGGGCCGCCTTGGCAGTGTCCCACCAGACGAATACGCGGGTGCCTGGGGAAAAATGCTCCGCCTGCGGATCATCGCACAAAATCTCTTGCCCGGTAGGCAGTGCGACTACCATGAGCCTTTGGCCCGACTCCTTACGAATGCCCGTGAACAGGCCGCTTAAAAGGCTGTCAGGCCTGGGCGTGTCAAACAGGCGCACATGCTCGGGGCGTAAACATAAAAGGATGTCCTCGCCGATGGCAGGCGGCGGTCCCAAGGCTTGGGCGGGCAGCGTAAGCCCATCCGTATCGATGGCCACAAGCCCGCCCGGACGGCGGGCGGCAACCACGCCGGGGAGCAGATTGGTGGGACCCATTAAGCGGGCAGCAGCCACGCTTTCGGGGTGATGGTAGATATCCTCCGGCGTCCCTAATTGTTCAATGCGTCCGGAAAGCATCAGCGCCATGCGGTGGGAAACGGCCATGGCCTCCTCCCGGTCACTGGTAAGGTACAGAACGGAGAAGCGCCATTGCTGCTGCAGTGCTTTCAAAAACGCCAGCACCCGCCTGCGCTCCCCTTCTGTAAGCCCGGTAAAGGGATCGTCCAGCAGCAGAACCTGAGGCCGCAATATAAGCGCGCGGGCCAGCACCGCCATCTTGTACTGGTAAGGGGAAAGATGACGGGGCTGCATACCTACCGCATCCTCCATGTTGGCAAGGGCAAGCATGTGCATAGCCCGGCCGCGCCGTTCCCGCCGTTTCAGGCCCTGCAGTTTCAGGCCATAGGCCACGTTCAAAAGGACGGTGCGGTGGGGAAATAAGGGTGTGTCGCTGAATATGGCGCGCAGGCCCCGCCGGGAAGGCGTGAGGTCGGTCACGTCACGCCCGTCCAGCAGTACCCGTCCGAAGGATGGACGGCAAAACCCCGCTACGACCTGCGAAAGGGTGGTTTTGCCACAGCCGGAAGGGCCCACCAGCGACAAAAATTCTCCGGAAAGCAGGGAAAAATCCACGCCCCGGAGCACATGCGCCTGGCCAAACTGTTTTTGTATGTTGTTCAGTTTCAGGGGGACCGGTGTCATGGCAGCTTCACCTTCCTTCCGCCGGGTGAAGTGGGTTGTTTTTGTATTGTAAGCCGGGGCGCAAAGCCTGTCAACCGCCTAACAGGATTTTACAGGCATCCTCCAATGTTTCCGCCTGAAAACCGGCGGGGGATTTTGCCTGTTTGTTGCCCTGCCCGCACAGGTGAATGGAGGCGATGCCCGCCCGGCGGGCGGCCTCGATGTCGGCGGTGAGGCTGTCCCCCAGCAGGATGACGCTGCTTTTATCGGTGACGTTCATCTTCTCCATGGCGACATGAATCATTTTGGGATCGGGTTTCGAACTGCCAATTTCCCCGCTGATGACGGCTTCGGCGATATAGGGGGCGATCTCGGATTTTTGCAGCCTTGATCTTTGCACCGAAGCGATGCCATTGGTAACCAGCACGATGGGCATAATTTTATGCACCGTCTTCACAAAATCCAAAGCGCCGGGCAGCAAAAAAGCGTATTGACCCAAGCAGTCGGTAAAGCAGGTGCCCACCTCTTCGGCCGTATGCGAGGCTTGGGGGAAATGGGACAAAAGCCGCCCGAACCTTATAATCCGCAGTTCCTCCTGGGTGATTTCCCTTCTCTCGTAGGCCTTCCAAAGCGATTCGTTGATGCGGGAATACAATGCTGCGGTTTCTTCGGAAAAAGGCAGGCCGCAAAATGACAGAGCGTCGTGAAGCGTAGCCTTTTCCGCGGCATAAAAGTCAAAGAGCGTATTATCGGCATCAGATAAAAGCAGGGAATAGTTGCGTTTAGGCATGGCGGAATCCTTTCCTGTTGGAATGCTATAAGCTTACTTCACCCGGGCCGGTTTTGCAATCCCTGCAAGCGGATTTGTGCCGGTATGCGGCCATATCCACGGGGGCAGGCCATAAAATCAAACCGCATGTTCTATGGATTTTTTCGTAACTTTTGCGCAAAAGAGGAAGGAAAATGGCAACTTGCAGGGAAAATGTAATGTGATGAACTGAGAACCGTATTTGTTTAAATTTTCCTGCCCGACCGGCCTTAAGCCGTTTCATGCAATTCGCCTTCTTCATTTGCACATGATTCCATGCCGACCAGTCTCATGCGATGAGGGGATGGGCCGATGATCAGCCACAGCAAACGCGTCAAACATCAAAATGAAAATCTGACTCGCGGCGCCAAACGTCCAAATGTTGGCGCCTTTTCAAAATCCATCCGGATTACCCTCGTCTATTTTGCGGTTGGCTGCCTGTGGATCATTTTTTCCGATCTGATTGTTGAATGCATTTTCAGGGAACTATCCAGCATCACCCAGATCAGCATCGCCAAGGGCGTGTTCTACGTGATTGTTACCGCCGTGCTGATCTTCAGCCTTGTTTACCCTTCGCTTAAAAACGCCATCGCCGCTAAGCAGAGCGCGCAGGCCGCCAACGCTCTATTGGAGGCGGCAAACGCGGAACTTACGAAGGAAAAAGAGAAGCTGGTGGAATCGGAAAGCAGGATCAGGGCAAGCGAGGCACTTTTCCGTTCCATTTTTGATCAGGCCCCCGTGGGCGTATATATCGGCCACAGCAGCAGATATGTGGCAAAGATATTTGGCGACAGTCCGGCCATCAATCCCATGTATGCCGCCATTACGGGCAGAACCATCAATGAATTGTCCTTGCGCAAATGGACGGATATCACCCATCCGGACGATCTTGAGGCGGACCTTTCCAACTATGCGAAGCTGAAGTCCGGCGTCATCAACAGCTACGATATGGAGAAACGGTATATCAAGCCGGATGGCTCGGTGGTCTGGGTGCATATGATCATGTCCCGCCTGTACCTGGAGAATTTGTCCGACTTCACCCATTTGTGCATCCTTAAGGATGTCACAGAGCGCAAGCAGCAGGAGATCAAGCTGAAATATTTGAGCGAGCATGATCCGCTGACAGGGGTCTATAACCGGAATCATTTTGAGGAAATGCTCAGCCGGGACCTTGCCCTGCATGCTGGCGACAAAAAAGCGCTGCTGCTGGTGACGCTGAACGAGTTTGGCGCGGTGAATGTGACCCACGGATACGTGTATGGCGAGAGCCTGGTGAAAGGGATCGCCGGGAAGCTGGCCGCTTTGCTGGCGCCGAACCGGCATTTGTTCCAAATCGCCAACGATAGGTTCGTCTTTTATATACGGCAGTATGAAAGCAAATTAGACCTTCAAAAGCTGTGCCGGACCGTGATCGAGGTTCTGGATGAGAGCCTGACCGAGATACGGGTGTACGGCACTGTCGGCGTTCTGGAACTGGATAGCATGCAAGCAAGCGTGGACGGCATTTTAAAGCTTGCCTCCATTGCCGCCGAATACGCGGCTGAAAACTATGCGGAAAGGTTCAGCTTCTTTGACCGGAACATGGAGGATGCCGTTAACCGGAAGGAACTTATCAAATCCGAGCTGGCCAAATGTGTGAGAAACGAAAGCGACACATCGCTTTACCTCCAGTACCAGCCGATATTCCATGCCCAAACGGGCACCATTTATGGTTTTGAGGCATTGGCAAGGTTTGCAAGCGATGGGACGGGGCAGGTGCCCCCCAATGAGTTTATTCCCATTGCCGAGGAAGCGCAATTGATCGTTCCGCTGGGAAAAAAGATCATACAGCTGGCTTGCGGCTTTTTGAAGCATTTGGAGGCAAGCGGCATCCACGACAAGATGGTCTCCATCAACATTTCCGCCATTCAATTGCTCAGGGATGATTTTCTGCCCGACCTGCTTCATGCGGTGGCCAAGGCCAAAGTCAACGCGCGCAATATCACACTGGAAATCACAGAATCAATATTTTCCGACAGCTATCAAAAGATCAACGAAAAGCTTGGCGCCATTAGAGAAAAGGGGATCGCCATCTCCATCGACGACTTTGGAACGGGATATTCGTCCCTGGCCCGTGAAAACGAATTGAACGTAAGCTGCCTGAAACTGGACAAACAGTTTATCGACGGGCTTTTGATGCAGGATCCGGATGAGGTGATCGTGGGCGACATCATCTCCATGGCACACAGGCTTGGCCACAGCGTGGTGGCCGAGGGCGTGGAGCATGAAAAACAAATGCAGTATCTGAAAAATCACCATTGCGACTACATCCAGGGATATTTGCTCAGCCGGCCGCTGCCCGAGGAGAAAGCGCTCCAATTGCTGGAGTGAAATTTTGATCTTTCCTCAAAAACGGCGCTTGCAACAAATGCTGCTTTGCGCTATAATACTTTTCAACAAAGGCGATGACGGAGAACAACGCCTGCATGAAGGGTCATGCCAAAGAGAGGACGGTCACCGGCTGAAAGCCGTCCGCACAGCCCGCAGGAAATTCACTCCCGAGCTTCCTTGCTTAAACCGTTCAAGGTCCGGCCAGTTTTCAAATGGCTTGGCCGTACCCGGCGCCGCTAAAGCGGTGACGGGCGTAGAGGCAGTAGGCAGGGACGGGTACGCCCCCGTTATGAAGCGGCGAGCGCATAAGGTTTAACCCTGTGCGGAATTTGGGTGGTAACACGTGGCAGTATGCCTTCGTCCCATGGCTAATCCTATGGCCTATGGGATGAGGCTTTTTTTATTGCCTGCCAAGAGGAAGCGGAAAGGGGAAACCAAAATGGATATCCGGGAACAAATCGGTTCTTTACGGGAGCGCCTCTTACAAGAGCTTCAGGGAATCGCCTCCACCCAGGCGCTGGAGGGCCTGAGGGTGAACATGCTGGGCAAAAAGGGGGACTTAACCGCGCTGCTTCGCATGATGGGCCAATTGGCCCCGGAAGAGCGGCCCCAGGCCGGGCAGTTGATCAACAAGGCCCGGGAGGAGTTTGAGGAGTTTCTTTTGGAAAAGCAAACGCTTCTTGGCAAAAAGGAGCGGGAGGAAGCCTTGAAGCGGGAAGCCATCGACGTGACGGAGCCAAGGGAGCTTAAGGATGCAGGCACGCCCCATCCCGTGACGCTGGTCCTTCGGGAAATGGTGGAATGCTTTGCCGGCATGGGCTTTGAAGTGGTGGAGGGCCCGGAGGTGGAGCTGGACCACTACAACTTCGAGCTGCTTAATATGCCGAAAAACCACCCTGCCCGGGATGCCCAGGACACCTTTTATATCGATGAAAACACGGTGCTGCGCACCCACACTTCCCCTGCCCAAGCGCGCACCATGCTTTCCCGCAAGCCGCCCATCCGCGTTATCTGCCCCGGCCGGGTGTATAGGGCCGATGAGGTGGACGCCACCCATTCCCCGGTATTCCATCAACTGGAGGGCCTGGTGGTGGATAAGGATGTGACCATGGCCGATTTGAAGGGCACGCTGGAGGCGTTTGCCAAGCGGCTGTACGGGCCGGATATGCAGATCCGCTTCCGCCCCTCCTTCTTCCCTTTCACCGAGCCCAGCGCGGAAGTGGACCTGACTTGCGTGGCCTGCCATGGCGCGGGCTGCCGCATCTGCAAGGGCACCGGCTGGATTGAGGTCTTGGGCAGCGGCATGGTGAACCCCAAGGTGCTGGATATGTGCGGCATCGACAGCAGTGTTTACTCCGGCTTTGCCTTTGGCATCGGCCTGGACCGCATCGCTACGCTGCGCTACGGCATTCGGGATATGCGGCTTATGTTCGAGGGAGACATGCGTTTCCTGTCGCAGTTCCGTTGAGACCGCTTAAGTCAGGAGGATAAAGATATGAAGCTTCCCATGCAATGGATCAAGGAATATGCAGCTATTCCCGTAGACGCAAAAACTTATCAGAACCGCATGGTCTGGACCGGCACGGCGGTAGAGGGTGTGGAATCCCTGGGGGAGGACATCGAAAATGTGGTGGTGGGCAGGGTGCTCACCGTGGATAAGGTGGAGGGCAGCGACCATCTGCACGTATGCTCCGTAGACGCGGGACAGGGCGCATCCTTGCAGGTCGTGTGCGGCGCGCCCAATGTGACGCCTGGCATACTTGTCCCGGTAGCCCTGGAAGGAGCGAAGCTTCCCGGCGGCGTGAAGATCAAAAAAGGCAAGCTGCGGGGCGTCATGAGCGAAGGCATGCTCTGCTCCGCCACGGAATTGAACGTGCCCCAGGAATTGTACCCCTCCGTGGGGGATGCGGGGCTGCTCATCTTCCGGGAGGAATATCCCCTGGGCACCGATGTAAAAACCGTATTCGGGCTTGACGACACGGTGGTGGATTTTGAAATTCTGGCCAACCGGCCCGATTGCCTGTGCGCCTGGGGCGTAGCCCGGGAAACGGCGGTGGCCCTGAAAACGGAATTCCGCAAGCCGCCGGTCCATGTAACGGAAACGGATGGCAGTATTTACGATCACGTGAAGGTTACGGTGGAGGATACCGGTTTCTGTCCCCGGTATGTGGCAAGAGTCGTGAAAAATGTGCGGGTTAAGCCCTCTCCCCTTTGGCTGCGCAAATACCTGTACGGGGCGGGCATGCGCTCCATCAACAATGTGGTGGACATCACCAACTTCGTCATGCTGGAGACGGGCCACCCCATGCACGCTTTTGATCTTTTAAAAGTGCGGGGAGGAGAGATCATCGTCCGCAAGGCAAAGGCCGGGGAAGTCATTAAAACCCTGGATGGCAAGGAACGGGCGCTTAGTGGCATCGAGCTTCTCATCTGCGATGGGGAAGGGCCCACCGGCGTTGCCGGCATCATGGGCGGTGAGGAAAGCGAGATCACCGAAGCTACCCAAACCTTGATGTTCGAGTGCGCCGCTTTCGACCGCACAGGCACCCGGCTGGCTGCCAGGAGCCTGGGAATGCGTACCGAGGCCAGCGGCCGCTTTGAAAAGGGAGTAAGCCCCAAAACGGCGCTGGAAGCCATGCAACGGGCCTGCCAGCTCATGAATCTCCTGGATGCCGGGGATGTGGTGCCGGGGATCATCGATGTATATCCGAACCCACAAAAGCCGCAGGTGATCCATGCTTCCTTGAGCCGAATCGCAAGGCGCACCGGCGTCGATATCCCTATGAAGGCCATGGTGGATATACTCAAAAATTTGCACTTTGAAGTGGCTGCGAACGGGGATAAGATCGACGTCACCGTGCCTGACTTCCGCCAGGATGTGGAGGGGGAAGCAGACCTTTCCGAGGAAGTGCTCCGCATCTATGGCTACGAATCCATCCCCGCCACGCGCCTCCGGGGAGAGGCTACCCCCGGCGGGCGCAGCGCCGCCATGCGCTTCAGGGATGCGCTGGGCATAAGCCTCAACGGCATGGGCTTTTCCGAGATCATGAACTTTTCCTTCATCAGCCAGAAATCGGTAGAGAAGCTGAACCTTCCCGCCGGTGACCATCGGAATAAGCCGCTGATGCTTTTGAATCCCCTGGGCGAGGATACCCGCATCATGCGGCCCAGCCTGGCGCCCGGCATGCTGCAAACCCTGGCCCTGAACATGAATAGGGGCAATGAAAAGGCCTGGATATACGAGATCGCCGCGGTGTTCGACGCGAACCGGCCTACGGAGGAAAAGCTGCCTACGGAAACGCCGACGCTTTGCGTGGGGCTGTATGGCGGCGGTGCGGACTTTTATACGCTCCGGGGCACTGTGCAGGCGTTGCTTGCGGAATTAGGCATCAAAGCGGATATCGTGCCCGGCGGGGAAAGCTATCATCATCCCGGCCGCTGTGCCAGGCTCCTTGTGAATGGGCAAATACTGGCGGTGCTGGGCGAGGTGCATCCCGATACTATGGAAACCTTCGATATGCCGGAGCGGGGCCTCATTGCCGAAATCGATTTGACCCTCACGCGCGCCTTGGCCGTGCCCATGGGGGATGTGAAGCCCCTGCCCCGCTACCCCGCCGTGAGCCGCGACCTGGCCTTGGTGATGGCGGACAGCCAGCCCGTTGGCCCCGTGATGGCGGCCATGGAGAAGGCGGCCGGCATACTGCTGGAAGAATGCCGTATGTTCGACGTGTACCGCGGCGCACAGCTTGGCGAGGGCAAAAAATCTGTTGCCTTCTCACTCTCCTTCCGGGCCGCCGATCATACCCTTACCGAAGCGGAGATCACCGCGGCCATGGAAAAGGTGCTCAAAGTTTGTGCCCAGGAGTTTGGCGCCGCGATCCGGGCTTAGCAGGGGACGCTGTCCCCTGCACCCCTGCTCAAGGGATATATCCCTTGAGAATCCCGATATAAGGGATAACAATAGGAGCCTGCACTGAGATAGTTGACTTATGGTGATACAGGCGGGCGATTGATAATCGCCCCTACGGCTGCAAAGAGTGTATTGGCTTAACTTCTGGCTTCCATATGCTCCGGCAGCAAAGCCAACAAACAAAATGCGACGTAGGGGCGATTATTAATCGCCCGCCCGTTGAGTTTCTTCGGCAAGATTGTGAATGATGTGCAGTATGCCACTCACAGAATCTATGGAAAGAATGTTCGTGGATATACAAAAAATCTGCCCCTTCCGCAACAGTTGACTTGCGGAAGGGGCAACATATTATGTATACCGAAAGAAGGGATTCCAAAGGGACTTGTCCCTTTGGCAGGGGTTCTTAGGGGACAGCGTCCCCTAAGTCCTTGATCAGCGCCAGCACATCCTCTTCCCGGGTGGTCCAGGAGGTGCAGATGCGCACAGCGGTATGGGTTTCGTCGGCCTTTTCCCAGAAGGAGAAGGCATACTTGTCCGACAGCTTTTGAAGCACCTCATCCGGCAGGATGGGGAACTGCTGGTTGGTGGGCGAATCGATGAGGAAGGGGATATGCAAATGGCGCAGCGCATCCCTTACCGCCATGGCCAAACGCTGGGCATGGGCGGCGATGGAAAAGTAGCGGTCTTCTTCAAAGAGCGTCAAAAACTGAACGCCCAGCAGCCAGCCCTTTGCGAGCATTCCGCCCCGCTGCTTGATGAAGTAGCGGAAGTCGGGCTTTAAGGCAGGGTTAACGATGACTACCGCCTCGCCGAACAGCGCGCCTACCTTGGTGCCGCCGATGTAGAACACGTCACACAGCCGGGCAATGTCCTGGAGGCTCACGTCATTGCCTTCCCCGCACAGGCCGTAACCCAGGCGCGCACCGTCCAGGAACAGATACAGGTGGTGCTTGTCGCACACCTTACGCAGCGCTGTTAACTCCGCCAGGGTATAGAGGGTGCCCACCTCCGTGGAGAAGGAAATGTACACCATGCCGGGCTTGACGGTATGCTCAAAGTCCGCCTGCAGGATGGCTTCCTTTTCCACCTGCTCGGCGGTGATCTTGCCGTCTTGGCTTTGTACTGCCAGCACCTTGTGGCCGGTAGATTCAATGGCGCCCGTCTCGTGAACGCTGATGTGCCCCGTGTGGGCGCACAGCACGCCCTGGTGCGGACGCAGCGCGGCGGAGATCACGGTGGTGTTCGTCTGTGTTCCGCCCACCAGAAAGTGGACGTCGGCGCCCGGGCAATGGCATTTTTCTTTGATCAGCGCCGCCGCCTTATGGCAGATGTCATCCGTTCCATAGCCGGGGTTTTGCGTAAGGTTGACGGAGTTAAGCTTTTCCAATATCGCGGGATGGGCCCCTTCCTGGTAGTCACTGCAAAACAGGATCATTTGTGCGCTTCCTTTACATTAGTCATACGTACCGATGGCAAGAATATCCGGGATGGCCCGGCCGTTTTCGGAAACGCCCTGGCCGCTGCCCAACTCAACGCTTTCGCCCATGAACACCATGGCTGCGGTGCCGCCGCCATCCAGGTTCAGCGCGTCGACGCAGCCCAGGTCATACAGCGTTTCCGCCATGAACTTCAGGCCGCATCCCTCGGAAAACGCCGTACGGCCTTCCACCAGCATGCCGATGTAGTGGCCCGGGCCGATGATGCCGATGGCGCTGCGGGGCTCCTCATGGGTAAAGTTGGTGTCCATCACCGGGTTGATAACGCCGTCCCTCACAAGGATGGGACCGAAGGACAGCACCTCCGTGGCGCCCATGTCGATGAAATCCTGCGCGGAATGCTCATGGGATTCGAACACCTTCATATCCCCATTGGGGAAGAAGGCGGCGGTATCCAGGCTGGGCAGCGTCAGAACGGGCTTGGAATATGTTTTGCTGTGGAGGATTTCGCCGTTTCTTATGATGACGCCGGTGCGCTTGTCGTTGGCCACCCGGTAGGAGTAGAAGTCGCCGCTTTGGGCATAGACCACCTTGTGTTTGATGGCCATGTCCTCCGGCAGGCCGTTGGTGCGGCCGGGACGCTCCTCGTTGAAGGGAATAGTGCGCATCGTCTCGTTTTCACTGCGGATCTCGGCAATATACCACACCAGCTTGGTGGGCGTAGTGCGGCGGTAGCGGGTGATTTCTACCCTCAAGTCCTGGGTTATGTACAGCCAGGAGCCGTTTTCCCAGTCACTCACAATGCAAGGCTCCATGCCCTCGGGAAGATACCCCGCATCCTTCAACGGATCAAAGGTTGGGGTGCCGGTCGTTTCCACCTGAGATTCCTCTCCCTCCACCAGAGCGGAATTTATGGGCAGAAACAGAAGCATTGCCACCACAACGGCGGTCATTTTTCGGAATATTTGCATGCATACACACCTCCTTGGACAAGGTATATGCCGGGGCCCGTCCTTTTATTATAGATTTGGGACAAACTTTCGTCAACAACTGCTTTAACAATTTATTGCAAATAAATGACGATTTCACATCATTTTCGATGACTGTGGAAGTTTTTCTGACTTTCCCATATAATACGAGTTAAACATCCCTGCAATTCCGCAAAAAAAGGAGCGGGTATTATGCGGTTTACCAAGATGCACGGGATAGGCAACGATTATATTTATGTGAACTGTTTTGAGGAGATCGTGGCAAATCCCCGGGAATTGGCCATCGCCATGAGCAGGCATCACTTTGGTGTGGGAGCCGATGGGCTGGTATTGATCGAGCCCAGCGATACGGCGGATTTCGGAATGCGGATATTCAATCAGGACGGCAGCGAGGCACAGATGTGCGGCAACGCGGCCAGGTGCATCGGCAAGTACGTGTATGAGCGGGGGCTGACGCAAAAGACGGAGATCATGCTGCGCACCCTGGGCGGGCTTCGGCCTTTAAAGCTTACCGTGGAAAACGGCCTTGTCACATCGGTGCGGGTGGACATGGGTTCGCCGGAATTAAACCCAAGACTGATCCCGGTGGATCTGCCGGGGGAAATGGTGCTTGACCAGCGCATCCAGGCTGCGGGTCACATGTATCAAATTACCTGTGTCAGCATGGGCAATCCCCACGCCGTGCTGTTCGTGGAGGATCCGGATCTTGTGAACCTCCCCGTGGTGGGCCCGGCCATTGAAAACAATTCTGTCTTTCCCCAGCGCACCAACGTGGAGTTTGTAAAGATCATCCGCCGGGACCTGATCCAAATGCGGGTCTGGGAGCGGGGCACGGGCGAAACGTTGGCTTGCGGCACCGGGGCCTGCGCATCGCTGGTAGCATCAGTATTGCGGGGTCGGGCCGACCGCCAGGCTACTTTGCAGCTTCTGGGCGGAAACCTGAAGGTGTTCTGGTCCGCGGAAGACAACCACGTGTATCAGGAAGGGCCGGGGGAATTTGTGTTTGACGGCCAATGGTTGTTTTAACAATTGAACGCTGATGATACGACCGTAAAGGAGGAAAAATTATGCTGCGCATCAATGAAAACTATCAGAAGCTGCCCGGTTCCTATCTTTTTGCGGAGATTGCCCGGCGGGTAAAGGCCTTCCAGGGGGAAAACCCGAACGCGGACATCATACGCCTTGGCATCGGCGATGTGACACAGCCGCTGTGCCCGGCCGTGATCAATGCTATGCACAGGGCCGTGGATGAAATGGCCGATGTGCGTACATTCCGTGGCTATGGCCCGGATTTCGGCTACGATTTTCTGGTGAACGCCATTCGGGAAAGCGATTACGCATCCAGGGGCATTTCGTTGGAATATGACGAGGTGTTCATTTCCGACGGGGCCAAGTGCGACGTGGGCAACATACAGGAGCTGTTTTCCGCGGACTGCCGCGTGGCCGTTACCGATCCCGTGTACCCCGTGTATGTGGACAGCAACGCCATGGCGGGCCGGGCGGGGGACTTTTCACCGGACGGGAAATGGACCAACCTTACATATCTTGCCTGCAACGAGGAAAACGGCTTCGTGCCTTCCCTTCCCAAGGAGCCGGTGGATGTGATCTACCTGTGCTACCCCAACAACCCCACGGGCACCACGCTCACCAAAGAGCAGCTGAAGGTGTTTGTGGATTATGCCAGGGAGCACGGCAGCCTTATCATCTACGATGCCGCCTACCGGGCGTATGTGACGCGTCCGCACATTCCCCTGTCCATCTATGAGGTGGAGGGTGCCAAGGATGTGGCCATCGAGTGCAACTCCTTCTCCAAGACCGCCGGGTTCACCGGTACCCGCTGCGCCTATACCGTGGTGCCTCACGCCGTTAAAGGGTTGGGGCTGGGCGGGGAAAAGGTTTCCCTGAACGGCCTGTGGAAACGGCGCATGGCCACCAAGTTCAATGGCGTAAGCTACCCCGTGCAGGCAGGTGCCGCCGCCGTGTATACCTTGGAAGGGCAGAAGCAGATCAAGGAGACCATCGCCTACTACATGGAAAACGCAAAGATCATTCGCGAGGCGCTATTAGCCCAGGGCATGAAGGTGTTTGGCGGCGTGGACGCCCCCTACATCTGGATGAAAGTGCCATCCGGCATGACCTCCTGGGAATTCTTTGACCTGCTGCTTACAAAGCTTCACCTGGTGGGCACGCCGGGCTCCGGCTTTGGCCCCAGCGGCGAAGGGTATTTCCGCCTGACCGCCTTCAATACCCGGGAAAATACAATAAGGGCCACGGAAAGGCTTAAAAATCTTAAGTAGAACAAATAGCCCCGCCTCCCATTTATTTTGACAAATTTGCAGGGATGCAATGAAGGGGCGCCGCCCCTTCATTTGTGATCGTCTCGCCCGGCTTTGCCGGGTGGGCGTGGTGCTTGCGGAGCAAGCGTTCCTTACACTTTTCGCCGGCGGCGAGCATGGCTCGCAGGCGAAAAGTGCAGAATCGAAAAAATGACGTCGTCATTTTTTCGACGGTTGACAGAAGCGCCCTGGTATTGTATAACAGGTGAGGGCGCTTTTGTTATGCGCCTGTGGCCTTCGGCAAAGAAGCCGATAGCAGAAGGAGGAGCCTCATGATCCGTACCATCGTTGGCGCCAACTGGGGAGACGAAGGCAAGGGAAAAGTGACGGACGTGCTGGCGGAAAAGAGTGATATCGTTGTCCGCTTTCAGGGCGGAGCCAATGCCGGGCATACCATCATCAACGAATACGGCAAGTTCGCGCTGCATTTGCTGCCCTCCGGCGTGTTTCACCAGCATATCGTGAATGTTATCGGGCCGGGCGTGGCTTTCAATATCGAATCGCTGCTGCATGAGCTGAACACCCTGGTAGGCCGGGGCGTGCCCAAGCCCAAGGTTCTCATATCCGACCGGGCACAGGTGATGATGCCCTATCATGTGGATTTTGACAAGTACGAGGAGGAGCGGCTGGGTGGCAAGTCCTTCGGCAGCACCAAATCGGGCATCGCTCCCTTTTACGGCGACAAGTACATGAAGATCGGCCTGCAGGTGTGCCAGCTTTATGATGAAAACCTGCTCAGGGAAAAGCTTCAAAATGTGGCGTCCCTTAAAAACCCCATGCTCACCCACCTGTACGGCAAGCCCCCCATTGATGTGGATTCGCTGGTGGAAACATATTCTTCCCTGGTCAGGCTGATCCGGCCCATGGTGTGCGATACCACCGTGTATTTGCATCAGGCGGTGAAGGAAGGCAAGACCATCCTGCTGGAAGGGCAGCTGGGCTCCCTGCGTGACCCGGACCATGGCATTTACCCCTACACCACCTCCTCTTCGCCCCTGGCGGGGTATGGCACGGTGGGCGCGGGCGTGCCACCCTGGGATATGAAGGACATTTATTGTGTTACGAAGGCCTATTCCAGTTGCGTAGGGGCAGGCCCCTTTGTAACAGAGCTTGACGGCGATGAGGCGGTGGAACTACGCAACCGTGGCGGCGACGCCGGGGAATATGGGGCCACCACCGGCCGGCCCCGCCGTGTGGGCTGGTTCGATGCGGTGGCCACCCGCTACGGCGTGATGGTACAGGGGGGCACGGAAGCGGTGCTCACGAACCTTGACGTGCTGGGCTACTTGAAGGAGATTCCCGTCTGCGTCGCGTATGAAATTGACGGGGAAAAGACCGAGCTGTTCCCCACTACTGTAAGGCTCATGCGGGCCAAACCCGTATATACCATGCTCCCGGGCTGGGAGTGTGACATTCGCAACGTCCGCCAATATGATCAGTTACCCGAAAATTGCAAGCGGTACGTGGCTTTCCTGGAGAAGGCGGTCGGCGTACCCATCCGTATGGTGTCCAACGGGCCCAGGCGGGAAGAAATACTGTATAGAAAAGCATAGCACAAAGGGGTGCCGGCAATGCCGGCGCCCTTATGGCTATCTGGAGGAGAAAATGTCCATCCTGGATATTCACGCGCATATTTATCCCGACATCATCGCCCAAAAGGCATCCGATACCATTGGGGAATTTTATCGCCTCCCCATGCATCACGACGGAACGCTGAAAACCTTGCTAAAAGAGGAATCGGCGGCGGGAATCACGAAAATGGTGGTGCATTCCGTGGCCGTCACCTGGGAAAAGGTTGCCCGCATCAACGACTTTATCGCCGGGGCGGTTCAAAGCCATGAAAATTTGATCGGCTTTGCCACCATGCACCCGGATCATCCGCGTATCGCATCGGAGATCGACAGGGCCATATCCCTGGGGCTTAAAGGCATGAAGCTGCACCCTGACTTTCAACATTTCAGCATTGATGATGAAAAGGCATTCCCCATCTATGAGGCCATCGAGGGGCGGATACCGCTTTTAATCCATACCGGGGACAGGCGCTATGAGACCAGCCGGCCCGAGCGCATGGCCAAGGTACTGGACAGGTTCCCCCGGATGAAGACCGTTTGCGCCCACCTGGGGGGCTGGTCCCAGTGGGAGGACGCCCATCGGATTTTGGCCGGACGGCCCAACGTGTGGGTGGATACCTCCTCCAGCCTGTATGCCCTCTCTCCGGAGGCGGCCCGGGAGGTCATCCTCCACTACGGCGTGGACCGGGTGCTTTTCGGTACCGACTACCCCATGTGGACGCCGCTGGAGGAGTTGAAGCGCATGCGGACGCTGGGCTTTTCCCCTGCAGACATGGAGAAGATGCTTTTTAAAAACGCGCAAGACTTACTGGGCCTTGTTGCCTGAAGGAGATTTCTTATGATCGCCATCATGGACTATGGCATGGGCAACCTGCGCAGCGTGCAAAAGGCGTTTGAATACCTGGGTCATCCGGCAGAGGTTACCGATGACCCTGAAAAGGTGTTTGCTGCAGACCATGTGATTTTGCCGGGGGTTGGCGCCTTCCGGGATGCCATGGCCCGTTTGAAGGAATCCGGCCTGTATGAGGCTGCGCTGGAGGTTGCCAGGCGGAACATCCCCTTCCTTGGCATTTGCCTTGGCATGCAGCTCATGTTCGAGGCTAGCGAGGAAAACGGGTATTATGAGGGGCTGGGGCTTTTGCCCGGCACCGTTACCCGCTTTCCGGAGATGGGTTTGAAGATTCCCCACATGGGGTGGAATACGCTGGATACAAAGGATTGCGTGCTGTTTGACGGCGGCCGGCATCCTTGCGTCTATTTTGTACATTCCTATTTAATGGCCGATATTTCTTCTGAATGGACGGCAGCCACCGCCCATTACGGCATACCGTTCACCGCCGTGGCGCAAAAGGGTACGGTGGTGGCCGCCCAGTTTCACCCGGAAAAGAGCGGAGAAGATGGGCTAAATATGCTTCGCCGCTTTGCGGCCTGGAACCCGAAGGGCGAGCGCAGCGAGCCTGGAGCATTGGAGCGGAGCGACAATGCGGAACACCGGACAAGCGCAGCGCAGTACGGTGCGGAGGAGGTTTAGACTATGCTGCTCAAGCGCATCATACCTTGCCTTGACATCCGGGACGGCCGGGTGGTGAAGGGTGTTAACTTTGTGAACATCCGCGACGCCGGCGACCCGGTGGAAGCCGCCGTGTGGTACAATGGGCAGGGCGCGGATGAATTGGTGCTTTTGGATATCAACGCTTCCCACGAAGGCCGGGGTACCATGCTGGACGTGACCTCCCGGGTGGCGGAGCAGGTATTCATCCCCTTTACGGTGGGTGGCGGCATATCGGATCTGAATCAAATCCGCGACCTTTTGCGCCTGGGGGCGGACAAAGTATCCGTCAACAGTCCGGCTGTGAAAAATCCGGATTTCATTGAGGAAGCGGCGCTGCGCTTTGGCAGCCAGTGCATTGTGCTGGCCATGGATGTGAAGAGCCGCCCGGGCGGCGGCTGGGACGTGTACATCAACGGCGGCCGGGTGAACACCGGCAAGGATGCTTTGGAATGGGCCGTGGAGGGCGTACGCCGCGGGGCGGGGGAAATCCTGCTCACCAGCATGGATACCGACGGCGTGGGGGAGGGCTTTGACCTTCCTGTCACAAAGGCCGTTGCCGATGCGGTGGGCGTGCCCGTGATCGCCTCCGGCGGAGCGGGGAACATGCGCCATTTTCGGGACGCTCTTATGGATGGCGGCGCTGATGCGGCACTGGCTGCCACGCTGTTCCATTTCAGAATTTTGCAGATTAAAGCCTTGAAGGAATACCTGCGCGGCGAAGGTGTCCCGGTGAGGCTGTAACTATTTTATGCTCTGCCTGCCGCTTACGGAGGAAGCATGAATCTTGAATTGCTGCTTACGGAAGCATTGTCTTTTTATCCGCTTGCAAATCCTTCCGCGGCCCTGATCCGCCACAATGAAAACGCCACCTGGCGGGTTTGCGATGAGGCCGGCAAAGCCTACGTGCTGCGCATCCATCAGCCGCGGGAAGGGTTCTCCCAATCGCTGTTTCCGCAGGATAAGGAACCGGCCTTGCGGGGGGAGTTGCGCATTTTGACGGCTCTGCATGCGCATGCGGATATTCCTGTGCAGGTTCCCGTCAAAAACCGGGAAGGCGGGACGGTGACGCAGCTTTCCGGCGGGGAGTTTGTTACGCTGCTCATATGGCTTGAGGGGAGTACCCTGGAAGAAGCGGAAACCACCCCGGAGCTTTTGCATGAAGTAGGCCGGATGACGGCACGCATGCATCAGTGCTTTCAAACCTGCCGTGAATTGCCCGGCCCGGCCGGCCATGAATATGACAAGGCGCTCATGGACCGGATGATCGCGAAATTTCAGGATATGGAACGGGCAAACGTGATTGCTTCCAATTTTGTTCAGGGGATGACCGCCTGCGCTATGGAGATCAAGCGGCGGATGGCGGAGCTGGACCGGCTTAATCATGCCTTTGGCGTTGTGCATTCGGATCTTTCCAAGTCCAACATGCTTTTATTTGGCGGCCGGATTGCCCCCATCGACTTTGGACTGTGGGGATACGGCTACTATTATATGGATTTGGGGGCCTTGGCCTCCCATTATACAGAGCCTGAGCAGCAGGCGGCGATCTTTGAAGGGTATGAGAGCGTAACACGCAGCCGTTTGGAGCGGCGGTACGTGGATCCCTTCATTTGCCTGGGCATTCTTTTGTATATTTGCACCTTCGGGGAAAGCGTGTGCGGTGAGGAATGGTTCCCCGGGGCCCTTAAGCGCTGGAACGATACCTTCTTTTTACCACTGCGATAGATTGCATGCCGTCAAAATGCCGCTGCAGGATAAAATATTGCCTACTTGGGAACGATTCCCATTGGGTATTGTAATGATTATTTACAAGTAAGAAACATTTTTGCTTGTGGATAACCGGAACATTTTGTATAATAGACTGGTGAAGCTGGTTCGAAGTGAAAAGGAGTGCCGTGTTTTGAGCGATAACGAGCAAAATCGCCTGAAAGGCCGTATCCCGGCGCGGGCGATGTATGAAAAAGCGGATCAAATTCCTCCGCCTCAAGGGGCAAGGCGCGACATGGCCCAGCGTGTGGACCGTGCCCGGATGCCTGTGGATGAGGAAACTGCGCCGCGGTACGTTCCTGCCCAGACCCAGTATGTGAGCAAGCGGGTCAGCCGCTCCCCGGAAGAAACCTCCGGCGGGGCTGGCCAAGCAGCTCTATCATCCCAGGGGTATGAACGCCACCGCCGTTCCCAAAGGCACGCCGGGGCCGATATGGACATGCCGGAGAGGGAAATGCCCCGGATGGCTCCGCCTCCCGTGCGTGCACCAGGCCCTGCACCCCGTGCCCCTATGGACAATGGACAGATCTACGGGCAGGGCAGGCCCCAGGCGCCTGGCGCCAATTATGCCCGCTTAACCCGGCAGGAGGATTTTGCGCCCGCCCGGCCAAGGCAGCCCCAGTCGGTGCCCTCCTATCTGGAGGAGGAAGAGGAAGATACGCCCCGCCGCGGCCATGCGGGCCTGATGGTACTTTTGGCATTGGTGCTGCTCGCGGCGCTGTTCCTGGGCGGGCTGTATTTCGTACTGCCGGCCAGGGACGATGCGCAAAGCGGGGGGATCGTCAACACGCTCAACGACGTGAAGGAAGCTATCACCGAGGAAGCCCAGCTGTTCTACAAGAGCGTGAAAAACATTATCGCCCCCGAAGTGAAGGAACCCGCTCAGGTGCAGGATTTCCAGGTGATTCCCTCCTCCGGCCAGGCGCCGGTGGAACTGGGCTTTTCCATCACCACCACCAAGACGGTGGAGGCTGTCCGCATCATGGATGATCAGGGCCAGATGCTGGTGGAGGAAAACATCCCCAAGGTGAACGAGGAGAAACGGAAGATCTGGGCTTTGACCTTGTCGCTCCAAAATGCCTATTCCGGCCTTATGTCGGCCCGAGTGCTGACTGAGGAAGGGAATTGGGTGGACAGCGGCAAGACGGTGCAGCTGAGCATTGATGCACCCATTGCGGCGCCTACGGAAACGCCCGTCGTGGTAACGCCGACGCCTCCTCCTGCGGCAACGGAAGAGCCGGCGGCGGAGGAGACGTCCAGCCCCACAGAGGAGCCGACGCAGGAGCCTACCACGACGCCGGAACCAACCGCGACGCCGGAGCCGACGCAGGAGCCTACGCCTACGCCGGAACCCACGCCTGAGCCCAGCCCCAGCCCCACCCCCATGCCCTACATGGCGGCGGGCGCGGCGGAAGGCACCGATCCAAGCCAATTGAAGCTTACCAGCAAGACGTATGATGGCACCAAGGCCGTGAACGAGTTTGCCCGGACGGTTCCCATAAAGATGAACGGGCCGGCTAATTATGCCGCCTGGTCCGGTGCGGTGCTTACTTTCCGCGGCGGCCCCTTCCGCCAGAACGCCGCCTATGGCGTGGTGGATGTGCAGGAGAACAAGCTGGAAGTCGCCTGGAGCACGCCCATGGGCGGCATTGCCTCCTACCATGGCGCAGGCTGGCCCGGACAGCCCGCCATCGTCAAGTGGACCAAGGAAGTCCGCGAGATGATGAACCTGAATGCCGAAAAGAAGGCCGTCACCGCGCTGAAGGAAGTCATCCTGGCCTCCCAGGATGGGAAGATCTATTTCCTGGACCTTTTAGACGGCCAGCCCACCCGCGATCCCATCAATGTGGGCTTTCCTTTGAAGAGCTCCGTTTCTGTCGATCCCAGGGGCATGCCTATGCTCTCGGTGGGCCAGGGCATCAGCAAGATCAACAATACTACGGGCGATATCGGCTACCGCCTGTTCAACCTCATCGATCAAAAGCAGATGAAGTTCATCAACGGCCGGGACAAGAACGCCTTTGGCACCAACGGCGCGTTTGATAGCTCTTCCCTGCTGGATTTGAACAGCGACACGTTGATCATCGCCGGGGAAAACGGCATGCTCTATACCGTATGGCTGAACACCACGTTTGATGTGGCTGGGGCCAAGCTGAGCATCGACCCGAAGATCGTTTCGTACAAGGCAAAAACCTCCAAACAAAGGGAGGCGGACACCGGCATCGAGGGCAGCGTGGCCATGTACGGGAACTATGCGTACTTTGCCGACGCCATAGGCATTCTGCAATGTGTGGATGTAAACACCATGAAGACTGTCTGGGCCGTGGATACCGATGACAACACGGACGCCACCATCGCTCTGGATTTTGATGAGGATGGCGCGCTGGCGCTGTACACCGGCAATACCGTCAAAGAGCAGGGCAAAAACGGCGCTTGCACCATCCGCCGCTTAAATGCCCTGACAGGTGAACAGGAATGGTCCTATACGGTGGATGTGGAGTATGATTCCGCCGAAGCGGGCGGCTGCATGGCGTCTCCTGTGGTCGGCCAGCAGAGCATCGGTAACCTTGTGATCTTCACCGTAGCCAAGACGCCTGAAGGTGGGCAGATCATCGCCCTTGAAAAAAAGACGGGCCATGTGGTCTGGCAGAAGTCCATGTCCCACTATAGCTGGAGTTCTCCTGTGGCCGTGTACAACGAAAGCGGCGACGCCTGGATCATCCAGGGCGACAGCGAGGGCGTGCTGCAATTGATGGACGGGCAGACCGGCGATGTCATGAACAGCATCCAGCTGGAAGGTTCCATCACCGGCTCTCCCGCAGTGTACAACGACATGCTGGTGGTCGGCACCAGCGGCAAGGGTGTAAGCCAAATCTACGGCATCAAAATTAAGTAAAGCCTGAGAAAACGGAGCCATCCGGCAAGTTGAAAGGCGCGGTGCGCCTGAGCTTGCGGACGGCTTCGTTTTTGTGAAACGAACAAAAGAAAAGGGGAAAAGCGTATGGCCAAGCGGTATTTGGTTGCCCTGGACCAGGGAACCACCAGCTCCCGGGCAGTGGTGTTCGAGGAAAGCGGGCAGGTATTGGCCGCCCATGGCATTGAGTTTCCGCAAATCTATCCCAAGCCCGGCTGGGTGGAGCATGATCCCAAGAGCATCCTGGAATCTCAAACAGAGGCGCTGCGTACGGCGGTAAAGCTGTCCGGCATCGCCGTAGAGGATATCGCCGCCATTGGCATCACCAACCAGCGGGAAACCACCCTGGTCTGGGACCGTAATACCGGCGAGTGCGTGTGCAACGCCATCGTATGGCAGTGTCGCCGCACCGCGCCTTATGTGGAGCGGCTGAAAGCGGCAGGCAAGGCTGAACTGATCAAAGAAAAGACCGGCCTTATACCGGACGCTTACTTTTCCGGCACGAAGCTTGCCTGGATATTGGATACGCTCAATCTACACAAGCGGGCCGAATTGGGGGAACTGTGCTTTGGCACGGTGGACAGCTTTCTTTGCTGGCATCTGGTTAAGGGGCGACCCCATGTGACCGACGCCACCAATGCCAGCCGGACCATGCTTTTCAATCTCAAAACCCAGCAGTGGGACAGGGAGCTCTTGTCCCTTCTGGATATTCCGGAAAAGATGCTGCCGGCCGTAGTAGACAGCGCGCAAATAATCGGCATGCTGGATTCATCCATCCTGGGCCGGCCCATTCCCGTGGCGGCCATGGCGGGGGATCAGCACGCCTCGCTGTTCGGCCAGGCCTGCCACAAGGCCGGCATGGTGAAAAACACGTACGGCACCGGCTGCTTCATGCTGATGAACACGGGGGAGACGCCAATAACCTCCAATCATGGGCTTTTAACCACCATGGCCTGGCGCATCGGCGGAAAACCGTGTTATGCCCTGGAGGGCAGCGTGTTCATGGGCGGTGCGGCCATCCAGTGGCTGAGGGATGAGCTGAAGATGATAGCAAGCGCAGCGGAGAGCGAAAGCCTTTCCACATCGGTCAAGGACACCGGCGGCGTGTATCTGGTGCCCGCCTTCACAGGCCTGGGCGCGCCCTGGTGGGATATGTACAGCCGGGGCACCATCGTTGGGCTCACCCGGGGCGCAGGCCGTGCGCATATTGTGCGGGCTGCGCTGGAGGCCATCGCCTATCAATCGGCAGATCTGCTCACTGCCATGGCCGCCGACTGCGGCTTTTCGCCCGAACGGATGCAGGTGGATGGCGGGGCCAGCGCCAATGGCTTTTTGATGCAGTTCCAGGCGGACATCATGAATATCCCCGTCGTGCGCCCCGTGGTGATGGAAACCACCGCCCTGGGCGCGGCCATGCTGGCCGGGCTGGCGGTGGGGATATACGGCTCTGTGGAGGAGACATCAAAGGCCTGGCAGCGGGATTTGCAGTTTGATCCGCAAATGGGCAAGACGCAGCGGGAGGAATGTCTCAAGGGCTGGCACAAAGCCGTCAACCGGGCGCTGCGTTGGGCGGAGGAGTAATATTGAGAAAAAGGCGTTGCCATTTTCAATCGTGCAGTTAAGAATTTTCGGGCTGCATGAATTTCGGCCATCTGCAATGACAAGCACGGAAGCAAAGAACATGCTTGAAAGGCGAGCTGTTTTTCCTCGCGCGCGCGTGGACCAAAAACACCGTCCCATTCGTCCCATTCGTCCCATTTGTTCTTTTTTGGGACGTTTGGGACGATAAATACTATGTATGGTTCATCGTCCCAAAGTGAACTTGAAACAAAGTTTTGATTATTAGCCCACTAATTTTCCCCCGTGGAACATGCACTCGTATACCTTCCGGCTTTCAAAGAAGATATCCTCGACGCCGGAATACCATTCAAAATCGCCCTGGATCAGGTTGTGGTACGTATGATTTCCCTGCTGGTAACATAGAGGGCCCCGGTAGGGGTATTCCCTTGGCACATGCATCAGCGCTTCCTTGAGAAAGTCTCCGGAAAAGCCCTCGCCCATCACCCGTCCTGTATAGTTCATAGACCATACGGGCACGCCTTTGATCCAGACAGCTTCCTCTCCAGAAAAATATGGACCACCCAGGTAGGTGTCCAGGTAATAATAGTCCCCTTCCCGGTAGGCCGCGTCATGGCTTAACGGGCGGCTGGGTTCCACCGCGCCGCTCTTTGCCGCATAGGTGGAGCGTTTGGCCCGCAGAAGAAAACCGATCAGCGCTTCCCGGCCCGGATCGCGGCCGCTCGCCGTATTTTGCGCGGCGCACTCCTCCGAAGGCAGGAATAGGCTGTCCAGCGTGACCCTGTACAGGCGGCTCAGTGCGATGGCCCGGTCCAGGTCGGGCAGTGCCCGGCCGCTTTCCCATTTGGCCACGGCCTGCCGGGATACGTTTAACTGCAAAGCAAGCTGCTCCTGGCTGAGGTTTGATGATGTGCGCAGATCTCGCAGCCTTTCGGGGAATGTCATAACCCTCACCTCCGCAACCAGTATAACACATGCAAACGGGGCTGGATGGCCAATTTTGTTCCATTTTGACAACTGTAGGTTGCGTTAGGTTGCGTTATGGAAAAAAAGGCCTGTTTTTTCAAAAAAACGGTTTTGCTGGGTTGACAAGTGAAACCATGCATGGTATCATTACCAACAATCCCGGGAATTTCATACTTTTCGTGTCAGAGGAGCGTTTTTCATCAGTAGGCATGTGCGGGAGCTGGGGCTCAATCCCACGTGCGGAAAGGGAAAAATGCCGAAAGGAAGTCCGGACCCCTGCCGGGCGGCCTTGGGTGCGTGGTGAACAATCTCGCAACTGTCATGGGATTTGCATTATCCTTTGGAGCGCTGATACAGCATGACGGCCATCAGGCCGGCGCTTTTTTGCACATGCGTGTACGCACCCAAAGGCTGTCTGCCGGGCGGTGTGTTTTTTTTCACCATGATTTCTTTTTTCCGAAAACGCATAGGATAGGATGGAGGTGCTGCACATGCAAAAATTCCGGGTGGGGATCGTAGGCGCGACTGGTATGGTAGGGCAGCGGTTTGTTCAGCTGCTTTGGGATCATCCCTGGTTTGACCTGACGGCGGTGGCTGCAAGTGCCCGCAGCGCGGGAAAAACATATGCCGAGGCAGTTAAGGGACGCTGGGCTTTTGACAAGCCCATTCCTCAAAATGTGGCAAATCTGCCCGTTTTAGACGCTGCGAACTTAGGCGAAGTGGCGTCCCAGGTGGACTTCGTGTTTTGCGCCGTGGACATGAAAAAAGAGGAAACGCGGGCGCTGGAGGAAGCCTACGCCAGAACGGAAACGCCTGTGATCAGCAACAACAGCGCCTGCCGCATGCTGCCCGACGTGCCCATGATGGTGCCTGAAATCAATTTTGCCCACGCAGCTGTGATTGATACCCAGCGCAAGCGCCTGGGCACAAAAACAGGCTTCATCGCCGTCAAGCCCAACTGCTCCATTCAAAGCTATGTGCCCGCCCTGACGCCGCTATTGGATTTTGGCGTGAAGAAGGTCAGCGTGTGTACCTATCAGGCCATCAGTGGCGCCGGGAAAACGTTCAATACCTGGCCGGAGATGCTGGACAACGTGATCCCCTACATCGGCGGCGAGGATGAAAAGAGCGAGCAGGAACCGCTGAAAATCTGGGGCAGCCTTCTAAATTCGGAGCTGGGTTCTGTTGTCAAGCCCGCCCTGGAGCCTGTGATCAGCGCCCAGTGCATCCGCGTCCCTGCCACCGACGGCCATCTGGCGGCGGTGTCCGTATCCTTCCTGAACAAGCCCGACATGGGGGAGATCATTCACCGCTGGGCAAACTTTGAGACGGAGGCGCAGCGGCTGAACCTGCCCAGTGCCCCCAAGCCATTTTTGCAGTATTTTGACGATCCGGCAAGGCCGCAAACACGGCTGGACCGGGATTTCCAGAAGGGGATGGGCATTTCCATCGGGCGGCTGCGCCCGGATTCCCTGTTTGACTACAAGTTCGTATGCCTGTCCCATAACACGGTGCGGGGCGCGGCCGGAGGCGGGGTCCTCACGGCGGAACTATTATGCGCCACGGGGTACATCCCAAGGAAGTAGCCACGCCCGCGCCTTCAATTGAAGGAGGAATCATGAAAACCGTACTTTTTCGGGGCAGCGGCGTAGCCATTGTTACGCCCTTTACCCAGGACGGCGTCGATGTGGACGCCCTGAACGATTTGGTGGATTTCCAGCTTGAAAACGGCACCGCGGCCATTATCGCCTGCGGCACTACGGGGGAGCCTTCCACCATGACCGAGGCCGAGAAGGAAACGGTGATCGCCCGGGTGGTGGAGCGGGTGAACGGCCGGGTGCCCGTCATCGCGGGCACTGGCGGCAACGATACCCGCAAGACGATTGCGGCGGCCAGGCGGTTAAAAGCGCTGGGCGCGGATGCCCAGCTTTGCGTCACACCCTACTACAACAAAACATCACCCCACGGGCTCGTCGCCCACTATATGGCCATTGCCGATGAAGGCAGCCTGCCGGTGGTGGTATACAACGTGCCTGCCCGCACCGGGCTGAACATGAAGCCGGAAACGCTGGCGGCCATCGCCAAGCATCCCAACATCGTGGCCATGAAGGAGGCCAGCGGTGATCTTTCGCAAATGCTGGAAATGGTAAGGCTGTGCGGCAACGACATTGCTTTCTACAGCGGCAGCGATGACAATGTGGCGCCTCTTTTGTCCCTGGGCTTTGAGGGCGTCATCTCCGTGGCGGCCAATGTAGCGCCCAGGCTCATGCACGATTTGGTGGCGGCCTTCCACGCGGGAGACTGGCGCGAATCGCTGCGGCTTCAACTGAAAGCAAATCCCCTGGTGGCCGCGCTGTTTTGCGAAGTGAGCCCCGTGCCTGTCAAGGCGGCGCTTGAATTGATGGGCCGCTGCCGGGAAACGGTTCGCCTGCCCCTTGTACCCATGCTGCCGGAAAACAAGGCAAGGCTCACCCGGGAAATGAAGGCGCTTGGACTCTTATAAGATATCGGAGGAGTGTACATGCGGATTTTGCTCAGCGGAGCCTGCGGGCGCATGGGCCGTGCCGTGGCGGAATTATGCCGGGATCGGGATATCACCGTTGCGGCGGGCGTGGATGTATCGGCCTGCGGAGATGAACTGGGCTTTCCCGTATACCCCTCCTTTGATGCAGTAAAGACGAAGGCCGATGTGATCGTCGACTTCACCCGGCCGGAGACGCTGCCGGAGCTGATCGCTTATGCGCTGCGGGAAAAACTGCCGGTGGTGATCGCCACCACCGGCTTCAATGCCGCCGATGTAAAGCGTATCAGGGACGCGGCGCAGACGATTCCCATTTTTCAAAGTGCCAATATGAGCCTGGGCATCAACCTGTTAAAGTCACTGATCCGCCAGGCGGCGGCGGTTCTGGGGGAAGATTTCGATGTGGAAATCGTAGAGCGCCACCACAACCGCAAGATCGACGCCCCCAGCGGCACAGCCTTGATGCTGTTTGAGGAACTGAGCAAATGCTACCCCGGCGGAAGGGAAATGATGCCGGGGAGGGAATCCCGTACCCAGGCAAGGGATCACCGGGAAATCGGCGTCCATGCCATCCGGGGCGGCACTTTGGCCGGCACCCATGAGGTGGGCTTTTACGGGCCGGGTGAAACGCTGACCATCATCCACGATGCCCAGAACCGGACGGTATTTGCCCAGGGGGCCATTGCGGCCGCAGCCTTTATAAAGGACAAGCCTGCAGGGTACTATGCCATGGACGATTTAATCCGGCAGGTGCAAAGCGGACTATAATACCAATCTAAATCATTATTGTGTTGATGCCTGTATCCTTGGAGGAATCGGAGCAATTCACATGCAACCAGTAGGGGGGCTTGCTCCCGCCGTCCGTATTGTGTATGGTACCGGCACTTACGGCGAACGCCCGCCCCCGCCCTACATCGTCAACGGTGCTTCCACATTATCAAAGCATTTGTGTTTTGGATTGGTATAACGCTGGATTTCATAAAACAGTTTCATTAATAAACACCGGCGCAAGCATATCATGCATGCGCCGGTGTTGCGTTTATGATTCTGTCAGGGCTTGGCCGTAGGGGTAGAGGTGGGTTTGGGGGTATTCGTAGGCTTTGGCGTAGATGTAGGCGTGGGAGAAGGAGAAGGCGTAGGCTTGGGGCTGGGGGTGGGTGTCGCCTTCAGAGCCTTGTTTTCCGCTTCCAGCCCGGTGACCTTAGCGTTCAGATCCGTGACCTGCTTGGTGGCGTCGTTCAGCTTTTTGGTCAGGTCCTGTTTCTCGGCCTCCAGCGCGGCCACCTTGGTGTTCAAATCATCGACGGCTTTTTTGGCGGCAGCCAGTTCATCTGTCAGCGTATTTTGCGTGGCTGCGGCGGCCTCTTTATCCGTTGCGGCCGCATCCAACGCTTCCTGCTTGGCGGCCGCGTCGGCCTTGGCGGCATCCAGTTCGGCCTGCAAAGCAGTCAATTTCGAGGCGGCGTCATCTGCGGAAGCCTGAGCGGTTTTGGCGGCCGCATCCAGTTCGGCCTGCAAAGCGGTCAATTTCGAGGCGGCATCATCCGCGGTAGCCTGAGTGGTTTTAATGGATTCTTCCAGGCTTGCTTTTTCGGTAGTTAAGGTGTCTACCGATTCTTTGGAAGTTTTCAGGTTGGCGGTCAGCTTGTCAACGTTCTGCTGCAGTGTGTTTTTCTGCAGGAACAGGCTGAAGCTGAGCACCAGGGCGGCGATGAGTACGATGCTCATCAGGATGGCAACGGTTTTTTGATTGCTGCGGGTCTTCTCGGTCATAATGCGTTCCTCCTTTTCAGTTATGCCCGGACGATAATGGAAGTGCCTTTAAATAAGCGCAGGCCGACTTCCGATGTTGATAGCAATCATACCATATATTATCAAAAAAGAAAACAGAAAATGGGTTGAAAAGTGTGATTTTTCCGTGTGCTGGCAAGTAAAAGCATTTTCTTGACGCGCCCTTTGTTTGTACAGTATAATAACCGCATGTCCCGGCTGCAAAAAGATAAATCGCAGGCTTGGGAAGTTGTATGAAAGCATGAAAGGTGAAACGAGGAGGCGGACGCGTGCGCAAAAAGGAACGGCTGCTTTGGGTCGCGCTGTTTGCGCTCGCCTTCTTATTGTTTGTGCCCGCACTGGTGGAAGGGCCAAGTGATACGGCCGCGCCCGTTATGGAACGGCCGCTTGCCGCGGCATTTTTCAGTACCTCCCGCCTGATGGAGCGGCCAACCGGCGACCAGGGCGCGCCGCTTCGCGTTGACCGTCCGGAAGGGATTGCTATCACGGATTGCCGGATGCTTATCAGGCCGGACGTGAAGGCAGATGCCAACGGCCATCCCCTGGGGGAAAGCACATACATCAAAGCGGTGTATCAGGCGTTTAGGCTGGAAGACAAGTCAGGGTAGAACGCTTTTCTTCATGCGTTTAAGCTTTGAAGTATTTGAACGGAAGGAAGTCGTTTCATGAAAAAGACATTCAGAGTGCGCAAACGGATGAGCGTTAAGGCCAAGTCTGTTCTGGCCTTGGCTATCGCGCTGGTTCTGACGGTTGCGGTCGGCATTGTTTCCTTTACCGGCATGCCCTTGGATGCCAGGGGATTGTACAAGCTCAAGTCCTGGCTGCCCACCACCCATGTGGACAAGTGGCCATCCGCCATCGCCCTGGGCTTGGACCTTCGCGGCGGCGTGTATGTGGAATACCAGGCTACCCGCCCGGCGGATGTGGAAGCGGATTTTAACCAACTGATGGATGGCACCATTACTATCATTCAAAAGCGCCTGAGCGATAAGGGCTATCCCGAGAGCACCGTGACCCGCGCCGGCACCGACGGCATCCGGGTAGAGATTCCCGATGTTACCGATCCCAACGCTATTTTGGACCTGATCGGTTCTCCCGCCAAGCTGGAGTTTTTGGACCCGAACGGCATCGTGTTTATGGAAGGCAAGCATGTGCAGACCGCTGTCGGCCACTATGATCCCAACTTGAACAAGAATATTGTCAGCTTCAGCCTCACCCCGGAAGGGGCGCAGATTTTTGCCGACATGACCGCCAAGAGCATCGGCCAGCCGCTCACCATTCAGCTGGATGGCGTGGAACTGACCAAGGCCACGGTGGAAACGGCCATCCCCAACGGCCAGGGCTACATTTCCGGCAGCTTTACGCTGGAGGAAGCGCAGAACGTTGGCCTGAAGATTCAGTCCGGTGCGCTGCCGCTGGTGATTACCCAGCAGAAGGTGGATACCATTTCCGCCACCCTGGGCATCGACGCTCTATCCACCTCCGTATCGGCCGCCATCGTGGGCCTTTTGCTGGTCATGGTGCTGATGATCGTTCGCTACCGCCTGGGCGGCATTGTGGCTTCCTGGGCGCTGTGCGTCTATATGATTGCATTGTTCTTCCTCCTTGCCGTGGTTCCTGGCATCCAGCTCACGCTGCCAGGCATCGCCGGTATCGTACTGGGTATCGGCATGGCGGTGGAT
Source organism: Bacillota bacterium (assembly GCA_023413135.1). Classification (GTDB taxonomy): domain Bacteria; phylum Bacillota; class Clostridia; order Christensenellales; family Aristaeellaceae; genus JAEWAH01. The sequence goes on from JAEZQK010000001.1 coordinate 64,189, forward strand.
GCCAACGTGATCATCTTTGAGCGCTTTAAAGAGGAAGTGCGCCGTGGCCGCGCTGTGAAGGGCGCTGTGAAGATGGGCTTTAAAAACGCCATGTCCGCCATCATCGACGGCAACGTCACCACGCTGATCGCAGCGTTAGTTCTGCTGGCATTCGGTACAGGCTCTATCCAGGGCTTCGCCAAGACGCTGTTTTTGAGCGTCGCCACCAGCATGCTGAGCGCGGTGGTCGTGACCCGGTTCCTATTGACACGCGTGGCAAACCTCATTGGAAACAAGCCCGCGCTGTTTATCCAGGTAAAGACCCCTGTAAAGGAGGCGCAGTAAATGAAAGAAAGATTGAAGGGCAGCGCCAAAATATGTCTCATGATCTCTGCGGGCGTCATGCTGCTGGCTTTGATCCTTTCCCTGGCGGGACTCGGAATCAACTATGGCTTGGATTTTTCCGGCGGCCTGTCCATTAAATATCAGATGAATTCTGCCTTTGACCAGGCTGACGTGGAGGCGGCACTCCGGGGCCAGGGCATAGCCGAATATCAGATTTCCAAAGCCGGCACGGCGCAGACCGAGCTTCAATTGCGCATCAGGGAAATCAGCGACGAGGGCGTGCAGGTGCTGCGCACCGGGCTGGAGACAGCGCTTAAGGAAAAATATCCGCAGATGGATGCGCAAAATGCAGAGGTGGGCTATGTAGGCCCTGTAGCCGGGCGGACGCTGCTGGAAAATGCCATTTTCAGCGTACTGCTGGCTTCCGTGCTGATGCTGGGCTACATTGCCATCCGGTTTGACTTCAACTCAGGCGTGGCCGCTATTGTGGGCCTGATCCACGACGTGCTGATCATGCTTTCCTTCATGGTGCTGTTCCGCTCCTTTATCCAAATGAACAGCTCCTTTATCGCAGCCATGCTCACTATCGTGGGTTACTCCATCAACAACACCATCGTCATTTTCGACCGCATCCGTGAAAATGTCAAGCTGGCCAATTTCAATGCGGTCAGCCGTGCGGCACTGGTAACCACTTCTGTGAAACAGTGCTTGGGCCGCACCATCAACACTTCCCTCACCACGCTGATCACCATCGTGGCCCTGTACATCATGGGCGTGAACGCCATCAAGGAATTTGCGCTGCCCATCATCGTTGGCCTGCTCTCCGGCCTGTACAGCGCCAACTTGATCAACGGTTATCTGTGGGCGATGATGGAAGCTATCCGTCCCCACAAAAAGGTCAAGGCGAAAAAAGCCTAATCATACGCATCCGCGCAGGAGCGTTCTTCCGGCTCGCCCGGGGGAACGCTCTTGCACATCTGTTTATACTGCTTCCAAACATTATTGCGTCGTTGCCGCGGATCTTTTCGCGCACTACTGCGTCGTCTGCCGCTCAGCGTAGCGCTGCTACGCCTCGCTTAGTCTCCTTGTATTGCACAAAAATCTCTCGCGGCCATGGACGCAATAATGTTTTCCATTAGTATAACAGTATAGATATCAAATAATGGAAGGCAATATTATATGGGGGAGTAAAGAGGGGGCTTGGCCCCCTTTTTTGAAATCATACCGACTGCCGCCTGCGTTTGGGCAAAACGATGCGCAGCTCGATGCTCTCACCATATTCCATCACGCTGTATTCCGCGGGGATGCCCGTTTCCTGCATTTGCGTAACGATGCCTTTGATGGCGTTCATATACAGCCGGTGGTCCCTTACCAGGGAAATCAAGCGCCGGGGCGGGGGCGGGGGAACGGGCAGCCGGGACAAGGCGCGTTCCACCAATGCTTCCGTTTCCCGCACGGTGAGGTTGTTGGTGGCCGCCTGCCTGGCGATGCGCATGCGCCCCGGTCCGTCCGGCAGGCGCAAAAGCGCCCGGGCGTGGCGCTCTGAAAGGTTTTCTTCAAAGATAAGCGCCCTAAGCGCCGGATCCAGGCGCAACAGGCGGAGCTTGTTGGCAATGGTGCAGGCGGACTTGCCCAAGCGGCGGGACAGTTCATCCTGTGTCATTTGATAGTTGTCGATCAGTGAGGCGAAGGCTTCCGCCTCCTCAAAAAAGTGCAAATCTTCTCTTTGCAGGTTTTCTACCAACGCCATCATGGCGCTTTCCCGGCCTGTGGCGGGAAGCACGATGGCATCGATGTGGGTTTGCCCCAGCATCTGGCAGGCCCGGAAGCGCCGCTCACCCATGATGATCTCATATTGGCCGCTGCTTAAGTCCCGCACGGTGATGGGCTGCAAAAGGCCGAATTGACGAATGGAATTGGCAAGCTCCGCCAGGCTGGCCTCGGAAAATTCTTTTCTTGGCTGATCAGGGTTGGGTATGATACTGCTTAAAGGCAGCCAACACACCTGGCGGAAGGCGGCATTGCCGGGACTCGTTCCAAGAACCTGCTGCATGATGATTGCTCCCTTCCCGAAGGATTGGAGGGCCGCATTGGTATCAAATCGAGCGCGGCGGACAGGGCGGTCGTCCTCCCCCTGACTCCCGATCCTGCCGCCGCGCTCGACTTACCAAATTCGGTTATAACATAAAAAATCCTGCCCATGTATGCGAATATTCGTTCGTCACGTTTCGCGGGCAGGAAGGAGAAAAAGAAGGCGGGAACGTAAATCTTACGTCGAATACAGATGATTTTTCAGCCGCCTCCCAGCGGTGTACGTCCAGGGGTGCCGGCTTTTCGGGGATACTGTCGAATGGTTTTTTCCGTTTTTAAGCAGGGAAGAAGCAAATGTGCCCAATCGCGGCCGGGAATAGGGGTAGGGATGGGTCCCTCCAGCGTGCCGCCAAGGAGTTTTGCGGCCTTTTCACCGGAAGATAATTCCTCAAGAACCGCAGGCCCTTTCCAGCACAATGCCCGGCCCCCTATGCGCACAAAGGGCAGCAAAAGCTCCAGCAGCGCGGGCAGGGACGCTACGGCCCTGGCCAGGGCCAGATTAAATTTTTCCCTCAGTTCGGGAAGGTGCGCCGCATCCTCGGCCCGGCCATGCATCGCCTTGACGTTGTTTAGACCCAAGTGTGATGATGCTTCCTGCAAAAAGCGTACCCGCTTTTGTTGCGCGTCCAGAAGCGTGATTTGAATATCCGGGCGGGCAATGGCCAGGGGAATGCCGGGAAAGCCTGCTCCGCTGCCCACGTCGATCACCAAAGCGCCTTTTAAGAACAGGCCGTCTGTTTTCAAGGGGGCAAGCGAATCCACATAATGGCGATCCACCATTTCGGATTCCTCCAAAACGGCGGTAAGGTCCATGCGTTTGTTCCAATCCGTCAAAAGAAGATGGAACTCTGCCAGCTTCTGGGCGGCCTCCTTGGAAAGGGGAATCCCTGCTGCATTTAAGTGGGCAAAAATATCATCCCATAGCGCCATTTAATGCTCCTTATGCGATTATGTTCTTATTCCAGGGGCAGGTGCAGATACTTCTGCCCCCAGTATTTTACCCAGGCCAGTGCTTCCCGGAAATGATTCTGCACCCAATATTCCTTTTTGCAGGGGCTGCCCGTGCCGCTGACGGAAAGCCCCTCATCCCTGGCGATTGCCAGTGCCCGGGGCAGGTGATAGTCGCTGGTGATGATCCTTACATTTTGAATGCTCAGGCCCTCCAGCAAAGAGATGGCATGGCTTATGTTTTGCCTGGTATTGGTGGATTCGCTGTCCACCAGGATCTGCTCCGGGGGAACGCCTCTTTCGATCAGCCAATCCCGCATGACTTCCCCCTCGGGGCGCGGTTCATTGCCTCCCTGGCCGCCGCTTACAACGATGGGCGTGGGGTTTTGATTAAAAACTTCAAGCGCCGCCTCCAGCCGCCAGGCCAGTTGAACGGAGGGCTCTCCCGAAGGCTGCACCTGTGCGCCAAGAACGATGAGAGCATCGGCATTTTCATTTGGCACGGGCACATGCACCTCCTGATAATAAACGAAGGCTACCAGCGCGCCATAACAGAGTATGCCTGCCGCCAGCAGCAAAAGCGCGGTAGTTAACAGCCTTGCAAAAACGGAACGGGGCTTATTTCTGTGCTTCATATCATATTCCTTGTATCTTGGACCGTAGTCCTTTTCTTATGCGATGTTTGCATTCCTGAGCTATCCGCCGCCAGCGGCAGGTCCGCCTGTGGGTCATGGTTCATATAGCCCATTTGAACCATGCTGCCTGCCTGACTTCCGGCAACTATAATGTGATCCATAACCAGCACATCAATTCCAGACATTACTTCTATCAGCCGGGAAGTGGCTTGAAGATCGGCGTCGGAAGGTTCTATTGAACCGCCGGGATGGTTATGGCAGAAAATCACGCTGTGGGCGTTATATTTGATGGCCGCTTCCACCGCCAGCCGTGGATAGGCCGGCACTTCCGAAATGCTGCCTTTTCCGATAACCACCGCACCTAAAAGCTGCATCCTGGCATCCAGCGCCAGCAGATAAAAATGCTCATGGCGAAGGCCGGACAGCAGGTTCACGCAATAGGCCTGCGCTTCCCCGCGGTTTTGAAGCCTGGGCTTCTGATCCATCCGGCTGATTTCGATCCGGCGGCCAAGGGGTACCATCAAATGCAGAAAGGCCGCGGCATACGGGCCGATGCCGTCCACCTCCTGCAATTGTTCCGGCGTGGCCTCAAAAACGCCATGAAGCGAGCCGAAATGCTCAAGCAGCTCATGAGCCAGGGGATTCACGTTCCGCTGGGGAATGGCATAGCAAAGCAGCAGTTCCAGTACTTCATGGGCTGCAAAGCCGTTCAAACCTTCCTTAACAAAGCGGTCCCGCAGGCGCTGCCTGTGCCCCTCGTGTACCATGGAAACCTCCTTGAATAGCCGGCACTCTTGTTTGATTTTACCATCCTTTTGGAGCCTTGTCATGCTTTTTCCCGAAAAACCGTCAAGGTTTACATCTTCGCCCCCGCGAAGCGGCCTTGGGTAGTGTTTGCAATCCCATGAAGAAAAAAGCTGTCCCTTGCGTTATATGGGGGAGGCCCTTATACAGAAAAAGTTAGGTTTTTCTTGGGAAGGGATTCATATAACCGTCCGGCTGTAGTATAATAACAGTTGTTTAGAGGATATCTGCACGAAAGTGGGGGGAACACAGGCTTGGCTGCATTGTGGGAACAAGCAAAATCAATACTGTGGAATGTGTTCAACCGCCCCAGCATCACCGATATACTGGATATATTGATTGTTGCATTTTTGCTGTACGAATTGCTGATGCTGACCCGCCAAACACGGGCCAGTGCCGTTTTGAAGGGCCTGGGCATGCTGATCCTGGCCAGTTGGGTTTCCGACCTTCTGGGCCTCACGGCACTCAACTGGGTGCTTCTGAATATCGTCAATAACGGCGCGGTGGTATTGGTGATTTTGTTCCAGCCGGAATTGCGCAAGGCGCTGGAGCAGATCGGCCGGGGGGCCATCCTGGATAGTGCGTATTCCGATGACGAGGGGGATAACAAGCGCATCGTATCGGAAATCAGCCAATGCCTGATCAACCTGTCCCGCCGGAGGGTGGGCGCGTTGATCGTGATTGAGCAAAAGACGGGCATCAAGGATATTATTGAAACGGGCACCCCCATTGACGCCATGATTTCCGGCCCGCTGCTGGAAAACATCTTTGAGCCCAACACACCCCTGCACGACGGGGCGGTGGTGATCCGGGGCAGCCGGGTGATGGCGGCGGCCTGCATTTTGACATTAAGCGAGGGCAAGGGCATCAGCCGGGAGCTGGGCACACGCCACCGGGCGGCCATCGGCGTCAGCGAAACAACGGATGCCGTGGCGCTGATCGTGTCCGAGGAAACGGGCATTATCTCCATGGCCAAAGGCGGCAAGCTTACCCGCCACCTGGACGCGGCTGGATTGCAGCAGGTGCTGGGCACCATTTACCATCAGCCCCATGCCAGGCTGTGGACCACCATCAAACAAAAAACAAGGCGTAGTCTTTACCGGAAGGAGGGCGCCAAATGAGCAACGAACTGGAAAGAAGGCCTGAGGGCACCCTTCGGCGTGGAAGAAAGAGGGGAGAGGCAGCTTTTTTCCGCTTGCTGCACATGCTTAAGCATAATCTGGGCTGGAAGGTTCTGGCTCTTTTTCTTGCGGTGGCGCTTTGGGCCGGCCTGATCACCCAGGACCCGACGCTGACCAGGGAAAAAACCTTTATAGACGTTCCGGTGACCATTTCCGGTGCGGATACGCTGAAAAGGAATAATCGGTTAATCGTGACAGACGACCTGAATGCCAATCCGCCTACCGTTCGCCTCAAAGTGGATGTTCCTCAAAAGGAATACAACAACGTGACGGCGGGCAACTACAATGTGCGCGTCGACCTGTCACGTATTACTGCCCCTGGCGAACAGGAAATAAAGATTTCCGCGTCATCCACCAGCACCTATGGTACGGTGGTGGAGATCGTTCCCGATACGCTGAAGGTGAATGTGGATGACTATAGCACCAGCTACCGCATCCCGGTGACACCGGTGCTGGAGGGCGAGCTTCCGCCCGGCTATTATAGTTCCAATCGGTCTGTGGATCCGTCTACCGTGTCCATCAATGGACCTAAGTCCTTGGTTGACCGGGTCGACAGGGCTGTGGCTACCTACGATCAAAGCATGCTGCCGGCCCGGGAAGGATTGGTCCGCTTCCCCGTTTCCTTCGTACTGGTGGATGCTACGGGGGAGCAGATCAGCTCCAGCCTGATCGAGGTGACAAGCGAATCGGTGCTGCTGAAAAACGTGATCGTGGCGCAGACGCTGTATAATACAAAGACCATCGATCTATCGCAGGCAGCCCTTACCACAGGCACGCCCAAGGACGGCTACCGGGTGAAAAGCGTATCCGTTACTCCATCCCAGATCATTGCCGCGGGCAGGCTGGAAGCGCTGAACCAGATCGACAAACTATTCCTGGATTCGCCGGTCAGCGTAAGCGGCAAAACGGAGAGCTTTAACGAGGTGATCAAAGTCCGTTTGCCCGACGGCATCGAAAACCTCTCCTCCACCAGCGTTACCGTAACGGTGGAAATCGAGCCTGTGACTTCCAACCGCTCCTTTGACAATCTGCGCATCAATACCGTAGGGCTGGCAGGCGGCCTTGCCCTTGCGGTGGACAAGTCCCGGGGCAGCGTGACCATCAGCGGGCCAAAGCTATGGCTGGACAGCTTACGAAACTCCAACGTCACCTTATCCGCCGATCTGACGGGGCTTACAGAGGGCGTTCACAACGTGCCGCTTTTGTGCACGGTGGCTGACAGCGAGCTGATCAAATATACGTTTGCCACCGATCCCGCCATTGTTCAGGTGACACTGACCACCAAGTAGTTTTATATGATCTCCGCCGTTCAGGCAGGGAAAGGAGGGGGCCATGAGGGGATTTACCCAAACGCTTGTCAATACTTTGTTCGGGTGGATTCGCATACTGGTGGAAGGAGTTTGGAACCTTCTTTTCAGCAATGAAACGCAAAGGTGGCTGCAGTGGGTTGGTGAAAACTGGCTAGCGCTGGTGGTATTCCTTTGCCTTTGCGGCGTTGTGCTGGACTATTTGATTTGGTTCCTGCGCTGGCGGCCTTACTATGTATGGGCCTCCAGCATGCGCAGGATGAAGCGTATCTTTGGCGGCGGCAAAGCAAGTGAGGTTAAAAAGGTTCCGCGGGAACACAGGAAGCGGCAGCCGGCGCCCGTGCCCGTTCAGATGCAGGTGATGGAACCGGAGCTTTATGAGGCGGTAAATGGCGGCGATGATGATTGGGCGGAACAAAACTGGGATCAGCCCGACATCCAGGAACAGCCGGATCTAACCGGGGCAATCATGCCGGCCGTGACGGCGGATACCATATTGGCCAGGCCCAGAAAGATGGATTATCAGGAGCAGTACGTACGCAGGTTTGCAAGGCCCCAAGCAGAAGAACCGCAGGCTACCGCCCTTTGGCAGGAAGAGCCCGTTGAGGACTGGCCCAATGAGCAGCAGGATTATTTTGACGAGCCGGAGCCTGCTTCGGAGGAGGAAAGCTGGGTGCCGGATGTGCCCGCCCCATCTGCTGATCAGCCGCTGCATCCGGGAATCGATTACCAGGCGCTAAGCCGCCAGTATGGCTGGCATAGGGAAACGGAAAAACCCGTTGCGAAGGCACCCGAAGAGTTGGACGTGGCGGAGGAGGAACAGCCACAGGAAGTGGCCGGCCCCACCTGGAATTTTTCCGGACTGGAGAACTTTTCACCGTACCGTGTCCCCACGCCGCCTGTGGAGCGTGAGCAGCGCATGGAGCGTGCCCGCAAGGCCCGTACGGACATTACGCCTCTGTCCAAGGTGAAAAGCGGCCTGAGCCGTATCGCCCAGCGTGCCGGCAAGGTGCTCACCGTGGATGATGAGGAGGAGAGCAAGATCATTGACGGCCTGCCGCCGCCCATCGATAAAAGAAGGGCTTTCCACGCCCCGGTATACCCCAACAGGCCTGGTGCTAATCCAACAAATACGAAAAAAAATCCCGATTTTCAGGAGGATGACTGAAGTTAAATGCTGACTCATCCCCGGCTGACTGTGCTGGTAGGCAATTACGGCAGCGGAAAAACCGAGATCGCCCTGAACCTGGCGCTGGAAAAAAGAAAAAACGGCCCTACGGCTTTGGTGGACCTGGATATCGTGAATCCGTACTTCCGCAGCGGCGAAAAGCGCATGCTGCTTACGGAAAGTGGTATCCGCGTATTGATGCCCACCTTTGCCACCACCACCGTGGATATCCCCGCGCTGCCCCCGGAGATACAGAGCGTATTTGACCGGCCCCATGAGCAGGTGGTATTTGATGTGGGCGGCGATGATACGGGGGCGGTGGCGCTGGGCCGGTATGCGCCCTTCTTCCAGCGGGAGCGAAACAATACCTGTGTTTTGTATGTGGTCAATGTGTGCCGCCCTTTATCCCAAACGGCGGGAGACATTCAGCGTATGATGGAGCGCATTGCATTCAGGTCCAGAATGCAGCCGGATGCGCTTATCAACAATGCCAATCTGCAAGGGGAAACAACGGCGGAGCTGCTATTTCGGGGCCAGGAGGTTTTGGCGGAGGTATCTCAAAAAACAGGCATACCCGTTGCCATGATCACCGGGGAGCAGGCGGTGTTGGCTCAGCTGCCTGAAGACCTGCAGCCGCTATGCAAGCCTATTGTCCGGTATATGCAGCCGGAGTGGATGGAAGAATGAAGGCAAAGACCGAAGATATTGCCCTGCCGCAGGGATTTGTTAAGAGTCTTGCACCTCTTTTGAAAGAGGAGATGCAGGACTTTTTGCAGTCCTACGAAAAACCTTTTCATAGAGGGCTAAGAGAAAATCTGGGAAAGGTGCCTCAGGGCGGCCTTCATTCCTGGGTGGAAGGGCTGTTGGGCAAGGTCCCTTGGGAAAAGGACGGGATGTATATCACGCTGGATTCTGCGGCCGGCGCGCATCCCTTGCACGAAGCGGGTGCCTATTACTTGCAGGAGCCCAGTGCCATGGCGGCGGTGGGGGCGCTGGATCCGAAGCCCGGCGAATGGGTGCTGGATCTTTGCGCTGCTCCCGGCGGCAAGAGCACGCAAATTGCCGCCCGCATGGGGGGACAGGGGCTGCTCATCAGCAATGAGCCGGTGGCCTCCCGTGCCCAGGTGCTATCCGGGAACCTGGAACGGATGGGCGTGAAGAATGCGCTGGTAACCTGTGAAACGCCGGAAAGGCTGAATCATAAATGGCCAGGCTGCTTTGACCGTGTGCTGGTGGATGCACCCTGCTCCGGGGAGGGCATGTTCCGCCGCCATCCCGAGACGCGGGCCGAATGGACGGAGCAAGCGCCTTTGGGCTGCGCGCGGCGGCAGATGGAGATTCTTCTTCATGGTGCGGGGATGGTACGGGCCGGGGGTATTTTGTGTTATTCCACCTGCACATTCAACACCATCGAAAATGAGGGCGTTGTTGAGAACTTTTTGAAGGAGCATACGGAGTTCAGCCTTGCTCCCTTTGCCCTGTCGCCGGATGTAAGAACGGAAAGCGGGATGCTTCATTTGTTTCCCCACAGGGTGGCAGGGGAAGGACACTTTGTAGCGCTGATGCGAAAATGTGGGGAGGCGGAGAACCGCGCCGTCCGTACCAATGCTCTGCCGGCCCCGGATAAGGGAAGCATGGATGCCTACCATGCATTCTGCCGGGATGTCTTTGGCGGACCGGGACCGGATATTGCCGGCCTGTTTGCCGGGCGTCTGGTCAGCGCCCCCGTGCTGCCGGATATATCTGGACTGAAGGTGCTTCGGGCTGGCCTGCATTTGGGACAGGCGCGGGGCAAGCACTTTGTTCCCGATCATGCCTGGGCCATGGGTATGGCAAGACCCTATCCGTGTCCTGCGTTTTCTATGACGAAGGAGGAGGGGATGGCTTACTTGAGGGGAGAAACGCTTCCTGCGCCGCCGGAAATGAAGGGATGGATGCTGCCTGTCTTTGCAGGGCTTGCGTTGGGATGGGGGAAAGTGTCGGACGGCATGATGAAAAATCATTATCCCAAGGGGCTCCGGAGATTGAACGCATGAAAGCAGGTTTCATGGAATGATCAAAGATGGCAGGCGTGTTTCGCGTACTGCTTTTCTTTTTAAGATAATTATTGACATATGCCGGAAATGCGCTATAATGAAAAAAGTTAATGGCATATGCCGGTAATTTCAGAAAGGAGTGGCAGGGTCATGGCCAGGCCCAGAAAAGGACGTCGCGTGTGCTGCATGCCGGGTTACAGGCGCTTTGGCCCGGTGAAGGAAGGTGAAGCTGATAAAAGAGTGATCGAGATGACGGTAGATGAGTTTGAAGCTGTTCGTCTGATTGACCTTGAGGGATTCAGCCAGGAGGAATGCGCCCATCACATGGAGGTGGCCAGGACGACTGCCCAGGCGATTTACAACAGTGCAAGGGTGAAGCTGGCCGAATGCCTTGTGAGGGGAATAGACCTATCCATCGGCGGTGGAAGCTATGTCCTCATGGATGAGGGAGTGCCCGGGTGCAGATGCGGGCATTGCCACAAAAGAAGACGCCATTGTATGGGGGAAGATGACTTTTTGGAATATCATTCCGAAGGGAATGAAAAAAATCGTGAGACATGCGAAAGGAGCGGTACTATGAGAATTGCGGTGACATACGAAAACGGAGAGGTTTTTCAACACTTTGGACACACCGAGCGGTTCAAGGTATATGATGTTGAAAACAACGAGGTGAAGCTGGCCACAACCATCAATACAAACGGCAGCGGTCATGGCGCACTGGCAGACATTTTGCAAAAGGTGAAGGTAGACACGCTGATCTGCGGCGGCATTGGCGGCGGCGCGAAACGTGCCCTGGCAGAAGCGGGAATCAAGCTGTATGGAGGCGTTTCCGGGAATGCCGACAAGGCGGTGGAGGCGTTTCTCAAGGGTGAACTCGTCTATGATTCCGAGGCCGCCTGTGAACACCATGGCCATCATCACGGGGATACGTGCGATTCGCATGAATGCGGGGAGCATCAGCACGGTCATCAGTGAGGAAATGAAGGGAAATACAGGATCATTATCCAATGAGAATGCACAAAGGATGAAAAGATGGGGGAATGACCTATGGTGCTTGATAAAAAGGGGATGCTGGATATTGTCCGCAAGCAGCTTGCAGTGGACATGAACTGCGACCCGCGGGATTTCCTTCATGACGGGGTTGTATTTACCAAGGCCGCCTTGCTTGAGGGCCGCAGGCTCATCCAAAGGCAGACTCCGCACCTGGAAATCGCCACCATGGGTAAAGGCATCGTCGTCAGCGGTGACGACAGCGTTCTTGAAAAGGTGCGGCCTATCCTGGAAAACAAACGCAGGGACGACCTGTTCTCAGCCCCGTTCCTGTACGGTCATTCACTCTACTATATCCCTGACGGCCCGGATGTAAAGGAATTGCCTTGTCCCGAAGGATTTGCCCTGGTATCGGCGGAAGGTGCTCAAATCCATAAGCTGTATACGGTTCCCGGGTTTGAAAACGCGATACAGTACGATCCGAACCATCCCCGGCCGGATGTGCTGGTTTTGTATGCGCTCCGGGGAAATGAGATTGCGGGGATGGCCGGGGCCTCTGCCGACTGCAAAACCATGTGGCAGATTGGGATCGATGTGAAAGAGCCCTATAGAGGCTGTGGGCTGGCCGCGTGCCTTGTGAGCCGTTTGGCTGCTATGATCATGCAAAGAGGGATCGTACCTTTCTATGGGACGTCCTCTTCCAATATTGCCTCCCAGGCCGTTGCCCACCGCAGCGGATTTTCTCCGGCGTGGATGTGCAACTACAAGTATATTGATCATGCTGAAGCAAAGACAATGACAACGTTCTTAGAGGAACTGTCTTCCAAATCGCCTGCTCCCGGAGGTGGTGGGGCCAGCGCCCTGGTTGGCTCGATCGGTGTTTCGCTTTGCGCAATGGTGGCAAACTTGACCACCGGCAAGAAAAAATATGCCCCATATCAGGAGGATTTGGACCGTATCCTTTCAGATTCCGCTGTATCCGCCGGGATTTTGCTGAAGCTTGTCGATAAAGACGCAGAAGTATTTGAGCCGCTTTCAAAAGCCTACGGTATTCCCAAAGATGAGCCGGGCAGAAATGAGATACTGGAACAGGCCCTTACTGCGGCATGCTCCGTTCCCATGGATATTCTGCGGGAAGCATCAAGTGCTGTTGATATGCTGGAGCAGCTTTCGGTAAAAGGGTCACGGCTTGCGCTAAGTGATGTTGGAGTTGCCGCCACTGCTTTACGTGCATCAATGGAGGGGGCGGCGATGAATGTGTATATCAACACCAAGCTGATGAAAAACCGTGACCATGCGCATAATATCAACGGCGATGCCCAAGCACTTTTGAACGAAGGCGTAAACAGGTGCAATGTCATTTATGAACATATTGCCAATGAACTGAGGGATATGCAATGCGCAGATTAGATGGCATGCCGGTCGTACATGCTTTAGGGAGTCAGGCTGCTGAGCAAATTAAGGTCTTAAGCGAAAAAGGTATTGTTCCGAAACTTGCCGTAGTCCGGATCGGTGATCGTGAAGAAGATCTTTCCTATGAAAAATCAATACAGAAAAGATTCTCGGCGCTCCATGCCGCTATAGAGGTCATTGCATTGCCTGCCGGCATCGCACAGGACGTGCTGGAAAGCACAATCATATCCCTTAACAATGATATGGCTGTTCATGGCATATTGCTGTTTCGTCCGCTGCCCAGGCATCTTTCAGAAGATAGAATAAAGTACCTGATTGCTGCGGAAAAAGATGTTGATTGCATGGGCATTTTCAATACCGCTTCTCTTTTTGCCGGAAACAGGAAAGGTTTTCCGCCATGTACGCCTCAGGCAGTTATTGAAATGCTGGATTTCTATGGAATTGATGCGGAAGGCAAAAAGGCAACCATTGTAGGGCGGAGCCTGGTTGTTGGCAAACCGCTTTCAATGCTTTTGCTGGGCAAAAACGCGACGGTGACCGTTTGTCATACAAAAACGGCAAACCTGGCCGAAGAATGCAGAAAGGCCGACATCTTGGTTGCTTGCGCCGGCGCTGCCAAAATGATCACTCCTGATTATATAAATCACCGGCAGGTAGTCATTGATGTGGGTATCAACATGAAAGACGGCAAGCTGTGTGGCGATGTGGACTATGATGCCGTTGCTGATCAAGTGGAGGCAATCACCCCTGTTCCAGGCGGTGTTGGGGCAATAACAACAATGGTGTTGTTGAAGCATACGGTATGGAGCGCGATAAATGCGCCGGCACAATAAAAAGAGGGGCTGTTGCAATAGTTGCATATTGTATGATTATTCATAGAGACGGCGACCGAAGGTTTCCAAAGGGCGATCGGAAAGCCCTTTGGTCGCGTCCGCAGACGCGAAACCCCTCTCTTTGAATAACAACATATAGTATGCACTTTATGCAACAGCCCGTGCTATTTACAGATCAATGAACTTCCGGAATTCCGTCAGTATGCCAATGCCGTCGGGGTAGTGGGCTGCGAACTGGGGAACGGCATGGCTGGGGAAGGAGTTGCCCTCAATGAACCGGGGGCCGTCGTTCGTAATGGCCACGTCCCAGGCCACAAACCGCATCTGAGGCACCTTTTGGGCGGCTTCGATGCACACTTGTTTTGCTTCTTTCCAGAAGGGCACTTCAAAGCCTACGATGGGCGTGCCTGTCTTGGGATGTGTTTTGTATGTGTTGCCCTGCTTGTCCGCGCCGACGGTCAACAGCTTGCCGGAATCAAGATCGACCCTGGCGGCCATGCCGCCGCAGTCCACGTTGTCCATGACCCGGCCGTTGCCGATTCGCAAAAAGGCATAGACGATGCCCTGCTTTTTATCCCCCAGCAGTGTTGCGATGCGCACGGTGTTGACGGATGTGGGGCAGAGCTGCGAAAGCCTCTCGTGCTGTACCACCACTTCTTCCAGGATGCCGATGTTTTTTTGACGGAGCAAATTCAAAAACTCAAGAATGCCCTCCTGCCAGTCTGCCTTGGCATACTTTTCGATGCCCTGGCCGCTGGAGCCCTCCAGAGGCTTTGCGATGACTGCATCCTTGCCCGAAAGGAATTTCTCCAAAGCCTCTGCGGTGGCATCATCGCTTAGTTCCAGCCAGTCCCTTTTCACATGCTCGGCGAACATCGTATTGAATTCCGCCTTATTGTCGAAGTAATGCCAGTAATCCTTTTCGTTCATCCGCCGTACGATGCTATTGGAGATGCCGCGGGTGATTTGCGTTCTGCGCTGAGTGTCGTTTAAACGGTAGAACTCCGCGATCTTGTAGTCCACATAGCCGGCGTTGTAACGGACGGCGCACCTGAGCATGTCAACAAGAAGCCACAGGCGGCTTTTGCCGCTGCGCTCTTTCAAAATCTTCGTGGTCTTCCACATGGCTTTATAATCCATCCGGGCCATGCGCTGGAAAAGGAACTTCAAACGGCTCATAGCTTCCTCCGGGTCACACATTGAAGCGGAACAGGGTCACATCCCCGTCCTGCATGACGTACTCCTTGCCTTCGCTGCGGATCAGGCCCTTTTCCCGGCAGGCGGTCATGCTGCCCTGGGCCACCAGTGTTTCATAAGGCACGATCTCCGCGCGGATAAAGCCTTTTTCAAAGTCGGTATGGATTTTGCCCGCGGCCTGGGGGGCTTTAAAGCCGTTTTTAATGGTCCAGGCCCGGCACTCATCCGCTCCCGCAGTCAGGAAGGATATAAGCCCCAGCAGCCGGTAGCAGGCGGTAACCAGCCTGTCCAAACCGCTTTTTTCAAGCCCCAGGGCGGAAAGAAATTCAGCCTTTTCCTCCGGGGGAAGCTGGGCGATTTCTTCTTCGATGCGGGCACTGATGACGATTAATTCCGCGTGCTCCGCCTTGGCCAGTTCCTTCATTTTCGCCACACCGGGAATGGTGTCTTCCGGCTTGCTTAAATCGTCCTCGGCGATGTTGGCAGCATAGATCACAGGCTTTACGGTGAGCAAGAACCAGCCTTCCGCGACATCCTTCTCCTCCTCGGTCATTGGGAAGGTACGGGCAGGCTTGCCCTGCGTGAGATGGCTTTGCAGCCGTGACGCAAGGTCCGCTTCCAGCGCGTACTTTTTTTCGCCGGATTTTAACATCTTCCGGGCTTTGTCTTCCCGGCGGGATACGGTCTCCATGTCCGCAAAGATCAATTCCAGGTTGATGGTTTCAATGTCCCGGGCAGGGTCCACACTGCCGTCCACGTGGATGATGTTTTCATCCACAAAGCAGCGCACCACATGGACGATGGCATCCACCTCCCGGATATGGGAAAGGAATTTGTTGCCAAGGCCCTCGCCACGGCTGGCGCCTTTCACAAGCCCGGCGATATCCACAAATTCGATGCCGGTGGGCGTTACTTTTTTGGGGTGGTACATGTTTGCCAGCACATTCAAGCGGTCGTCCGGCACCAGTACGGTGCCCGTGTTGGGCTCAATGGTGCAAAAGGGATAATTGGCGGCCTGCGCTCCCGCCTGGGTGATGGCATTGAACAGGGTGCTTTTTCCGACGTTGGGCAAACCTACGACACCCAGCTTCATGGGCAACGCCCCTTCCTTAACATGAGAACAATAGCCACATCATTATACTAGCGTCGGCAGGGAATTGCAATCTTTCCCACGGAGCGCGCTTGTATTATCAAAAATCGCATTGGAACTTTTTTGGAATGGCTGCGTCCTATTGATATCTGGAAAAAACATGGAAGGAGCGTACCATCATGAAAAGGAAAAACCTGATTTGCCTGCTGCTTGCCTTCTGCCTGTCCGTTTCGCTGCTTCCCGCGGCCTGGGCGCAGGAAGCGGGGAATAGCTCCTTGCCTATCAGTGAGAAGGAGTTTGGTTTGCTGCTGGGCGCGGCTTTTCCCGAAACTGTTGAGGCATCCCGGCTGACATCCGACCGTCCCGTCACCTATAGCCGCGCATTGGTGGCCCTGTGCGAGGCGGTGGGGCGCGGGGAACTGTCCGCCGCGTCGGCGCTGGCCTTTGCCATTGAAAACGATCTGGTCACGGGCCTTGCGGCCATCAGCAACCATCAGGTCCCCAAGGAGGATGCGCAAAAGCTGATTGCATCCTTTGCTTCCTACCGGGACGCACAGATCGAGCTTGAGACGCGGGAGGATGCTCTTTTCAGTGCAGCTTTCACCACGGGTGCGTCAATGCCTATGGCGGGCGCACCGGCGCCGCAGATGGAGACGGTGTCGCTTAACGGGCGGGGCTATGGAACCATACCCGTGCCCATGCCCCGCATCGATTACAACAGCCTGAACGACGAATCTTATGGCAATGAAACGGAGAATCGGTTTTTGAATCCCCTTGTCAGCCCGTTCTCCACCTTTGCCCTGGATGTGGACACGGCCTCCTATGCCAATATCCGCAGGTGCCTTGTGGGCGGCTATCTGCCTGACAAAGGTGCGATCCGCATTGAGGAGATGCTCAACTATTTTACTTACGATCTTAAGAAGCCCACGGCGGAGGAGCCGGTTTCAATCACCACCGAGCTTGCCGTGTGCCCCTGGAACAAGGAGCACCAATTGGCCATGATCGCACTTTCCGGCTATGAGCCGGACAAAGCTTCGCTTCCGGGCAGCAACCTTGTTTTCCTGGTGGATGCATCCGGCTCCATGGAGGCGCCCAACAGGCTGCCGCTTATACAAAAGTCGCTGAAGCTGCTGGTTTCGCAGCTTGGCGCGAAGGACCGTATTACCATTGTGACATACGCCGGCACGGCGGGGGTTTTGCTGGATACCACCCCCGCTGACCTCACGGAAAAGCTGTTTGCGGCCATTGACAGCATGAACGCCTATGGCTCCACCAACGGCGCGGGCGGGATCACAGCGGCTTATGAAAAGGCGAGGGAAGCTTATATCGAAGGCGGGAACAACCGGGTCATCCTGCTTACGGACGGCGACTTCAATGTGGGCGTGCAAAGCGCAAGTGAGCTCGAAGCGCTCATCACCAAGGAACGGGACAACGGCATTTATTTGAGCGTGCTGGGGTTTGGCATGGGCAACCTGAAAGATTATGAAATGGAGACGCTGGCGGATCGCGGCAACGGCAACTATGCCTATATCGATACGCTGAAAGAAGCCAAAAAGGTATTGGTGGATGACATGACAGGCACCATTTTCTTAATTGCCAAGGATGTGAAGCTTCAGGTGGAGTTCAACCCCGAACATGTGGCCGAATACCGGCTGATCGGCTATGAAAACCGGCTGCTGAATACGGAGGATTTTCTGGATGATCAAAAGGATGCCGGAGAAATGGGAGCAGGCCATCAGATGATCGCCCTGTATGAGATCATTCCCGCGGTACCACAGGAACCGCCGTTTGAGGTGCCCGAATCCCGGTATCAAAAAAGTTCGCTGGCAGGCGGCGAGGAAACGCTGTATGTTTCCATCCGCTACAAGCTGCCCGGCAGCGAAAAGATCATGGCGGACGAAAGCGCATTGAAGTCTGATGAGCTCTCCCGGGTCATGAGCGGCGGTATGTCCTTTGCCTCGGCGGTGGCCGAGTTCGGGCTTATCCTGGAGGACTCTCCCTATAAGGGCGAGGCCAGCCTGGAAAGCGTGATAGACCGCGCCCTTTCCAGCCTTGAAGCGGATGTGTATGGCTACCGCGCGGAATTTGTGCAGCTTGCGGACCTGACAAGGCTGCTTCCAGGCAATTAAATATGACCTGGCGGCAGATTTTGGAGACCGGACAAGAAAATAAGGGGAAGTTTTGTCTCCCGCGTGACAGGCGCGGGAGATTCATGTATAATAGGCGCTGACTGATAAGCGAAGGAAGGATATGACAATGACGATACTGCAAGCCGCCATTCTGGGCCTGGTTCAGGGGCTGGCGGAATTTCTGCCCATCTCTTCCAGCGGACACCTTATTTTGGCGCGGGCCATCATGGGTATTGCCGATCAGGCGGAAGCTCCCGTTTTGCAAATGCTGGATATTCTGCTGCACGTAGGTACGCTGATTGCCGTGGTCGTAGTGTTCTGGAAGGATTGGATGGCCATTTTGCGCAACCTGTTCAAGTCCAAAACGCTGCTGCTGCTGTTCATTGCTTCCGTTCCGGCGCTGATTGTGGCTTTGGCCTTCAACGATGTGTTGGAGAGCCTTTTTGCAGGCTGGTTTGTGGGCTTTGCGTTCCTGATTACCGCGGCTTTCATGCTTTTGGCTGAAAAGCTTAGCAAGCGGGGCGGAAAGCATTCAAAGCGTGCGGAGGAACCTGGCTATAAGCATGCTGTCGCCATGGGCTGCATGCAGGCCGTGGCGCTACTCCCCGGCGTAAGCCGCAGCGGCTCCACGCTGCTGGGCGGCGTGGCCTCGGGCTTGACACGAACGTCTGCGGCCAAGTTCTCTTTTATGATGAGCGCGCCCGCCATCCTGGGCAGCCTGCTCATCAAGGGGAAAAACGCCTTGGAAAGCGGATACTTCCAGCAGCTTGATCTGCTTCCCGTAATGGTGGGTATGGTGGCAGCTGCGGTCAGCGGCTTTCTGGCCATCCGGTTCATGCTTCAGGTCATCAACCGTATTTCCCTTGGCTGGTTTGCGCTGTATGTGGCGGTGCTGGGTGTTGCTGTGATTGTTCTGCAGCTTGCGATGCCGGGTTTTTTGCAGCTTCCGGCCTTTTTCGGCGGAAACGTGTCCCCCATATCATGAATATAGCGCCATAATTAGCTTTTTTTGGATGATATTGACCGTATAGGACACAATAGGGGGTGGAGAGACAAGCCTGTAATAGAAGCTGTGGCAAAGGAATATGCCCGGCTTCAAAGGCTGGAAAAAAACACAGGGAGGCCTTTCAATGTCGGGAATACCGCTGCTCATCGCCTTTGTGGTGATGGTTATCATCATGATTGTGGCCATTTCCAAATTCAGGCTGCATCCTTTTCTTGCGCTGATGGGTACATCGCTGGTGCTGGCTTTTTTAGGCGGTATTCCCATAACAAAAGTACCGGGGGTGATAGGCGCGGGTTTCTCCGGTGTCTTTTCAAGCCTGGGCATCGTCATCATCCTTGGCGCCATGATCGGTTACTTTCTGGAAAAGACCGGTGCCGCGCTGAAAATGGCAGATTCCGTAGTTCGCAGGGTGGGGAAAAAACATCCGGAATTGGCTATTCTGCTGATGGGGTGGATCGTATCCATCCCTGTGTTTTGCGACAGCGGGTTTGTGATCCTGAATCCTATCCGCCGTGCTATTGCCAGAAAAACGGGCGTATCCAGCGTTGCAATGACGGTGGCGCTGTCTGCCGGGCTGTACACCTCCCATGTGTTCATCCCGCCTACGCCAGGCCCCATTGCCGCCGCCGGGACGCTGGGCATCGGCAGCAATATGCTGCTGGTGATCGGCGTGGGCGCGCTTGTCTCCATCCCTTGCTTGATTGCCGCCTATATATATGCCAAATGCATTGGCAAAAGGGTGAAATCTACCGAGGATGAGGACAAAAATGAAGCAGTAAAAAGCTATGAGGAGCTGGTGAAGGAGTATGGAAAGCTTCCCGGTACGGCAGCTTCCTTTACGCCGATCATAGTGCCGGTGCTGCTCATGAGTCTGAGCTCCATCATTGCTATTCTGGGTCTTGCGGGCCCGGTTGCCGATCTTATCACCTTTCTTGGCACGCCGATGATTGCTTTGGCGGTAGGGCTTCTGTTCAGCATAGGTCTTTTGTCCTCCGCTCGCAAGATGAAGGAATTCCATGGCCTGACCGACGAAACCCTGAAAACCGTAGGCCCTATTCTGTTTGTTACGGCAGCGGGGGGCGTATTGGGAAAGGTGATTACCGAAGCGGGCATCACTACCTTCATTTCTGAAAACGCCACATTTTTGACAAGCGTAGGCGTTTTCTTCCCCTTCCTTTTGGCCGCCATCCTGAAAACGGCGCAGGGCTCTTCCACAGTAGCCATCATTACCACCGCCAGCGTGATGGGGGCATTCTCCGCACCTGGTACGCTGATGCAGAGCCTGGGCTTTACAACGCCATTGGCGGCGGCTCTTGCCGTGATGGCTATAGGCGCGGGGGCCATGACCGTATCCCATGCCAACGACTCCTATTTCTGGGTTGTTACCAATTTTGGACGCATCAAAGCGGAGGATGGCTACAAGACACAGACCATCGTTACCCTGGTCATGGGCATTGTGGCTATCTTATTTATCTGGCTGCTCTCGATGTTTGTTTTTTAAGTACAATAGACATCGCATGGAGATGACCACCAATGAAAGTGAGGCACGAACATGACGACGTTGCGCGAGGATACCCAGGCGATTTTTAGCGAAGCCATTGAGGCCGTACTGCCCGAAGCAGCGGTGGAAAGGGCGCTTAACCGGCATCACGTATCGGGAGATGCGGTCATTATCGCCATTGGAAAGGCCGCCTGGCGGATGGCAAAGGCAGCCGTGGACGTACTTAGGGACAAGGTATCCGGCGGGATCGTCATTACCAAATATGCGCATGCTTTGGGAGACATTCCCGGTCTTGCCGTCATGGAGGCCGGCCATCCCGTGCCAGATGAGAACGGTGTGCATGCGGCCAGGGAAGCCCTCCGCCTTGTCAGCGGCTTAAAAAGGGAGCAAACGGTGGTTTTCTTGGTATCGGGAGGCGGGTCGGCGCTGTTTGAACTGCCGCTTAACGGAATATCTCTTTCAGACATTGCGGATATTACCAAGCAGCTTCTGGCCTGCGGGGCCAATATCGTGGAAATCAACACCATCCGCAAGCATCTGTCCCAGGTAAAGGGCGGGCGGTTCGCGCTTCAATGTGCTCCTGCGCACGTGCTTTCCATTGTATTGAGCGACGTGCTTAATGATCCGCTGGACAGCATCGCCTCCGGTCCGGCCTATCCCGACAGCTCGACGGCAGAGGATGCGCTGGAGATTGTGAAAAGGTACAAGCTGAAGGTCTCGGATGCCGTACGGGAAAAACTTAAGCAGGAAACGCCCAAGGTGCTTGTCAACGTGACGACCGAAATTACCGGAAATGTGGATGAGCTTTGCCTGGGCGCTGCGAAGGCGGCCAGGGCGAGGGGATATGAAACGCTGCTCATGACGACCACGCTGGACGTGGAAGCAAGGGAGGCTGGCGGGTTTCTGGCTGCCATTGCAAGACAGATACGAAAAACGGGCCAGCCTATAAAGCCCCCCTGCGCCGTGATCCTGGGCGGTGAAACTGTAGTGCATCTAAAGGGCCATGGCAAGGGAGGACGCAATCAGGAGCTTGCCCTGGCCGCCGCCAAGGGGATCGACGGGCTGAAGGACGTGCTGGTACTCTCCGTAGGATCCGACGGAACGGACGGCCCCACCGATGCGGCCGGCGGGATGGTTACAGGTGAATTCGCATCAAAATGCCGGGAACTGGGGATTGACCTGGATGGTCAGCTGAACGACAACAACTCCTATGAAGTGCTCAAAGCGGCGGGGGGATTGGTGGTCACCGGACCCACAGGGACGAACGTCAATGATTTGATGATGGTGCTGTGCAGATAAGCTGATACAAATCAAAAACATTAATGCGTCGTTGTCGACATCTTTGGAAACGCACCGTACCAACATCGTAGGATTAGCGTAGGGCGGGGGCGGGCGTTCGCCATCCTTTTCCTGGCTTTACGGTACCGCTACTGCGGCGGGATTAAGCCCCAATGTCATAAAGATAAGAGAAGGGCTAAGACAGGCAACGGCGAAGGGCTCTCTTTCCCTCATCCTTTGCCGTCGCGTATCATATATTAACCTCCATGCCACCGTGTTGCAGGCGGAGAAGTCAATAAACAAACAACACCGTAGGGGCGGGGCTCTGCTCCGCCCAATGAGAAGCATCACCGTGGCGGGCGGAGCAGAGC
>JAEZQK010000002.1 GCA_023413135.1 Bacillota bacterium
CCGCCAGTGGCGGCAATAAGCCGGGCGGAGGAAGCTTGCGATACAAGCGATGCAAGCGGCAGCGCAGCAGCGCGCCGATTGAGCAAGCCGGGTACAAGACGACGCTTAAGTAGCGCGAAAAGATCCGCGGCAATGACGCAATAATGTTTGGAAGCAGTATTACAGCGTGTTCCAAAGGTTGACGGTGGCATAACTGCGCCACGGTCTCCATGCTTCTGCCATTTTCAATAGTTCTTTTGATGTGTAGGGCTGCAGTGCCTTTTTTACGCCTGCGTCTGTTTCAAGGAAAGCATCAGGCCATTCCATAGCGCGCATAGCAATATACTGTGCTGTCCAGCTTCCGATACCGCGAATAGCCATCAGCTTTTTTATTTCCTCTTCCGGCTGGGCGCAAATACCAACATCAATTTCCCCTTGCACGAATGCCCGTGCCAGTTCATAAATGGTATTTGACCGTGCAGCGGTAACACCTAACGCGCCAAAGTGATTTTCAATAGCTCCGTCCAAAGCTAAAACATTTTCGGGTGAAGGAAAGATATGGGTCAATCCCTCCATCCCGGTTTGTATAGGTGTGCCGTACGTTTGGGCAATCCTTGCCGCTAATGTGCTTGCTGCTTTCACGGTGATTTGCTGTCCAAGCACCGCCCGTACTGCCATTTCAAAAGTGTTGAAGCATCCCGGCACACGAGTTCCCAACACACAAAGGCCGGGGCGGATACCGTTCATTGCCCGTAGTGTTTCATACACCGCGTCCGGGTCGCAATATAAGTCAAATAGGTGCCGTATCCGCGCCAATACCTGTGGGAGTACTGGCAGTAAAGTTTCGCTTACGGTAACGCTCAATGCATTCTTTTTAGGCATGTGGCCTACCCGCACCCAACCGTATACATGCTTTCCCTCAGCGTCTTTCAAATGTACGGTGCGCATGTATTCGCCGCTTTTTACAACCTCAATTCCTGATATTGCACGTCCTGAAAGAAAGTCCAACATTTTTTCCCAAGGATATGGCGGGCGGTAGCCCAATGCTAAGGTAATGCCATCCTTTTTTTCTTCTGTGGTATGTTTTCGTAAAGCCGTGGGCGAAAGCTTGTACTGTTTTTTAAAAAGGCCATTGAAGCGGCGCAAACTGCCAAAGCCGGCCGCCATTGCAACTTCCAGAACGGACAAACCTGTGTCTGTGAGTAAGTTTTTGGCAAGGAGCAGTCTGCATGTTTGCAGATATTGAACCGGTGGCACATTGTATTCGGCGGTAAATGCACGGCGCAAATGCCGGTCCGTGCAGCCAAGCCGCCTTGCCATTTCCTCCAGGCTTTGTCCGCTCCCGCAGTTTTCTTCCAGCATTCTTGCTGCCCGATAAGCTAAATCAGTGGTAGCGTCAGTTACTGATGAACCGGGGGCAAGCTCCGGCCTGCATAAAAGGCAGGGGCGGTATCCGGCTTGCTCGGCCTCTGCTGCGGTCGGAAAAAATGTACAATTTTCTGGTTTGGGTTGTTTTGCCCGGCAGACTGGGCGGCAGTATATGCCTGTGGACGATATCCCTACAAAAAAGCGCCCGTCAAAACGTGCATCTTTCGCCTTAAATGCCGCATACAGAGCATTTTTGTGATCGGTCACCTTTTCACCCCCTTTCCTGAACTGGTTTGATTATATCATGTTTTCTGAAAATGTCTGGTCATTTTCGGACATGGTTTTTTAATACTGCTTAAGTTATTCTCTATTGACTTTTAGCGAGGATATCGCTAAAATGTGCGAAGTTTACATAAAGACAAGGGATATGACACAAGCCCTATTCTGTTTTGACCAAGGCATGATATCCCCTTGAAGGCTATGCACTTCTTGGCGGCATGGCGGGCGAACACAGTTCGCCCCTACGTATGATTGGAGTTTGTTGACTTTTCTACCGGAGCGTATACAAGCCGGAAGAACCCCCAACCAACTCTTTACGGTGTAGGGGCGAACTGTGTTCGCCCGCCTGCGGGTCATCAAAAGCCTCCTGGGTTTATACAAAAGGATGTTCCTGCAACATCAAAAGCCCACGCCTTTATGACGTGGGCTTTGTTGCTTTAAAAAAAATCAAAACACTATTGTAGAATCATTCTTCCGCAGGTCTCGCACTCCACAATCGTTCCGCCGGACTTGATGGCCCTTAATACCACCGAGGGCAGCGACATGTTGCAGCCGCCGCACTGGTCGTTTAGCAGCCGTGCCATGGGGGGCACGCTATGGAGCTTGATGTTTTTGTATTTTTCCAGATACTCCGGCTGGATGCCCCTGGCCTTTTGAGTCGCCAGCGCCCGCTGCTTTTCCAGAGCGGACATGCGCTCCTTGTATTCCACATCATAAGCGGCCTTCAATTGATCGAACTCCGCCTTTACCTTGGCGGCGCGAAGGCGCACTTCGTGCTGCTGATGGTCCCTGTCGCCGGCGTCCTTGCGGATGCGCTTCATTTCTTGCTCATAGCCGTTGAGCGTCTCAAAAAGCTTGCGGGCTTCATTGGTCTGCTGCCGGGCATCCTCCATGCTTTGGGGCGATTCTTTTTCCAGCTTGGCCGTCAGCGTCTTCAATTGCTCCTCGGCCCGCAAAATGGCATCGCGGATCACATCGATGCGGTCACTCATGATCATGACTTCATTTTCAATACGCTTGATGGTGTTCTGCTGCTCCATTAAAAAATCCCGGCTCTTGACCAGTTTGATGCGGTTAGGGGAGCGGCGGATTTCATTTTCCAGCCGGTCCGCCTCCATGTCCGCCTGCTGATACTCCCAGAGCATTTCCAATTGATCCATGCTTTGACCTCCTTGTATTTGCTACAACAAGGAAAGGCGGCCGACTTTGTTCGCCCATCCCTGACACAGACTATTGATCCAGCGCCCCGAGGTATGAGACGCCTGAAAAATGAAAAACTGCCACTGGATATTGTAACCCATCCAATCCCTTTTGTAAACAGCCGCCAAAGGCATGAAGGCCGGGGGCCTCTGTGGCGTAGTGGCCGCCTTCCAACAGTACCATTCCTTGCGCCACAGCGTTAAGGGCGTTGTGATGGCGCACCTCACCGGTGAGATATGCCTGTGCACCCAAGGCCAAAGCCTCCTCAAACCCCTCGTCATACGCGCCGCCGCCTACGGCCAGGGTTTCGATCTGCATATCCTGACTGCCGTATAAACGCACCGGCGCTTTCAAAAGCCGGGAAGCCATATCCCGTAATGCCCCGGCCGTCATTTTGGACGGCAGCTTTCCGCAGCGCAAAAAGCCCTCACCCTGCATGTTTTCAAGGGAAAAAAGATGCCCCAGCGTATCGTTGATGCCGCCTGGCGCCCTGTCCAGGTTCGTATGGGCGCTGATCAGAGCCATGTGATTGCGGATCAGCGCACACAGGATATGGCCTTCCGGATCATCCTCCCGCATGTTTTTTCTGGAATGGTACATGAGGGGATGGTGGGTGATGATCAATTCAGCCTTTTGTTGCCTGGCTTCCTCCACCACCTCCAAGGTGCAGTCCAGCGCCGTTAATATGCGGGTGACTGGCGCGTCGAACCGGCCTGCCAAAAGGCCTACGTTGTCGTACGATTCCGCCGTTTGGAAGGGAGCAAAGCTATCTATCCAGTCGTATACGGCCTTTACGGTCAGCATCATAACAATTCCTCCCGGATGTAAGCGTCCAGTTGCGTAAATTCCGCCATGCGGCTTTCATCGCTTCCGGCATCTTTCAAAGCCTGAAGCGCCTTATGTAAAACCCGCTGCCGCCAGCGCAGATAATCCTCAAATAGCGGTGGCCGTTCCCTGAGAAGGCACGGTCCCAGAAGCATTTCCTTTTTTGTATACGCAGTTTCCCCCGGCAGCGCCTGCAAGATCACATAAAACCTTCCGCCGGACCGGGCGATGGATTCCTTGGTGATATGATAGCCGATGCGTGGCAGCACTTCCCGCACTTTATCAAGCTCCGTATGGGGCGAAAGGATCAGGGCGGCCCCGTGCAATATTTGGGGGGCTGCTGTCAGGATGGCGCACATGGTATCTCCCCCCATGCCAAGCAGGCTGACCGCCTGTACGGGCTCTTGAAGGGCATTCAGTCCATCGGCCTGGATAAACACTGTCCGGTCATCGAAGTGGTGACGGGTGATCAACTCCCTGGCCTTTGACAGCGCCGGTTCGCTGATATCCGACACCACCATGCGCTTACACCGCCCCAAGGCCAGCAGATATAAGGGCAGCCTGCCATGGTCGGTACCGATATCCGCCCCCAGCCGGCAGGGAGGAAACAGGTTTGCCGCAGCCAAAAGCCTTTCATCCAATTTAGGCAGACGCAGGGGAACCGCCTCCTTCCAAATCATCGGGGGCGGGCCAGTGGTGCTCCTGTTCAAAGAATTTCACCGTCTCCTCAGCCTCCCCAATCACTTTTTCAGGAAAGTCGTAAGCCCCCAATAAAAGAAGCGCGTTCCGCGTTTGGGATGGGCCGGGACGAAGCTTGTAGTCAAACTGTATGCCCTTGTCTATCAGTTGCTCCTTAAAATGATAGTTATCATATTGATCCGAAAGGAGTTTGGTCAGCTCTATATCATGGGTGGCTGCAATGCACAGGCTGCTGCTTTTTTGCAGGCTTTTTAAAACGGCGCTGGAGGCGGCGATCCGCTCAATGGTGTTGGTGCCCCTCAAAATCTCGTCTACAAAGCACAGGCACGGGGCATGCTTCACCGCCTGCAAAATCCGCCGGAAGGATTTAATCTCGACCACAAAGTAGCTTTCGCCGCCTGCCAGATTATCCTTGAGTGCCATGGAAGAAATGATATTGGCCCGGGGGAGGGAAAAGGCGGCGGCGGAGCAGGTGTTGATAGACTGGGCCCAAATGGCGTTGACCGCCAGCGCTTTGATAAAGGTGGACTTACCGGAAGCGTTGGAGCCGGTGAGCAGTACGCCCCGGTCAAAGCTTGCGCTGTTTTCCACACCATTTTTCAGTAGGGGGTGCACGATATCTTCCGCTTCAAGTGACATTTGCGCATGAAAGCGGGGGAGGCAGGATTTGGGAAGGCTTTTCCGCAGAGAAAGGACGCTGATCATCATATCCAGCCTGCCTATCGCCCGATACAGCGCCCCAAGTTCCTCGGCATGCCTTGAGATGACGGACATCACCCGGTTGTAGGCCCTAAGCTCCGTCAGAAAGAATACTTGGGCGAATGTCATCATCGCCGCCAAATCCCCTTCCACCATACCATCCTGCGTTGCCTTGGAGAAAGCCCTCCGCAGCCGGGAAAACGGGCGTGCGGCGGCCTTTATGGCTGCCTGCTGCGCATCAAGCCCCGGCATGGACATATGTGTGAGCTTTTTTGCGCACCACAACAATGCCTTGGCATAATGCATGGTATG
The DNA here is from genome assembly GCA_023413135.1 of Bacillota bacterium. Taxonomy (GTDB): domain Bacteria; phylum Bacillota; class Clostridia; order Christensenellales; family Aristaeellaceae; genus JAEWAH01. Next base: position 5,362 of record JAEZQK010000002.1, read on the forward strand.
CAGCCTGCCCCTAAGCATTTTTCCGCCCCAATAATAAAGAATCAGGTTTATGAGCAGTGCGGGGATCAGTGCGATAAGGCCTGTGCCGGCCGGCACAGGCAGAAAAAACACGGCAGCCGCAATGAGGGGCAAGAAGGCGGCCACGCGGAACAGGATCGTATAAGGCAGCCGGTATTCATCAGGATGATGCAAAAGATCCGGCAGCCCGTTTTCGCTGCTTTTACCGACATGGGCGAGCAGCGTTTGTATTTTAAGCCGCAGGGCAGAATCACGGTCGAGGGCATCAAGTGCGCCCTCCCAATCGTCTTCCGTGCCCGGCAATGAACGCAGCCGGTTATACAATTCTTCTTCACCCGGGGTGGTCAGGCAGGCGTTGATGCGGTGAAAGACCAGATCCATGTCCAGATCATTCCAGGTGATATCGTCTACGTTGTATTGGCCTTCCGGTTTTTGCAGCGTCCACTGGGCATATAGGCTTTCCCAGTCTTCTTGCGGATGCTCCTGGAATGTGCCGAAGCTTCTTGCCGCCTCATCCCTGCGCTGCCTGGCCGCCCGCAAGGTGGAGTATACGGCATATATGAAGTAGGCAGGAATCATGAGCAGGAGCAACACAGCAAACTTTTCCATTGGCTTATCCTTTCGTATATTGTTTTAATCAAGGCATAAACACACCGATGAATACTGGTGGACTGTCAACTATAGAAGCTTCGGAATATGGACCATTCATCTTTGCCTGAACGCCGTAGGGGCGGGGGGGGGCCGGCGGGCGCCGACGGGGGGATTGTTTTGGAG